>CAJUNS010000012.1:12826-55097 GCA_910587995.1 uncultured Oscillospiraceae bacterium | reverse complement strand
CATATTTACACCTCCTGCGGCGCTGGCTCTGTATCTGGTAACTGGCTCGGGCCGCAATCTAGAAGAGCGCCTCATCAGGCTATTTCTAGAATATCTAAAATACCTTTCTTCAGCCGCATAACCACATCCGCCTGCCCTGCCAATTCTCTGGAGTGCGTCACAATCACAACGCATTTGCCGGATTTATGCGCGCTTTCTTTTAGAATAGCAGTAATTTCAGCGGCGGTGTCCTCGTCCAGATTTCCAGTCGGCTCATCGGCAAGAATAACCTGTGCGTTGCTGGCCAGGGCGCGGGCAATGGCTACCCGCTGCTGCTGGCCCCCGGACAGTTTCAGCACATTACGCTTGCTTTCTTCTCCGGTCAAACCTAACTGCTCCAGGATGGGCAATGGCGGCTGTTTGGAAGTCAGTGCTACATTTTCCATCGGCGTAAGGTAATCGATCAGGTTGTAACTCTGGAAGATAAATGCCACATGACTGCGCCGGTGGTCGGCAAGGCCTGTGCTTGCAATGTCCTCTCCCTGGTACAAAATCTGCCCATCAGAGGGGCTGTCCAGCCCGCCCAACAAAGACAGTAAGGTTGTCTTGCCGCACCCGGAGGGGCCAAGGATAGCGTACATCTTGCCTTGCTCCATCTTCGCGTTAATTCCTCGTAGCACAGGCTTGTTGTTTTCATAGGAATACTTGAGGTCTTTTACTTCTAAAATGCTCATTCGATTTTCCTCCTTTAGCTCATCTCTGATAGGATATTTTTCGGCTGCATTTTCATCACTGGCAGAGATGCCAGCGTGACAGCGGCTGTGCATATGACGATTCCCAGCAGGGTGACCCATAGCAGCCTGGCTGGCGTGACATGGACTTCCACATTGTCAGGCGTTATCATGTTAGATGTGTCATAAGGGATATACTGGCCCGTAATGTCCAGATATTCCGTCCCATCATCGGGCAGATCAATTTCTACTTCCGGCTGGTTCTGTATTGCCTGTGCGAACAGCAGATTGCTTGTGCCCTGCGCAATTGTTCCACTGGTAAAGTTGGATAATCCGAAGGCGATTATGGCAATCATCAGCGTTTCAAGGATATACTGCGCCACGATTTTGACCTTGCTCACGCCGATGGAAAGCAGTATGCCAGTTTCGTGGGTGCGTTGCTTAATCCACATATTGAGTATCAGCGCTAATATGCCAATGCTGACAATCACAATCCCGATAATCAGTCCTGTCACCATGCTCTGCATAGCCGTTAAAGGGGACGCGACCGCTTCATATGCCGTATTGTCCACAGTCAGCTTAAAGCAGCTCCAGTCCAGGTCTAACTTGCGTATTTCAGCGGCTATCGTGTCGATGTTCTTAGGGTCGTCCACAAAAAACTCCACGCCGTTGTCGTACTGTATACTGTCGCGCTGCATGATTTCCTGCATAGCCTTGTGGTCGATAATCAGGCGATTCCGTTTGTCTGTTGACGTGGTGTTAAATTGTCCATCGTCCATAGTAACTTCATATATACCGACAATTTTCAGTGACACGTCAGGATAGCCGCCTGCGTCATAGCTGCATTGCACCGTGATGGTATCACCCAGCTTCAAGCCGTTTCTTTTAGCAAGTGCGGTGCTGATCAGGACGGCGTGATCGTCCTCCGGGGTGATGTGACGGCCCTCGACCAGTTGGAAAGCCCCTCGCCGGAAGTAGTTGAAATACTCGGAATTAGAAACGGAGGGGAGGCGGCTGTAATCTCTCGTTTGTCCGAAGCTAATGCCTGGAATAAACGAAAAATCCATTGCAAAGACGCTGCCATCACCTATACCGTTATAGTCACGGATGCCTTTGACGCTCATAACCTTTTCAATATCTGCGTCAGTGATCGGCGCACCTGTGTAGTCTACCAGCATACCGCCAACGCCCTGCTGATATGTCCAGTTCGGGCTGTTTTCATCCAACTCCAGCTTGATACTCCCGCCAACAGACTGCCGCAGGCTCAAGGCAGATTGCTCTGCCGCTGTCAGGATGGAAAGCCCTGTCAGGACAAAGGTGGAGATAATCAGCAGTGTGAGAAGTAAAATTAGTGATTTTCCGCGCTTTCGGAACATGTACAGAAATGCTCGTTTTGTGATGTTCATGGCATGACCTCCTAACTCATTTTCGATAAGATTTCTTTGGGCTGCAACCGCATAATAGGATAGCCAGCTATCAGTATTGCCACCACTATGGCTACCATTTCAACTGCATATTGCAGTACGATATTTCTCACTGGAATTGTTACGGCGGTTGCTCCTATCATCTCCTGCAAGTATACTTGAAACTGTGTTGTTGCGGCGTAACTGACCGGGCAGGACACCAGCATAGCCGCTGCAAAAAGCAACATGGTTTCCATGATAAATTGTGCAAGAATCTGGCTTTTGCCGATTCCAACGGCTATCAGAATGCCAATCTCATGGGTGCGTCCACGGACACGCATAGTCAGTATCAGGAGTAATACCGTAGCGCTGACCACGATGGCGGCAATTATCAGGAGCGTGGTAAGCCGCCCTATGGTGGCAAGCTGTGTGGCAATGGCGTCATACTCTGCCGTGTTTGCTTGCAGAGTGTGGTTATCTCCTTGGATTTCGCCCATGACCGTTTCCAGCTTTGCGGGGTCATTTACGAAAAAATCCACTCGCTCCATGCTGTTTCCCACCGTGCACAAGTCTGTAAAAATCGTGTCAGTATCAAATTCCATGCCGGGGTCGCTCTCATAAATACCGATGATTTTCACGGTTGTTGACGGCTCCGAAAATGACAGTCTATCCCCTAATCTCAAGCCGTTTTCTTCTGCAAGTTCCCGGCTAATAATGGCGACATTTTTATCTTTTTGTGTGATATGCCGTCCCTCTATCAACGTCAGAATACCGCTGGTAAAACCCTGATTCCACGCGGATTCCGTGTTCCCGGAAACCGCGCCGGATGGCATACCCGATGGATAAATAAACCCATCCGCCGTTGCCGAAGTAGTGCTCTGAGCATTGTAAGACTTGATTTCGGGATTGCCTGCAATTTTCTGGATATCCTTTGGAAAAATTGCCGCAAACTCCATGGAATAGCCGTTTCCGTCCGTGTCAATTTCCAGCGGTTTTCCACGCAAAGTGAAGGATGCGCCTACCGTTTCTCTCAACCTACTGGCGGCGCTCTGCACTGCGTCCAGCATAGCAAAACTCATGGTACAAAACAGGGTTATCAGCAGAAAAAGCAGGAACAGGGTCAGGCTTTTACCGGGCCTGCGTGTGTCATACAAAATGGCTCGTCTGACTAAATTCAAAAAAAGATACCTCCAATCTTTTCGGGTTGAAGGTATCATATCACGCCAATATGGAACGATTATGGAGCAAATGTGGAGCTAATATGGAATTGGCTCAGAAGTTGATTTCAAATGACATTCCGGTCATGTTTTCAGATGGGGAAAATGTGAATGGAATGTCTAGCGATTTCAATATTGTTGCGACGAGATATAGTCCTAAACCGTTCCCGCCGGTTGCACGGTTGCGGCCATAATCAGGGCGGTAAAACGGCTCAAAGATATGGGCGAGGTGTTCCGGCGGGATGGGTGTACATTCATTTTCTACCATAAGTTTTTGCCCAGCGAAAGAAACTGTGATAGTACCATCAGGCTTTGTATAGGAAACGGCGTTTGCCAGGATATTAGAGATTGCTTTTTCAATCATTCCTCGCGGCAAGCACACAGTACCAGTTTCATCCAGATTCACATTCATGGTGAGCCCCTTGGCTTTGGCGATAATTTGGTACGGTTTCATCACCGTGCCAATTATATCCGATATGAGAAAATCCGTACATTCCTGCTTCCCGGCAAATTCAGCCTTGGAAGCGTCGAGAATCTCCTTTATCATCTGCGCCAGCCGGTCGGTCAGATCCTTGCATTTGGCGAGATAAGTGTCCCTGTCCTTGTACTTGCCTACATTAAGAATCATGTTTTCCAGCATGGCGCTGACGGCAGTAACCGGCGTTTTCAGCTCATGGGACGCGGCCCGGAGGAATTTGATCTGTTGGGCGAAGGCGGCTAACAAACTCTGATACAGATTGTTGACGTTTTCAGCCAGCATACCAATTTCGTCCTGAGTATCTGTTTTACAGCGCACGTCTGGTTTTAGGCTCTGCATTTGCTCCGTTGTAGCGCTGATTTGCTTGATTGGTCTGGTGAACATTTTTGAGTAAGCCAGAGCGAACGCGACAGAAATCACAACACAGAGGACAGCAGTAAACGGTAATATCATAAGAACCACGCCAACAGCGTCCTCTATGTGCTGGCGAGAAACGGTGGCGGTAAGGCTCCCGGTTCCACCTGCAAAAGCCTGTTCAACCCTAAAGAAGTCTGCCCCACCGTAGGGGTTGTTAGCAAGAGTAATTTTTAGCCCATCTTCCGCAGTGTCGGCTATAATGGTAAAGTCAGATTTACCATTTGAATTTGGAGGAGCACCGGGTTCTGCTTTCAGCAAGTCCACATTATATGAAAAATCATCATAGGTAATAGTGGTGTTAGCGCTCCATTTTGCGGCGAAATCTGTGACATAAGTTACCCTCTCGTCTGGCGTAGCAGATATGATTTTATCAGCCAGCACATTTGCGTCGGCCTCCAACATCTTTTCCTGCTGGTAATTGTATGCCCACGGCATAAGGAAATAAATCAGCATATGGGACAGCAGAACGATTACCAGCATTAGGCCCAGGGTATAGAGAAATGTTTTTGGGAAAATCTTCAGCTTTTTCATGTGCCGACCTCCAGCTTGTATCCAATTCCCTTGACCGTTTTGATACAATCCAGATGCAGTTTCTTCCGCAAATTTTTAATATAAGTATCCACCAGCCTGTCCAGAACTTCAGCATTATCTCCCCACAGGCTGTCCAAAATTTGTGAGCGCGACAGCACCAACCCTTGATGCTCCACCAACAGCTCGAGCAGGTCGATTTCTTTTGCAGTGACCTCCAGTTCGCCGGTAGAATCGTGGGCGGAGTAGCCGGAGAAATTGACGGTCAGGTCGCCGTGCGTCCACACATCTATCGGCGCTTGTGGACTGCTCCGGCGTAACAGAGCGGCAATGCGTTTCCCCAGAATCACCATGGAGAACGGCTTTGTCATGTAATCGTCGGCCTGTCCGTCGAAGCTGGTGACCTGGGTGTACTCGTCCTCCATGGCTGTCAGCATAAGCACCGGGACTTGGCTCGCTTTGCGGATGGAGTTCAGCACCACCAGCCCGGTGATGGTGGGGAGCATGATGTCTAATACAACGAGGTCTATTTTATGCGCGGCAAATAAGGTGATGGCCTCGTCCCCATCAAAGGCAGGAATAGTGGTATGACCGGCCTCTTGCAGGTATTCGCAGATGGCCTCGTTGGTGTCGATGTCGTCCTCGACGATCAGTATAGTTGCCATTGGCGCACCTCCTTGAGAATATTGTAACACGGCAATGTGGAGCCTGTATGAAATTTCTCGATTTTTACAAGGATTATAGCCGCAGTCTGGCAATAAATCAAGCGGCCAGATGTTAACAAAGAGATAAATGCTTACTGCTTTTTCAAAGAGTCCGAAGGCTCTGCCGGTATTCCAAGATTTCATCCTCACCCGTACCGTCGAGCACATCTTGCAGCTCGCCAATCGCCTTTTCTCTCTCATATGGCAGACGTGCCACGAATGGAAAATAATTGGACACCGAGTTTGCAAAAAGATGGGTGCGGATGTGCAAATTTTCAATCAGCGTTTGCAATTCCTCAATACGCTCTTTCTCATCTGCGGGTTTGAATTTGCCCTGCTTTGCCATTCGGTACAACTGCGTATCTGGAAAGAGCGTCAACGAATCTACCGAGATAAAATAGGGGTTAAGCTGACTGAACACCTTTGCAGAATTGACAGCGTTGCGCCGCCCATTTCCTTTCCCAGCCAACCCGGTCATATAGACAAAGTAATACTCGATCCCGGCCTCGTCCAGCTTGCGGCACTGCTCCAAAATATCAGCAGCCGTATAGCCTTTATTTGCCAGTGCGAGGGTGGCGTCATCCCCACTCTCCGTGCCAATACTCAGCCCATTGATGCCCATGGCCTGCAGTTTCTTTAGCTGCCAGACTTCCTTGTTCTTGATGTCCCGGATACTTGCAAACATAGCAATGGACTGACACTTAATGAGATACTCGCGAACGGTCAGGGCGCGTAATTTGAGGTTCTCATAGCTCATGGCAAAGGGGTTCGCGCCGGTGAGAAATACCCTCCGGGCGTTGGGCTGATAGCTCTTGACCTCCGCTAAATCCTCCTCAAACTCATCCATCGGGGACATCCGAAACTTCTCGTCTTTGTAGAGGCTGCAAAAGGTGCATTTGTTGTGGGTACAGCCGGAGGTTGCCTGCAAAATGACAGACTGTGATTCATACGGCGGCCGCCATGTTCTTCCTGTGAAATGCACGAGAATACCTCCTTACAGATGTCGAAGATTTTTGCGGTAATCCCGCAGCTTTTCTTCGCCTACTCTATCAATAATTTGGTCGATTGCCGCTACCAAAGCGGCTTTATCTTGAGGCAGAGTGCCGTGAAGTTGGAACGCATTAGACGCACCAAGCGCAGCAAACTGCGTGGGAATATCAAGGCGTTCAATCAAGGTGCGGATTTCCCGGTACTTCTCTACTTCACTTTCCTCTTGCCAGTTGCCCCGCTGGATCTCCTGATAGAGTTCAGAGTCTGGATAGATGGTAAGCATATTGGCACCGATGAGTTGTGGGTGCAGCTGATTGCACACAGCGGCGGTAGCTTTCGCGCTGATCTCGCCCCGTCCCGCGCCGGAAATGCCCACCAGATAGAAGAAATTGTAGTGAATACCAGCTTTATCCAGCCGGGCGCACTGCTCCACAATATCAGCAGCGGCATGGCCTTTGTTCATAAAGCGCAGGGCCTCATCATCGCCGGTTTCGATACCGATGGTAAGACCGTCGAATCCTGCCTGGGCCAGCGCGGTCAGGTCGCTGTCCAACTTTAATGTGATGTCCGTCACCCGCGCAAAACAGCCTATGGTCTGCACCGTGGATACATATTTTCGGACAAGTTCAGCGATAGCCAACAGGCGCTCAGTTTTCAACACAAAGGGATTCGCGCCGGTGAGGAAGGCCCGCTCGAACTCAAACCCCTCCCACTGTTTCAAAGTGCCAGCTACTTCCTGCAAATCGCACTCGATGTCCTTCATCGGGGACGTTCTGAATTTGAACGGCAGGTCATTATAGAGTGTGCAAAATTTGCACTTGTGGTGTGTGCAGCCCGCCGTGACTTCCAACAGCATCGAGGACGCCTCATAGGGCGGACGCCAAATAGTTCCGGTAAATTTCATTGTGAAAACCTCCCTTGTTTTCACCCATTATAGCCTGATACAGAATAAATTCAAGTACGGTACTTTTTTGTAGTACCTTGATTCATGCGGCCCTATGCGTTATAATGTTAGCAAAGAGGTGTTGTCCTATGAGAAAAACTGAACAAGCCGTGGAGCGTTGCAAGACTATGTCCACGTTGCAAAAAATATTGGGCGGCAAGTGGAAACTGGAAATCCTTTACTATATCGCTTTTCACGATATCCAAAGGTTCGGTGCGTTGCGGAGGCAGTTAGGGGAGATTACGGAATCATCGCTGACAAAGCAGTTGCGGGAGTTGGAGGCAGATGGGTTTCTGGTGCGACATGATTTCCATGAGGTGCCGCCCAGGGTGGAGTATACGCTGACAGACTTGGGCAAGAGCTTTATGGATGTGATAGCCTATATGAAAACATGGGGCGATGAGAATTTGCCAGAGAACAAATGATAGGGGGATATTGTTGTGGAGGATAGGAGATTCACAAAACAGGACTGGAAACTTTTCAAGGAAAAATTACCTGGCTGGCAGGAAACCTACATGGATAAGCTCAACCGAGAGTACATGGAGATATTAAACGGTGAAGGCAATCCGTCTGATAAATTTTGGCACTTGGAAAAGCGCATAAAAACGGATAAACGGAGCCCGGGCGTCCAACTACAGTTGACCCGGACTGATATGGTTTGGAATATTATTGCGCTGATAAACAATGAGGTTATTTCCTTGGAAGATTTGAATGGGTTTAGTGATACGCTCAAGGAAACTGTTGACCGCATTTTAGCTTGATAGCGAATGCTTAATCAGGTTGATTGTATGTGGTTTTTCTTTTCTGCAGTATACCTTCTTCTATTGGGTAGTTCACTAGACCTATCATGGTGACAGGTACCACCTTCCACCGAGAGGGCGCACTCCACTCTTGGCGGGAGGTGTTTTTTTCACAATTTATATAGCAACCCCTGGATATTTGCCGTTATACAGCCATTTATGGGTCTTGCAACCCTGTTTTCCGGGAACTGCAGAATTAGCAACCCTATTTTATTTTGCAATCCCGAAAGCCCGGAATCCCTTGAAACGACCGGCGTTGCCGGGCGTTGTGACCCGGAGGTGGGGAGCATAGCAACCCCACCTCCTTTCTCCTGCTTGCTTTTCGGCCTTGCCCAAAGCCGGTCAAATCCCCTCGAAATCAGTGCCTTTCCAAACCGGGCCGACATTGCCCCGACACGGCCCTCGCCGGTGCAGGGCCGTGTGTTTTCCCGACCCAGCCCTGCAAGCCCAGACACGGGGTCGCAGAGGGGCTGTCAGGGGCCGACAGGTGGCGATGAGTGGCAAAGAAAAAGTGCACCGCGATTTGCGATGCACTCAGGGCTGGCGTTCATTTTTCTGTCAAGCGTACCCGATATTGATGTCGTAGCAGTTCCCATCAGTGGACTCATACAGAGCAAATCTTCGATTTGCTCTTATCCACAACATCGGTGATGTCCTGGTCGTTGGCATACCGGTTCAGTCTGCTGGCGATGTCCCTCTCAAGACAGGTGCTGTGTGGCCCGGCCCCTATGGGGTTGTCCCAGCAATCTACCGCGCTGCTCTCCAGCCGCAGGCCAAGGCCCTGGGCATAGCTTTGTGCGTAGCCTATCCAGTAGCCGATGTCGAAGGTGGGCTCCTCTATGACCGGTTCCGGAGTTGGCGCGGGAGGTATGGGAGTGGGTGCTGGTGGCTCTGGCGTGGGCGTAGGAGTGGGTGTAGCTACTGGCGTGGGAGTTGCTCTCACGGTAACTGTCAGGGTGGCATCATGCTCGGTGTCTGGCTGCTTTGGCACAGGCGTTGGGTCTATTGTCTTTGGTTCTGTGCCCTGCGTATCGGTGTCTTCTACGCTGGAGGTGGATGCGTGTGCGCTTTCTTGTTTCGTGTGTGGATAGGGGGGGTGACTATTGTTTTCATTTTTGCTGGCGGATTTTCTGAGTATGGATACCGCCGGTTTGAAATTTATTCCAGCGATGGTCTGCTCAAGGGTGGCAGCTATATTGAAAGCAGTTTGGTCAGTCACCGGGGCTGATTCAGCCTTTACCATGAGGGTCTGCTGTGCAGGCTCTGAGTCTGGAGGTGCTGTCTGGCACCCATTAACGCTCGCTAAGAGGGCTGTGGCCAGGAGGACTGTTAGGGTTTTCTTCATGGATATCATCCTTTCTTGGAGTTTTTCTTGACCACAAGGATACCACAAGATTTTGATAAGTCCAGACCAAACTCGAAGAAATACCTACTAAAGATGCTTTTGAAGCTCTTGTCCCAATTGGGCAGAGCGCGGATAGGGAACAGGCAATGCTTTGCAGTTATCTTGATTTTAATCAACGTCTTTCTCTTGAAAATGAAAAAGCCGGTCGCTTATTTGTGAGAAATAACTTCCAGCGGCCGACTATGTATTTCTCGCCCTATTCTGTCATTGTGAGGGTTCGAATCTATTTTTTGCTGACTTACATCCACATTTTCGCACTTTTGAAATCCAGGTTTCCAGGCAGCAAAAAACCGCGTGGTTGCGCGGTTTTTTGTCTTCCTAGGATGGAGCGGGCGAAGGGAATCGAACCCTCGTATTCAGCTTGGGAAGCTGATGTTCTACCATTGAACTACGCCCGCAAAGTATTTATATTATACCGCTCTTCCAAGCAAAAGTCAAGAGGGTGTGCGGAAAAATTTAGGGAGAAT
Organism: uncultured Oscillospiraceae bacterium; assembly: GCA_910587995.1. GTDB lineage: Bacteria > Bacillota > Clostridia > Oscillospirales > Acutalibacteraceae > Acutalibacter. The sequence goes on along the minus strand of CAJUNS010000012.1, from coordinate 45,035 downwards.
TTTTCCGGCGGAACCGCCCTTCTCCCGCCGCTTTGAACCGCGCGTATCCCCCTCCCCTATCTCTAATAAAATCTACCAAAATTTCAAAAAACTTCTTTTCATTTTCGCCTATTTCAGATATAATAGACCTATTCCTTCGCCGGATGAACTTTGCGCTCACTCTTGTGCCCGGAGGCCTTTCTGCAAAGCTGCCTAAGCAGCGCAAGCAAAACCTTTGGGCAGGGCTGCGCGTTTCATGAACCGGCGGACATGTTGGAGGGACAAGCTATGAGTACAAGCACGAAAGCCCGCAACCACACCATTGACATTCTCCGCCTGACCGCAGCCTTTGCCGTTATCTGCCTGCACAACTTCAGCGGTTCCGGGGTCTGGGCCGGAGAGACGATTGTAACCCTCAGCCGCTTTGCGGTACCCCTGTTTTTCCTATTTTCCGGCTACTTTTCTGCTGGTTTCAGCCGGAAGCGCAAGCTTTGGCAGGTTCTGCGCATCTTCACTTTAACTCTTCTATCCAATCTGGCCTACCTCGCTTTGGTCCTATCCCGGGTGCCAGGTGGAGCCTTTATGGTTCAGCTTCGTTTGCAGGAGCTGCTCTCGCCTCTTAATTGGCAAAAATTCCTGCTGCTCAACGAATCCCCCTTCAGCTCCCACCTATGGTTTCTCGGGGCCCTGCTCTACTGCCTGACCCTGGATTTACTGTGCGGCTGCCTCTTTGGCCGCTTTATAAAGAAAATTCCCGAGGGCTGCCGCCCCAATTACCGGAAAGCCGCCGCTGCCGCCGCCGGAGCCCTCTTGGCCGTGGGGCTGATTCTGTACGATATTTGCGTGATTGGCGGCAAAACCACTGGTCTGACAACCAGCTTCTTTGCGGGACCGATTGACACTCTCCTCCTTTTCCGGAACTTTTTCTTCTTTGGCCTGCCCTTCTTCCTCTTCGGGAAACTCATCCGCCACAGCAATTTTGCTCAAAAGCCTCTCCCCAACCTTGCCTACGCCCTTGGGATCCCCGGCCTCTGCGCCCTTGCGTTGGTGGAACAATACTACTGGGGCGTGCTGGAACTCTACTGCGGCTCCATCCTTCTGGCTTTCCTGCTTATGCACCTGGCTCTGTGCCATCCTCTCTCCCAAGGTGGAACGCTTGTGGGCCTTTTGGGCTGGCTGGGTCAGAACACCTCCCTCACCATCTATATTGTACATATTTATTTCCTGGACCTCTTCCGGGATCAGTACTGGGCCAACTTTTCCTGGCAGTATGAGCCCGGCATCTACCACCTGATCCCCATTGGGGTGTTTTTGGCCTCCCTGCTGGTGGGCGTGGCGGTTGGACTGGCCAAAAGCAGCCTGACGGCCTTAAAGCGCAGGCGGGCCAACGGGTAGAAAGCATGCCCTTGCCCGTTACCATAGAGACGCTTAAGCGGTGGACCGCCTTTTTGCACCCGCCCATTCAAGTACCGAGGGCCTTTGTGTGAATTTTTGGTAAACTCGGAAAATTGTGCTTTCCTTCTTCTCCGCTCTGCGTTATAATACTGGTAACATCCCGCCCCTTTCTAGCTGGGATGCCGCCAAAATTTGGTATTTTTAAAGGAGTGCAACAAAATGGCTAAAATCATTGGAAGACCCGCCCCGGCCAATATGCCCTGGCAGGACAAGCCCGCTGGCTATGACAAGCCTGTATGGCGCTACACAGAGAATCCCATCATCCCCCGGGACGCCATTCCCACCTCCAACAGCATCTTCAACTCCGCCGTGGTACCTTTCGGCGATGCTTACGCCGGTGTGTTCCGCTGCGACAACCGGGGCGTGGAGATGGACATCTTCGCCGGCTTCTCCGAGGATGGCATTCATTGGAACATCAACCATGATCCCATCGTTTTCGAGGGCGAGAAGGACGTAATCCGCAAAGAGTACCGCTACGACCCCCGGGTCTGCCTCATTGACGGCAAGTACTATATCACCTGGTGCAACGGCTACCACGGCCCCACCATCGGCATTGCCTGGACCGAGGACTTTAAGACCTTCCACCAGCTGGAAAACGCGTTTCTTCCCTACAACCGCAACGGCGTGCTCTTCCCCCGGAAGATAGGCGGCAATTTTGCCATGGTCAGCCGCCCCAGCGACACCGGCCACACCCCGTTCGGCGATATCTTCTACAGCGAAAGCCCCGACCTGTGCTACTGGGGCAAACACCGCTGGGTCTTTGGCACCGCGGGCGGCTGGCAGAGCAAGAAAGTGGGCCCCGGCCCCACCCCCATTGAGACCGATGAGGGCTGGCTGATGATCTATCACGGCGTGCTCAACAGCTGCAACGGCTTTGTGTACCGCTTCGGTACCGCCCTGCTGGACATTGACCGCCCCTGGATTGTGAAGGAGCGGGGGAACTTCTATGTGTTCGGGCCCGAAGTGGAGTATGAGCTCACCGGCGATGTGCCCAACGTCACCTTCCCCTGTGCCACCCTCACCGACCCGGATACCGGCCGCATCACCATCTACTATGGCGCGGCGGACACCGTAACCGGCCTTGCCTTTACCACCGTGGACGAGCTGATGAGCTATATGCGCAAGTACCCCATGGACGTAGGCGACCAGGAGAACAAGTAAGCGGTATTGACGTAAAATTTTTCTCGGGCTTTTTGGCTCAATTTTTGTTGACATGCTTCTGTGGATGTGGTACACTCTTCTCGATAGAACAAGTGTTCTAACTTAAAAAAGGAGCTGTGTTTTATGTCCACATCTCGCGCCCATCGCGATTACCAGTACGAAACCCCGCATTTTCTCTTGCGCCAAGTTACCGAAGAAGACGCTCCCGCCCTGCTTCGCTGCTATTCCGACCCAGCCGCTGTGGCCCGCATGAACGCGGACAACTGCATGCGGGGCTTCCTTTGTGAGACGGAGGAAGACCTGCGGGCGTATATCCGCATCTGGCAGAGCGAGGACTACGCCCGCCCCGCCATCATCTGCAAGGAAACCGGTGAGCCGGTGGGCACCCTGGAGATTTTTGGCGGGGAAACCGGCGTACTGCGGGTAGACCTGCGCACGGACTATGAGATCCCAGAGGTGCTGCGGGAACTGTACACCCTGGCGGTGGAATGTTTTCCCAGGGACTTCCCCATGGAGGCTATGGTGACCAAAGCCCCTGACGGGGCTCCCCACCGCCGGGCTGCGCTAAGGGAGCTAGGCTTTTCTGGGCCGGCATCCTTCCGGGGCTACCCAGATTACTACCGGCGAACCATGCGCCAGCTGGGCATTGCCTACTGTGGTCTGGCCTGCTGCCTGTGCAGCGAGAACCAGAATTGCCCTGGCTGCCAAAATGGGGAGAAGCCCTGCTTTCCGGAGTGTGAGAATTTCCCCTGTGTGCGGGAGCGGGGCCTAAACGGCTGCTGGGAGTGCCCGGACTTCCCCTGCGGCAAGGGGATGCATCAGAACAACCTGCGCGCCCGGGCCTTTTTGAAGTTTGCCCAGGCTCATGGAGTGAAAAAACTGCTGGAATGCCTGGAACGCAACCGCTGTGCCGGCATTGTATACCACCGTCCCGGGGGGCTGACCGGAGACTATGACCTGCCCACCGAAGAGGCAATTTTCCACCGGCTGGAAACCGGAGAATAGGAAGGACCGGAGAGCTTGGCATTGCCAAGCCTCTCCGGTTCTCTGTTTACCATGCTTATCTGAATTAGTGAAAAGCCGTTTGCTGGGTTATATTTCCCAGACAAGCGGCTTTTCCGCAATTATTTTAGAACAGACTCCCCGCTGGGAGCTTCTGCCTTACCGGTGGAACAGCCCCGTGATCCGGTCCCACAGGCTTACATGGTCCTGGTGGGTCTCTGGCTCCTCCACAGGAGAATCCTCGCTCTCTGAGCCTGCGGCGGTCTTCATCACAAACCGGGTGACAGTCTCCATGCCCTCCGCCGCGCCGGAGAAGCTGCCATACTCTTCCAACCGATCCTCCATAGCGCTGATTTGGGCCTTAAGGGTCTCCAAGGCTTCCGCGTCCACCGCGCTGGTCAGTTTGCTGACTCCCTCGCCGTTGAAGCGGTCCAAACCGTCCCGCAGTTCTCCAGCGCCTTGGGCCAGCTGAGATGAGCCATCCTTCAAATCGGAAGCTCCCTGAACCAGCGCCCCCACGCCGGAGAGCAGCTGGCTGATGCCTCCGGCCAGCTCACTGCCCCCCTGGGCCAGCTGCGCCGCTCCCTGGGCCAGAGCCGCATTGCCCTGATACAGGCTGGCCGCTCCGGCGGAAAGCTGGTCCGAGCCGTCAATCAGCTGGCTGACTCCCCCAGAGAGTCCGGGAAGGTTCTGGCCCAGCTGGCCCAAGCCTCCGTCCACCTGAGCCGCTCCGGCCGCCGCGCTGGCCACGCCTTGGGTGTAGGCAGTCAAGCCCGCGGCCAAACCGTCCTCGCCGTTTAGGCCGGCGTTCAGAGCCGCCGCTCCCTGGCCTACCCCGGCAATGCCTTCTTGCATGGGCGCAAAACCCGCTTGCAGCTCACTGAGGCTCTGGGCCAACCCCGCCGCCGACTGGTAAGCTCCTGTGTAAGCGGCCAGCAACTGGCTTTGCTGCTCCGCCGGGACTCCCGCCTGGGCCAGCAGGGTTCCGTAAGCTTCCGGGGTGGGAAGCTGGCCGGTGGCTTGGCTCCCCTGGGACGCGGCGCCGGCCAAGGCTTTGGCATAGTCCTGGGCGCCGGTGGCCAAGGGGCTCTCCGGCCCGGCGGCAGCATTGAGCTGGGCCGCGCCCTCCGCCGCCTGGTTCATGCCAGCGGTCAGGGCCTGGGAATTGGCCTGCAAAGCGTTAAGCCCCGCGAGCAGGGCCTCGCTGCCCTCTTTGAGCTGGCCATAGCCCTGGGACAATGCCCAAGTGCCGTTTTGCATCTCCCGCAGCCCGGCGGAAAGAGCGTCCGCTCCATTTTGCAGGGCTCCGGCTCCATCCCGGGCGGCAATGGCCCCAGAGTTTAGGCTTCCGGCTCCCTCCTGCAAAGCGGCGGCTCCCTGGCCCAGCTGGGCTACACCCTGGTTCAAGGCTCCCGCCCCGTCCAGCAGCTGGGCCGCGCCCTTGTCCAGGTCCCGGGCTCCATCCGTCAGGCGCTGGGCTCCATCCAGCAGCTCATCCATGCCGTCGGTAAGCTTGGTTATGTCCTCCTCCAGACCGTCCAAGCCCTCCAGGTTCGAGAAGCCCTGGTCCCTCAAAGTCTGCGGGTCCGCCGCGCTGAGGATGAAGATGGAAGGCCCTTTCAAGTCTGTCACGTCGGCCTCTAGAACCACCTGGTCCAGCAGGTAGTCCTCCACCTCTTCCAGCTTTTCGGGCAGCAGGTCCTCCACACAGGCCCGCACACCGGGCAGGCACACAAAGCCAGCGGCCTTCTTTTTGCCCAATTCCTCCACCTTGCCGTGGGGGGCGCTGACATTCTCCCAGCTCTCGTCCAGAACCACGGCCACCATAGTGGCAAAGGGCGTTACCACCTGGCGCTCCTGGCCATTGACCTGCGCCTGGGCGCTCTCCCGGTTGGTCAGCTGAACCGTCACCCGCAGTCTTCCAGACTGTCCGGCCAGCTCCTCAATGGGAGATTCCTTTCCGTCCAGCTGGTAGGTAATCTGAGCGGATACCGGCGCCTGACGGGCGGCGGCGCCTTTGTAATAGAGGTCTTTGCCCGTGGCGGTCCAAGTTAGCTCCTCCCCATTCTGGGTAAAGCTTTCCACACCGTCAATGGGCTGGATGTCTGTCAAGCTGCTGCGGTCGGACACGGTTCCCAGGTTTTGGCTTCCCCGCAGGCTCACGCTGACGCTTTGGCTGCGCAGGGAGCCATCGGGCTCCAACACCAGGTAGACGTTTTCCTCTTTGCGGATGACGGGCTCTTCCTGGGCCAGCGCCGGGAGAGCCGCGCCCAAAACCATAAGGCTGGCCAAAGCCGCACTGGCGGCACGTTGGATGAATTTCATAGTAAGACGCTTCCTTTCATAATCGGGATAATATGTTGAGAGTGCTGCGGAGCAGGGTCTTGCCTTTTCCGTATTTTCTAAGCTTCCGCCACCGGCTGGCTGAGGGTTTGGCCGCGCTTTTCCTCTTTGCGCAGCTTCCGGTTAATCAGCGGGTCCAGCAGCATCAGCAGGCAGGGCAGCACCAAAATGATAACCCCCATGCTGATTACCGCCCCACGGGAGATAAGCAGGCAGATGCTCTTAAGCAGCTCCATTTTGCTGATGGCCGCCACACCGATGGTAGCCGCAAAGAAGGTGAGCCCGCTGGACAGAATGCTCTGGCTGCAATACTGGCAGGCCAGCCGGGCGGCCTCCCGGGGGGCTCTGCCGCCCCGGCGCTCTTCGCGGTAACGGGTGGACATCAGAATGGCGTAGTCCACGGTGGCCCCCAGCTGTACGGTGCCAATGACAATGCTGGCGATAAAGGGCAGCTGCGTCCCGGTAAAGTAGGGAATGCCCATGTTGATAAAAATGGCGCTCTCAATACTGAGCACCAGCACCGCCGGAACCGACAGGCTACGGAAAGAGAGGGCGATGATTAGGAAAACCGCCAGAATGGAGGTCACGCTCACATTGGCAAAATCCACATCGGCCACTTCGATCAGGTCTTTGGTCAGGGCCCCTTCCCCCGTGATTACCCCGCTGGAGTCCGCGTCCTTTACAATGGATTTCATCCGATCCAGTTGGGCGTTCAAGCTGCCGGACCCGCTTTTGTAAGCGCTGTTCACCAAAATCAGCTTGCGCCCGCCGGACTGGGCCAGCTGGGCCGCGTCCTCCGGCAGAAAGCCGCTGTCAAAGGCCGGACTCAGCAGTTTATCCACCGCGGCCACCTGAGTTACACCCTCCACCTCTTCCAGCTGGCGGCACAGGCCCTCCACCTGGGAGGCTGGCAGTTCCCCATCCACCAGCACAAAATGGTTGGTGGTCATGCCAAAGTCATCCCGCAGCTTGTTGGTGCCCACAATGCCGGTCAGGTCCTGGGGCAGGCTGTCGAACAGGGTATAGTACACCTGGGTCTTGCTCTGGGCCAGGGTAAAGGGAACCATCAGGACCAAAAACACCGCCAAAATAGGCCCGGGGTGCCGGGACACGAAGCGGCTGGTTTTGGCCAGCTGAGGGATGAGCACCCGGTGCCGGTGCTTTTCCACTGTCCGGTCAAAGGTGAGGATCAGCGAGGGCAGAACGGTAACGGTGCAAATCACTCCCAGCAGCACGCCCTTGGCCATCACAATGCCGATGTCCCGGCCCAAGGTCAGCCGCATGGTGCAAAGGGCCAAAAAACCGGCAATGGTGGTCAGGCTGGAGGCTGTGATGGAGGTAAAGGTGTTTACAATGGCCGCGGCCATTGCCTCTTCCTTATCCTGGCACAGAGTCTTTTCCTCCTGGTACCGGTGCAGCAGGAAGATGGAGAAATCCATGGTCACCCCCAGCTGCAGCACGGTGGACAGGGCCTGGGTGATGTAGCTGATCTGCCCCAAGAAGATGTTGGTGCCAAAGTTGTAGAGAATGGGAAAAACCAGCCCCACCATAAACAGAATGGGCACCACCGTGCTCTCCATGGCCATAAACAGCACCAGCAAACTGGCCCCCACCGCGCACAAAATGTAAAGGGGCATTTCCTGATCCACCAAAGCCTTGGTGTCCTGCAAAATTACGCTGAGCCCGCCCAGGAAGCTGTGCTCCCGCAGCATCCCCTTCAACTGGGCCACAGCGTTCATAGTGCTCTCGCTGGCGGAAGGGGCGGAGAAGCGCACCAGCATCAGGGTAGCTCCCTCGCCGTACAGGGCCCGTTGGATAGTGGGCGGCAGCATTTCCTGGGGAATGGCTGGGTCCAGCACATCGCTGAGCCAGAAGACCTGCTCCACCCCGGGCACCTGCTCCATCTCCCTTTTCATGGCCAGCAGCTGATCCAGGGGCAGGCCCTCCACGGTTACCATGCCGGTGGAGGCCAGGTTAAAGTCTTCCTCCAAAGCGGACTCCCCCAGCATGGAGTCCAGCTCTGGAGGCAGGTAGGTAAGCACATCATAGTTGATGCGGGTAGCCGCCGCTCCCAGCAGAGAGGGAATCAGCAGCAGCACCGCCAGCGCCAGCACCAGCTTCCGGTGCCGGGCGATTCCGCGAGCGAATTGTTCCATTTTCCATCTTCCTTTCCCTTGGCTTAACAGCAAAAATGACTATCGGTCATTCAGCGTGAAGCCAGTATAACACAAAACTGACCGGTAGTCAATATCAAAAATGACTTCTAGTCAAAATTTTTCTGAAAGTTTTGGAAACCGGCCTCCGGAGGCTTAGGGGCGCCGCCCTCAAGAATTTGCCAAGAGTTGCGGATTTGGGCATCACTTGGGAGCCGCTAAAATTTCGCGAGTGTCCGTTTCGGAGAGCTTTCCGTGTTCCCCCGCCCTACGGACGGGGGAAACAGATGATTATCTCTGTGGTTGGGACAATCCCAAAATCTCCGGGGCTTGTTTTCTTAGAATTTTAGGGGTATAATGACAAAAAAGAGGTCCTTCCCCACCCAAGGCCTAGGCGGCCAAAAAGGAAGGACCTTCGGAAAGGACGGACGATCGATGGGCATACAGCAAAACAAGCAGGTCAAGCGCCAGGCCCTTTTGGATGCGGCCTACGAGCTGTTTTTAGAACGGGGCACGGCAAAAACCAGCATCGGCGACATTGCCAGCCGGGCTAATGTGGCCAAAGGCACCTTTTACCTCTACTTTTCGGATAAGGACGCCATTACCCGCACGCTGCTGGGGCGCGTCAGTTACCAGATTTTGGAGGAGGCCTGCGCCGCCGCCGGAAAGCTGGGCTCTGCAAGCTTTGCGGACAAGGTGCTGGCCGTGGCAGACTATGTGGTTGAATACCTGCGGCGGGAGACCCTGGTGCTGCGGCTGCTTCAGCGGAACCTGGAATGGCCCAGCGCGGAGGGTCTTTCCAGCGGAGACGAGCCCACGCCTCTGATTCAGCGCATTTTGGAATTTGGCCGGGGCTGTCCGGAGATGGAGGACCGCACCCCCCAGGACATCTACCGCCGGACCGCCGCACTGGTGAGCATGTGCGTGTCCATGTGCTACAGCTGCATTATAGAGGAAAAGCCGGATACCATTGACAATATGAAGCCGGTGCTATATGATATTATTCGGAAAAGCCTGTAGTCCCCACGCCAGGGGCCGCAGATGAGGAAGGAAGTTGTGTTTATGAAATTCAACCTGGCCCGAGGCCGCCGGGGCTCCTATGAGATCAACATGACCGAGGGGCCCCTTTTGGGCAAACTGATCCAGTTTTCCATCCCCCTGGCCCTTTCGGGGATCTTGCAGCTGCTCTTTAACGCCGCTGACATTGTGGTGGTGGGCCGTTTCGCCGGCAGCCACGCCCTGGCGGCGGTGGGCTCCACCGGAGCCTTGAACATGCTCATTGTCAACCTGTTTATGGGCCTTTCCATTGGGGTGAATGTACTGTGCGCCCGGTTTTATGGGGCGGGCCAAAACCGGGACCTGAAAGAGACCGTACATACGGCGGTGCTTATTGCCGCCCTCAGCGGCTTTGTGCTGATTTTTCTGGGCATTGGCCTGTCCCGCCCTCTGCTGCGGCTGATGGACACCCCCGCCGATGTAATTGACCACTCGGTGCTCTATATGCGCATCATCTTCGCGGGAATGCCCGCCTCTATGCTTTATAACTTTGGCTCCGCCATTCTGCGGGCCGTGGGCGACACTCAGCGGCCTCTTTACTTTTTACTTACCGCTGGAATCATTAACGTGGTGCTGAACCTGTTTTTCGTGATTGTTCTGCACATGGGCGTGGCCGGGGTAGCCCTAGCCACGGTACTCAGCCAGTGCGTGTCCGCCGGGCTGGTTATCCTCTGCCTCACCCGCAGCGAGGGGCCCTACCGCCTCTTCTTGAAAGAACTGAAAATCTATGGCCCCAAGCTCCGGGACATGACCAAAATCGGCATCCCAGCGGGAATTCAGAGCAGCATGTTTTCCATCTCCAACGTGCTCATTCAGTCTACGGTCAACTCCTTTGGCTCAGTGGCCATGGCGGGCAGCACCGCCGCTGGAAACATTGAGGGCTTCCTGTTCACCAGCCTGGATGCTTTCACCCAGGGCGCTCAAAGCTTTGTGGGCCAGAATTACGGCGCGAAAAAAATGGAGCGGGTCCGCAAAACCGTCCTCCTCTGCGTAGGGCTGGTTACCGCACTGGGGCTGCTGCTGGGCGTGTCCGCCTATCTGGCGGGAGACGCCCTGCTGAGCATCTATTCCACCGACCCAGCCGTTATTGCTTTTGGGCGGCAGCGGATGCTGATTAACTGCGTGTTCTATTTCAGCATTGGGCCCATGAATATTTTCGTGGGCGGCATGCGGGGCATGGGCTACTCCATGGCCCCGATGCTGGATACGGTCTTTGGAACCTGCGTACTGCGGGTTTTGTGGGTCTACACGGTCTTTGCCATGTGGCCCGCCTGGACGGTGCTGTTCGCCTCTTACCCGGTTTCTTGGACGCTGACTGGCATCTTAACAGGGATCTCTTACTTCGTCATTAAGAAGAAGGCGGAAAAAGCGATTCTCTAGTCCGCTGCAAAGAGGCCCTCTCCTACTCTCCAAAGCGCTCCTAGCCCTCTGCCCTTAACGCCACCCACAACCACGCACGCAGAAGAAAGGGAAAACCATGAATCTGGACAAACGCCAGACCTTGTGCCAACTGCTCCGCCGGGCAGGGCTCTACCTGCTGGCCTTTCTTAAATGGACTTTGGCCGCAACCGCCTTAGGCGTGCTCTGCGGCCTGCTGGGCACAGGCTTTCACGCCGCCATTGACCGCGTCACCGGACTGCGCCAAACCTACCCCACGCTGATCTGGCTCCTGCCTCTGGCTGGCCTGCTGACCCTGCTGCTCTACCGTCTGTGCCGGGTCAGCTTCAGCGCTGGGACCAATCTGATCATCCAATCGGTTACCACCAATGAACATGTGCCCCTTCCGCTGGCCCCTCTGATTGTGTGTGGTACCTTGCTGTCCCACACCTTTGGGGCTTCGGTAGGCCGGGAGGGGGCCGCATTGCAGCTGGGAGGCAGCATCGGCCATAATTTCGGCGAACTCCTCCGTTTTGACGGAGATGATGTGCGGGTGCTATCCATGTGCGGCATGGCGGCCTGCTTTTCCGCCATGTTCGGAACGCCTCTAGCGGCGGCGGTCTTTGTGCTGGAGGTGGTCCAGGTGGGCTCTATGCCCTACAGCGCCTTTCTGCCCTGTGTGCTTGCCTCCTATGCCTCTTTCCTCACAGGCAGGGCTCTGGGAGCCGCTCCCATGCGTTACGTCCTGCCCCACGGAATTCCTCCCCTGGAGCTTTCCTCCGCCGGGCGGGTGGCGGCATTGGCGGCGCTGGCGGCGCTGGTGAGTATTCTGTTCTGCGCGGCCCTGCATCAGGCGGGGCATTGGGCGGAAAAACTGCTGAAAAATTCCTATCTCCGCATTGCCGCCGGAGGCTTGGTTATGGCCCTGGCGGCGGGCGTTTTCGGTCTGTATGATTTTGCGGGAGCTGGGGCCCATATGATCCAGCGGGCCGTAGATGGGCAGGCTCTGCCCTGGGCCTTTTTGCTAAAGCTGGTCCTCACCGCTCTCTGTGTGGGCACAGGGTTCCGCGGGGGCGAGATTGTACCCACTCTGTTTATCGGGGCCACATTCGGCTGCGCGGTGGGCCCGGTGCTGGGCTTGGAGCCCGGTTTTGCGGCGGCAGTGGGGATGATTGCCCTATTCTGCTCGGTGGTAAACTGCCCGCTGGCCTCGCTGCTGCTGGCGGCGGAGATGTTTTCCACAGGCGAGCTAGGGCTGTTTGCCATTGGCGTGGCGGTGGCGTTTGTCCTGTCGGGTTATTTTGGACTGTACAGCAGCCAGAGGATACTTTTTTCGAAAATTAAGCGGGGGCCGGTGGAAGGCGAGGCGCACAGCGCATAGAAAAAAGGAACCCGCCAAGCCATGAGGCCGGCGGCGTCAACGCCATTCTTTCGCCTTTTCCTTTCCAGTTTGCCCCGCTTGACAGCCTCCCCCAAACATGCTAGTATTAACCAGTATCTTTAAAGTTAACGCAGTTCAAAAGAGGTGATACCTCTTTTGAACCTGGCGGCACGGGCACGCCCGCGCCGTCCTGCTTGAAAATCGGTATTTACCGATTTTCAAGTGCGTTTACTATAACACAAGGAGTGAAAATCATGTCCCTATTGGAAGATTGGAGAAAATACGCCGAAGACGGCCAGCAGGCTCAGGGCGTGAAGTTTTGGAAGCAGTATTTTGATCAGGAAACCCAATTCTACCGCCAGCTGCTCACCGGCGGGGACCAGCCCGGCACTTTGTCCCAGTGCGCCCAGCGCTTTGGGGTGGAACCTATTATTATGATGGGCTTTTTAGATGGCGCCAACGACAGCTTGAAGACCCCCAACGACCTGGAAAGCTTGGAGGCGGACTCCCCCATAAGCTTGGACTACGACCGGGAGCTGCTCTACAAAAACATGGTGGAGGCCAAGGCGGACTGGCTCTATAACCTGCCCGAATGGGATCCCCTGCTGACCCAGGAGCGCCGTAAGGAGCTTTATAAGGAGCAGAAAAGCTCCAAAACCGTGGTAAAAGGGGAGAAAATTGGGCGCAATGACCCCTGCCCCTGCGGCAGTGGGAAAAAATATAAAAAGTGCTGCGGGCGGGATGCGTAAGGGCGGAACCGCTGCGGAGAGCGCCCGGCTGAAGCAAAGGCTTTTTGCGGAGCGGGCCGGTGGTTCATGCTAATTTGACGCTTGCCACAAGGCGAGTGTCCGTTTCGGAGAACTTTTCGTGTTCCCCCGCCCGTAGGGCGGGGGAACACGAATGATTATCTCTGTGGTTGGGACACTCCCTACCACAAGTTTCGAGTTGACTTTACGCACAAAAAATGGTAATATAGAATAGAATAAACCGGTCATATGCCCCGCTTACGGGCCGCCGGGGAGAAAGGGACGATGCAGCATGTCAGAATTTAAAAGATGGCTCGGGCAGGACTTGGATGACAAGGATCTGACCGCCGAGCTGGAAGCCGTGAAGGATCAGCCCGAAGAGATTAACGACCGCTTTTACCGGGACCTGGAATTCGGTACCGGGGGCCTGCGGGGCGTCATCGGCGCGGGCACCAACCGCATGAACGTCTACACCGTGCGCAAGGCCACCCAGGGTATGGCCAACTACCTTTTGAAGCACGCCAATGGCAGGCCCCAGAGCGTGGCCATTGCCCACGACAGCCGGAACAAGGGCGTGGCCTTTGCCCAGCAGTCCGCCGCCGTGCTGGCCGCCAACGGCATTAAAGCCTATCTCTACCCCCAGCTGATGCCCACCCCGGCGCTCTCCTTCGCGGTGCGGCACCTAAAGTGCGACGCGGGCATCTGCGTCACCGCCAGCCACAACCCCGCCAAGTACAACGGCTATAAGGCCTATGGCTCCGATGGCTGCCAGGTGACCGCCGACATGGCCGATGGCATTATGAACGAAATTAACTCCCTGGATATCTTCGCGGATGTGAAGAAAATGGACTTTCAGGCCGGTGTGGACCAGGGACTGATCCAGTATATCGGCGATGAGACCGTAGACGCGTTTATTGAGGCGGTTTATGGCGAGAGCCTCAACGTGGACGCCAGTTCTTTGAAGCTGGTCTATACCCCCCTTAACGGCGCGGGTAAAATGTGTGTGCTGCGCATTTTGGATAAGATCGGCGTGAAGGACGTAACCGTTGTGCCCGAGCAGAGCGAGCCTGACGGAAACTTCCCCACCTGCCCCTACCCCAATCCCGAGTTCCGGGAGGCTTTGGAAAAGGGCCTTGCCCTGTGCCAGCAGGTCCAGCCCGACCTGCTGCTGGCCACGGACCCGGACAGCGACCGGGTCGGCATCGCGGTGAACCAGAAGGGCGAGTACGTGCTGATGACTGGCAACGAGGTGGGCATTATGCTGCTGGATTTCATCGCCCGGGTGAAGAAGGAACAGGGCCGCCTGCCCGCCCATCCTGTGGCTGTGACCACCATTGTCAGCACCGACATGGTGGACCCCATTGCCAAGGAATACGGCGTGGAACTGCGCCGCTGCCTCACCGGCTTTAAGTACATTGGCGACATCATCGCCGAGCTGGAAGAGAAAGAAGGCAGCGCGGACAGCTACCTGCTGGGCTTTGAGGAGAGCTATGGCTACCTGTCCGGCGGCTATGTGCGGGACAAGGACGCGGTGGATGGCAGCATGCTCATCTGCCAGATGGCCGCCTACTATAAGGAAAAGGGCATGACCTTGGTGGACGCCATGCACGCCCTGTACGAGAAATATGGCTTCTACAAAAACGACCTGTGCAACTTCGGCTTTGAGGGCGAAGACGGCATGAAGACCATGAACGGCATTATGGAGAAGCTGCGTCAAAACCCGCCCGCGGAAATCGCCGGGGCCAAAGTAGTGGGCCGCAGCGACTATCAGACCTCCCAGTCTTACGGCGACGTGGAGGGAGCCATTGACCTGCCCAAGTCCAATGTGCTGGAATACCGCATGGAGAACGGCTGCAAGCTGATTGTGCGGCCCTCCGGCACGGAACCCAAGATTAAGATTTACCTCTCCGGCAAGGGCGCCACCCAGGCCCAGGCTGAGGAGATTATTCAGAAGATGAAAGACCAGGTCCCAGCGCTGCTGGGCATCTAATCGAGAGAAAAAGCGAGAGCCGGAGGACTTCCTCCGGCTCTTTTTGCGCTACTCTTCCACCTTTACAATGTGCAGGGCCGATTCCAGCAGCATATTGATCAGCTCATTGCGGGAGCGGTTGGTTTTCTCCGAAAGACCGTCCAGCTGCTCCAGCATTTCCTCCCGCATCCGGACAGACACCACCTTATAGCCATCGTCCCCCCTGCGAGGGGGCTTTTTGGTAATGCGGATTTCCTGTGCCATACAATCACCTCTGGCTATAGTTTAACTTGACAGCCAAGCGTTTACTATGCTATAATTATGTAGTGTTGACACACTACATAATTATATTCATAGCAATCAAGAGGTGACCCGCTGGTGGAACTGGTAAAAAAGCTTCTTCCCATACTGTTGATGATCCTGGTGCTGCTGGCCCTGGTGCTCTATGATCAGGAAGAGGAAGAAAACTCCCTACCCCGGCCAACGGACGGGAGCGTGGAGGAACTGTACATACAGCAAAAAGCGCCCGCCGGGGGTCCGGCAGGCGTTTTTTCTTTATCTTCTGCGGTCAGGGGTGTTGAAGCGGTGGGCATAACCTGTGGTGAACTTTCCTTGGGCGATCAGATTCTCGTCCAGCTCCTTTTTGCTCTTGTGCCTGCGGAGGCCATAGAATATGAACCAACCGGCAGCGGCCGCTGCCTTTCTCACTCGTTCTGTACCGTTTTGTACTCCTTGGCCCGCAGCAGAGGCTCGGAAACATACTGGTTCAGCAGCGGCAGAATGGGCCCGGTGCCAAAGGCCATAATGAGTGTCCCAATGCCGAAGGAAGCCCCGCAGGCAAAGCCCACGGCCACGCAGACCACATCAGTGAAAATGCGCCACCAGCGGAAGGGGATTTTGGTGCGCTCTGGCACCAAATAGCTGACGCAGTCATAGGGGGCCATGCCCAGGGCGCAGGTGACGTACAAGGAGCAGCCCACCAGCTGCATGGCAACCCCCAGAAGGGTCATGCCCACCCGGGCAGGAATGCCCAGGGCCTCAGCTACCAGCACCTGGCGGAGCAGACTGCCCGTAACATCGGCGGCAAAGCCCACCAAAAACATGTTGCCTATGGTGCCCAGCCCCAGCTTCGAGCGGTCTACCAGGGCCACCAAGGCCAGCAAAATGATGTTAAAAATCGCCTGCCAGACGCCAAAGCTCAGGCCCAGCTTGGAAGAGACCCCTAGGTTCAAGGTGGAGAAGGGGTCCGAACCCATGGCGGCCAGCATGAAGAAGCCCACGCCGATCCCCATAAAGATAACGGCAATGATCATGGCAAGGGTGCGTTTGAGCAGACGCCGCCCGGCAAAGCGGCGGAAAAATTGATGGATATCCATTGGCTTATGCCTCCGTTTCAAATAGTATGCCCAAAGTGTTGGGGCCGCAATGGCTGGCGATGGTGCAGCTTGCTCTTGTGGCATGGATTTCCTTGAAATCCAGAATGCCCGCTGCAGTCTCCCGAACCATCTCCACCGTTTCCGGCGCAATGGAAGAATAGGTGATAAAGAGATGGCCTCGCTTAATTTGGGGGTACTGGGCCAGCTTGTCCTTCACATATTGGCCCAGTACTTTTTGCAGGGCGCCCCGGTATTTTTTGCCCACATGCATGCCGCCGCTCTGGTTATCCACCTCAATGCAGGGCTTGAGGCTTAACAGGTTGGCGCTGACAGCGGCAACCGTGGAGCACCGGCCTCCCGCCCGCATAAAGTCCAGGGTATCTAAAATGAAGCTGGCATGGATGTGGCCGCGGTTGGCCTCCAACCGTTGGGCAATCTCGCTGGCGGGCAGCCCGGCGGCAATCATGTCCCCGGCGTCTATAACTTGTAGGGCGATGCCAGTGGAGAGGCTGAAGCTGTCAATGGGATAGACCCGGCCGGGCGCGCCGGAGTCTGCCAGCTCCTGGGCGGCCAGACGGCAGTTTTGATGGGCGCTGGAAATAGCCCCGCCCAGGTTTAGGTGGATCACATCAAAGCCCTGGCGGACCCAGTCCTGGAAGTACTCCACATACTCGCCCACATTGATGGCCGCGGTGCGTGGCAAAGCTTTGCGGTCATAGTAGGCTTGAAAAATCTCTGTAACAGTAATATCCACATTGTCTTGGTAATCTTTTTCGTCCAGGATGATGTGAAAGGGATAGTAGCTGACCTGATAGCGCTCTTTGAGCTGGGGGCCCATGTCGCAGGTGCTGTCAGCGCTGAGGATGATTTTGTTTGCCATAAAAGCAAGACCTCACAGTAAAAAATGTAGGAACCTGGAACTATTTTACAAGAAGAGGCAAAAAGGCGCAAGGATTACTTTAGCTCCTCTAACTGCGCAAAGCCTCCAGCAGAGTCTCGCGGCCTTGCCGGAATGCGCCGCTTTCTTAAGACCCTTGCCCCCCTCCCGCTCCAGCGGTTACAGCGCCGCCAGAGCCTTGTAATTCTCCCGCAGAGCCGGATAAAGCCCCCGGTATACCTGGTAAAACTTCTCGTAGACCGCCACCTGCTCCTGGCTGGGGCTTTGTGGCTCGTTTACCTGCACCAGCTCCCCGCAGGCTTGGGGGACGCTGGGGTAAAGCCCCGCGCCCACGCCGGCCAAAATCGCCGCGCCCAGGGCCGGGCCCTCTTTGGACTTCACGGTGCGCACCGGGCAGTTGTATATATCCGCCAGCATCTGCCGCCACAGAGGGGAGGTTCCTCCCCCGCCGCAGGCCAGCATCTCGCCGGTGCTGACCCCCATGCCCCGCAGCACTTCCAGGCTGTCCCGCTGGGAGTAGGCCACGCCCTCCATCACGGCCCGCAGCAGGTCCGCCCGGGTGTGCATGGCGGAGAGCCCGAAGAACACACCCCGGCAGTCCGGGTCCAGGTGGGGCGTGCGCTCACCCATTAAGTAAGGCAGGTAGAGCAGCTTGTTGCAGCCAGCGGGAGAGCGCTCCGCCTGCTTGTCCAGCAGCACATAGGGGTCAATGCCCAGTCCTTCGGCGGAGACCATTTCCGAATAGCAGAAATTATCCCGGAACCACTTGAGGGACAGGCCCGCCCCCTGGGTGACGCCCATTACATGCCAAGCTCCAGGCACGGCGCAGCAGAAGGTGTGCACCCGGCCCAGCGGGTCGATGGAAAGCTGGTCCGTGTGGGCAAAGACCACCCCGGAGGTCCCCAAGGTGGTGAAGGCTTTGCCATCCGCCACCACGCCGGTGCCCACCGCCGCCGCGGCGTTGTCTCCGGCTCCGCCCACCACCGGAGTGCCCGGGCGCAGGCCGGTAAGGGCCGCGGCCTCTTCGGTGATTCTACCTGTGATTTCGGGGGACTCATAGACCTTGGCCAGCAAAGCCGGGTCAATCTCCAACTTGTCCAGCACCTCCTGGCTCCATTGGCGGCGGGGCACGTCCAGCAGCTGCATACCCGAAGCATCGGAGACTTCCGTGGCAAATTCTCCGGTAAGCATGTAGCGCACATAGTCCTTGGGCAGCAGAATGTGGGCGCATTGGCGGTAGAGCTCGGGCTCGTTCTCCCGGACCCACAGGAGCTTGGCGGCGGTAAAGCCCGTAAGGGCGGGGTTTGCGGTGATTTCAATCAGGCGCTCCCGGCCCACCTTTTCAGTAATGGTATCGCACTGCTTCCCGCTGCGCTGGTCGCACCAGATGATGGACCGGCGCAGTACGCGGCCCTCCTGGTCCAGCATCACCAGGCCGTGCATCTGCCCGGAAAGGCCGATGGCCGCAATGTCCTTGGGGTCCACCCGGCTGCTTTCCAGCACCTGGCGCAGAGTGCCGGCAGCGGCCCTCCACCAATGCTCCGGGTCCTGCTCAGCCCAGCCGTTTTGGGGCTGGTACAGGGGATATTCTATCGTGGCCGAGGCCACAGGGGTGGCCCGCTGGTCAAATAAAACGGTTTTGGTACCGCTGGTACCCAGGTCAATGCCAATGGTATACTGCATAATGAGGCTCCTTTTCTTCTTTGATGCGTCCCTTTCCCGCGCACCGCAAGATAGGGGAAGATTATCTGGCTCCTATTTTCCACCATTTTCTCCAGCCTGTCAAGGGAACATTGCCTCTTGCGCAAAAAAAATTAATGTGCTATATTATGTAAGAGCTATCCGAACGGACAGCGCCCGGGAAGCAGGGAACCGTCCAGGGAGGAAAAACTCGCGGCCAACGCTGGGGCAGGCCCAGCCAGGGCGCTATTCGAAACTATCTCCCGCCTTTGGGAAGGACCGAGGAATCGCAATGAAACAATACGATACCGTTATTATCGGCGCGGGCGTTACCGGCTGCGCCATCGCCCGGGAGCTCTCCCGGCGGAAGGGCCGCTTTTTGGTGGTAGAGCGGGCCCTGGATGTGTGCGAAGGCACCAGCAAGGCCAATTCCGCCATCATCCACGCCGGGTTCGACGCGGAGCCCGGCACTCTAAAAGCAAAAATGAATGTTTTAGGCAACCAGAAAATGGACCAGCTCTCCCAGGAGCTGGATATTCCCTTTCAACGCATTGGCGCTTTGGTGGTCTGCCTGGACCCAGCGGAGCTGCCCCAGCTGCGGGCTCTGTACGACCGGGGGCTGGCCAACGGCGTAGCGGGGCTCTCCCTGCTCTCCGGGGAGGAGGCACGGGCCCTGGAGCCCAACTTGGCGGAGGGGGTCTGCGGGGCCCTGCTGGCCGGGACCTCCGGCGTGGTATGCCCCTTTGAGCTGACCCTGGGCCTGGCGGAAAGCGCCGCCCGCAACGGAGTGGAGTTCCGTTTTGACACGGAGGTTTTGAAGATCGAACGCCAAGCGGATGGCTGGCTTTTGAAGACCAGCTCTGGGGAGATTTGGACCCGCACTGTGGTAAATGCCGCCGGGGTCCATGCCGGTGAACTGCACAACCAGGTTTTTGAGGAAAAAATCACGATCACTCCCCGCAAGGGCGAATACTGCCTGCTGGACAAAACCGCTGGGAGCCATGTGGGCCGGACCATTTTCCAGCTGCCCGGTAAAATGGGCAAGGGCGTGCTGGTCAGCCCCACGGTCCACGGCAACCTGTTGGTGGGCCCCACCGCCGCCGATGTGGAGGATCTGGACGAGACCGCCACCACCGCCGCCGGGCTGGCGGAAGTGGCGGAAAAATCCGCCTGGGCCGTGAAGGCTGTGCCCATGCGGCAGGTCATCACCTCCTTTATGGGCCTGCGGGCCCACGAGGCCGGGGATGACTTCCTTCTGCGGGAGGCCGGGGACGGCTTCTTTGAGGCGGCGGGCATTGAATCCCCTGGGCTTTCCAGCGCGCCGGCCATTGGGGACTATATGGCCGGTCTGGTAGCGGACAAGCTGGGCCTGGCAGAAAAAGCGGACTTCTCCCCCACCCGCCGGGGCTCTCTGCGGCTGGCGGAGAAGCCTCATCAGGAGCGGGCCGCTTACATCAAAGAAAATCCGCTGTACGGCAACATCATCTGCCGCTGTGAAGAGGTCTCCGAAGGGGAGATTGTGGACGCCATCCACAGCACTCTGGGAGCCAAAACCTTGGACGGGGTCAAACGCCGGACCCGGGCGGGCATGGGCCGGTGCCAAAGCGGTTTCTGCTCCCCCCGTGTTATGGAGATTCTGGCCCGGGAGCTCTCCCTGGACCTGACCGGGGTGCGCAAAAACGGCAAAGAGTCCCGCATCGTACTGGAAAAGACAAGGGAGGGCAAGGACCATGCGTGATTTGGCGATCATCGGCGGAGGCCCCGCCGGGCTGGCGGCAGCCGTGGCGGCCCGGGACGCCGGAGTGGAGGACATCCTCATTCTGGAGCGGGAAAAAGAGCTGGGAGGCATTCTGAATCAGTGCATCCACAACGGCTTTGGCCTGCACACCTTTCACGAGGAGCTCACGGGCCCGGAATACGCCGCCCGCTACATGGACGAGGTCTTCCAGCGGAACATCCCCTACCGGTTGAGCACTACCGTGGTGGACCTGCGCCGGGAGGGCGAGGGGCTGGCCATCACCTCTGTCAGCCGGGAAGAGGGCTTGGTGGAAACCCAGGCCCGGGCGGTTATTCTGGCCATGGGATGCCGGGAGCGGCCCCGGGGGGCTTTGAACATCCCCGGTACCCGGCCCGCGGGCATTTTCTCCGCTGGCACCGCCCAGCGGCTGGTAAACCTGGAGGGCTATCTGCCGGGCAGGCGGGTGGTCATTCTGGGCAGCGGCGACATCGGCCTTATTATGGCCCGGCGCATGACTCTGGAAGGGGCCAAGGTACTCTGCGTGGCGGAGCTTCAGCCCTATTCCGGCGGTCTGAAACGGAACATTGTCCAGTGTCTGGACGATTACGGCATCCCCCTGCTGCTGTCTCACACCGTGGTGGACATCCAGGGCCGGGAGCGGGTGGAGGGCGTAACCATCGCCCAGGTGGACGATGCCTTTCGGCCCATTCCCGGCACGGAAAGGGACTATGCCTGCGACACACTGCTGCTCTCGGTGGGCCTGCTGCCGGAGAACGAGCTGTCTAAGGCTGTGGGCGTGGAGCTGGCTCCCGTTACCGGCGGGCCCCAGGTCAACGAGAGCTTGGAGACCAACATTCCCGGGGTTTTCGCCTGCGGCAATGTGCTGCATGTCCACGACCTAGTGGACTATGTGTCAGAAGAAGCCGCCCAGGCGGGGCGCAACGCCGCACGGTTCCTGCGGGGGGAAAGCGGCGGAACCGGCCGGGATATCCCTCTGGTCCCAGCGGGGGCGGTGCGCTACACCGTGCCGGGAGCCATTGACCCGGCCCGCATGGAGGCTGAAACCGTGGTGCGGTTCCGGGTGGGCCGCAACATGCGGGGCGCTTTGGTGACCGTGACAGCCAGTGGAAAAGAGCTGCTGCGCCGGAAGCGGCCGGTAATGGCTCCCGGCGAAATGGAGCAGATTGTGCTGAAAAAAGAATGGTTCAGCGGCGCGGAGACAGAGCTGACTGTGGAGGCACAGGAAGAAAAGGAGGGTGTGTAAATGGCGGTAATCGAATTGACCTGCATCAGCTGCCCCTTGGGCTGCCCGCTGAAGGTGGAGACTGATGAAAACGGCGCCGTGACATGCGTCAGCGGCAACACCTGCAAGCGCGGGGAGGCCTACGGTAAAAAAGAGGTAACCGCTCCCACCCGGACCGTCACCTCCACGGTACGGCTGGAAGAGGGCGAGGCCCCGGTGGTGTCCGTGCGGACCCGGACGGACATTCCCAAAGAAAAGATTTTTGCGGTAATGGAGGAGATTGGCCGGGCTTCGGCCAAAGCCCCGGTGAAGATTGGGGATGTGGTTGTGGCGGACATCGCCGGAACCGGCGTGGATCTAATCGTCACAAAAAATTCCCCAGCAAGGAGACACCAGACTTGATCAGCGCAAACATCGACACCATTCTCTTTGACCTGGACGGCACCCTGCTGCCTATGTCCACCGAGGCTTTCACCAATGCCTACTTTAAGCTGCTGGCTCAAAAGGCCGCGCCCTATGGCTATAAGCCCCAAGCTCTGATTGCCGCTGTATGGAAGGGCACTAAGGCCATGATTCAAAACGATGGCTCCACCAAAAACGACCAGCGGTTCTGGGATGCTTTCGCGGAAGAGCTGGGACGCCAGGTGTTGGACCTACGCCCAGTGTTCGATCGGTTTTACGCGGAGGAATTTCACGGGGCCAAGACCGCTACAGGAGAAAATCCCCTGGCCCAACCGGCAGTGGCGGGCCTAAAGGCCAAGGGCTACCAGGTGATTTTGGCTACCAACCCGCTGTTTCCGGCAGTGGGCGTGGCCACCCGGCTAAGCTGGGTGGGATTGGCTCCCGAGGACTTCCTGGCTGTGACCAGCTATGAGGGGAGCTCCTACTGCAAGCCCAACCCAGATTATTACCGGGAGCTGCTGGCCCAGACGGGCAAGCGTCCGGAGCAGTGCCTAATGGTGGGCAACGATGTGGCAGAGGACTTTTTAGCCGCCAAGCAGGCGGGACTGGAGGGCTATCTCATCACCGGCTGTCTGGAAAACTCCAGCGGTGTGGACATTTCGAACATACCCCAGGGCAGCTTTAGGGATTTTATGGCCTATGCAGGGCTATACTAACCAAGAATGGCCGCCGCAAAGCTGCGGCCTTAAAATAATTACAAATATTTGGAGGTAAACGCTATGGCAGTTCTTACTTTGACAAAGGAAAATTTTGAGGCGGAGGCACTACAGTCCAGCGTGCCGGTGCTAGTAGACTTTTGGGCCAGCTGGTGCGGCCCCTGCCAGATGTTCTCGCCCATTGTGGACCAGTTTGCCGAGGAGAATCCGGACGCTGTGAAGGTGGGCAAAGTGAATGTGGACGAGCAGCCGGAGCTGGCGGGCCAGTACGGTGTAATGAGCATTCCCACGGCTATTTTGTTCCAAAACGGCGAGGCCGTTAAGACCCTGGTGGGCTTGCAGCCCAAAGAGGCTTTGGAGGACTTGATTAAATAGTGGAAGCTTTTGATATTATCATCATAGGCGGGGGCCCGGCGGGCTACACTGCCGCCCTCTACGGAGCCCGGGCGGGGCGCTCGGTGCTGCTGCTGGAAAAGCTGGCCCCCGGCGGCCAAATGGGCACCACGGACCTGATCGACAATTACCCGGGCTTTCCTCAGGGAGTCAAAGGCTTTCAGCTGGCTATGGACATGAAGGCCGGCGCGGAACGCTTTGGGGCCCAAACCAAGCTGGAGGCAGTCACCGCCCTGGAACTGGCCGGAGATGTGAAAACAGTCCACACAAAGAAAGACGGCTATGAGGCCCGGGCAGTCATTTTGGCCACTGGGGCCCAGCCCCGAGAGCTGGGCCTCCCCCAAGAGCGGGCCCTGCGGGGCCGGGGGGTCTCCTACTGCGCCACCTGCGACGGTATGTTTTACCGGGGCAAGGATGTGGCCATCATCGGCGGAGGCAACACCGCTGTGGCCGATGCCTTGTACCTTTCCAAGCTGTGCGGACGAGTGTACCTGATCCACCGCCGGGACAAGCTGCGGGCTCCGGACAGCCAGCGGGTGCTGCTGGAACAGGCCGGAAACGTGGAATTCCTCTGGAACAGCCGGGCGGAAGAACTGCTTTATGCGGAGCGGCTCACGGGGCTCAAAACCGTCCGCGTGGATACCGGCGAGAGCCGGACCTTGGACTGCGCCGGAGTCTTTGTGGCCGTGGGCCAGGTGCCGGAGACCAGCCTGCTGGCCGGTCAGGTGGAGCTGGACGAGGCCGGGTATGTGGTGGCTGGAGAGAACTGCCAGACCAATCTGCCGGGGGTCTTTGCGGCCGGGGACCTGCGCCAAAAGCCTCTGCGCCAAATCATTACCGCGGCGGCGGACGGTGCGGTGGCCGCTCAGATGGCAGAGGAGTTTTTACAGCGCGAAAGGACATAAATAAACGGGGGAACGTCCCACCGGGACGCTCCCTTTTCCTTATGCGGCGCTGCTCAGAAAGGAGTTTTACCATGCCAGATTCTGTTCAATTCCGTCCCATTGCCCCGGAGGAGCTTGCCTCTTCCCTATTCGCATCCTTCCGGCGGTTCCAAAAAGTCACCCACTGCTGGCGGAAGGCCGAAGGCCAATGGGTGCTCAAACCCATTGCCTTTACCGAGGACTGGGATCAAAACGATTATCAGCGCCTTACCGCCCAACTGGCCCAAACCCTGAGAGAGGGCGGCGCTCTTTGGGGCGCCTTCTCTTCAGAGGGGCTCAAGGGCTTTGCCAGCGTGGAGGGCCGGCTCATTGGCAGCCGGAGCCAATATGCTGTGCTGGCGGAGCTCCATGTGTCGGAGGACTTCCGGCGGCAGGGACTGGGCAGGCGGCTGTTTGCGCTGGCGGCGGGCTCGGCCCAAGCGCTGGGAGCGGAGAAGCTTTACATCTCCGCCATGTCGGCCCAGGAGAGCCAGGCCTTTTATCAGGCTTTGGGCTGTGTGGAGGCCCAAGAGTATGACCCGCCCCATGTGGAAAAGGAGCCTTGCGACTGCCAGATGGAGTTCCCCTTGGACCTGCTAGAATCGCTGTAAGTTCTTACTTGAAGCGAACTCCACATATATAACATATACAAATTCCACGCAAAAATTTCCCAATATCTGGGAGACACATTTTGCGGAAAAATGTGGTATAATGTGTTCTGGACGAACACACGGAGAAGGCTTGAAGCGCAGAGCGCTTCTCTTTTGCTGTGCGAAAGCACAGGGCTTCTCCAAGGAGATTATGGAATAATGTATGTAAAGCACCTTGGAGGTTTCTCCCGGCCACGAAGCGCCGGAAAACGCCAAACCGGTTTCTTACATTAGAAGTACCGCGCGTGTAGAAGGTTCTGGGTCGAGCCTTTTTGCTGTGCGGCAATTTTTCGGGAAGGAAGGTAATTTTTATGGCAGGCAAATTTTCCTCGCTGTTTGAGGCGCAGGATATGACAGTGGGCAGCCCTACCCAAAACCTGATCCGGTTTTCGGTGCCCCTGCTCATTGGCAACATGGCCCAGCAGCTGTACAGCACAGTGGACTCCATTGTGGTGGGCAACTATGTGGGCGACGGGGCCCTGGCAGCCATTGGCGCCAGCGGCCCAGTGCTCAACCTGCTGCTGGTGCTGTTTATGGGCGTGTCCATTGGCGCCAGCGTGATGGCCTCTCAATATTTCGGGGCCAAAGAGAGGGACAGCCTCTCCCAGACCATTGGCACTACCATCACAGCCACTTTGGCCTGCACTGTCTTTGTGATGGTGCTGGGCCCCCTGATTACCCGGCCAGTGCTCACCATGCTGGACACTCCGGCTGATATTCTGGACATGGCCTGTGACTACATGACTATCCTGTTCCTGGGCTTTTTGGGCGCCGCTTTTTACAATGTAATTTCCGGCGTGCTCCGGGGCCTGGGGGATTCCATCATGCCCCTGGCGTTCCTGCTGGTGGCCTGTTTCCTAAACATCGGCCTGGACATCTGGTTCGTGGCTGGCTTCCAGTGGGGCGTGGCCGGCGTGGCCTGGGCCACAATTATCGCCCAGCTTATCTCCGGCGTGCTGTGCATGGTCCGGCTGCTGCGGATGAAGGAACACTTTACCATCACCTGGCGCAACCTGTGGCCCAAGGCCGCTTTTGTAAAGCGGCTGTGCAAGCTGGGCCTGCCCAGCGGCCTGACCCAGGCCATTTTCTCCCTGGCCATGATCATTGTGCAAAACCTCACCAACTCCTTTGGCACAGTGGTGCTGGCGGCCAACACGGTGGTAATGCGCGTGGATGGCTTTGCCATGATGCCCAACTTCACCTTTGGATCGGCTATGACCACCTACACCGGACAGAACATGGGCGCTGGCCGGTTGGACCGCACCGAGAAAGGGGCCAAGTCCGGCATGATTATGGGCGTCTCCGTATCGGTGGTGCTGGTGGCGCTGATTCTTGTTTTCGGCAAATACCTGATGATGATGTTCACCAGCACGCCCGAGGTCATCTCCCTGGGCCAGCGGATGCTGAACACCCTGGCGGTGGGCTACATAGCCATGTCGGTCACCCAAATTCTCTCCGGCGTCATGCGCGGCGCGGGAGACACCATGACCCCCATGTGGATCTCCGTGATCACCACGGTGGTTGTGCGGGTGCCTGTGGCCTATGGGCTGGAGCTGCTCACCCGCCCCGAGGGCGGGGCCATGGGCTCCGGCACCCCGGACCCATTGTTCCTTTCCCTGCTGATCTCTTGGGTTGTGGGCGCGGTTTTGACCGCGATTGCCTACCTGCGGGGCGGCTGGAAGAAAAAGGCCATCACCGAGGCCGCGGCAAACGCCCAGAAGGAATAATAAGCCGGGTTAGAAACAGGACGCGAAAGGAAGCGGCGTTATGAAATCCTATACCATCCATTTGCTGCGGTCCATGCCCTCCCAAGGCTTGCTGGAGGGCCGCTATGTGGGCCGGGGGCAGTCCCCTCTGGCGGAGGGGGCTTTGGCCCAGATCCTCCGCTTAAAAGAGGAATTCGTCTACCCCGAGGCCCAGTTTTTCTGCGCCAGCCCCGCTGTAGCCTGCGTGGACACCCTGCGGCTGCTCTACCCCCACGCCCAGCCCGAGGTGGCCCTGGAACTGGCCGAGTGCGACTTTGGCGACTGGGAGGGTAAGACAGCCGATGACCTAAAAGATGATCCCCGCTTCCCCCTTTGGCTGGCTGGCCAGGGAGATCCCCCAGGCGGCGAAAGCAGTCAGGTTTTTTACCGGCGGGTCTGCCAGGGCTTCGAGGGCTTGGTGGAAAATCTCATGGCCCGGAGCCTGACAGAGACAGTGCTGGTGTCCCACGCGGGCGTGATGGGGGCGGTTTTGGCTAGGTACGGCTTGCCCCAGGCTCCGCCCCAAGACTGGCTCTGCGACCCTGGCTTTGGCTACTCCCTGCGGATTATGCCCAGTCTGTGGATGCGCCAGCCAGTCATGGAGGTGTACGGCCGGGCGCCTCAGCCTCGCACCGCCCAGGCCCAGCCCGAAGAGGCCGCGAAGCAAAAATGAATCTATTATAAGAAACGAAAACGGAGGCTTTCCCTTTGGGGAATGCCTCCGTTTTTTTTGGGGGAACGGCGTTATGCTGCAAATCAGTTTGGGGAACCGGCTCACTTTGGGGCGGCATAGCAGGAATTGCGGCTGAGATGGCTGGCGTCTCAGTGGCCTTCCAACCGCACCACATTGGTCACAATCCCCTGGGGCGTAATATCCAGAATGCCATAGCTGGCCTCCCAACCGCCCAAGCGCCCAGGGTTCATGAGGTAGAGGCCATCTTCGTAGTCCTCCCGGGCCAAGTGGGTGTGGCCAAACAGCGCCACCTGGGCTCTGTGTTCCCGGGCGGCGGAGATCAGGCCATAGTCCCCGGACTTTACTCCGTAAATATGCCCATGGGTGTAAAATATTTTTACGCCCTCCACTTCATATTCTCCCACACTGGACAGCTGAGAGGTCCAGTCACAGTTTCCCCGGACCTGCAGGAACATTTTGTCCGGAAAAGATGGTTTCACCTGGGCCACATCCTCTTCACCATCCCCCAAGTGGATAACCACCTGGGCCTGGGGCTGGGCTAGAATAGCCCGCCGCAGGGAGGCGGCGTCTCCGTGGGTGTCGGACGCAACTAAGATTCTCATAGAAACTCCTCCAAACATTATGTGTGTTTTTTATCCTCAAAAATTCTGTTGGTTCCGTATCAACCGCCCCAGTCCCGCATACAATGGAGTATCCTCAAAACAAAAGGGAGGTTTCTGCCATGCGCGAACCAGAACAACTGGACAACAGCCGCCTGGAGTCTCTGCTAAAGCTCACCGCCCAGCGGCTGGGCTCCACCCCCGAGGCTTTGAAGGACGCCGCCCAAAACGGCAGCTTGTCCCAGCTGCTGGGACAGCGGCCAGAGGGCGAGGCCATGCAAAAGGTGCTCTCCGACCCGGAGGCGGCCAAAAAGCTGCTTTCCAGCCCACAAGCCCAGGCTCTGCTGAATATGCTTCAGGGCAAGGGCTGACCATCCGCAGCCTCTGGCGGCGCACCGGTTATTTCGGCCGGACGCGCCGCGTAACATAGCATTTTGCCCGAAGGGGGGTCATTATGGACAGCCTAAACCAGCAGTTGAATCAATTTCTTTCCGACCCCAACAGCATGCGCCAGCTACAAGGCATGCTCAATAACCTAGGGCTGGGTCAGAGCCAGGGAGAGGCTCCGGCCCCGGAAGCGCCGCCCGCCAGCTCTCCGGGGCCGGACCTGTCCGCTTTGGCCGGAGCTTTGGGCGCTCTGGGCGGAGGGGGAAACGCCAGCGAGAGTGCCGCCAGCGGACTGGGAGGGCTGAATCCCAACGCCCTGACCATGGCCACAAAGCTGGCTCCTCTCTTGGGCCAGATGAACCAGGAGGACGACGCTACCCGCCTGCTGCGGGCCCTGCGGCCTCTGCTCAGCCCAGCCCGCCAAAAAAAGATTGATGAAGCGGTGAAAATTTTACAGCTCATGCGGCTTATGCCCTTGCTGCAAGGCATGGGCGGCCTATCGGGGCTGTTCTAAAAAGGAGGCGGCGTCAATGCCGGACATGGATATGCGGCGAATGCAGGAGGAAGCGGCCCGCCGGGCGCGGGAGATGCAGTCCCGGGCACGGCATCCCCGCCAAGCCTCGCCGCCCCACGGGGGGAGCCCGCCCACTTCCCAGCAGCCCAGTCCGCCGGAGCCCTCTCCCCCGCCAAGCCCGCCGCCTGCGGCCGCGCCTTCGGGAAGCCCCTCCGTTGGCCAGCAGCCCGCTCTGCCAGCCAGCCTGCTGGATGAACTGTTCAAGGACCAGGAGCGGACCGTGCTGCTGGCGCTGCTGCTCCTGCTGGGCGGGGAGGATGGCAACCACGAGCTCATGTTCGCCCTGCTCTTTCTGTTGATGTAAGGCGGCTCAGTCCTCCACCTGGCGGATTACCCCGCCGCCCACCACTGTGTCCCCATCATACAGCACCACCGCCTGGCCTTTGGTAATGGCCCGCTGGGGCTGGTCAAACTCCACCCGCATCCGGTCCGGCCCAGTCTGCACCACGGTAGCGGGCTGCTCCTGATGCCGGGAGCGAAGCTTCGCCCGCACCCGCAAAGGCGACGAGATTTCTTCCAGGGCTGTCAGGTTCAAGTCCTCCGCTGTCAGCGCCCGGGCATAGAGCTCCCTCTCCTCCCCCAGCACCACTTGGTTGCGCTGGGGGTCGATGTTTTTTACATACATGGGCTGGGGAAAAGACAGGCCCAGGCCCTTGCGCTGGCCCACGGTGTAGTGAAAAATTCCCTTGTGCCGTCCGTAGATTTGCCCGCCGGTTCCTACAAAGTCTCCGGGCTCCGGCTCCACGCCGGCAAAGCGCCGGATGAACCCGGCGTAGTCCCCGTCCGGCACAAAGCAGATGTCCTGGCTCTCCCGGCGCTGGGCGTTGGCAAAACCCGCCGCTTCCGCCAGCTCCCGCACCTGGGCCTTATGCAGGCTTCCCAAGGGCAGCCACAGGCGGGCCAGCTGGGCCTGGGTCAGGGTGTACAAAAAGTAGCTCTGGTCCTTGTCCTGGTCCAGGCCTTTTTTCAGCAGCCAGCGGCCAGCCGGGTCCCTCTCTACCTGAGCATAGTGGCCGGTAGCCAGACGCTCTATGCCCAGCTCCTCTCCCCGGCGGAAGAGCTTCCCCAGCTTGACATGCCGGTTGCAGTCAATGCAGGGATTGGGCGTGCGCCCAGCCAAATAGCTCTCCACAAAGCGTTCCATAACCTCCCGGCGGAAGTCCTGGCTGAAGTTGAACACATAAAAGGGCATGCCCAGCCTTTGGGCCACAGCACGGGCGGCTTCCACGCTCTCCAAGGAGCAGCAGGCCTTTTCGCCGGGGCCTGCCGCCGCGTCCTCTTGGGAAAACATTTTCAAAGTGACGCCCCATGCCTCATAGCCCGCCTCCTGGGCCAGCAGAGCCGCCGCGCTGGAATCCACCCCGCCGCTCATGGCCACCAGCATTTTCTCCCGGCCGCTCATAGGGCCCCGCAGTCCAAGCCCTGGTTGTGGGCGGTGAAAAAGGCCCGCAGCTTCTCCCGAATCACCGCCGCGCCGCCAGCCGCGTTGCTCTCTACATTGATAGGCAGAATGGGATCATGGACGGACAGCCGCACCAAGAACCAGCCCTCGCCCTCCCCAGCCGGGAAGGAAACCCGAATTCCCTCAAAATTGTCCGGGGCGATGGCCCAGCCCTGGGCCTTGGCATAGGCCTCCAGCTCCCCAATGACCTGGCTGCCCCGGGCCCGGAAATCCTCTTCCACAATGGGCACCCGGACTTCCACGGCTTCCACCGGTTCCTCCAGGGGAGCCAGCAGGTCTTCCAGGTCCTTGCCCTCCTGTTTCAGAGCGGCCATTTTAATGAGAATCTTCGTGACCAGATAGGCCCCGTCATCCAGGAAATGATTCTCCCGCAAAGCCGCGTGGCCGCTGGTCTCCATGGCCAGGGGGCAGTCTACTCCCAGGGCGTTTAGGCGCTGGGCCTCGTTGATGACATTTTTATAGCCCCGCTGAAACCGCCGGTGCACCCCGCCCAAGGTGGCCTCAATGTAGTGGTGCAGTCCGTCGGAGGTGATGGAATCGGTGACCACCGTGCCGCCGGGAGCTTTCTCCAGGGCAATGGCGGAGGCAATGGCCACCAGCCGGTTCCGGTTGATCTCCCGGCCCTGGCGGTCCACCACTCCGGCCCGGTCCACATCCGTGTCGAAAATCAGGCCCAAGTCCGCGCCGGACTCCACCACCATGCGGGAGGCGGACTCCATGGCGGCGGCGTTTTCCGGGTTGGGGATGTGGTTGGGAAAGCGCCCGTCCGGGTCTAGAAACTGGCTGCCAGACACATCCGCGCCCAAGGGGGCCAGCACCTGGCTGGCATAGAAGCCCCCCGCCCCATTGCCCGCGTCCACCGCGATTTTGAACCCTGCCAAGGGGTGCTCATAGTCCGCCGCGCCAATACCGGTTTTGATGATTTCCCGCAGATGGGCGGCGTATTGATCCATGTGGGCGCAGGCCTTCCGGGCACCTCCCGGGGCCTCCTCCGGGCTGGCCCCTTGCTGGGCCATCTCCAGAATCTCCCCTACGTCCGGTCCATCCAGACCGCCCTCTTTTGTGAAAAATTTCAGTCCGTTGCGGTGGCAGGGATGATGGCTGGCGGTCACCTGGACAGCGCAGTCGCAGGGCAGGTCCAGCACGGCCATGAACATGGAGGGGGTGGAGGCCAGACCGCAGTCCAGGCATTGGGCCCCATGGGCGGTAAAGGCCCGGCACAGCGCCTCCAAAATGCGGGGGCCCGAGAGCCGGGAATCCCGACCTAGAGCGATTTGCAGGCGGCTGGCAGGCTTGCCCAGCCGTTTGGCGCACCAGCAGAGGAACCCCCGGGCAATGGCCTCCACCACTGGGTCTGTCAGTTGCACCGGGCCTTCCGCTTCCGTTTCCATGGCGGTACCGCGAATGTCTGTGCCGCTTTTCAGCTTCTTGTAGTCCATGCATGCCAACTCCTTCCAGTTTGTCATTATTGTACCAAAAATCCCAAGGATATTCAATGGATGATTTCCCCAAAAAAAGCGGAAGGCCAGAAAGAAATTTCCTTCCAGCCTTCCGCTTGGGGTCACGTTTGGTTATGGTATGTCCTGGGGGATCACTTATTCCCCACCTTGGCCAGCAGAGTCATTATGACGGCAATGAGTCCAATGACCACGAAGATGCCCAGCATCCCTTTGCCCATGATGTTCAAGGCCTGGAGGATGGCATCCATATTGTCCAGAGCGGCAAAAACCTGGGTGGGGCCATCCGCTCCACCGATGATGCCGATAGAAACGTTTAAAAGCTGATGCAGCATGGTGTGTGCTCCTTTCTACGATTCGTTACTGCTTGCGTTGAGCTGTGGCGGGACTTTGTCCCGCTGGAAGGGCGTTTGTGTGTATGGTAGGGCCTCCGGCGCTTAGAAAACTTTTTTGTAAAAAAGTTTTCTAAGAACTTTCAAAAAACTTTACACGTTCCACCGGTGGGGAGGGCGCGGACTGTGCGCTCGGTTTGGGACTGGCAGCTCCCTACGGTGGAGCCTGCGGCTTAGAAGACTCTTTGAAAAAAGTTTTCTAGGAACTTTCAAAAAACTTTACACGTTCCACCGGTGGGGAGGGCGCGGACTGTGCGC
>CAJUNS010000012.1:0-12726 GCA_910587995.1 uncultured Oscillospiraceae bacterium | reverse complement strand
TCGGTTTGGGGCTGGCAGCTCCCTATGGTGGGGCGAAGCTTTGCCGGACCCCGCAGTGTTTTACATGAAGAAGCCCAGTACGATGCCCCCTGCCACAGCGGAGGCAATCTGGCCGGACACATTGGCTCCTACCGCGTGCATCAGCAGGTGGTTCTGGTTGTCCTCGGCAATCCCCATCTTTTCAATGACCCGGGCGGACATGGGGAACGCCGAAATGCCAGCCGCGCCGATCATGGGATTGATCTTCTCCTTGCTGAACAGGTTCAGCAGCTTGGCAAACAGCACGCCGCCAATGCTGTCGAACACAAAGGCGAACAGCCCCAGGCCCATAATCATCAAAGTCTCCACCGTGACGAAGCGGTCAGCCCGCATGGAGAAAGAAATGGTCAGGCCCAGCAGGAGGGTGATGAGGTTGGCCAAGTCGTTTTGGGCGGTTTCCGAGAGCCGGTTGAGCACGCCGCACTCCCGAATCAGGTTGCCGAACATCAAAAAGCCCACCAGCGAAACCGAGGCCGGGGCCACTAGGCCCGCCACAAAGGTGACCACAATGGGGAACAGAATCCGGGTGGTCTTGCTCACGGCGGCAGGGCGGTACTCCATGCGGATGCGCCGCTCCTTCCTGGTGGTCACCAGCTTGATGGCCATTGGCTGAATGATGGGCACCAGAGCCATATAGGAATATGCCGCCACGGCAATGGCCCCAATGTAATGGGACCGAAGCACCTGGCTTACCAAAATGGAGGTGGGACCATCCGCCGCGCCGATGATGCCAATGGAGGCCGCGTCTTGAATGCTGAAGCCCAGCGCCGCCGCCAGCACAATGGTCAGGAAGATGCCGAACTGAGCCGCCGCGCCAAACAAAAACATCTTCGGGTTGCTCAGCAGCGGGCCGAAATCAATCATGGCCCCAATGCCAATGAACAGCAGCAGGGGAAAGGCCTCGGAGGCCTCTATGCCCGTTTCAAACAGCCACTGAATAATGCCCTGGGTCTCCCCCACTCCCTGCATGGTTTGGTTAAGCACGCCGGACAGCGGCAGGTTTACCAGAATGGCGCCAAACCCCATGGGCAGCAGCAGGGCGGGCTCATAGTTCTTTTTGATGGCCAGCCAGATCAGGGCCCCGCCCACCAGATACATAACCGCCTGCTGCCAGGTGATGGAGAGCAGGCCTTCCCACAGAAATTCCATTGTTCTACTTCCTCTCTTTTCTCAACTTATTTCATTCTAGAGTCTGTTTTAAAACCAGAGAAATGCCAGTATTTTTGTTCAGGGTGGACGGTTTCAAGGCGAAAACCGCAAGAAATACTTTCGTATTTCGAGGATTTTTAACACAGAAACCGTTTGTCACTGGACAAAAAGGCGGTTTTTCGAAGTTTTAAGGCAAACTCTAGTATGCGCTGCTTTGCGCAATATATAAAAACAGACCTGTGGCAAAGCTCCAAAGAGCCCGCGCACAGGTCTGGTCGTTTCAAGCTGAGCCAGAACGGAAGCGGCTTCCGTCCAGGATTGTTGACTGAGCTGCAAGCGCCAACAACGGCGCCTGCCGACTACTCCCCCATAACTGGTATTTAGTGTAGCACAGGCGCGCCGTTTTGTCAAGGGTCCGGAGATGGCGGGGACACTCCCGAGATGGCGGGAAAACGCGGAGCGAACGATGCCTGCTTCAGAGGCTGGCAGGCGCGCCCCGCCTGGTCCCCCTCTTCCCCTATATTCCATAAGGCGGCGGTGTAAATCGTCCTTTTTTATGCAGGAATATAGGCTTGATTTTCTCCTTGCTTTCATTTATAATATATTTTATAGATAATCGGTGGGAGTACCCCGGCAACAAAACAAGGAGGCACACGAAATGCAACAACAAAAGCGCATCTTAGTGGTAGACGACGATGAAATGAATTTGACAAGGACGAGAATCATACTAAAGAAAAATTACGACGTCCTTTTAGCAAGCTCCGGAATGGAGGCTCTGCATATCTTGAAAACCCGCAAGATTGATCTGGTCTTGCTGGATATTGAAATGCCGAAGATGAACGGCTTTGTGACTTTTCAGCGCATGAAAGAGTTCGTTGACGAGATTCCCGTGATCTTTTTGACAGCCTCGGGACTGGAAGGCGATGTGGTCAGCGCCATCAAGCTAGGCGCGGCGAATTATTTAAAAAAGCCCTTCCAGCCCCAAGAGCTGCTGCGGCGGGTGGCATTGGAGTTTGAGAAGCAATGAGGGCGGGAGAACAGACAAGCAGGCACCTGCTGCTGGCTGTCATCTCTACCATTTTCAGCAGCGTACTAGACCTGGTTACCGTCACGATGGGGTGGGAGATTTGGGTTGTTCCGCTGGTGGCGGCAGGCTGCTTGAGCGTGTGGGTTCTCCACATCGGCAGAATCGGCCCAGCTCTCCTTTACGAGACTCTGTGTGCCGGGCTGCTGCTGCTGGAATTCTTTTTTTTCAGCGTTCACGAAACCAGCCTGTTCGACATTCCCGCCATGGCTGGCATTTTGGTTTTTTCCTTGTTCATGCTGAACAAAAAATGGATTCTGCACGCCACAGCCGCCCTGTACGTGGTGGCGCTTTTGTACCACGCGCTGATTCTAGGTACCATCTCCCCCTCCATGCCCCGCCAGGATGTACTGCGTCTGGGGCTTGGCGCGGCGATCGTCATTGGAGGGACCGCCCTAGCGCGGTATTGGATTAATCAGCGAGCCGCCCAGCGCAAATGGTATGAGGGCGTATTCGCGGAGCTGGAAACGGCGGGAAAGCAGAACGCTGTCTTTTTGTCCAATGTCTCTCATGAGCTGCGCACTCCCATCAACATGGTAATCGGAATCAGCGAGGTGGCCTTGGGCAAGAAGCTCTCTCCGGAAATCCGGGCAGACGTCTCGTCTATAAACACGGCTGGCAAACGCCTTTCCAGCCAGATTAACAACATGATGGACTACACGGAGGTTATGGCCGGCACCCTGGCTCCAGCCAAGGAAGAGTATATGATTACCTCTGTGCTTAACGATGTGATTACCACCACCGCATTGCAAACCAACCGGCAGCACCTGGAGCTGGTGTTCGACATAGACCCCAAGGTGCCGGCGGTTTTGGTGGGCGACGCGGAAAAAATCTCTCATGTGCTGAAAATCCTGGTGGAAAACTCCATTAAGTTCACCGAGGAGGGCGGCGTAAACGTTCGCATCGGCTGCCGGCAGGAAGAGTATGGCATTAACCTGGTCATTCACATTGATGATACCGGCATTGGGATGACTGATGACCAGCTGACCAAAATGTACGATGACTTTTACCAGGCGGACACCGGAAGCAGCCGTTTTGCGGGCGGACTGGGCCTGGGGCTTCCCATTGCCCGGGGCCTTTTAAACGCTATGGGCGGCTTCATCCATTTTGACAGTAAGACCCAGCAGGGCCTGCACGCCCACATTGTGATCCCCCAGGGCGTGGTGGACCAGCGCCCCTGCATTATGCTGGCCCACGCGGACCAGCTGTGCATCGGATGCTATTTTAAGCCGGAAAAGTACAGCTGCGATGAGGTGCGGGGGTATTATGACAGGTTGATTTTAAACCTGATTGAGGGCCTTGGCATCAAGGGCTATCAGGCCCACAACTTCGAGGGCCTGCTCCAGTTGCAGCAAAACTACACCCTTTCCCATGTGTTCATCGCCCAGCCGGAGTATGAAGAGAATCCGGAGTATTATGAAGATCTGGCCCAGACCAAGCGGGTAATCGTGATTGCGGAGCGGGAATTTGCCCTGGGCAGCGGAAGCAGGCTGCTTGTGATACATAAGCCTTTTTCCGCGCTTTCTGTCGCCAATCTGCTCAATGGAGAAATTGGCGAGCGGGGCTTTGCCGAGGACCAGGCCGCGGGCCGTAAGCCCTTTACCTGCATAGGGGTCCACGCCTTGGCGGTAGACGACGAAGAGATGAACCTGGTGGTGGCCAAAGGCGTTCTGGGCAGCTATGGCATTACGGTGGATACCTGCCTAAGCGGCCGGGAAGCGGTGGCGCAATGTGAAAACGGCTCCTACGACATCATCTTCTTGGACCACATGATGCCGGGCTTTGACGGCGTGGAAACCTTGAAACGGATCCGTGAGCTTCGAAGCGGCCGCTATCAGGACCTGCCGGTCATTGCTCTTACGGCCAATACGGTCAGCGGCGCCCGAGAGATGTTCCGCAGCGAGGGCTTTACGGAATTTGTCCCCAAGCCCATTGAGCGCACTGTTTTGGAGCGGGTACTGCGCAAGGTTCTGCCCAAAAGCCAGATTCAGTACAGCAAAAGCCCCGGGAAAAATCACCACTCCGCAGAAGCGCTGGAACCCCTTGTGGAAGATTCGTGGAAGGCCGGGGAAGCCGAAGCGGCTCCAGTGGAAAGCGCCGTGCCCTTTGTGGAGGCGGACGCTGGCCAGCCGGAGGCTCCGGAAGCCCAGACGGGCTCCCCCTTTGACCATCTTGCCCAGGCAGGCGTCAATGTAGAGCTGGGACTGGACTATTGCGCCGGGGACGAAGACTTTTACCGGGAAATGCTGCAAATGTTCCGCGACCAGGGCCAGACCAAGCGGGAGGAGATCGCCGCCCTTTATGAAAGCGGAGACTGGGCGGAATACGCCGTCAAGGTCCACGCCTTAAAGAGCACCTCCTTGACCATTGGCGCGGAAGCCCTTTCCGCCCAGGCCAAAGAGTTGGAGCTGGCAGGGAAACAGGGCGACGCGGCCTTTATTCACCAGCGCCACCCCGCCTTGCTGCGGGCACACGAAGAGATGTGCGCCCAAATGGCCGGGATATAGCGGCTTCCCGGCCCTCTTTTTGGAAAAACCGTGTGGAAAGGGATGGAAGATCCTGTGATAAAAAAATGGTTCGCACTCATCACCGATCACCGCATCAGCCTGCGCGACCGGATGTTCCGCATTGTAACGCTAACCTGCATGGTCGCGCTGCTGTTGATCATGCCTATGGGCCAAAGCGTCTGGAACATTCTGGCGCTGGGGGCCAGTCTGGTGGCCATGGGGCTGATCGTGAAATACAGCATCAAAAAGGAGCGCATTCAGACAGGGGCCACGGCCATTTCCGTGCTGCTGCTCCTGCTGTTCCCCATCAGCTTCTTTTCCGCGGGCGGGTTTTACAGCGGCGTACCAGAGTGGTTCATCTTCTGCTTTATTTACGTCTGCATCACCTTGCAGGGCCGGCGCATGGCCGTTCTGCTGGCTCTGTGCATTGTGGAAACCCTGCTCTGCTATGGCGCGGCTTTCTACTTTCCTGAGCTGGCCGCCCAAAGCACCCAGCAGGCCTCCTTTTTCGACTCCGCCTTTTCCGTCATCATGGTAGGGCTGCTGACCAGCGTGCTGCTGATGTTCCTCAACCGGATGTACGAAGAGGAAAACGCCCTTTCGCAGCAGCAAAAGAAAGAGATTGAAGAGCTGAACCGGGCGGAAAATCACTTCTTTTCCAGCATGAGCCACGAAATCCGCACGCCCATCAACACCATCATCGGCCTTAACGAGATCATCCTGCGGGGCGATATTCCGGAGGACGTGGCGGAAAACGCCCGAAACATCCAGGGCGCCAGCAAGCTGCTGCTCACGTTAATCAACGACACCCTGGACCTGTCCAAAATCAAGTCGGGAAAGATGGAGATTGTCAATGTCTCTTACGAGACTGGGGCCCTCTTCTCCGAAATTGTCAACATGATTTGGATTAAGGCCAAAGAAAAAGGGCTGGAGTTCAAACTCCATGTGGACCCGTCCATTCCCAGCATGCTCTGCGGCGACGAGGTGCGCATCAAGCAGATTCTCATCAACCTGTTAAACAACGCGGTGAAGTATACCAGCGAAGGTTCGGTCACCCTGGCGGTCCGGTGCGAACGCCAGGCCTTGAACCGGGTGCGGGTGTGGTATTCCGTAGAAGATACCGGGCAGGGGGTTAAAAAGGAGAATATCCCCTACATTTTTAACGCCTTCCGCCGGGTGGACGAGGAGCGGAACCGCTATATCGAGGGCACCGGGCTGGGCCTGAGCATTGTTCAGCAGCTGGTGAACATGATGGGCGGCGAGATCAGCGTAAACAGCATCTACACCAAGGGCTCGAAATTTATCGTCCGGCTGGACCAGGACATTATTGACGAGAAGGAGCTGGGGACCTTTACCCTGGCTTCCCGGGCAAAGAGCCACGAGGGAGAGCAGTACCACCAGAGCTTTGAGGCGCCGGACGCCCATGTTCTTGTGGTGGATGACAATGACATGAACCTGATGGTGGTGGGCAAGCTGCTGGCCTCAACCAAGATCCAAATTGACACGGCCAAAAGCGGCGCGGAATGCCTGAAGCTGACCCAGAACCACCATTACGACTGCATTCTTATGGACCACATGATGCCGGAGATGGACGGCATTCAATGCCTGCACGCCCTGCGCGCCCAGCCTGTTGGCATGTGCCAGAATGTTCCTGTCATAGCCCTGACCGCCAATGCGGGCAGCGACAATCAGCTGCTGTACCGGAAGGAGGGCTTCAGCGGTTACCTGGCCAAGCCGGTCAGCGGCGCGCTGCTGGAGGCTGCCGTATTAAGCCTTCTTCCCAAAGAGCTGGTCCATCTCAACGAGGAGGCCAGCCAGTCGGATGTTGAAAAGGATATTCTCATTTTCGAGCAGGTAAAAAGGCGCTCTATCCTAGTGACAACGGACAGTGTGTGCGACCTGCCACGCTCGCTCCGCAAGAAGTTGGACATTGCCACATGCCCTTATTATGTCTGCACCGAAGAAGGGCGCTTTTTAGACCAGGAGGAGCTGAAGGCGGATGAGCTGCTTATCCACATTGCCGAAGGCCGCAAAGGGTATTCTCAGGCGCCCGATGTAGAGGACTACGAACGGTTCTTTGCCGAGAAGCTGACGGAGGCTCAGAACATAGTCCACATCACCATGGCAAAGCATGTCAGCATGGGGTATCAGAATGCCTGCGAGGCGGCAAAGTCCTTTGAGAACGTCACGGTGATTGACTCTGGTCATCTTTCCAGCAGCATGGGAATGATCGTGCTGTGCGCGGCCTATATGGCGGAGCACCATGCCCCCAAGGAAGATATTGTGGAATCGGTAGAGCGGATGCAGCGCTTTATCTCTTCCGCCTTTGTCATAAACGATACCCACATGCTGTGCCAGGCCGGACGAATCCCCAAGCACATACAGATCCTCTGCGATTCTCTGCTGCTACGTCCGGTTCTTGTACTGAGAAAGTCTAAGATGGTGGTAGGCGGCATGAAAATGGGCGGCTTTAACCGGGTGGCAAAAAGCTATGTCCGGCAGCTGCTTTTGGACACCAGAAACATTGACCGGCGGATTTTGTTTATCACCTATTCCGGCATGGACGAGAAAAAGCTTCAGTACATTCAAGCCTTGGTGGAGCAGTACTGTCCTTTTGAACGGGTTTACCTGCAAAAGGCATCCTCCGCTGTGGCCAGCAACTGCGGCCCAGGCGCTTTTGGCCTGCTGTTCATGAGAAGAGACGATGACGCCATCTCCTTTTTCCAGGTACCAAGGCAGGATGACGTATACTAACGCCGGCAGAAATGGCAACCAAGCGGTACATTCCAGAAGGATGTGCCGCTTCTTCTTTTTGGGGAGCCAGTCTTTTTCCCAGGCTGGCATAGGACTGGCATTCTTCTAATAAAACTTCCGCTGCAAAGGGCTGGCTGGAGTAAGAGCGAATTTCCAATTCTTGTCAATCCCTCCCCTCTATGGTATACTCTATAAAAACATCTCCGGAGGTACTGTTATGAAAGAAAACAAATACGATGACCCCACGTTCTTCCAAAAATATGCCGGGATGGCCCGCTCCCAGCAAGGCTTGGCCGGGGCCGGGGAATGGCAGGCTTTCCGCGCCCTGTTCCCCGATTTCCAGGGAAAATCCGTTCTGGACCTGGGCTGCGGCTATGGCTGGCACTGCAAATACGCCCAAGAAAAGGGCGCGGCCCAGGTGCTGGGCGTGGACCTTTCTCAGAAAATGCTGGACCGGGCGCAAGAAATCAACGCCGCCCCTGGCATCGCCTACCGCCGCGCCCCTATGGAGGACCTGGAGTTTCCCGCCGCAAGCTTTCAAGCGGTTATCAGCTCCCTGGCTTTTCATTATATAGAGGATTTCCCCTCTTTGGTCCGGAACATCCGCCGCTGGCTGGCTCCTGGCGGGGACTTTGTTTTCTCGGTAGAACACCCGGTCTTTACTGCCCAGGGCCCCCAAGACTGGGTCTATGGGCCTGAGGGAGAGATCCTCCATTTCCCTGTGGACCATTATTTTTCTTCTGGAAAGCGGGAGGCGGTCTTTTTGGGGGAGAACGTGATCAAATACCACCGCACCGTCACCCAATATGTGGAGGCTCTGCTGCAAAACGGCTTCCGCCTGCGGGCCCTGGTGGAGCCTCAGCCGCCCCAGGACATGCTGGACCTGCCCGGCATGAAGGACGAGCTGCGCCGCCCCATGATGCTCCTTCTGGCGGCTCAGAAGGAACCGGAAGCGTAAAAGGTCTGGCTGGAAAGCCCTTATTTTTCCCAGAATTTTGCCGATATAGTAATATAGACTGCCGGTGTTAGGCGGCTGGAAAAAACTTTTTTAAATTTTTTTTCAAATTGGTGAATGGATTCCCCCGGCTCAATCGTATTGTTTATGAAGCCGGTAAGGCAGAGAACTTGATCCAACAGCGGGAGGCGCCTTAAAAGGGGCGGTCCGGCGCAGATTCCCTCAGCCCTGCGCTTGACAGTCCCCATGATAGGCCCTCTCCCCTGGAGTTTCGGGTTCAAACACATTATTTGGAGGAATGAGTCATGAAAAAAGTATTTGCGTGGGTTATGGCGGCGGTTATGCTGCTGTCGATGGGAACCATCAGCGCTTCGGCGTCCCGGCAGCACCATGGGCGGGTGGTGAGCCAAATCACCACCGGACTGCGCTCCGCCTGCGTGAAGGTGGAACACCGCTACCGCTCCTGCGGCAGCTGCGGCGTGGGCCACTGCGGCGCGGGCCGGTATGTGGACGCGGACGGCAACGGCCTGTGCGACCGCTGCGGCTATGAGCACTGTGGCATCCACCAAGGCAACGGCGGCTGCGGCAGCTGCGGCGTAGGCCACTGCTGGGGCGGCTATGCCGATGCGGATGGCGATGGTCTGTGCGACAACTGCGGGTATGAGCACTGCGGCGCAGAGGGCGCCCATGCCTGCGGGAGCTGCGGCGTGAGCCACTGCTGGGGCGGCTTTGTAGACGCGGACGGAGACAGCCTGTGCGATAACTGCGGCTACATCCACTGCGGCGCGGGCTTTGTGGACGAAGACGGAGACGGAGCCTGCGATAATTGGAGCAACGGAAACTGCGGCAACGGTTCCGGTAATGGCTGGGGCAATGGAAACGGCTGCGGTAACGGTTGGGGCAACGGAGGCGGCCACCACGGCGGCGGCCATCATCGCTGGTAAGACTTCATGCGGGGTGAGCAGGAGGCCAACCAGGCGATGGAGCGATATGCCGATACGGTTTGGCGGCTCTGCCTCATCCACCTGAAAAACCGTGCGGATGCTGAGGACGTCTTTCAAACCGTGTTTTTGAAATATGTCCTCAGCACTGCTGCGTTTGAAAGCGATGAGCATGAGAAAGCCTGGTTCATCCGCGTCACTGTTAACGCCTGCCGGGACCTGCTGCGGAGCTTTTTTCGCTCCCGCACTGTGCCCCTGGACGAGCTGGCCGACCTGCCCGCAAACGTGCCCGAAGACCATCGAGAGGTACTGGACGCGGTGCTGGCTCTGCCCGCCAAGTATCGAGATGTGGTGTACTTACATTATTATGAAGGCTATACTGCGCCGGAGATTGGGTATATGCTGGGGAAAAACGTGAACTCAGTCTATACCCTGCTGGCCCGGGCAAAAAAGCAGTTGGCGGAAATGCTGGGAGGCGACAGGGATGGATGAACGTCTTAGGCAGTCTTTTGACCATATTCAGGCCGGAGAGGACCTAAAGCGCCGCACCAGCGCCTATCTGGTCCAGCAGGCCTTTTACCGCCAGCGGGTCCGGAGCCTCCGGCGCTGGGCCCTGGCGGCCGCCTGCGCCTTGCTGCTGACTGTGGGAAGCCTGGGCGGCTGGCTCTTCTTCACACCGGTGTCCACCATCAGCGTGGATATCAACCCCTCCCTAGAGCTGAACATCAACCGCTTTGACCGGGTGGTCTCTGTGGATGGCTTTAATGAGGCGGGGCAGGCTTTGGCACAAAATTTGGAACTGCGCTTCGTCAACTATACGGAGGCTCTTGAGCGGCTGCTGGCAGACGTACAGGTGCGGTCCTATTTAGACCAGGGCGAGGGGCTCTCTCTGCTGGTGGTGTGCGATGACCAAGAGCGCAGCGGCCAGATGCTTGCCCAAGTGGAAGGCTGCACCAGCGGCCAGCAAAATGTCCACTGCCATGCGGGCGGCTCAGAAAACGCCGCCGAGGCCCACGCCGCTGGGCTCTCCTGCGGCAAGTACCGGGCCTATTTACAGCTGCGGGAGCTGGATCCCACGGTGGCCCCGGAAGACGTGGAGGGCCTGAGCATGCGGGAGATCCGCCAATGGATTCAAGAGGCGGCTGACCAGGAAGAGGCTCCCGCCGAAACGCCGGAGCCCTCCTGCGATAATAAGGAAACCTCGTCAGAAGAAGTGGATTCCTCTTCGGAAGCGCCGGAAAGTTCCTGCGAGAGCAAAGCGGAGGCTGGATCTCACAACGGCGGCTCGGCCCAGCACGGACAAGGCCACGGCCAGCACGGCGGCGGTGGAAAACACCAAGGGAAAAAGCACGGATAAGAAAAAGGCTCGCGCCAAGGCGCGGGCCTTTTCTTGTATCTTTGTCTATGTTTTCATGCGGTAAAGCGGGTTCTACTCCTGCTCTTCCGGGCCCGCGCTGACAATAACCGTTACCGCTGTGCCGTATTCCAAGGCGTCCCCGGCCTCATGGTCCTTATAGCCGATTACATAGCCCAGCTCCACCTCATCGCTGAACTGCTCTTCCTTCACCGGCGAAAAGCCATTCTGGACCAATGTGCCTTGCAGCTCCGCAAAGCTGGTTCCGGTAAAGTCCGGCAGAGTCCGGGTGGTGGCGCCTTTACTCACCGTAATGGTAACGGTCTCCCCCGGCAGAATGTCCGTCCCCGCATCCGGCTGCTGGGTGATGATGTTTCCTTCATCCACCGTGTCGTTAAAGTCCTGACTGGCAACCCGCAGCTTGAAGTTGAACTCGCCGCTTTCTACCCGGTTTTTCCAGCGCTCATAGCTTTGACCCAGCATGTTGGGCACCGAAATGGGTTCCTCCTGGGACTGGCCGCTTTCAAAGATCCAGGTCAGGTCAGAAAAGGACATGCCCTGGCTGTTCAGCCAGCGGGAGGCAACAATGAGCAGAATCACCAGCGTAATGGCACAGGAGCCGATGAGCCACACAAACGGCGGCAGGCTCCGGCGGTGCCGGGGCAGCCCCATGGATTCCTCCGGCAGGCTGCGGATCGCGTCAGTCTCCTCGACCTCGTCTACCAAAGCGGGAGCGGACGTTAGCTCCGTGCGGAAAGCCTCAAAGCTTCCGGTGCGCTCCGCCTGCTTAATCTGCAAAGAATTGGCCAAAGCTGTCACCGCAAAAGGCGGCAGGGCTTTGAGCACATCCCGGGAGATCATCAGCCGCTGGTCCCGCAGGCGGATTGAGGCCTCGGCGGGCAGCTGCCCGGTTAGGGCATAGAGCATGCAGGCCCCCAGGGCGTATACATCGCTGACCTCACCGCAGGCGGCTTTGGCGCTGTACTGCTCAATGGCCGCGCAGCCTGGGTGCAGGTCCAGGTCCAAAAGGCCCCCGGCCCGGTGCACCGCGTTGATGCGAAAATCGGTAATCACCATGCTGCCATCCCGGGTAACCCGCAGAGTATCTGGGGAAAGCCCCAGGTGGGAAACGCCCAGGGCGTTCATCAGGCTCAGGGCGGTGATCACCGGGGTGAACAGCCGGCTCGTCTCGTTCCAGCTGAGCCGCCCGCCGTTGTCCGCCACATAGCGCTTCAAAGAGACCGCGCCGTTGTCCACATAGACGGTGTAAGCCGTGCCGTTCTCTTGAAAGCTGTCCAGCACGGACTCCACCACCGTTACCTCCCGCAGGCGGCTGACTCCCCGGGACAGCTCGATGAAATTGTCCAAATACTGCTGAAACACCCGGATGTGCTCCTGGCTGGGGACCACCAGTCCCCCCTCGTCCCGGCGGGCCATGGCCCCGGGGAAAAACTCCCGCAGCTTGACCGGCTTCTGGGTGGCAATTTCCAGGGCGCTGTAGGTAAAGCCCTCCCCATCCATCGCCTTAACGCGGCCAACCAAATACCGGGAAACCAGCTCCGTCTCAAGCTTCAGCGCACCCGGCGGCTGGGACCTGGTATTGTCCCAGCCGCACACCGGGCACACGCCGCCATCCGCCGCCCGGTAGCTGGAAAAACAATTCATACAGAGTCTGCTTGCCATTCTCCTGTCCCGCCGCGCCGGAAGCCGGGAACCCGGCGCGTTTTGCTCCTTTTTCTCAAAATCTGCCGGACCTTCCTTCCCCAAAAACCGGCAGGTCCCTTGTCCGGCAGTTTATCTTTTACAGTATATCACATAGTGTAAAAAAACACAAGAACAGGTTTTGCGAATTTGGCGGGTTTTGGATGAAAAAGGGGCCGCCTGGACGAATGAAGTGGCCCCAAAAAGTTAGACAAAGTTAAAAGGGAAAAATTGTTCAAACA
>CAJUNS010000011.1:42840-56935 GCA_910587995.1 uncultured Oscillospiraceae bacterium | reverse complement strand
TC
This sequence comes from uncultured Oscillospiraceae bacterium, assembly GCA_910587995.1. GTDB lineage: Bacteria > Bacillota > Clostridia > Oscillospirales > Acutalibacteraceae > Acutalibacter. The sequence goes on along the minus strand of CAJUNS010000011.1, from coordinate 56,933 downwards.
CAGATAATATACAGGGCGTTCATCTGCTGGCGCTTGTACTCGTGCAGGCGCTTAATCTGGATGTCAAAAATGGAGTCCGGGTCCAGCTTTACGCCGCTTTTGGCCTCCATATAGCTGGCCAGGGCGGCTTTGTTGTGGTTTTTAATCTCCAAAATCCGGTCCAGCGCCGCCGGGTCGTCCTGAAGGGGCAGAAGCTTTTCCAGCTGGTCCGCGTCGTGCTTCCAGCCGTCCCCAATTTTCCCGGTGATAAACTCCGCCAGCTCCGGGTTGCAGTGCATGAGCCACCGGCGGAAGGTGACGCCGTTGGTCTTGTTGTTGAACTTCTCCGGGTAGGCGGCGGCAAAGTCCTTAAGCTCCGCGTCCTTTAAAATGTCTGTGTGCAGGGCCGCCACGCCGTTGACGGAGAAGCCGTAGTGAATGTCCATGTTGGCCATATGCACCAGGTTGTGCTTGTCGATGATGTGCAGCTCCTCCTGTTCCGGGAACTTTTTGCGCACCCGGGCGTCCAGCTCCTTGATAATGGGCACCAGGTCCGGCACGGCCTGCTCCAGGTAGTGGAGGGGCCACTTCTCCAGGGCCTCGGCCAAAATGGTGTGGTTGGTGTAGGCGCAGGTTTTGGAGACAATGGCAATGGCCTCGTCCATATGGATGCCATCCTTCCGCATGAGCCGGATGAGCTCGGGGATGATCATGGAGGGGTGGGTGTCGTTAATCTGCACCACCGCGTGCTTCCAGAGGTCCCGCAGGGCATAGCCCTTGGCGGAGAGCTCCTTGATCATCAGCTGGGCGGCGTTGCTGACCATAAAGTACTGCTGGTAGACCCGCAGCAGCCGGCCCGCATCGTCGCTGTCATCCGGGTAGAGGAAGAGGGTCAGGTTGTGGGCAATGTCTTTTTTGTCAAAGTTTATGCCATCCTTTACCAGGGACTCGTCTGCGGTTTCCAGGTCGAACAGGTGCAGCCGGTTGGCGCCGCCCTCAAAGCCGGAGACCACCACGTCGTACATCACGGACTTGACCGCGCCCCCGGGGAAGGGCACCGTGAAGCTCACATCCGTCTTCTCCGCCCAGCACTCCGGGTCCCCTTCCGCGGGGAGCCAGGTGTCGGGCTTTTCGTACTGCTTGTGCTCCCAAAAGCTCTGGCGGAACAGGCCGAAGTGATACAGCAGCCCTACGCCGTCCGCGGGCAGGTTCAGGGTGGCGGCGGAGTCCAGGTAGCAGGCGGCCAGGCGGCCCAGCCCGCCGTTGCCCAGGGAGGGCTCGGGCTCGCACTCCTCAATTTCGGCCAGGGACTTCCCGGCCTCCTCCAAAGCGGTCCGGGCCTCTTCAAAAAGCCCCAGGTTGATCAGGTTGTTGGAGAGAAGCTTTCCCACCAAAAACTCGGCGGACACGTAATAGAGCTTCTTATCTCCGGTAATGCGGGGGGCCTGGGCCAGCTTTTCCTTGGTCACGGCCAAAAGCGCCCGGTAGATATCCGGGTTTTCCGCCTCACTTAGACTTTTTCCGTTTAGCTTTTTTTCCAGTGCTTCCTTTATCGTCATTGGTTTCCTCCGTTCTCGCCCGGGCGGTAATCTCCGTCAGGCGGGCAATTTTTTTAGCAAGTTCTTGGCTGGCCGCGCCTTTTTCCATGCGCCAGCTCCAGTTTAGGGGGCTTACGGTAGAGGGGGTGTTCATGCGGGCCTCCGAGCCCAGCTCCAGGTAGTCCTGCATGGGGATAATGGCCAAATCGCCCACGCTGGAAAGGGCCGCCCGGATGAAGCACCACACGCCCTGCTTTTCATCGGTGAAGCCCAGATAATCCTGGGCCATTTCCAGGTCCCCCTCCGGGGCGTGGCGGATCCAGCCCAGAGTGGTGTCGTTGTCGTGGGTGCCGGTATAGACTACGCAGTGGTTTTGGTAATTATGAGGCAGGTAGCTGCTGTCCTCCCAAGAGGTGAAGGCAAAGTGCAGCACCTTCATGCCCGGGTAGCCGCTGCGCTTTTGCAGGGTTTTCACGGCGGGGGTCAGGTAGCCCAGGTCCTCGGCGATGATGGGCGCGCCGGGCACGGCCTGATTGATGGCGGAAATAAAGGCATAGCCCGGGCCCTTTACCCACTTGCCGCCCCGGGCGGTTTTGTCGCCATAGGGGATGGACCAGTAGCTCTCAAAGCCCCGGAAGTGGTCGATGCGCAGCACGTCGAACATGCTGAGTTTGGCCTTGACGCAGGCAATCCACCAGGAGAAGCCCTCCTCCTCCATTTTGTCCCAGCGGTAGATGGGGTTGCCCCAGAGCTGGCCGTCGGCGGAGAAAGCGTCCGGCGGGCACCCGGCCACCTTAACGGGCACATTGTTCTCGTCCAGCTGGAACTGGGCCGGGTTGGCCCACACGTCGGCGCTGTCGCCGGAGACATAGATGGGCATGTCGCCAATGATGGAGACCCCTTTTTTGTTGGCGTACTTTTTCAGTTTTCCCCATTGCTGGAAAAATAAATACTGGGTGAACACATAGTAGTCAATCTCTTTGGCCAGCTCTTTGCGGGCCTTTTTCATGGCGGCGGGCTCCCGCAGGCGCACCCCTTCGTCCCATTGGGACCAGGGCCGGCCCTGGTGGGCGGACTTGAGGGCCATGAACAGGGCGTAGTCCTCCAGCCAGGCGGCGTTTTCCTTGCGGAAGCGGGCAAGGGCCTTTTGCTTTTTAAAGTTTTCAAAGGCCTTGCGCAAAATGGGCTCCCGCTCTTGGCGGACCGTGTCGTAATCCACCCGGCCGGGGTCCTCGCCCCACTGGGCCTTTTTCAGACGCTTTTCGCTGATGAGGCCGTCTTCGGCCAAAATGTCCAAGTCGATATAAAGGGGTTCTCCCGCAAAGGCGGAGAAGCTTTGGTAAGGGCTGTTGCCAAAGCCAGTGGGGCCCATGGGCAGCACCTGCCAGAAGCCCTGGCGGGCGGCGGCAAGAAAGTCCACCCAGTCCTTGGCGGCTTTGCCCAGCGAGCCCATGCCGTATTTGGAGGGCAGGCTGCTGACCGGCAGTAAGATGCCGGCCTGGCGGGTGATCCAGGAATGTTTGGTTGGCATGATGGTTCCTCCCTGTTGGAGATGGTGTTATAGTAAACGCACTTGAAAATCAGTGTTTCCTGATTTTCAAGCAGGGCGGCGCGGGCGTGCCTGTGCCGCTGCGTTAACCATGGAGCGTTTACAGGGTAAGTATACCATATTATTCCGAAATTTTCCATATATTTTCGGGACTTTCGAAAAAATTGCCCGCAAAGAGGGAAACGCCCCCGGCTTTTTCCCCAGGCCGGAGGCTTTTTTGCGCGGCGGACTGCCGTTTTTTATAGGAAACGCACTTGAAAATCGGCATTTACCGATTTTCAAGCAGGGCGGCGCGGGCGTGCCCGTCCCTCAGCTTTTTTGCGCGAACCCCAAAGAGGCCTCCGCTTCCCGGCGGGCCTCTTCCAGGGGGATGCCCCGCTCCCGGGCCAGCCGGGCCAGGTCTTCGTATTCCGGCTTCTTCCGTTCTACCCCCCAGCCCTGGGCGCGCTTGACCCGCACGTCCCCATACTTTGTGTGCACCGTTTCCTGACTCCGGTCCAGCACATAGCGGGCGCACAAGGTCTCCCGCACCCCCAAAGTGGTGGTGTGGGCGAAGAGCAGCCGGATGAGCCGCTCCTTGTCCCGCAGCCGCGCCAGACAGGTGAGCATCCACCCAGGCCGGCTTTTTTTCATCCCGATGGCCGTGGTGAACACGTCCAGAGCGCCAGCCTCCAACAGGATTCCGGCGGCAAAGGCCAGGCTCTCGGGGGTCATGTCATCCAGGTTGCAGCGCAGCTCGGCCACAGAGGCGGCTTGGTCCTCTGTTTCGCCCAGCATGGCCCGCACAGCGTTCATGGCCTCAAAATCCTTTGTGCCCATGCCATAGCCGGTTTTTTCCACCCGCATGGCCGGGGCCGGACCAAAGCCCTGGACAAAATGCCGCAGCAGGGCCGCGCCGGTGGGGGTGCACAGCTCGCCCAGGATCTGGCCGCCATAGGTAGGCGCGCCTTGGAGGATGAAAGCTGTAGCCGGGGCCGGAACCGGCAGAATGCCGTGGGCGCAGCGCACCTGCCCGCTGCCTACGTGAATAGGGGAGCAAAGCACCTGGTCCGGGGCCAGTTCGTGGATGAGCAGGCACACGGCGGCCACGTCCGCCACCGCGTCCAGGGTGCCCACCTCGTGAAAGTGAATCTCCGAGACCGGCACACCGTGGGCATGGCTTTCCGCCTGGGCGATGCGCTCATAGACCGCCAGGGCGTCCTCCCGGACGGGTTCGGGCAGGTCCAGGTGGGAGAGGATATGCTGGATATCCCGCATTCCGGCATGGTGGTGCCCATGGTCGTGAGGATGCTCATGGTTGTGGAGATGCTCATGATCGTGGGGATGCTCATGGCCGTGGGGATGCTCATGGCCGTGGCCCAGAGGCACATCGTGGCTGTGCTCCTCCCCGCCGTGGACCGTAACGCGGACATGGGTGCCGCGCACACCGCATTTTACCGAGGGTTCCGCCTGAAACGCCACCCCAGGCAGCCCCAGGGCGTTCAGCCGGGCCAAAAATCCCGCTGGGTCCGGGTGGAGCTCCAGCAGGGCCCCGGCCAGCATATCTCCGGCCGCGCCCATGTTGCATTCCAAATATAATGTTTTCATTAGGATCGTTCCTCCCTTAGTCTAATGGTGGGCTTGTCCGGCTCTTCAGCGGTTCCAGCGCGGCTTTGCCGGGTGGAGCTCATGAGCCAGCGAGACGGCTTTCGGAGAGGCCAGGGCCTCTTCCAGCCCCAGCTCCTGGCAGGCGGAGGCGTTTCCATCCCCCAGCATTTTGCGCAGCTTTGTCATGGCTTGGGCCTCCTTTATTGGATGTGGTTGATCATGCTGGCCAGATACCCGGCCCCGAAGCCGTTGTCAATGTTCACCACGCTGACCCCGCTGGCACAGGAGTTCAGCATGGAGAGCAGGGCGGAAAGCCCCCCAAAGGAGGCCCCATAGCCCACGCTGGTGGGCACGGCGATAACCGGGCAGTCCGCCAGGCCCCCGATGACGCTGGCCAGCGCCCCCTCCATGCCCGCTATGGCGATGATGGCCCGGGCGCTCATAATGTCCTCCAAATGGGCCAGGGTGCGGTGCAGGCCGGCCACGCCCACATCATAGAGCCGGGTAACCTGATTGCCCAGAACCTGGGCGGTGATGGCCGCCTCCTCGGCTACAGGCATGTCGCTGGTGCCGCCGGTGGCCACCAGAATGGTCCCGGCCCCGTCCGGCTCCGGCATATGGCCCACCACGCCGGTCCGGCCCAGCTGGTTGTAGGTGAGGGGCAGGGTTTGCCCTACCAGCTCCGCGGCCTCGGGGCTCATGCGGGTGATAAGCACGGCGGGCTGGCCCTGGGCCCGCATGGCGGCGGCAATGTCCCGAATCTGCTCTGGGGTTTTGCCCGCGCCGTAAATCACCTCGGCGGCACCCTGGCGCAGGCCCCGGTGCCGGTCTATTTTGGCCACGCCAATGTCCTGGAAGGGCTCCATTTTCAGCGCCAGCACGGCTTGGTCCACCGTGCACTGGCCAGACTGAAGGCGCTCCAAAATCTCTCGCACGTTCTGCTGGTTCAAGGGGAACACTCCTTTCGCGGGGGAAGATTTTCAGGACCATTATACCGGATTTGCAGCCAGGATGCAAGCGCCTGGCGATGGAGGGGATTGTTCCAACCACAGAGATCATCATCTGTGTTCCCCCGCCCTACGGGCGGGGGAACACGAAAAGCTCTCCGAAACGGACACTCCCGCGACAGAGCGCGCCCTTGACGCGCCCCCCTGCAGGTGTTATACTGAATCCCGGCAAAAAATCCCCCTAAGGAGGTTTCCTATGACCTATCAAGACGCGTTGGAGAAAATCAACTCCCGCCTGCTTTTCGGCATGCAGCCCGGTCTGGAGCGAATCGAGGCCCTGCTCCACCGGCTGGGCGATCCCCATAAAGCCCTGCGCTGCGTGCATGTGTGCGGCACCAACGGCAAGGGCACCACCTGCACCCTGACCGCCAGTGTGTTGCGGGAATGCGGCTATAAGGTGGGCAAAAACACTTCGCCCTATGTGCTGGACTTCCGGGAGCGCTTTCAGATTAACGGCGAGATGATCCCCCCCATGGAGCTGGCCCGGGTTATGGACCAAATCTGGCCTGTGGTGGAGGAGTTGGACCAGGAGGGCTGCCGGGTTTCGGAGTTCGAGCTGGTGACCGCCGTGGCCTTTGTGTGGTTTGCCGCCCAGCGCTGCGACGCGGCTGTGATGGAGGTGGGCATGGGCGGGGCCTATGACGCCACCAACGTGATCCCCACCCCCGAGGCTGTGGCCATTACCTCCATCTCCCTGGACCACACCGCTTGGCTGGGGGACACGGTGGAGCAGATCGCCAGGGAGAAGTCCGGGGTCATTAAACCCGGCGGCCGGGTGGTCCTCTACCCGGAGCAGCAGCCCGGGGTGCGGGAGATTATGGAAAGCGCCTGCCAAAGCCAGGGGGCCCAGCTGCGCCTGCCGGACCTCTCCCAGCTTCAGGTGCTGGAAGAGAGCATTGAGGGCACGGACTTTACGGCGGATGGGCTCAGGCTCCACACGCCCTTTTTGGGGGCCCATCAGGTGAAAAACGCCGCCGTGGTTCTGGAAGTCCTGAAGGTTCTGCGGGAGCGGGGCTTTGCCATTCCGGACCAGGCCATACAGGCGGGCTTTGCCAAGGCCTTTCTTCCGGCGCGGATGGAGATTCTCTCCCGCCGCCCCCTGTGCCTGCTGGACGGGGGCCACAACCCCGGCTGTGCCCAGGCTCTGCGGGAGGCTCTGGAACGGTATGTGCCCGGCCGCAAGGTGGCGGTGGTGGGCATGATGGCGGACAAGGACAGCGCCGCCGCGCTGGAAACGGTGGGGCCGCTGTTCGCCAAAGTGGTGGCCGTACGGCCGGACAACCCCCGGGCCCTGGACGCGGAGGCCCTGGCCCAAACCGCCGCCCGGTTCTGTCCAAGGGCCGTGGCCGCCGCCAGCTGTGCCCAAGCTTTGGACCTGGCCCTGGAAGACTTGGGGCCGGATGACGCGCTGATCGTCTGCGGTTCCTTCTACCTGGCGGGAGAGATGCGGGACCTGCTGCGGGAGCGCCTGGAGGGCTGAGGCTCAGTCTGAACCGGGCCTCCACAGAAGAGCCTCATAATTTTCCACGTAATATTTTATATTCTTTCTGCCCCGGCGCAGGATGGTGTGGCCCTCCGCTTCCAGCTTTTCCCGCTGGGCCTCCACTCCGCCGGGGTATTTTGGGTTTAGCTGGCCCCCAGCCTTGAGGGTGCGCCAATAGGGGGTCTCACCGGCCTCCCGCTGAAAGCTGGCCCAGGCCGCGATGGACACAAAGACGCCGGCGGTGATGGGCTCGGTGAAATCCGCGCCGTTTTGGCGGGCCAGGTATTCCCGCAGGGCGCCCACAGTGGTCACCCGGCCGGGAGGAACCTGGCGCATGAGCCGGTCGTAGTCAATGGGCGGCGCGAAAAACATGCGGCTGCCGCCGTATTTGGCAATGGTACGGGGGTCGGAGACGGTCTGGATCTTAGGCATATCCTTGCTGTCGTGGAGCATAGAATTAAAATCCTTGTTTGCTTCGTTTGCCATGGTTAAGCACCTCCTGGCCTAAGTTTACGCTGGTTGGAGGCGAAATGCAATGAGGCGGTTTAAATTGGCAGAGCCCAAAACCAGAGGTCGGCGGGACCGGGCCCCGCTCTTTCCGGTTCCCGTTATAGACACAAAAAAGCGCCGCGGGCTTTCCTCTGGCAAAACCGGAAAACCTGCGGCGCGAAAACGCGTTTATCAATATAAATTTTCTAAAACTTATTTTACTTCCACAGTCCAGCCATGGGCATCCTCCAGCTTCCCGGTCTGGATGCCTGTGACAGTGTCGTACAGCCTCTGGCTCACCGGGCCGATGCCTCCGCCGGAAATCTCCATCACATCGTTTTCATAGCGCAGGGTGCCCACTGGGGAGATGACCGCGGCGGTGCCGCTGCCCCAGCATTCCTCCAGAGAACCGTCCCGGGCGGCGGCCACCAGCTCCTCCACGCTGACCCGGCGCTCCTCCACCTCCATGCCCCAGGACCGGCACAGGTCCAGGCAGGTGGCCCGGGTGACGCCGGGAAGAATGCTGCCGTTAAGCTGGGGCGTGACCACTTTTCCGGCGATTTTGAAGAAGATGTTCATGGAGCCCACTTCCTCAATGTACTTGCGCTCCACACCGTCCAGCCAGAGCACCTGGGCATAGCCCCCGGCCTCGCCCTTGACCTGGGCCTTGAGGCTGGCCGCGTAGTTGCCGCCGGCCTTGGCCTCGCCAATGCCGCCCCGAACCGCCCGGACATAGTCGTCCTCAATCCAGATCTTCACCGGGTTCAGGCCGCTGGCGTAGTACGCGCCGGAGGGGGAGAGGATGATGATGAATTTGTAGCTGTGAGAGGGGTGCACGCCCAGGCTCTCGTCGGTGGCGATGATGAAGGGCCGGATGTAGAGAGAAGTGCCGGGGGTGGTGGGAATCCAGTCCTTTTCCACCCGGACCAAGGTTTTGAGCGCGTTGAGAAAGTCATCCTGGGGAACAGGGGGGATGCACAGCCGCTTGCAGGAGTTTTCCGCCCGCTGAATATTCCGGTCCGGGCGGAACAGCAGCACCCGCCCGTCTGGGGTGTGGTAGGCCTTGAGGCCCTCGAACATTTCCTGGGCATAGTGAAACACCATGGCGGAGGGCTCCAGGGAGATGGGCTGGTAGGGGATGATCTTGGGGTCGTGCCAGCCCTGGCCCTCGTGGTAGTCCATAACATACATATGATCGGTAAAAATGCGGCCAAAGCCCAGTTTGCTCTGGTCGGCGGGTTTTTCTTTGGGGTTCTTTGTCAGTTCGAGTTTGATCTCCTGCATGATAAAACCTTCCCTCGTTTGAGTGATGCCGGAAGACCGGCTTTGAGTTATTATAATACGCGTGGGGGAAAAATGCAAGGCGATGGGAGGGGCTCTTGCAAAAAGGGGAGATTCCACAGTTTTTTTTCACTTTAGGGGCAGGGGTAAGGCGAACGCGGCGGGCGGGGCGCCTTGCCCGCCGGAGGCCCCATGGCGCCGGGGCGGGGCTTCCCGCAACTCAGGCTTGACGCGGGCCGCCCTGCGGGGTATAATTTCCAAAGCGCCCGCCCCCAACCATCGTTAGGAGGAATTTACATGAGCATTTTCGAGCTTTTTCTTGTGGCTGTCGGCCTCTCAATGGACGCCTTCGCGGTCTCCATCTGCAAGGGCTTGGCCCTGCGGCGGGCCAGCCTGAAAAGCATGGCCCTGGTAGGCCTGTGGTTCGGCGGCTTCCAGGCCCTGATGCCTGTGGCCGGGTACCTGCTGGGAGCTCAGTTTAAAGATGCCATCACCGCCGTGGACCACTGGATCGCCTTTGGCCTTTTGGCGGTGATCGGCGGGAACATGATTCGGGAAGCCCTCTCCGGCGGGGAGGAAGAGGCGGACCCCTCCCTGGGGGCGAAGGCCATGCTGGTTCTGGCCCTGGCCACCAGCATCGACGCTTTGGCGGTGGGGGTTGGCTTCGCCTTTTTAAATGTGAACATCGCGGCCGCCGCCGGATTCATCGGGGCGGTGACATTTACCCTGTCCGCCGCCGGGGTCAAGGCCGGGGCGGTGTTTGGAGCCCGGTATAAGAGCCGGGCGGAGATCACCGGCGGGGTAATTCTGATTTTGCTGGGTGGCAAGATTTTGCTGGAGCATCTGGGAATCATTCATTTTTAGGAGGACGCTATGAAAGAGCTGTGGGATTTATACGGGGCGGACCGCGCCCCCTTGGGCCGCGCCCATGTGCGGGGCGAGGCCCTGCCCGAGGGCTGCTTCCACCTGGTGGTCCATGTGTGGATACGGAACAGCCGGGGCCAGTATTTAATCAGCCAGCGGGCGGCTGGCAGGTCCGCCTTTCCGCTGATGTGGGAGACCACCGGAGGTTCGGTGCTGGCGGGGGAGGACAGCTTGGCGGGCGCTTTGCGGGAGGCCCGGGAGGAGCTGGGGGTCACCCTGGAACCAGACCAGGGACGGCTGGCGTTCAGCCGGGTCCGGGACGGGGTGAAGGGCGTGCGCTTTGGGGATATTCTGGACGTGTGGGAATTTCGGTTCGACGGAGAGGCGGACCTGTCCGCCGCGGACGGGGAGGTAGCCCAGGCCCGGTGGATGGAGCGCGGGGAGATTGCGCGCCTGCTGGCGGAGGGCCAAATGGTGGAGACGCTGGAGTACTTTTTGGAGGGAATCTGAGCGGCAAAGCGGCGGGGCTTGCCCGGCTGTTCCCCGTTCCGGAGAGCTTTTCGTGTTCCCCCGCCCGTAGGGCGGGGGAACACAGAGATAACCCCCGTCCCGGGGGCCGGTTGACTGCTTTTCCGCTTTGTGCTATAATTATTCCATACGCCCCAAGCAAGGAGAGATATCATGGGCCTTTTAGATCATAAAAAGCATCTGCTCGTCCTCTTCGCCTCCCCCCACGCCCACGGCAGCACCCGAATGCTGCTGGAGAGCTTTTTGGACGTTTTTAAGGAAAAAAAGGACTGGGACATAAAAGAGGTGGATCTTTACGAGCAGCCTCCCCACCCCTGCGTGGGCTGCGGCCTCTGCGCCAAAAAGGAGGCCTGCCAGTTCGACGACCTGGACGCGTTCGACAAGGAGCTGCGCCGCTCGGACCTGCTGGTGGTGGCGTCCCCGGTATACAACTCCGCGTTCCCCGCCCCCATGAAGGCCCTGCTGGACCGGACCCAGCGGTATTTTGAGGCCCGGTTCTCTTTGGGCGTGCGGCATCCCATTAAAAAGCGCCGCCAGGCCGTGCTGCTGCTGGCGATGGGGCAGCAGGAGGACTTCGCTTTGGAGGTGACCGCCTATCAGCTGCAGCGGGCGTTCAGCGTAATGAACACGGAGCTCTCCGGCTGCGCCGTGTGGGACGGCACCGACCGGGGCCGGCAGAACCAGGGCCCCGCCCAGCAAAAAGCCCGGGCCCTCGCTCTTGAAATCCTGGCGGGAATATGATAGAATAAGCGTATAAAATAGGGCGGAAGCTTTTCCGGCTCCGGCTTTTAAGGCGGCTTTGGCGCTTCCCGTCCGTTTCCCTTTCGCGGCAAGCAAAGAATTATATTACGAACAGTAAGGCGGTTTTAACATGTCTGGACATTCAAAATGGAACAACATCAAACGGAAAAAGGAAAAGGCCGATGGCGCGAAGGCCAAAATTTTCACCAAGATCGGCCGTGAGCTGGCGGTGGCCGTGAAAGAGGGCGGCAGCCCGGACCCGGCGGCCAACTCCCGGCTGAAGGACTGCATTACCAAAGCCAAAGCGGCCAATGTGCCCAACGACAACATCGAGCGCATCATCAAGCGCGCGGCGGGCGAGGGCAACGCGGACAGCTATGAGAACATTACCTACGAAGGCTACGGCCCCTGCGGCGTGGCGGTGATTGTGGAAACCCTGACCGACAACCGGAACCGCACCGCCGCCGATGTGCGCCACGCCTTTGATAAATTTGGCGGCAACCTGGGCACCACGGGCTGCGTCAGCTTTATGTTCAAGGAGAAAGGCGTCATCGTCATCGAGCGGGAGGACCTGGATGAGGACGCGGTTATGTCCGACGCCCTGGAGGCGGGCGCTTCCGATTTCGCGGCGGACGGGGATGTGTTTGAAATCAGCACCGAGCCCAGCGACTTCAGCGGGGTCCGGGAGGACCTGGAGCAGAAGGGCTACCAGTTTGTCTCCGCCGAGGTGGAGATGGTGCCGGACACCTACACGGCTATTTCCGACGGGGATACCATCATCAAGATGCAGAAGATGCTGGACCTTTTGGAGGATAACGACGACGTGCAGAACGTGTGGCACAACTGGGACGCGCCGGAGGAGGACGAAGAGGAGTAAGAGACCGAAAGGAGGCCTGGGATGTTTGGGTTTTTGTTTGGCTTGGCTGCTCTGGTAGCCTACCGCGCCCTGTTTGGCGCGGCGGTGGACCGGGTCATCACGGGCAAAGGCTATGAGGAAAACTGGTTTTGGTGGGGCTTCTTCTTTGGGTTTTTAGCCCTGCTGGTGGCTTTGGCAAAGGCGGACGCCAGCGGCGGAGCCCGGCCCCCGGAAGACCGGAAAGAGGCGCTTTTGCAGGAAGGTGGCTGGGTCTGCCAGCGGTGCGGACAGGTGAACCCGGCATACACGGGAACCTGCGGCTGCGGCGCGGCCAAACGGGACCGCGGGGCCCCGGAGGCGGAGGCGCAGCGGGAGGCCCGGGAGCTGGCCCATGCCCAGAGCCTGAAAGCGTACAAAGAACTGTTGGATGCGGGGGCTCTGACCCAGGAGGAATTTGACCGGAAAAAGGCGGAGCTGCTGGGCCTGTGACCCCAGGGGCAGGAGGGCGCAAGGCTTCGCCAAGTATGACGTTGGCTTCGTCAAGTCATGGAACTTTCTCGTTAGCGCCCCGGAAGCTTTCGGGATTGCCTCAACCACAGAGATAATCATCTGTGTTCCCCCGCCCGTAGGGCGGGGGAACACGAAAAACTCTCCAAAATGGACACTCCCGAAGCGTTCCTTATCATTGACTTCTTCTCCAAAATCCGATATAATATTTTGCAAGAGCAAAGCCGCGGGTCAGGTTGCCCGCGGCTTTTTGGCAGAAACTTTTTGAAAAGGCGGCGGTACTATGCGTCATTTAATCGACCCCCTGGACCTGTCCCGTCAGGAGACCGGGCGGCTTTTGGACCTGGCGGAGAAAATTTTGGACAAGCCCCAGGAATTTGCCCATTGCTGTGATGGGAAAATTTTGGCCACCTTGTTTTTTGAGCCCAGCACCCGCACCCGGCTCAGTTTCGAGTCGGCCATGCTGCGGCTGGGGGGGCAGGTGCTGGGGTTTTCCAACGCCCAAAGCAGCTCCGCCGCCAAAGGAGAGAGCGTGGCGGACACCATCCGCATGATCTCCGGCTATGCGGACATTGCGGCCATGCGCCACTTTAAGGAGGGCGCGCCCTTTGTGGCGGCCCGGTACGCGAAAATCCCGGTGGTCAACGCTGGAGACGGGGGCCACCAGCACCCCACCCAGACCCTCACCGACCTATTTATGATCCAGCGCCGCCGGGGGCGCATGGGGGGGCTGACCATCGGCCTGTGCGGCGATTTGAAATTCGGCCGTACGGTCCATTCGCTGATTAAGTCTCTGGTGCGGTATGAGGACGTGCGCTTTGTTTTCATCTCTCCAGAGGAGCTGCGCACGCCCGGGTACATCCTCAAAGAAGTGGTGGAGCCCTCGGGCCACCCCTGGCGGGAGGTGCGCAAAATGGAGGAGGTTATGCCCGAGCTGGACGTGCTGTACATGACCCGAGTCCAGCGGGAGCGGTTTTTTAATGAAGAGGACTATGTGCGGCTGAAGGATTCTTACATCCTGACGCCGGAAAAGCTGCGCCTGGGCAAGCCGGAGCTGACCGTGCTGCATCCCCTGCCGCGGGTGAACGAAATTGACCAGCGGGTGGATGAGGACCCCCGGGCGCTGTACTTTGAGCAGGCCCGGGGCGGAGTCTATGTGCGCATGGCGCTGATTTTGACGCTGCTGGGCCTGGCTCCCGGCATTTTAGAGGAGGACTGAGCTTATGCTGAACATTGACAGCATCGAAAACGGCATTGTCATTGACCACATTACCGCTGGGCGGGGGATGCGGGTCTATGAGCTGTTGGAGCTGGACCAGCTGGACACCTGCGTGGCCATCATCAAGAACGCCCGCAGCAGCAAGTTTGGGCGGAAGGACATCATCAAGATTGAGGGCATGACGGACATAGACCTGGACGTACTGGGTTTTATTGACGATCACGCCACGGTGTGCGTTATCCGGGAGGGAAAGCTGGCGGAAAAGAAACGCCCTCAGCTGCCCCAAAAGCTGGTGAACATCGTCAGCTGCAAAAACCCCCGGTGCATTACCAGCGCGGAGGATGTGGACCAGGTGTTTCTTCTCTGCGCTGGAGAGGAGCACCGCTACCGCTGCCAGTACTGCGAACAGGTGCTGGCCGAGTGAGAGCCGCTTTTTAACGCCCTTTTATCAGCCCTGGTTTCCCC
>CAJUNS010000011.1:0-42740 GCA_910587995.1 uncultured Oscillospiraceae bacterium | reverse complement strand
CCTAAGCCCCAAACCGGGGGAACAGGCCGGTGGTTCGCCAACCCCCGCCATCGTGTAAAAAGTTTCGTCCACCTTTTTAAAGGTGGCAGGGTGTGGGACAGAGTCCCACGGCCTTAACCAGCCCTGGTTTCCCCCCTAAGCCCCAAACCGGGGGAACAGGCCGGTGGTTCGCCAACCCCCGCCATCGTGCAAAAAGTTTCGTCCACCTTTTCAAAGGTGGCAGGGTGTGGGACAGAGTCCCATGGCCTTAAGGAGGTTACCCCATGCAATGGACTCAAAGCCAGCAGGACGCCATAGAGGCAAGGCGGGGCACGGTGCTGGTAGCGGCGGCGGCGGGGTCGGGTAAGACCGCTGTGCTGGTACAGCGGGCCATTGAGCGGCTGACCAACCGGGAGGCCCCCACCATGGCCAACAAGATGCTGATTGTTACCTTTACCAAAGCCGCCGCCGCTGAGATGCGCGCCCGCCTGGAGCAGCGCCTGGACCAGCTGACCCGGGAAAACCCGGGGGACTCCCTGCTGCGCAGGCAGAGCATTTTGCTTCACCAAGCCCACATCGGCACGGTGGACAGCTTTTGCGCGGAGATGGTGCGGGAGTTCTTCCACCTTTTGGAGCTGCCCCCGGACTTTAAGATTCTCTCGGACAAGCGGGAGGAGGAGCTGACCGCTCAGGCCTTGGACGAAGCCTTGGCCGCCGCTTACGATGGAGGGGCCATTGCTCCTTTGGCCGACGCTTTTGCCGCGGAACGGGACGACCGCCGTTTGGCCCGGATGGTGTTGAGCCTGTACCGCTTTATGCAAAGCCATCCCTTTCCGGAGCGCTGGCTGGACGCCAAGGTGGCCATGTATTTTGCCGGAGACCCCACCCCCTGGGAGCGGGTGGTTTTGAGCTATGCCGCCGAGGCTGGGATCTATTGCGCCGCTTTGCTGGAAGGGCTGCTCCGGCTGGCTGGGGAGGACCCAGCCCTGGACAAGGCCTTTGCCCCCGCTTTGACCGGGGACCGGGAGGCCTGCCGGGCATTGGCGGAAGCCGCCCAGGCCGGGGACTGGGACCGGGCGGCGGCTTGTCAAAAAAGCTTTGCCCCCCAGCGCCGGGGAGCCCTGCGGGGCTGGGATAAGGAAGATCCCCTGCTCCAGCGCTTGGAGGCCGGAAGGGCCCAGGTCAAAAAGACCATGGGGGACCTGGGCAAGTGCCTGGGGGGCTCTCGGGCGGGGAACCGGCGGGAGCTGGAAGGGGCTGGGCCTCTGCTGAAATATTTGGCGGAGCTGACCTTGGACTTTGCCCAGCGCTACCGGGAGAAAAAGCTGGAGAAGAATTTTTTGGACTACAGCGACCTGGAACACCAGGCCATCCGGCTCTTTTGCAAGGAGGATGGCGCGCCCACAGCCGCCGCCCGGGAAGTCTCCCAGCGCTTTGACGAGATTATGATCGATGAGTACCAGGACATCAACGAGGTGCAGGATTCCATCTTCCAGGCGGTGAGCAAAAAAGGGGAGAACCTGTTTATGGTGGGCGATGTGAAGCAGAGCATCTATGGCTTCCGCCGGGCCATGCCGGAGATTTTCCTGCGCCGCCGGGCGGGGTATCAAAAATATGACCGGTCCTTGGACCGCTACCCCGCCGCCCTGGTGTTGGAGCGGAATTTCCGCTCCCGGCCCCAGGTGGTGGACTCGGTGAACTATGTGTTTTCCCTGCTTATGAGCCGGGAGGCCGGCGATATTGATTACACGGGTGAGGAGCGGCTGGTGTACGGCGCGGATTTTCCGGAGAAATCCGGCTGTGAAACCGAGCTCTGGTTCCTCCGGCGGGAGGGAGCTCCGGCGGAGCTGGCCGAGGCCGCCCTGATCGCCCAGCGGATACGGGAGCTGGTGGAGGGCGGTTTTACCGTTACCAGCGGCGGCGGGGAACGGCCCGCCCGGTATGGGGATTTCTGCATTCTGCTGCGCAGCGCCAACAAGTACGCCCATGCCTATGCCCAGGAGCTCAAGCGCCTGGGGGTTCCGGCCCGGGCCACGGTGAGCGGCGGCTTTTTCGCGGCGGCGGAGGTCCAGGTGGCGCTGTCCCTGCTGCGGGTCATTGACAACCCGAACCAGGACATTCCCCTGCTGGCGGTGCTTATGAGCCCGCTGTATGGGTTTTCCGCCGGAGACGCGGCCCGCCTGCGGGCGGAGAGCCGGGAGGCTTCGGTGTATGTCTCCCTCACCCGCGCCGCCGGGGAGCCCGCCTGCGCCAGAGTCCTGAAAGACCTGGCCCAGCTGCGGAGCTTGTCCGCCACCATGCCCGCCGACGCCTTTTTGACCCTGCTCTACGGCCGCACGGGCTACCTGGACATGGCCCAGGCCATGGAGGACGGTTCCGGGCGGGTGGCCAACCTGCGGCTGCTTCATCAGTATGCCAAGGAGTACGAGGGCTCCGGCTACCACGGGCTTTCCGGCTTTGTGCGCTTTTTGGACCGGCTACAGGCTGGAGGCTCGGACTTGCAGGCGGCGGAGGTTCAGCCAGGGGGCGCGGACGCGGTGGGCGTGATGAGCATTCACAAGTCCAAGGGCTTGCAGTTCCCGGTGTGCATTGTGGCGGGCTGCGGGCGGAATTTTGCCGGGGACCGGACCCAGGAGGTGCTGCTGCATCCAGAGCTGGGCCTTGGCGTAAAGTTAAAAGACTTAACAGGATTGGGCCGGGCCACCACCACCGCCCGGGAGGCCATTGCCCTGGAAGCCGCCCGCTCGGCGGGGGCGGAAGAGCTGCGGGTGCTGTACGTGGCCATGACCCGGGCTCAGGAGAAGCTGATTTTGGTCACCTCCAGCCGGGACTTGGAGGGGGAGCTGGAAAAGGCGGCTATGGAGCCAGGCGAAAAGCCATCTGCCTTTACAGTGCGCCGGGCCAAAAGCGCGGGCCAGTGGCTGATGCTTTGCGCTTTGCGCCATCCGGATGGCGGGGCTCTGCGGCAGGCGGCGGGAGTTCCGGAAGGACCGGTGGTCCGGGGAGATTACGCTCCCTGGCAGATTCAAGTGACTGGCTGCGCCCCTCCCCAGGCCCTGCCCGAGCCGGAAACCCAGGAGCCCCCCGCGCCAGATCCGGAGCTGTACGCGGCCTTGGAGGCCCAGGTGGATTTTGAATACCCCTACCTAGGGAGCTTAGACATCCCCGCGAAAGTGGCGGCCTCCAAGCTGGCGACGGAACAGGAGGGGAGCGAGGGGACTTTGACCCGGCCCGCCTGGATGGGCCAGCAGGGCATGACTCCGGCGCAAAGGGGAATCGCTTTACATGAGTTTATGCAGTTTGCCGATTTCCCCGCCGCGGCCGCTGACCCGGCCGGGGAGCTGGCCCGGCTGGAACGGATGGCTTTTCTGAGCCCGGAACAGGCTGGGGCGGTGGAGCTGAAGCGGGTGCGGGCGTTCTTTTGCAGTTCTCTAGGGCAGCGGGTGCTGGCCTCGGAGAACGTTGTGAAGGAAAAACGCTTTACAGCGGTTATTCCAGCGGGCATGGCCCAGCCGGGGCTGACGGACCCCATGGGCCGGGCGGAGCCAGTGGTGCTCCAGGGCTCGGTGGACTGCACCTTTCTGGAAAGGGGAAAGCTTCACATCATCGACTTTAAAACCGACCGGGTGCCGGATATGGAAGAGCTGTGGCGGCGCTATGGGGTACAGCTGCGGCTGTACGCGTATGCCATGGAAGAGGTGACGGGGTATCAGGTGGGGGAGATGTTCCTGTACTCTACCTGGCTGAACCAGGGTAGCGGAAGGCCCTATGAAGGGGAAACCGGTCAGCTTACGCTGTTCGGCGGGCCGGGTTGAGGACGGAAGGAACCGGCCCGGGAAATGAAACAGGAAAGGGGAGCTTGCGGTGAGGACGCAAATGCTAGAAAGCGGATGGACTTTACAGGCGGAGAGCTGGGGGGAGGCGGTTCCCGCTTCGGTTCCCGGCTCGGTCTGTGGGGACTTGCGGAAAGCCGGGCGGCTGCGGGACCCTTACTGGCGGGAAAATCAGGCGGAGGCCCTAGCTGTTATGGAAGAGGACTTTACATACCGCTGCCGGTTCCAGCCTGACCCGGCGGTGTTCTGCTGTCCCCGGCAGGCGCTGCGCTTTGAGGGGGTGGACACCCTGGCGGATGTGGCGCTCAACGGCTCGCCTCTGGGCCGGGTGGAGAATATGCACCGGACCTATGAGTTCGATGTGACCTACCTGCTGCTGGAAGGGGACAACCTCCTGACCATAACCCTGCGCTCCCCAGCCAGGTTTCTGCGGGAGGAGTCCGCCAACGGGGTACCGGGCCTTCGCAAAGCCCGGTGCATGTTCGGCTGGGAGGGCGGACCGCTTCTGCCGGACGGAGGACTGTGGCGGCCTGTGAAGCTTCTGGGCCTGGACGGTCCCCGGATTTTGGACGTGCTGGTGAGCCAGACCCACCAGCCGGGCCGGGTGGAATTGGCGGTAGACGTGCGCTGGGCGGAGCCTGTCAAGGGAGCGGGCTTTACTGCCTCCCTGACCACTCCGGCTGGCGAGACCTTAGATTTTCCCCCGGGCTCCCGGCGGCTGGCGGTGGAAAATCCCCAGCTCTGGTGGCCCCGGGGCTACGGAGAGCAGCCTCTCTACACAGTGAAGGTAGAGGCTTTGCGGGATGGCCAGCCAGTGGACCATTGGGAACAGAGAATCGGTTTGCGCACGGTTTCCCTAAAACGGCAGCAGGACAGCTTTGGCGAAAGCTTTGCCCATGTGGTCAACGGGGCGGAGGTCTTTGCCATGGGGGCCGGGTATGTGCCGGAAGACTGCCTGCTCTTCCAGCGGAGCCAGGACCGGACCCGGCGGCTTTTGGAAGACTGCGCCGCCGCCCACTTCAATTTGGTGCGGGTTTGGGGGGGAGGGCATTACCCTGAGGATTATTTTTATGATATCTGCGATGAGCTGGGGCTGCTGGTTTGGCAGGACCTGATGTTCGCCGGGGCGGGCTATGAGCTGACCCCAGCTTTTGGGGCGAATGTCCGGGAAGAGATTCGGGACAATGTGCGGCGGCTGCGGAACCACCCCTGCATTGTCCTGTGGTGCGGGGGCAGCCAGGTGGAGCTGGCCGCGGCGGAGGCCGGCCTCCAGGCCCGGGCCAGCCACATCCGGCTGTTTGAGTATTTGATTCCGGAGGCGTTGGCGGAGGCGGATCCCTCCCGCCCCTACTGGCCCGCCAGCCCTTCCAGCGGAGGCGGCTTCGATGCCCCCAACAGCCCGGACCGGGGAGACGCCCAGGACAGCCGCCTGTGGAGGGAAAGCCCCCTGGAAACGCCGGAGCGGCCTTTGGGGCGCTATGCCTCCCGCTTTGGATTTGTAAGCTGGCCCTGCCTGCGGACAGTGGAGACCTTCACAGAGCCCCGGGACCGGAACCTGTCCTCCCGGGTGATGGACCGGCACATGTGCCGCCCCCAGGGCGCGGCGGCTCTGGCTGCCGGGCTGCAAAGCTGCTTTCTTGCCCCCTCGGATTTTGACACGGCTCTGTACGCCAGCCAGCTGCTTCAGGCGCAGGAGGCGGCCGGACAGGTCCAGGCCCTCCGGCGGGAGCGGGGGCGCTGCATGGGGGCGGTCTATTGGCAGCTTAACGACTGCTGGCCGGGAGCCTCCTTCTCCTCCATCGACTACACAGGAAGGTGGAAGGCGCTGCACTATTTTGCCAAACGCTTCTTCGCACCGGTGGCCCTGTTCTGCCGGGTGGAGGGCCAAAGCGCCGGGGAGCCCCAGGCGGCCTTCTGCGTGTGCAACGAGACGGGGCAGAAGCGCCAGGTGCAGGTCAAGTGGGCCCTGCGGGACCGGTGGAGCCGGATAAAGCGGGAGGAAATCATCTCCCTCAGCGTGCCGCCCTGGGCCAGCGCGGCCCTGGAACCAGCGGCCCTGCCGGAGGCGGAGCCCTTTACCGACTACCTGAGCTTCGAGCTGCTGGAGCGGGGCGTTCGGACTAGCTTGGCCGCGGCCCTTTTGGTCCCGCCGAAGCATTATGAATTCCTGGACCCGGAGCCGCGCTGCTGGGTGGAAGGGGACCAGGTGGTGCTGGAGGTCAAGGCCTTTGCCCGGTGGGTCGAGGTGCAAAACGGCGGGGAGGACCTGCTGCTGGAGGATAATTATTTCGACATGCTTCCCGGCCGGCGGCGGCTGAAGATTTTGCGGGGCAAGCCCCAGGGCCTGCGGGCCCGCTGCGTGTACCACATCCGGTAAAGGGCTTGGGGCGCAGAGAAAGGGAGTGTCCGTTTCGGAGAGCTTTTTGTGTTCCCCCGCCCGTAGGGCGGGGGAACACAAATGATTATCTCTGTGGTTGGGACACACCCCAGAGAAAATTTCCCTTGACAAAGAGCCCGGAAGAGGGTATAATAACCAAGAAAACAAAGCGGGGCCCCTGTTTGGGCCGCCCCCACCCGTGCGGTCCGGCCGCCACAGGTCAATAGTTCCAAGAGGCCTAAAACGGCCTCTGTTTGGCGCGATTGAACTGCGGGCGGACCATATCCGCCCGCTTTTTTTCGCAAGGTTTTGAGGATATCGTTTGATGGAGGTGCTGACAATTAGCAGCAAGGAACTACAGATCAACGAGCAGATCCGCGATAAGGAAGTTCGGGTCATCGACTCCGACGGCTCCCAGCTGGGCGTAATGCCCGGAAAAAAAGCCCTGGAATTGGCCGAGCAGAAAAACCTGGATCTGGTAAAGATCGCCCCCCAGGCCACTCCTCCCGTGTGTAAGATCATCGACTACGGCAAGTACCGTTTCGAGCAGTCCAAACGGGAGAAGGAGCAGCGGAAAAACCAAAGGGTGGTGGAGGTCAAAGAGGTGCGCCTTTCTTTGAACATCGACACCCACGATTTTGAGACCAAGAGAAACCACGCCGCCCGGTTTATTGCCGAGGGCAACAAGGTGAAGGCTTCCATCCGCTTTCGGGGCCGGGAAATGGGCCACCCGGAGCTGGGTATGGAGATTATGCGCCGCTTTGCCGAGGCCATGGCCGAGGTAGCCAATGTGGAGCGGCAGCCAAAGCTGGAGGGCAGGACCATGCTCATGTTCCTTGCGCCTAAGCCTGCCAAATAAGCCCCCGGCCCCGCGCCGGAGGCAGGAGCCAGAATAACATTATCAAGGAGGACAAAAATATGCCGAAGCTCAAAACACACAGCGGCGCAAAAAAGCGCTTTAAGCTTTCGAAAAACGGAAAAGTGATCCGTGCCCACGCGTTTACCAGCCATCTGTTCAACGGCCATGGCAAGACCCCCAAGGTCAAGCGCCACGCCCGTGGCACCACCGTGACCGACAAGACCAACGCCGCCGCTGTCAAGCGGATGCTGCCCTATAAATAAGGGAGCGCTCCTTTGGGGCTGTCCGGCGCTTTTTGGCGCGGGCCCAAAGCGGAGCATGGGGATGAAAGAAAGATAACTAAGCGTCCGGCAGATAGGGCCGGGCCCCAGAAAGCCGGCGGGAGCCGGGAAAGGAATGAATCAATATGGCTAGAGTAAAGGGCGCGATGATGACGCGCAAAAGAAGAAAAAAGGTACTGAAGCTGGCAAAGGGCTATTGGGGTTCTAAGAGCCGCCACTTTAAAATGGCCAAACAAGCCGTGATGAAGTCCGGCAACTATGCGTACATCGGCCGCAAGCAGCGCAAGCGGGACTTCCGCCGCCTGTGGATCACCCGCATCTCCGCTGGGTGCCATCTGAACGGCATGAACTACTCCACCTTTATGAACGGCCTGAAGAAGGCCGGCGTGACCTTGAACCGCAAGATGCTCTCCGAGATTGCCATTGCGGATCCCCAGGCTTTCGCCGCGCTGGTGGAAAAGGCCAAGGCCGCGCTGTAAGGGGAAGGAAAACCTCTTTGTGGCAGACCGGAGCGGAAGGCCTCCGCACCCGGCGTTTGGGCCGGAACAGCAAGCAAAAACGCGCCTGAGGCAGTTTGCCTTGGGCGTTTCCGTTGTGATAGGGCCCCGCGCGGGCCTGTGGAAAGGAGGGAGCGGCTTTGGAGTATCCACGGTTGACCAGCCGCCGGAACCCGGTGGTAAAAGAGGCGGCGGCGCTGGCGGGATCCGCCCGGGCGCGCCGGGAGCAGGGGGCTTTTTTGTGCGAGGGCGCCCGCCTGTGCCGGGACGTGGCCTTGTCGGATGTGAAGATTCGGACCTGCTTTTTTACCCAAGAGGCGGCGGAAAAGTATGGGGCCTATTTGGAGCCTGTTTGGAAGCTGTGCGGCCAAGCCTGGGTGGTGGATCCGCCGGTGGCCCAGCTGCTCTCCTCCACCAAAAGCTCCCAGGGGGTTTTTTGTGTGTGCGAGAGCAAAGGCGTCCTGGGAGAGGGCCTTTGCGGTTTTGCGCCCCAGGGGCCCTGCCTGATTTTGGAGAACATCCAGGACCCGGGTAATTTAGGCACGGTCCTGCGCACGGCCGAGGCCTTGGGCGGCTTCCAGGTTTTTTTGCTGGGGGACTGCTGCGACCCCTTGTCCCCCAAAGCCCTGCGGGCTTCCATGGGGGCGGTGTTCCGCATGGGCTTGGCGGTGGAGCCCTCCGCCCGCCGGCTGTTTGCCATGCTGGCCGGGGCGGGCTATGCCTGCCACGGGGCGGTGCCAGACCGGGAGGCCCGGCCTGTGGCCTCCGTGGATTTTTGTACAGGGCGGCACGCGGTATGCATCGGCAACGAGGGCAGCGGGCTGACCCAGGAGGCCCTGGCCCTGTGCGCGGACCGAATCACCATCCCAATGGGCGGGCGGGCCGAGTCGCTGAACGCGGCGGCGGCCTCCACCATTTTGCTGTGGGAGATGGCCCGGAAAGGAGGGCGCGGCCATGATTGACCCCAACCTGTACTGGGTGTGGCTGCAGCACGCCTTTGGCGAGGGCAGCCCGGCCCCCTACCGCATCTACCGGGAATTCCCCGGCGGACCGGAGGGCTTTTATCAGGCCGGGCCCGTGTGCTGGAACACCCTGGACTATGTAAGCGAGCAGCACGCGGTGGCCCTGGCGGGCTTTCCCCTGGCCGCGGCCCAGTCCCGGCTGGAATATGCCGCGGGCATGGGCTGGGAGGTGCTGACGCCGGAGTGTGAGAAATATCCCGATGCCCTAAGGAATATTTCTGACCCTCCTGCGGTACTGTATATCAAAGGCAGGCTTCCGGACCTGAACCGGCTGCCGGCCATTGGCGTGGCAGGGGCCCGAGAGGCCATGCCCGCCAGCGAAGACGCCGCCAAGCAGCTGGGCTACCAGCTGGCGGCAGGCGGAGCGGTGGTGGTCAGCGGCGGCGCTCTGGGCGTGGACAGCTGCGCCATTTCCGGGGCCTTAAGCGCCATGGGCCGGGTGGTCAGCGTTTTGCCGGTGGATCTTTCCAGCCCATATTTGGCCCAAAACGCCGGGCTGCGCCAGAGAATTCTGGACCAGGGCGGAGCGCTGGCAACCGAGTATTTTTCCCAGCGGAATCCAGGCCGGGGGAGCTTCCAGGTGCGCAACCGGCTGATTCCCGGCATGAGCCAGGGAATGGTGCTGGTGCAGGTCTCCCAGAAAAGCGGGTCCATGCTCTACGCCCGCCACGCGGCGGACCAGGGGCGGAGCCTGTATGTGTACCCAGGCCCAGAGGGCGCGGCGGAATATGCGGGCAGCCGCCTGCTGCTGGACCAGGGGGCTCTGCCTGTGTGGGACGGCGGCGCGGTGCTGGAGGACCGGGGCCGCTGGACCGGCTACCGGCCTGCTCCAGCTAAGACCAGGGCCAAAGGCCCCCGGCGGGTTCCGTCCCCGCCCCAGCCTGTGCTGGAAGCGGTTCCCATGCCTCAGCCGGCCCGGGCTTTGGCGGACCGGGGCGCGGACCTGCCGCCGGAACAGAAGAGGCTGCTGGAATGCCTGGCGGCGGGGGAGCGGTCCATTGGCCAGCTGGAGGAGGCCCTGGGCCTGCCCGCTGGGAAGCTGATGGCCCAAATGACCCTGCTGGAGCTGGACGGACTGGTGGAGTCCCTGCCGGGCAAGCGCTTTAAGCTGTCTGGGTGAGGGGGCGGGAGGACCCAGCCCCCCTGGGGATGTTCTTATATAGAAAGGAAAGGAATCGACAATGTCAAAACTGGTGATTGTGGAGTCGCCTTCCAAGGCGAAGACCATACAGAAATATTTAGGCCCAGGCTACAAGGTGGTGGCCTCCATGGGCCATGTGCGGGACCTGCCCAAGGCCCGGCTGTGCGTGGACGTGAAGGACAATTTTAAGCCCAAATACACAGTGATTAAGGGCAAGGAGCAGCTGGTGAAGGAACTGAAGGCCGAGGCCGCCAAGGCCGATGGCGTGCTGCTGGCCACGGACCCGGACCGGGAGGGAGAGGCGATCTCCTGGCACCTGGCCTATCTGCTGAAGCTGGACGAGGACGCCCCGGACCGGGTAACCTTCAACGAGATTACCAAAACCGGGGTAGCCGAGGGCATGGCCCATCCCCGGACCATTGATATGGATCTGGTGAACGCCCAGCAGGCCCGGCGCATTCTGGACCGGCTGGTGGGCTATACCCTCAGCCCCTTTTTGGTCAAGACCATCCGCAAAGGGCTGTCCGCCGGGCGGGTGCAGTCCGTGGCCGTGCGGATGATTGTGGACCGGGAGGAGGAGATTCGGGCCTTTGTGCCCAAAGAGTACTGGACCCTGGACGCCAAGCTCACCGCGCCCCCTTCCCGCAGCCAATTTCTGGCGGCTTTTTATGGGGACGAAAACGGAGAGATTCAAATTGGCAGCCAGGCGGAGGCGGACAAAATTCTGGCCGAGCTGGAGGGCCAGGACTTTGTGGTGGGCCCGGTGAAAAAAGGGAAGCGCAGCCGCCAGCCCGCGCCGCCCTTTATTACCTCCACCTTGCAGCAGGAGGCCTCCCGGAAGCTGGGCTTCCAGGCCTACCGGACCATGCGGGCCGCCCAGGAGCTTTACGAAGGCGTGGACGTGGAGGGCCATGGAGCTGTGGGCCTGATTACCTACATGCGTACCGACTCTCTGCGCATCTCAGAGGACGCTGTACGGGACGCGGCCCAGTATATCGAGACCCGCTGGGGTGGGAAATACCTGCCGCCCAAGCCCCGGAAGTTCAAATCTCGGGCCGGGGCTCAGGATGGCCACGAGGCCATCCGCCCCTCTACCATTGAGCTGACCCCGGAGCTGGTAAAGCCCTCCCTGACCGCGGACCAGTATAAGCTCTACAAGCTCATCTGGGAGCGGTTTCTCTCCAGCCAGATGGCCAACTGCGTGCTGAACACCACCCAGGCCAATATTTTGGCGGGGCGCTACCTGTTTAAGGCCAGCGGCTTTAACGTGGCCTTTGACGGCTTTACCGCCCTCTATGAGGAGAGCAAGGACGAAAAGGAAGAGGCCGGCAAGGACCTGCCCCCCTTGGAGGAGGGCACAAAGCTGAAGCTGCGGGAGCTGGGGGGCAACCAGCACTTTACCCAGCCCCCTCCGCGCTTTACCGAGGCCTCTCTGATCAAGGGTCTGGAAGAGAACGGCATCGGCCGCCCCTCTACCTACGCAGCCACCATCTCCACCATCACCATGCGGGAGTATGTGACCCGGGAGGGCAAGGCCTTTAAGCCCACGGAGCTGGGAGAGGTTATCACCAAGCTGATGAAGGAGCAGTTCCCCAAAATCGTCAATGTAAGGTTCACCGCCCAGGTGGAGGACAATCTGGACGCGGTGCAGCGGGGGGACGAGGCCTGGGTGGATACCCTGCGGACCTTTTACGACGACTTCGACAAGACCGTCCAAAAGGCCAAAAAGGCTATGGATGGGGTGAAGATCCACCTCAAAGAGGACGAGACCGACGAGATCTGCGACAAGTGCGGAAAGCCCATGGTGGTCAAGCACGGGCGCTTCGGCAAGTTCATCGCCTGCTCGGGCTACCCGGACTGCCAGAACATCAAGAAAATTGTGAAGCACACAGGGGCCGAGTGCCCCAAATGCGGGGGAAATATCATTGAGCGCAAGTCCAAGAAGGGCCGGGTGTTCTATGGCTGCGACCGGTACCCGGAATGCGGCTTCGTCAGCTGGGACCCGCCCACCAAGGAAAAATGCCCGGTGTGCGGCAAAACCCTGATGCAGAAGAAGACGAAAGACAAGCGCATCTACTGCGTAACCGAGGGATGCACCTTCCCGGGCAAGACGCCCAAGGAGTAAGGCCGGAAGGAGGCCAAATGGAAAAAATCACAGTAATAGGCGCGGGACTGGCCGGGTGCGAGGCGGCGTGGCAGATTGCCCGGGCGGGGGTGGCGGTAGAGCTTGTGGAGATGAAGCCCCAGAAATTTTCTCCCGCCCACAAAAGCGCCGGGTTCGCGGAGCTGATCTGCTCCAACTCCCTAAAAGCCGCCCGCCTGGAGAGCGCCGCCGGGTTGTTAAAAGAGGAAATGCGCCGGCTGGGCTCTTTGCTGACGGACTGCGCGGAGCGGTCCAAGGTCCCGGCGGGGGGCGCGCTGGCGGTGGACCGGGAGGAATTTTCCCGGCTGGCCACCCAGGCCCTGGAGAGCTGCCCGCTGGTTACCATTCGAAGAGAAGAGCGGACGGAGCTGCCAGAGGGCTTCGCTGTCATTGCCACAGGGCCCCTGACCGCGGAGGCGCTTTCGGAGGACATCCAGCGGCTGTGCGGGGGCGGCCTCAGCTTTTTTGACGCGGCCGCGCCCATTGTCAGCCGGGAGAGCCTGGATATGGAGCGCTGCTTTACCGCCGACCGCTACGGCCGGGGCGAGGGAGATGGGGATTACATCAACTGCCCCATGAACAAGGCGGAGTATGAGGCCTTCATCGAGGCCCTGCTGGGCGCGGAGCGGGCTCCCCGGCACGATGTGGACGTGCAGAATCCCAAGGTCTATGAGGGCTGCATGCCCATCGAGGTGATGGCCTCCCGGGGCCGGGACGCCATCCGCTATGGCCCCATGAAGCCGGTGGGCCTGGTGGACCCCCGGACGGGCCACCGCCCCTGGGCGGTGGTGCAGCTGCGCACGGAGAACCGGGCGAACAGCCTCTACAACCTGGTGGGCTTTCAGACCAACTTGAAATTCGGGGAGCAGAAGCGGGTGTTCGGGATGATACCGGGCCTGGAAGACGCGGAGTTCGTCCGCTATGGGGTGATGCACCGGAACACTTTCCTCAATTCCCCCCAGCTTCTGGACGCGGACTACTCCCTGCGCCAGCGGCCCCAGCTGTTTTTCGCGGGGCAGATCACCGGCGTGGAGGGCTATATGGAGTCGGCCTCCTCGGGCATTCTGGCAGGGCTCAACGCGGCCCGGCGGCTGCGGGGCCAGGAGACCCTGATTCTGCCCGAGACCACCATGATGGGGGCCCTGAGCCGGTACATCTCCGGCTACGCGGGCAAGGACTTCCAGCCCATGGGCGCCAACTTCGGCATCCTCCCGCCCCTGCCCAACCGCGTCCGCGACAAACGCCAGCGCTATCTGGCCCTGGCGGAGAGGGCGCTGGCGGACCTTCAGAAGTTTTCGGAAGAGAATTTTATGTCCTGAGGAGCCCTCCCCGGCTCAAACGCCGGAGGCAGGATGACAGCATAGAAAGGGAGACGATGGGATGAGAATTATTATAGATGGTTTTGGCGGAGACAACGCGCCGGGGGAGATTCTATTGGGCTGCGCCCAGGCGGTGGAAGAGCTGGGCGTGGACATTACCGTGGCCGGAGACAAGGACAAGCTGCTGGCCTGCGCCAAGGAGAAGGGGGTGGAAGCCGCCTTTCACAAGATGGAGGTGCTCCACTGCCCGGACGTGCTGGCCATGGAGGACGAGCCCGGGAGTGTGCTGAAGGAGAAATCCGAGAGCTCTATGGCGGCGGGCCTGCGGGCCGTGGCCCAGGGCCAGGGGGAGGCCTTTGCCAGCGCGGGGAACAGCGGGGCCCTGACCGTGGGCGCTACTATGATTGTCAAGCGCATTAAGGGGGTCAAACGGGTGGCCTTCGCGCCGGTGCTGCCCAGCGCCCAGGGCTTCTTTATGATCTCCGACGCGGGGGCCAATGTGGAGTGCCGGCCGGAGATGCTGTTACAGTTTGGGCTCATGGGCTCCATCTATATGGAGCAGGTGATGGGGGTAAAATCGCCCCGGGTGGGGCTGGTGAACGTAGGTACCGAGTCCCACAAGGGCGACCCCCTGCGCCAGAACGCCTACGGCCTTTTAAAGGACTGCCCTGGCCTGAACTTTGTGGGGAACATTGAGCCCCGGGATATTCCTTACGGCCACTGCGATGTGGTAGTGGCGGACGGCTTCACGGGGAACACGGTGCTAAAGCTCTATGAGGGCACGGCCTTGGCCATAGTGGGCATGGTGAAGGATATTTTCAAGAAGTCGGCCAAAAATAAGCTGGCGGCGGCTATGATTTATGGAGACCTGCAAGGCCTTAAGAAAACCATGGATTACAACACCTATGGCGGCGCAGCCATTTTAGGCGCGGCGAAGCCGGTTTTTAAGATGCACGGCAACGCCAAGGCCCCGGCAGTGAAAAACGCCCTGCGCCTAGTCCGGGACTGCACCCAGTCCCGCTATGTGGATAAAATGCGGGACGCCCTGGCTGGCGGCAGCGCGGGAGAGAATGAGCAGGAATAAGGCGGCAGCAACAAGCCCCAAACCGAGCGCCCAGCAGCCTCTCCCCACCCGCAACAGACGTGTAAAAGTTTTTGAAGGTTCTTAGGGAACTTTTTTCAAAAAGTTCCCTAAGGGCGGGAGAGAAGAATGAGCAGAAATAAAGCGGCGGGAGCAAGCCATACAATGAGCACACTGTGCGCGTTCCAGGTCCAGCGTCACGACATAAAGTTTTTTGAAGATTGTTAAGGAGCTTTTTTCCAAAGAGTTCCTTAACCCGGAGGCAAACTATGAGACCCATTGAGGAATATGAGAAGAAGATCGGCTATACCTTTCAAAACAAGCAGCTTTTGGAGACAGCGCTGACCCACTCCTCTTATGCCAACGAGCACAAATGCGGCAGCTATGAGCGGCTGGAATTTTTGGGCGACTCGGTGCTGGGCTTTGTAACGGCGGAGTATCTGTTCACCCATTACTCCGACCTGCCGGAGGGCCAGCTGACCAAGACCCGGGCGGCGCTGGTGTGTGAAAAATCCCTGTGCGGGTTTTCCAAGAGCCTGGAGGCAGGTACTTTTTTGCGCCTGAGCCACGGGGAGATGCACTCTGGAGGCCGGGAGCGGGCGAGCATTTTGGCGGATGTGTTTGAATCCACCACGGCGGCCATTTACCTGGACAGCGGGGACTTGGGCCAGGCCAAGGCCTTTATTCTGCGGTTTGTGGCCCCTGCCGCCAAGACCCGGGGCAGCAAGGCCTTTAAAGATTATAAAACCACCTTGCAGGAGATCATCCAGCAGAACCCGGAGGAACGGCTGGAGTATGTGCTCACCGGGGAGAGCGGACCGGACCACCAGAAGCATTTTACGGTGGAGGTGCACCTAAACAGCAATGTCATCGGCAAAGGGGGCGGGCGCAGCAAGAAAGAGGCCGAGCAGCAAGCCGCCCGGGAGGCCCTGGAGCTGATGGGCTATTGAGGCACGCCAATATCGCCATCTTTGTGCCCCATTTGGGGTGCCCCCAGCAGTGCAGCTTCTGCGAGCAGCGGGCCATCACCGGCCGGGTCCAGGCCCCGCCGCCCCGGGCCGCTGATGTGGAGGAAGCCGCCCGGGCCGCCTCCGCCTCTCTGGGAGAGCGGCGGAGGGAAACGGAGATTGCCTTTTTTGGGGGAAGCTTTACCGCCATCCAGCGGGAGTATATGCTGGAGCTGCTGGAAGCCGGAGCCCAGGCGGTGGCCCGGTATGGCTTTCGGGGCATTCGGTGCTCCACCCGGCCGGACGCGGTGGGCCGGGAGGTGCTGGACATTTTGAAAGCCTACCCGGTAACCGCTGTGGAGCTGGGGGCGCAGTCCATGGACAACGGGGTGCTTGCGGCCAACCGGCGGGGGCATACCGCCCAAGACACGGCGCGGGCGGCGGAGCGCCTCCATGAGGCGGGCATTGAGCTGGGCTTGCAGATGATGACCGGGCTCTACAAAGACACGCCGGAGAAAACCTTGCGAACGGCGGAGGCGTTAATTGGGCTGGAGCCCAAAACCGTGCGGATTTATCCCACCCTGGTGCTTCCGGGGACAGAGCTGGCCCGGCTGTATGAGGCGGGGCTTTACCGGCCCCAGAGCCTGGAAGAGGCGGTGGAACTGTGCGCCCGTTTGTTGGAGCGGTTCCAGAAGGCCGGGGCGGCGGTGATCCGTATGGGGCTGCACCCAGGTCCGGAGCTGGAGCAAAGGCGGCTGGCAGGGCCCTATCACCCGGCCTTCCGGCAGCTGGTGGAGAGCCGGCTTTTTTTGTACCGGCTGAAAAAGGCCCTGGGCGGTCCAGGGCGCTACCGGGTGGAGGTGAACCCCCGGGAGTTCTCCACCGCGCTGGGGCAGAAGCGGGAGAACCTGAAGCGGTTGGCCGGGGCTGGGTACCAGGTGGCGCTGGCGCAGGCGGAGGCGGTCCCGGCAGGGGAGTTTCGGGTGGCAGCCGGGCCGGGCGTCCAAAAAGGGGCTCCTTAAATCAGGAGCCCCCGCCCTACGGGCGGGGGAACACAAATGGTTCTCTCTGTGGTTTGGACAATCCCGTTTGCAGCTAAGGCTTGAAAAAAAGCGCTCTTTCGGTTATGATTAGGAAAAAGGACCTGGAGGCCAACCATGAAAAAGCAAAAACTGATCATCCTTTCCGGTTCCCCCTGCGTGGGAAAATCGGCGGCGGGGGACCTGCTCTTTCAAATGTACGAGAACGCCGCTTACCTGGATGGAGACTGGTGCTGGTGCGTCAATCCCTTCCGGCTGGACGACCCCCGCCTGCGGGAGGGGGACAAGGCCATGTCCGCCGTGCTGTCCAACTACCTGCGGCTGGGCTTTGACTATGTGGTGTTTTCTTCGGTGGTGCTTATGTATGAGAACATCCGCCAGGGCATTTTGAAAAATATCCCCGAAACCGGCTATGAGGCCATTGGCTTTACCCTCACCTGCACAGAGGAGAACCTGCGCCAGCGCCATAAAAAGCGGGGCGACCAGAACGAGTGCTCCTTGGAGTGGCTGCGCCTGCCCCACTACCCTGGGGATTATGTCATCCACACCGACGGCAAAACGCCCCGGCAGGTGGCGGCGGAGATGAAAGGGATTATCGATGGGCGGGAGGATTAAAATGCGGCTTACCACAGAGGACTTGATTTTGCGAACAGCCGAACCGGAAGACGGGGAGGAAGTAGCCCGCCTATGGGACATGGAGCAGGGCCCCATCCCCCGGCAGGAGGCGGAAAAAGTCCTGGAGCGGATGGAGGAAAACCATCAAAAAAAACCGCCCGGGGCAGATTTACCACCTGTGCCTGGCGGTGACGGAGCGGGAGGACCCCAAGACCTTCATTGGCTGGTGCGGCCTGGACGGAACCTCTGGAGACCAGCTGCACCTGTTTTACTCCATTGTACCGGAGCGCCGGGGACGGGGCTTTGCCACCCAGGCGGCCCGGGCCCTGTTGGACTACGCTTTTCAAAGGGCCAGGGTCCCTTTTGTCAACGGCGGCTGCTGCCGGGACAACCGGGCCTCGTACCGGGTCATGGAAAAGGCCGGCATGGCCCGGGCCGGAGAGGACGAAACCGGCGGTCCGCTTTTTTATCTGGACCGGGAAACCTATCTGGCCCAAAACCGGGGCCTGTTTATTCGAGAGGCTCTGCCAGAGGATGTGGAAGACGTCTACCGGTTGATCTGCCTGCTGGAGGAGGCCCGCTTTCCCTATGAGGACTTCCAGGAAATCTTCCGGCGGCAGCGGGAGGGCGGCAGCTGCACCGGCCTGATCTGTCAGACGGAAGGGAGAACCGTTGGCTTTTTAAACCTGCGGATGGAGGAACAGCTCCACCACTGCGGGGCGGTGGCCGAGGTTTTGGAGCTCTCTGTGGACCCGGCATGCCGGAGCCAGGGCATTGGCAAGGCCCTGCTGGACCGTGCCAGAAGCCTGGCCGTGGAGCGGGGCTGTCTGGTGCTGGAGGTTTCCAGCAGCCACCGCCGGGCCGGGGCTCACCGCTTTTACCTGCGGGAGGGCATGGCGGACACCCACAAGACGTTCACCCAGAGGCTGGCTGGGGAGTAATGCCGGCAGCGAAGGCACACGCCCCCGCGCCGCCGGAGGCCGGAACATACGAAACTAGAGTCTGTTTTGAAACCAGAGAAAAGCCAGTATTTTTGTTCAGGGCGGACAGTTTCAAGGCGAAAACCGCAAGAAATACTTTCGTATTTCGAGGATTTTTAACACAGAAACCGTTTGTCTCTGGACAAAAAGACGGTTTTCGGAGTTTTAAGACAGACTCTAGGGCCGAATTCCAGGCGGCTGTTTGGACCGTAAGCGCTCCGGCCGGTGGACCGCGGAACCGCCTCACCATCAAGACATGGAATAGGAAAACAGGAGTTTGAACGGATGATTCTAAAATCACTGGAACTGCAAGGCTTTAAGACCTTTCCGGATAAGACCACGTTAAGCTTCGAGCGGGGCATCACCTCGGTGGTGGGGCCCAATGGCAGCGGAAAAAGCAACATCAGCGATGCCATGCGCTGGGTGATGGGGGAGCAGTCCCTGCGGACCCTGCGCTGCTCCAAGATGGAGGACGTGATCTTTGGCGGCACCCCCCAGCGCAAGGCCCTGGGCTTCGCGGAGGTCACTCTCACCATCGACAACGCTGACCGGGCCCTGCCCTTTGACAACGATCAGGTGGCCATCACCCGGCGGTACTACCGGTCCGGGGAGAGCGAGTATCTGATTAACAAAAGCACCGTGCGCCTGCGGGACGTGAACGAGCTCTTTATGGATACGGGCCTGGGCCGGGACGGCTATTCCATCATCGGCCAAGGCAAAATCGACAGCATTGTGGGGGCTAAATCCGAGGACCGGCGGGAGATTTTTGAAGAGGCGGCGGGCATCTCCCGGTTCCGCTACCGGAAGGAGGAGTCTGAGCGGCGGCTTTTGAAGGCCGAGGAGAATCTGGTGCGCCTGCGGGACATTCTCGCGGAGCTGGAAAGCCGGGTGGGCCCTTTGAAGGAGCAGGCGGAAAAGGCCGAAAAGTTCATCCGGTACGATGGGGAGAAAAAGGGGCTGGAAATCGGCATCTGGCTGGAAACCCTGGAGCGCTCCGGCCGGGCCCTGCGGGAGCAGGAGGAGAAGATTGGGACCATTCGGGCCCAGCACCAGGAGATTGAGGAGGAGCTGGAGGCCCTGGCCCAGCGGGCCGAGGAAAACTACCGGGAGACCAACGACTGCACCGCCGCCATGGACCGGCTGCGGGGCGAGGCGGCGGGCCTGGACGAGCAGGCCTTGCGGGTGGAGGGCGAGACCGGCGTTTTGCAAAATGAGATTGCCCACAACGCCCAGGACGCCCAGCGGCTGGAGGGGCAGATTCAGGCGGCCCAGCAGAGCCATGAAGAGGCCCAGAAGGACATGGACCAGAAACGGGAGGACATGGCCCGGCAGGAGGCCCGTATGCAGCGGAGCCGCAAGGAGCTGGTAGACTATGCCGCCCGCCTGGAAGAGCTGCGCCGGGACGCGGACCAGGCCACCCGGGAGATTGAAAAAGCGGCCTTGGAGCTGGCCGGGGTCAATGCCAGCCTCTCGGAGGAGCGGGTGAAGCTGAGCTCGGCCCAGTCCTCCCGGGGGGAGATTGAGCTGCGGGCCCAGGCCCTGGAAGAGAGCGCGGAACAAACCGCCCAGCGGGAGGCCGCGGCCCGCCAGGAGGCCGAAGAGCTGCGGCAGATGCTGGAAGAGACCCAGCGGGAGCTGGAAGCCCAGGAAAACGCGGTCCGGGGCTATCAGCTCCGGCTGGAGGGCCGGAAAAAGCGGGCCCAGACCGCCCAGGAGGAGCTGGACCGGCTGACTTTGGATGCCAACGAACAGCTGCGCCGGGCCAAGCTGCTGGAAGACCTGGAACGGAACCTGGAAGGCTTCGCCCAAAGCGTCAAGGCCGTCATGCGGGAGGCTGGCCGGGGGATGCTCCGGGGAATCTGCGGGCCGGTGACCCGGCTGCTCACCGTGCCGCGGGAGTATGCCGTGGCCCTGGAGACCGCTTTGGGCGCGGCCATGCAGAACATTGTGGTGGAGACCGAGCAGGACGCGAAAGGGGCCATTCACTTCCTCAAGCAGAGGGAGATCGGCCGGGCCACCTTTCTGCCCTTGACCACCATTAAGGGCCATGTGCTGGACCCCCGGGAGATGGAGGGGATGCCCGGTTTTGTGGGCGTGGCCTCCCGGCTGTGCGGCTGCGACCCCAAGTATGGGGGCGTTCGGGACTCTCTGCTGGGCCGGGTGGCCGTGGCCGAGGACCTGGACAGCGCCGTGGCCATTGCCAAGCGAACAGGCTACCGCTTCCGGGTGGTGAGCCTGGACGGTCAGGTGGTAAACGCCGGAGGCTCTTTGACCGGCGGCGCGCGGGCCAAGAACTCCGGGCTGTTAAGCCGCTCGGCGGAGATTGAGCGCATTCGGGAGAAAGCGGCGGGGCTGCGGGCCCAGGCAGATCAGGCGGCCCAGGCCCGCAAGCAGGCCCAGGAGGAGCTTTCCGCCTGCGAGGCCCAGCTGAACGCGGCCTTTGGGGAGCTGAACGCCCGCCAGGAAGAGCGGGCCCAGCTGTCCGCCCAAAGCGCCCAGTGCCAGCGGGAGCTGGAGAGCATCCGGGAGAGCGGGCTGGCCTTGGAGCAGGAACAGGCTGGAGCCAGAAGCCGCTTAGAGGAGCTGGCCCAGGCCGAAGCCGCCAGCCAGGAGGCTTTGACCGGCCTGGAGGCCCAAGCCGCCGCCTGGGACAAAAAGAGCCGGGAGCTGACCGGCAACCGCCAGGAGCGGCTGGACCGCTGCGAGGAGATTAACGAGACGGTCCAAGGGCTGCGGATGGAGGAGTTTTCCGCCCAAAAGGACCGGGACGCTTTGGCCGCCGCCCTGGCCGAGCTGGAAGCCCGCCAGCGGGACTCCCAAGGGGTACAGGCCCGGCTGCGGGAGGAAATTGCCGCGCTGGCGGAACGTACCGGGGAGCTGGAACGGGAGATTGGAGAGAATCAGGAGAGAATAAACGGCATGCGCCAGGAGGCCCAGGCCAAGCGGGAAGAAGTGGAGCGCGGCGCCCAGCGGCGGACGGAGCTGGAACAGGAAGCCGCCAGCCTGCGGGACCGGGAGCGGGAGGCCGCCAGCCGCCGGGAAAACGCGGGCCGGGAGCTGGCACGGCTGCAAGAGCGCTCGGACGGGCTGCAAAAGGAGTACGACGGAGTCATCACCCGGCTGTGGGAGGAATATGAGCTCACCCGCCGGGAGGCCGAGGAACAGGGCGCCAGCATTGAGGACCTGCCCGCCGCCCAGCGCAGGCTGGCGGAGCTGAAAAACAAGATCAAAGCCCTGGGGGCCGTGAACGTGGGGGCCGTGGTGGAGTATCAGGAGGTCTCGGAGCGGTACGGGTTTTTGAACCAGCAGGTGGGCGACGCGGAGAAGGCCAAGGCCGAGCTGCTTTCGCTGATCACCGAGCTGACCGCCCACATGAAGGAGCAGTTTGTGGAGCGGTTCGCCCAGATCAACCAGAACTTCGGCTCCATTTTCCGGGAGCTTTTTGGGGGCGGCGGCGCGGAGCTGAGCTTTACCGACCCCACAGAGCCTCTGACCTCGGGCATTGATATCAAGGTGCATCCGCCGGGAAAAATCGTCACCCACATCGAGAGCCTTTCCGGCGGGGAGAAGGCTCTGGTGGCCATTTCCATCTATTTTGCCATCATGCGGGTGAACCCGCCGCCCTTCTGCGTGCTGGATGAGATTGAGGCGGCGCTGGACGACGTAAACGTGGCCCGCTTTGCCCAGTACTTACGCCGGATGACCGGCAAGAGCCAGTTTATCACCATCACCCACCGCCGGGGCACCATGGAGGGCAGCGACATGCTCTATGGCGTGACCATGCAGGACCAGGGCATCTCCAAGCTCCTGGCCCTAAAGACCGACGAGGCGGCGGAGTTTAGCTCGTAAACTTTTCGGCTGCATGGAGGAATTCTCAGTGATTTCCAGAAAAAAGCAAATTTTAATAAATTGCTTGCTATATAGCGTGCTGGCTTTCTATATTGTGCTCTTAATATGTATCTTATTCCGGCAAAGACATGCGGCCCGGTCAGCAAACTTGATCCCCCTGCGGGGCATCCTCGCCTTTTTAACGGGGACAGATTTAACCACCGGAAGCACAGCCCAAGCTGTGTTTATAAAGGGGCTTGCCCTGAGCAACCTGCTGGGGAACATCGTTATCTTTGTGCCGATGGGTGTATATGCCCATTTGCTGAGCAAGAAGAAAGCGGTATGGAGAAGCGTTTTGCTTGTGGTGGCAATCAGCATGGCTGTAGAGGTTGTACAGTATGTTTTCATGCTGGGGATAGGGGATATAGACGACGTCATTCTGAATGGCATAGGCGGTTTGGCAGGCGTGCTTCTGTATCAGGGAATTTACAGGCTATGTAGGGCAGATGACTGGAAGGCCCGCTGCATTACGGCAGCTGCGGCGCCCATTGCAGGGGTTTTGAGCTTTTTGATATTGATTGGGCTGAACTGACACAGGATAAAGGAGAATTCATATGGGACTGTTTGACAAAATACGCCAGGGCCTGAAAAAGACCCGGGAGAGCATCAGCGGACAGATCAGCCTGATGGTGAATTCGTTCACAAAAATTGACGAGGAGCTGTTTGAGGAGCTGACCGAGCTGCTGGTTATGGGCGATGTGGGCATGGACACCGCAGAGTTTATTACCGGGGAGCTGCGGCGGCACATCAAGGAAAAAGGCATCACAGACCCGGGCCTGATTATGGGGGAGCTAAAGGCCATTGTGGCGGAGATTTTGCAGGGAGACTGCCAGCTGCACATTGGCACAAAGCCCTCGGTGGTGCTGGTTATCGGGGTCAACGGCGTGGGCAAAACCACGGCCATTGGCAAAATGGCGGCCATGCTCAAGGCCCAGGGCAAGTCGGTGATTCTGGCTGCGGCGGACACCTTCCGGGCCGCGGCCATTGAACAGCTGGAGGTTTGGGCAGGCCGGGCGGACGTGCCTATGATCAAGCACGGGGAAGGGGCCGACCCGGCGGCGGTGGTGTTCGACGCCATCGCGGCGGCCAAAGCCCGGCACTGCGATGTGATTATCTGCGACACGGCGGGCCGGCTGCACAACAAAAAGAACCTGATGGACGAGCTGGCCAAGATCTCCCGCATCATCGACCGGGAGCTGCCTGGCTGCGACCGGGAAAACCTGCTGGTGCTGGATGCGGCCACAGGCCAGAACGGGGTTAACCAGGCCCGGGAGTTTATGGGCGCGGCGGGCATTACGGGCATTGTGCTTACCAAGCTGGACGGCACCCCCAAGGGCGGCGTGGTGCTGCCCATTAAGCGGGAGCTGGGCCTGCCGGTGAAGTTCATCGGCGTAGGGGAGCAGATTGACGACCTACAGCCCTTTGAGCCCGAGGCTTTCGCCGCCGCCCTGTTCAATTTGGAGGAGGCCCAGACTATGGAGGCCCCAGCGGAAGAGGCTCCGGCGGCAGAAGAGCAGAAGCCCGCGCCCAGCGCGCCTGTCAACCTGTTTATGGCCGCGCCCGCCGCGCCGCCGGTGGAAGAAGCCTCCGGGGAGGACCCAGAGGACAAGCACGCCCGGTTCCGGCGCTTTGCCGGGGAGCTGATGGAGCGGCTGGACCGGGACGAAAGCGTTCAGGAGCTGGTGCCCGAGCTGATCCGCTGGCGGGACGACCGGGAGCTGGACCGGGACGACCAGCGGCTGGTGCGCAACCTGATGCTGACCGTACAAAACAGACCATAAGGGAGAGTGCTGTTTATGAAATTCGTGATCGCGACCCATAATAAAGGCAAGCTGGTGGAATTCCAGCGCCTGCTGGAGCCCATGGGCATAGAGGCGGTGACCATGGATATCTCCGAGCCCGAGGAGGACGGGGCCAGCTTTGCGGAAAACGCCTACATCAAAGCGGCGGCCGCCTGCAAGGAGACCGGCCTGCCCGCTGTGGCCGACGACTCCGGCCTGTGCGTGGATTATCTGGACGGTGCGCCGGGCATTTACTCCGCCCGGTTTGCCCAGCCGGGCAAGCGGCGGCTTACTGTGCTGGAAAAGCTCCAGGGCGTGCCCTTGGAGCAGCGGGGGGCCCACTTTGTCAGCGCGGTGTGCTGTGTGTTCCCCAATGGGGACCGGGTAGAGGCCGAGGGAAAATGCTTTGGCAGCATCGGCTTTGAGAGCCGGGGTGAAAACGGCTTTGGCTATGACTCCATCTTCGAGCAGGATGGGGTCACTTTCGGTGAGCTGACCGCCGCCGAAAAGGACGCCCGCAGCCACCGGGGCCATGCCTTCGCGGCCTTTGAAAAGAAGCTGCGGGACTATTTAGAGCGGAAAGGGGCGGAACTATGACAAGCAAACAGAGGGCCTACCTGCGGGGCTTGGCCGTGAATGTTGACACCATCCTCACAGTGGGCAAGGCCGGGCTGGGCCCGGAGGTGGTGAAGGAGGCGGACGAGGCCCTGCGCAAGCGGGAGCTCATTAAGGGCCGGGTGCTGCCCGAGACCTGCCCGGCCTCCCCCCGCGAGGCCGCGGAGGAAATTGCCGCCGCCACCCACAGCCAGGTGGTGCAGGTGATTGGGTCCCGGTTTGTGCTCTACCGGCGCAACCCCAAGCAGCCCAAAATCACCCTGCCCCGGTAAGGCCATGCGGACGGGCGTTTATGGCGGCACCTTCAACCCCATCCATTTGGGGCATGTGCATATATTGGAAGAATTTATCACCCGCCTCTCTCTGGGCCGGGTCCTGCTGATTCCGGCGGGCACGCCCCCCCACAAGCAGGCTCCGGACCTGGCCCCAGGCTGGCGCCGGGCGGCCATGTGCAGGCTGGCGGCCAGGGCTCTGCCCCAGGGGCGGGTGGAGGTCAGCCTGCTGGAGCTGGAGCGGCGGGGAAAGAGCTTTACCTCCGACACCTTGGCCCAGCTTCACCAGCGGCACCCAGAGGACGAGCTTTACTTTTTAATGGGCGAGGACATGTTTTTGACCGTGGACCACTGGCACGAGGCCGGGAGCATTTTCCGGCTGGCGAACCTGTGCGCCTCCCCCCGAAGCCCGGACGGTATGGAAAAGTTGCTGGCCAAAAAGGCGGAGCTGGAAGCCCAGGGCGCCCGGTGCTTTGTGGAGGATATCCCCTTTTGGGACGTGTCCTCCACAAAGGTCCGGGAGCTGGCGGCGGCGGGGGAGAACCTGGAAAGGCTGGTTCCTCCGGCGGTGGCGGAGTATATTGTGGAGCAGGGGATTTACCGGCAGGCCAGAAGGATGTAGATTTTACGGCAATTTCAAGGAGGCTTTGGGATGACCTATGAAGCGTATGAACAGGAAGTGCGGGGGCATTTGACCGAAAAGCGCTTTTACCACAGCCAATGCGTGGCGGCTTGCGCGGCGCGGCTGGCCCAGCGCTATGGCGGCGATGTGGAGAAAGCGCGGCTGTGCGGCATTCTCCACGACGTCATGAAGGATACCCCGGCGGAAGAACAGTTGAAAATCATTGAGAAATATGGTATCATGCTCACAGAGGCCGAGCGCCGGAACGTGAAGCTCTGGCACGCGGTGTCCGCCGCGGCCTATGTGGAGCATGTGCTGGGCATTGCCGACCGGGAGGTGATCAACGCGATCGCCTGCCATACCGGTGGAAAATCCGGCATGACGCTGCTGGACAAGATTCTGTTTGTGGCGGACTATATCTCCGCCGACCGGGATTACCCCGGGGTGGAAGAGCTGCGGGTTTTGGCGGAAAGCAGCCTGGAAGAGGTTATGGTGGAGGGCATCGCCTTCACCATCCCCGAGCGCATGGAAGCCCGCCTCACCCTGGAGCCCCGGTCCATTGACGCCTACAACGAGGCCCTGTGGCTTCTGCAAGCCAAACATTAACAGGCCGCCTCCGCGCGTACCGCGCTAAAATTCTTTGAAGATAGTTAAGAAACTATCTTAACTAGGAAGTTTCTTAAGCTGCCAGAGGCAAACGATCAACCCAGGAAAGGAATGTGAATATGAACTCATATGAGCTGGCGAAAGAGGCGGCCCGGCTGCTGGACAGCAAAAAGGCCGAGAATATCAGCGTAATTAAAATTGATGCCATCTCCAGCCTGGCAGACTATTTCGTCATTGCCACAGGCCGGGGGAGCACCCATGTGCGCTCCCTTTCGGACGAGCTGGAGGAAAAGCTCAAGGCCCAGGGCACAGCCCCTGCCCGTATTGAGGGCTACCGGTCTGACAGCTGGATTCTCCTGGACTACAGCCAGGTAGTGGCGCACATCTTCACCCAGGAGGCCCGGGATTTCTATGACCTGGACCGGCTTTGGGTGGACGGCGTGAAGGTGGACTGGCAGAACGGCCAGGAGGGTTGAGGAGACTATGCGCACAGAAAAGCAGCGGGAGCTGATGGAGGGCTTTCTCTCCACTCTGGAGCCGGAGCGGAGCGCGGTATACCGGGAATTAATCCTGCATCTGTCCAGTTTGGGCTATGACCCCAAAAAGCAGCGCTCGGCCCTGGTGTTCACCTGCCCCTGGCACAATAAGCAGATTGCGAAAACCGGCTTTGACCGGAAGGGCCAGCCCTTTTTTGCCCTGCGCTTTTCCGCCTGCCGGGGGTACTCCCAGCGGTTTGAAAAAATCGTGGAGGATGTGGTAAGCGGCAAGGGGTACCGGGAGGCGCGTTGCATGGCCAATGGGGAGGACTTCTGCAAGGGCGCGCCCGCTGAACGGGTGTATGTCCATGAGATGCCGGACGGGGAGAAGCGGTATCACTGCGGCGCGAAAGCCCTGGCCATTCCCGGCCTTTGCCCAGCGGATGTGCCGGAGATAAAGCGCCTGATGGAGGAGGAGCACCGGTTTTTGATGGAGCATGAGGCCAAGGCGGAGCCCTCCCCGGCCTGAGAGGAAGGAACGGTTATGGAGAACCCAATCCGTGTGGAGCGTCAAAAGCCCGGCGGGCCCCTGTGGCCCGGCCTGCTGGCCTATGCAGCCGCCTGCCCCTGGGAGGCTGGCCCCCATTTGGCCCAGCTGATGGAGCAGGGGGCTTTTTCCGGCTGGGAGGCGGTCTTTGCCGCCCTGGACGGAACCCGGGTGGTGGGCTTCTGCACCCTGATGGAAAAGGACTACTACCCGGAGAACCGGTATTCCCCCTGGGTCAGCATCATGTTTGTGGACCCAGCCTGCCGGGGCCGGGGCGTCTGCGGCCTGCTGGTTGAGGGGGCCGTGGAGTACGCCCGGAGCCAGGGCTTCCGGCGGGTGTACCTCCCCACCGAGATTGTGGGGCTGTACGAGCGGTACGGCTTTCAGAAGATAGATGAGCTGGAAAATTATGGCGGGGATGTGGACAATATCTTCGCCCGGGACATCTAAAATGGCTGGCGGCGGGCCATGCGGATTTACACCTTGACAAACCCCGCTGGGCCGTGTATAATCAAGGTGTAATCATAAAGGAAAATAGGAAAAGACTATGACGGGAAGAAGGCGCCGCAACCGCCTTTCAGAGAGCCTGCGGGTGGTGCAAGCAGGCAGCCGGCGCGGTGCGTATACTGGTCCCTGAGTCTCCCTGCCCAAAGGCGCGGCTTGCCAGCGCTTAGTAGGTGTGGGACGTGCGGCGGCGTTATACGCCCAGCCTTGATGGAGGCTATGAGGGAATGCGCGTGAGCGTGTTCTGAAATCACGGGTGGTACCGCGGAAATCTCTTTGGATTTTTCGCCCCGGATGCTTGACATGAGCGTCCGGGGTTTTTCTTCTGCCGCCCGGTCCCCTTGCGGGCCGTGATTTACGCAACTTAATCAGAAAGGATGATATAAGATGAAATATGACCACAAGACTGTGGAGCCCAAATGGCAAAAGGCCTGGGAGCAGGCCGGGGTCTTCCACGCGGAGAACGGCTCGGACAAGCCCCAATATTTCGCTCTGATCGAGTTTCCCTATCCCTCCGGGCAGGGGCTGCATGTGGGCCATCCCAGGCCCTACACCGCCCTGGACGTGGTGGCCCGCAAGCGCCGGATGCAGGGCTACAACGTACTGTACCCCATTGGCTGGGACGCCTTCGGCCTGCCCGCCGAGAACTACGCCATCAAAAACCATGTGCACCCAGAGGGCATCACCCGGGACAACATTGCCCGGTTCACCAAGCAGATCAAATCCCTGGGCATCTCCTTTGACTGGAGCCGGGAGGTGTGCACTATTGACCCGGACTACTACAAGTGGACCCAGTGGATCTTCCTCCAGCTTTACAAGCACGGGCTGGCCTATAAGAAGGAGATGAACGTGAACTGGTGCACCAGCTGCAAGTGCGTGCTGGCCAACGAGGAAGTGGTCAACGGGGTGTGCGAGCGCTGCGGCAGCGAGGTGGTCCATAAGGTGAAGAGCCAGTGGATGCTGAAAATTACGGAATACGCCCAGCGGCTCATTGACGATTTGGACACCGTGGACTACCCCGACCGTGTGAAAGCCCAGCAGAAGAACTGGATTGGCCGCTCCACCGGCGCGGAGGTGGATTTTGCCACCTCCGCCGGCGACAAGCTGACCATTTACACCACCCGGCCCGACACCCTCTATGGGGCCACCTATATGGTCATCTCCCCGGAGCATCCCTACATCGAGAAATGGGCGGAGAAGCTGGCCAATTTGGAGGCGGTCCGGGAGTACCAGGCCCAGGCGGCCCGGAAGTCGGACTTTGAGCGCACGGAGATGCAGAAGGACAAGACCGGCGTGCGTCTGGAAGGGGTCACGGCTGTGAACCCAGTGAACGGGAAGGAGATTCCCATTTTCATCAGCGACTATGTGCTGGTGAGCTATGGCACCGGGGCCATTATGGCCGTACCCGCCCACGACAGCCGGGACTGGGACTTTGCCAAAAAGTTCCAGCTGCCCATTATTGAGGTGGTGAAGGGCGGCGATGTGCAGCAGGCCGCCTTCACGGACTGCGAGACCGGGGTGATGGTGAACTCCGGCATTTTGGACGGCCTCTCTGTGGAGGAGGCTAAGAAGCGCATCACGGAATATTTGGAGGAAAAGGGTATTGGCCACGCCAAAGTGAACTATAAGCTGCGGGACTGGGTGTTCTCCCGCCAGCGGTACTGGGGCGAGCCCATTCCCATGGTGTACTGCGAAAAGTGCGGCTGGCAGCCCATTCCGGAGAGCGAGCTGCCCCTGCGGCTCCCTCAGGTGGACTCTTATGAGCCCACCGACACCGGGGAGTCTCCCCTGGCCCACATGACCGATTGGGTAAACGCCAGCTGCCCCTGCTGCGGCGGGCCCGCCAAGCGGGAGACTGACACCATGCCTCAGTGGGCTGGGTCCTCCTGGTACTTTTTGCGGTATATGGACCCCCACAACCCCAACGCTCTGGCCAGCAAGGAGGCTCTGGACTACTGGTCTCCCATTGACTGGTACAACGGGGGCATGGAGCACACCACCCTGCATTTGCTCTACAGCCGGTTCTGGCACAAGTTCCTCTATGACACCGGCATTGTGCCCACGGCGGAGCCCTACCAGAAGCGCACCAGCCACGGGATGATTCTGGGAGAGGATGGCCAGAAGATGAGCAAATCCCGGGGCAATGTGGTGAACCCGGATGACATTGTCAGTGAATTCGGCGCGGACACCATGCGCCTGTACGAGATGTTCATCGGCGACTTTGAGAAGTCCGCCCCCTGGAGCACCAACGGGGTAAAGGGCTGCCGCCGGCTGGTGGACCGCTACTGGAACC
The DNA here is from genome assembly GCA_910587995.1 of uncultured Oscillospiraceae bacterium. GTDB lineage: Bacteria > Bacillota > Clostridia > Oscillospirales > Acutalibacteraceae > Acutalibacter. The sequence continues at coordinate 13,022 of CAJUNS010000011.1, read as the reverse complement.
TGCGGGAGAACCTGATTGACAGCGAAGAGCTGCGGCCCCAGCTGGAGGGCGCTTTCCACAAGGCGGTGAAAAAGGTCAGCGAGGACACGGAGGTTTTGAAGTTCAACACAGCCATTGCGGCGCTGATGGCGCTGATGAATGACATGACCGCCGCGGGGGGCGTTACCCGGGGCGAGCTGCGGCTGTTCACCTTGCTGCTCAACCCCTTCGCGCCTCATGTGACCGAGGAGCTTTGGGAGGCCTGCGGCCTGGGCGAGGGCATGGCCTGCCAGCAGCCCTGGCCCCAGTATGACCCGGAGAAGTGCAGGGAGAGCACCATTGAGATTGTGGTGCAGGTTAAGGGCAAGGTCCGGGCCCGGCTGAACGTGGCGGCGGATATTTCCCAGGAAGAGGCCATTGGGCTGGCCAAGGCGGAGCCCAAGGTGGCGGAAGAGATTGCCGGGAAAACCGTGGTCAAGGAGATCTATGTGCCGGGCAAGCTGGTGAATTTGGTGGTGCGGTAAGTTTTTTAGGGGAGCGCGAGAGGGCCTTTGGCCGCGCTCCCTGGCCTTTGCCTATGGATGGGCAAACATTTTGGAAACATTCGGCTGGGTTGCCGCGTCAACCCAAGCGCGGGGCGGCTGTGCTGCTTGTCAAGCCAGGCAGCGGGCAGGTCCCGCGCTTATTCATGGCCTGGGTATTGCCGCCCAGGCGCGGGCATTTTGAAAAATGGAGGAACAGCAATGCAGATTAAATGGAAACGCCTTTCCCCCCAGGCGGTCCTGCCCCAAAAGCAGACGGCGGGCAGCGCGGGGTATGACCTGGCGGCCTGCCTGGAAGAGCCCTTGACCATCCCCCCGGGGGAGATGGAGATGGTGCCCCTGGGCTTTGCGGCGGAGCTACCCCAGGGGCTGGCGGGATTTGTCTTCTCCCGCAGCGGGCTGGGAGCCCAGGGCCTGGTGGTGGCCCAGGGGGTGGGCGTCATTGACAGCGACTACCGGGGCGGCTGGATGGTGCCCCTGCGGAACCTGAGCGGCCAGGACAAAACCGTGGAGCCCGGCCAGCGAATCGCCCAGGTGGTTTTTATGGCGGCGGCTGAGCCCGAGGCCGTGGAGGCAGAGGAGCTTTCCCCCACCACACGGGGCCGGGGCGGCTTTGGCAGCACAGGTCTTTAGGGCCGGAGGCCCGCGCATATCTTGTGGAAAACTTCGGGAGAGGCTGCATATCTTCCGCAAAACCGGGATTCTCCCGTGAGGATTCAACATAAAGGTTGAGAATCCTTAAAAAATGCGTTATAATGTATTTGTCCAGGCCAGAGCCTGGGGGAGCCCCCGGCTCTGGAAAAGAGAGCGGACCTGCAATATTCCGGCAAAGTTTGGGAATACTTTATCTGTTGCGGTTTGGCCTTTGCGGACCGGGCGGTTCCCGGGGAAAGGCAGCGTATGAAGTGGCAGTACATCTTACTTTTGGTGCTGGCGGCGGGTCTTTTGGGGCTGCTGGCGTTTCACATTCTATCGGACCGGCAAGGCCGGAGAAAGGCAGTGAGTTCTATGTCGGGCTTTTCTGGAATTCTCTCCATGTTTTCCATGTTTTCGAAAGATATTGGCATTGACCTGGGCACCGCGAACACGTTGGTGTTTATGCGGGGCAAGGGCATTGTGATGCGGGAGCCCTCGGTGGTGGCGGTGGACGTGCGCTCGGACGAGGTGCTGGCCGTAGGCAAGCAGGCCAAAGAGATGCTGGGGCGCACCCCCGGCTCCATTGTGGCTGTGCGCCCCTTAAAGGACGGGGTCATCGCGGACTTTGACGTAACGGCCGCCATGCTGAAGTATTTTATAAAAAAGGCCCTTAAGGCCGGGGCCCTCAGCCGCCCCCGCATTGTCATCTGCATCCCCTCGGGCGTTACCGAGGTGGAGCGCCGGGCGGTGGAGGACGCGGCCCGGCAGGCGGGCAGCAACAATGTGGACCTGATGGAAGAGCCCATGGCCGCGGCGGTGGGCGCCGGCCTGCCGGTTTCCGACGCCACGGGCAGCATGGTGGTGGACATTGGCGGCGGCACCAGCGAGGTGGCCGTGATCTCCCTGGGCGACATTGTCACCGCCGTCTCCGTGCGCATGGCGGGGGACAAGTTCGACGAGGCCATTGTCACCTATGTCAAGAAAAAGTACAACCTTCTCATTGGCGAGCGCACCGCCGAGGAGATTAAAATGCGCATCGGCTCGGCCTTCCCCACGGAGGAGACCATCAACGCCTTTGTGGAGATTAAGGGCCGCAACCTGGTGGATGGCCTGCCCAAAAACGTGACCATTCACGCCGACGAGGTCCGGGAGGCCCTGGCCGACAGCGTCATGGTGGTGGTGGACGCCATCAAGGAGACCCTGGAGCAGACCCCGCCGGAGCTGGCGGCGGACATCATTGACCGGGGCATTATGCTTACCGGCGGCGGCGCGCTTTTAAAGGGCCTGGACCGGCTGGTCAGCCAGGAGACGGGCATTCCCGTTCATGTGGCGGAGCGCCCCCTGGACTGCGTGGTGGAGGGCACGGGCAAGAGCTTGGAGATTGAGCTGCCCAAGTCTTATTACCGCAACGCCCGGAGAAAGTAAGGGCGGCTGGCTTTGCTTCGCGGTTCCTTTTCTCCCGTGTTCCATGCTTTGCTGGTTTCCAGCCCTTATGGGCCGTTCCGTTTTTTTGCAGCTATGGGCCCCAGGGCAAACAGTTTTTCACAACTGTTTGCCCTAAACGCCTTTTTGCCGTCATATTAGGAGGTGCAATGTGAACGAATTTCTAAAGGGAAGCTCCTTCAAGGTTTTGGTCATCGCGGTGGTGGTCCTGCTGGGGCTGCTGATCTACACCGTCTCGGCGGGCGGGTCCCTCATTGCCAGCCTGCTGGGCTTTGTCTCGTCTCCCATGCAGAGCGTGGCCACCGAGCTGACCGGCAATGTGACGGAGTTTTTAGACCTGGATGGTTTTACCAAAAGCGAGCTCAAGGAGCTGGTGAGCTCCCTGCAAGAGGAGAACAACGCCCTGCAGGACCGGCTGGTGGAGTATGACAGCGTGATGCGGGAAAACCAGCAGCTGAAAACCCAGCTTCACATCAGCCAGGAAGAGCCCGAAATTGAGATGCGTTCCGCCTCCGTCATTGGCCGGGACCCGAACGATGTGTTTTACGGCTTTTCCATCAACGCGGGCACCTTGGCGGGCGTCAGCACCGGCGACCCGGTGATTACCTCCCGGGGCTTGGTTGGCATTGTCGTTCAGGCCTCCGCCACCACCAGCAAGGTGAACTGCCTGCTTTCGGAGGACGTGGAGGTGTCGGCCATCTCCATTGACAAACAGGAGGTGGGCGTGGTGCGGGGCAATGTGACCATGGCCAGCTCCGGCCTTTTGCGGCTGGGCTTTCTCTCCAGCGAGACCAAGCTGGAGCCCGGGGACATCATCACCACCTCCGGGGTGGGGGGCGTGTACCCGCCCAAGCTGAAAATCGGTCAGGTGCAAAGCATTGAAAAGTCCGAGACGGACGTCTCCCGCTATGCGGTGCTGAAGCCCTTTGAGGATCTCTCCGAGGTGCGGGAGGTCCAGGTGATCACCAGCTTCCCCGGCCAGGGGGAGGACGAGAACGTGGTGGAGCTGGACCCCGGCCAGGACAACCAGGAGGACGCGGAATGAAAGACCTGAACCGGCTGATCCGATACCTGGCCTATACCCTGGAGCTGCTGGTGCTGTTCATGGTGCAGGAGACCCCGGGGCTGCTTCCGGCGGTGGCCGGGGTGCGGCCGGTGCTGCTGCTGCCCGCGGCCGTGGCCATTGCCATGTTTGAGGAGGAAGTGCCCGCCCTGGCCTTTGGCATTGTGGCGGGGCTGCTGTGCGATTTCGGGTTTTCCCGGGTGCTGGGCTTCCACGCCCTGGTGCTGGGCGCCCTGTGCTTTTTTGTCAGCCTGCTGGTGCGCACCCGCATGCAGGCCAACTTGGTCACCGCCGCGCTGAACGGCGCCTGGGCCCTGGCCCTGACCCTGGGGGCCCAATGGCTGTTTTTCTACTATTTCCGCTACTCTCAGCCAGGCTTCGCCTTTCGAAGCCACTACCTGCCGAAGTACTTATATACCCTGTTATTCATCCCCCTGCTGTACCTGCTGAACCGGGGCCTTTCCGGGGCCCTGGACCCCGCGGAAAAGTAGGGCCTGAGGAAAGCCATATGAACCTACCCCATTTACACTGGAAGCTGGGCCGTTCTACCGCCTGCGTGCTGGTAGTGGTCGTCTTTTTTGCGGCATATACCCTACAGCTCTTTAACTGGCAGATCATTAACGGCGAGGCCTATGAACAAGAGGCCCTCAGCCACCGCACGGATGTGGTGGAGATTGAGGCGGCCCGGGGGGAGATCCTGGACCGGGAGGGGAATGTGCTGGCGGGCAACCACATTGTGTACGAGGTGATCTACAACGCCCTCTATCTGGAAGACTCCAAGCGCAACGAGACCATTTTGCAGGTGGTGGACCTGCTGGAAGAGCTGGGCGAATCCTGGCGGGACCGGCTGCCCATTGAGCTGGACGAAGAGGGCAACTACCGCTTTATGGAAAACAAAGAGGACGAGATTGAGACCCTGAAAAGCCGGGACATGCTGAACCTGGCCGACTATGCCACCGCCGATGACTGCATGCGGGAGCTGGCCCGCCGCTACCGCTACGAGGGCCACTCCAAGGAGGACACCCGCACGGTGCTTTCTGTGCGCTACTCCATGACCCGGGACCAGTTTTCCATTAACGACCCCTATGTGTTCGCCAGCGGCGTGTCGCCGGAGACAGTGGGCGTCTTCGGAGAACAATCCAACCGCTGGAAGGGCATTGAGACCCGGGTTAACGTGGACCGCTATTATGGCGAAGAGGGTTCCCTAGCCCCCCATGTGGTGGGGGTTACCGGTTCCATGCCCACCTGGTTTAAAGAGGAACAGGAAGAGCAGAATAATCTGTATAACCCGGAGGAAAACATCGGCGGCTATAAGGACAGCGACGTGGTGGGCCTTAACGGCGCGGAATACGCCTTTGAGGCGGAGCTGCGGGGCCAGCGGGGCCAGCAGTCTGTTTTCTCCAACGAAGCGGGGGAGGTGACCACCACCGCCACGGCCATTGCCCCCCAAGAGGGCCGCACCGTCCGGCTCACCCTGGACGCGGACCTGCAGCGGGTGGCCAACTGGTCTTTGGAGAAGAACATACGGGCCAATGTAAACACGGGCCTAAAGGGCGACAAAAAAGCCCACGACTGCAAGGCCGGAGCCGCTGTGGCCATCGACATCTCCGACTTCGCGGTGCTGGCGGCATCCTCCTACCCCAGCTACGACCTAAACCTCTATATGGCGGGCGGCCAGTACCAGGAGGACCTGCTGCTGGATAAGGATGGCCTAAAGGCCCTAAACGACCGGGCCCTAAACGGCATCTACACGCCGGGCTCGGTGTTCAAGCCATTGGTGGCCACGGCGGGCCTGCAAGAGGGGATCATTGGGGCGGGGTCCCCGGTGTACGACTGCGACGGCCCGGGGCTTACCGGCGTGTTTAAATACGCTGACCTGGAGCTGGCCTGCACGGACAAGCATGGCTGGGCCAGTGTGTATTCCGCCATTGCGGGAAGCTGCAACTGCTACTTCTGCGAGCTGGGCCTGCGCCTGGGCATCGACCGGCTGGACGCTTACGCCGAATACTTCGGCCTAGGCTGGAAAACCGGAGTGGAGCTTTCTGAGGCCACGGGCGTGATGACCAGCCCCTCTGAGTACCGGGAGCGCCACTCGGAATCGGGGGTGGACTGGACCGAGGGCAACACCGCCCAGGCGGCCATTGGCCAGTCGGACAACCAGTTTACGCCCATTCAGCTGGCCACCTACTGCGCCACCCTGGCCAATGGCGGCCGGCGCTACCGCACCCATTTTCTCAGCGAGGTGCTGGACTACACCGGCAAAGAGACCATCCGCCGCTATGAGCCGGAGCTGCTGTACGACGCGGAAATCCGGGAGGACGTGCAGGGCGTGGTGCGCAACGCCATGATTCAGACCGCCACCTCTGGCACGGCCAGCAGCGTCTTTTCCGACTACCCGGTAACCGTGGCCTGTAAAACCGGCACCGCCGAAACATCCGGCCTAAGGTGGGAGGACGGCGGCACCGAGGAGCACATCAGCTTCATCTGCTACGCCCCGGCGGAGAATCCTCAAATCGCCATTGCGGTGATGCTGGAACACGGCAGCTCCGGCCCCTTTGCCATGAACGTGGCCAAGGACATGCTGGACCAGTACTTCGGGTTTTACAGTTGGGATAAGGAGGGCAACCGCTACAACCAGTCCGGCGACCTGGTGGACGACCAGGGCAAGGTGCTTAAGACCAAGGAGGACCTGGACAAGGAAGCGGCGGCTTCCGCGGAGCCCTCCGCCGATCCGGAGCCTGCCGGGGAGGAGGACCCGGAAGAGGAGCCCAGCCCTACGCCGGAGCCCACGCCAACCCCTGCGCCTGAGCGGGGCAGCGACATCCCAGACCATATTTTCACCGGCGGCAGCCCCTCGTCCGCGCCGGAGGAGGGAGAGGAGGGGGCGCCCCAGCCTTCAGCCAGCCCTACCCCCGCGCCAGACTCGCCCTTCTATTATGGGAAGAAGCCCGGAGAGGACCCGGAGCCCACCCCCAGCCCAGAACCGGCCAGCGGCGGGGAGGAATCCGGTGAATCTGGCGGGGAGGGGGAGGAACCGGCCTGATTGGGCCGGAAATAAAGAGGCTCCACCCTGCATTTGCCCCAAACCAGCGGGCCATCCTAACAACCAGAGGGGCCCGCGCCCTTTTGGCGGCGAGAGCACGTAAAAAGGAGAGCCAGAGACTTGAACAAATTGTTCAAGGGCCAATTTGGGAAACTGACAAAAGGAGCCGGTTAGTTTTGTGGGTTTCTCATAGAATCCTGAGAAAATAATATTTGTTTTTGACAAATTGCAGTTGATGTGGTAAGATGATAAGTAAGGCGGTGTTCTGCATGGGGATTGCGACAGTCATCACATCGGGAAAGGGCGGCGTGGGGAAATCCACCGCGGCGGTAGGCCTGGGGAGGGCTCTGGCCGCCCGGGGCCGCAGGGTCCTGCTGGTGGACTGCGATGCGGGCCTGCGGAGCCTGGACCGGATGACCGGCACGGAAGAAAGCCTGGTGTTCGACAGCTCCGATGTGGTATATGGGCGCTGCGCCCCGGCCCAGGCCATCTACGCCTGCTGTCCGGGGCTGTATCTGCTGCCAGCCCCGGCTTCGGGAGACAACCTGATTCAGCCAGCGGTTATGGCCCGGCTGGTCCCCCTGCTGAAACGCTATTACGATTATGTGCTGCTGGACTCCCCGGCCGGGGTAGGGGCGGGCTTTCGGTCCGCCGCCTGCGCCGCCGACCGGGCGGTGGTGGTGTGCAGTCCGGATCCGGTGTGCGTGCGCAGCGCGGGCGCCGTGCGCCGGCTTTTGGACCAGTTGGGCGTTGCCAGCAAACGGCTGGCCATCAACCGGTTCGACGGGGAGCTCTTTGAGCGCACCGGGGTGTACGCTGACCTGGACGCGGTCATCGACGCCTCGGGCCTGCGGCTTTTTGGCATGGCCCCAGAAGACCACGCTATGGCGGCGGCTTTTTTGAAAGGCACGGCCGCGCCGGAAAAGTCCCCGGCCATGATGGCATTTACCCGCATGGCTGCCCGGCTGGAAGGGGAAGCCGTACCCCTGCCGGACCGCTTTTAAGTGCGGCTTAACGACATCAAGACGCAAAATGTGAAACAATATATTTTATTATTACTTGGGAGGAGTTAACCATGAACATCGCATTGACCGCCCATGACGCGAAAAAGGAGCTGATGGTGCAGTTCTGCATTGCGTACTGCGGCATTTTGAGCCGCCACACCCTGTGCGGCACCGGCACCACAGGTAAAATGGTCTCCGAGGCCACCGGGCTGAAGCTGCAGCGGTTTCTCAGCGGCCCCCAGGGGGGCGACCAGCAGATCGCGGCCCGCATCTCCTGCGATGAGATTGATCTACTGCTGTTTTTCCGGGACCCCTTAAGCTCCCAGAGCAGTGACCCCAGCGTGCTGAACCTGCTGCGCCTGTGCGACATGCACAACATCCCTGTGGCCACCAACATCGCCACGGCGGAGGTGCTCATCCACGGTTTGGAGCGGGGCGACCTGGATTGGCGGGACATTGTCCGCACCTGACGCCGGTCTGGTATTTTTAGCGGGAACGCCAAACAAAGCATTGGAAAAAGGCGGGAAATGAAATGGATTTGATTACAAAAGCCCCCAAGGGGACCGCGGATCTGGTCCCGGAGGCGGCGGAAAAATGGCGGGCCATGGAGGAAGTGCTGGTCTCCGAGGCGCGGCTCAACGGCTTCGGGGAGGTGCGCACGCCGGTCTTCGAGCACACGGAGCTTTTCCAGCGGGGCATGGGCGATGTGACCGACGTGGTGGAAAAGCAAATGTACACCTTCCTGGACAAGGCGGGGCGCTCGGTGACCCTGCGCCCTGAGGGCACGGCCGGGGCCGTGCGGGCCATGCTGGAAAACGGCCTGTTCAACGCCGGCTACCCGGTGAAGCTCTATTATAACATTCCCTGCTACCGCTACGAAAAGCCCCAGGCCGGGCGGATGCGGGAGTTCCGCACCTTCGGTGTGGAGGTTTTTGGGGCGGCGGAGCCAGTGGCGGATGCCCAAATCATCGCCATGGCTTTGTCAGCCTTTCAGCGGCTGGGTCTGAAGGATGTAGGCTTGCAGCTGAATTCCATTGGCTGCAAAACCTGCCGCAAGGACTACCACCAAGCTCTCAAGGAGTATTTTTCGGCCCGCCGGGACCAGCTGTGCGGCACCTGCCTCTCCCGCCTGGACCGGAACCCCATGCGCATTTTGGACTGCAAAAGCCCGGACTGCCAGGCCTTGGCGGCGGGCGCGCCCAAGATTACGGACTACCTCTGCCCAGACTGCCGGGAGCATTTTGCCAAAGTGCAGGAGTACCTGGGGGCGCTGGGTATTGGCTACACCCTAGACCCCGGACTGGTGCGGGGCCTGGACTACTACACCCGCACGGTGTTCGAGTTTCCCTCCCAAAGCCTGGGCTTTGCCCTAGGCGGCGGCGGACGCTACGACGGGCTGGTGGAGGAGATGGGCGGCGCGCCCACCCCTGGGCTGGGCTTCGGCCTGGGCCTGGACCGGCTGATGCTGGCCCTGGAGGCCCAGAAGACAGACTTCCCCCAGCCGGTGCGCTGTGAGCTCTACATTGCCGCTATGGGCGATGGAGCCCGGGTGCGGGCCTTGGCGTTGGTGGACGCCCTGCACCGCTGCGGCGTTCCCGCTGATTGCGACCTTTGCGGCCGGGGCCTAAAAGCCCAGATGAAGTATGCGGGCAAGACCGGAGCCCAATATAGTCTGGTGCTGGGGGAGGACGAGCTGAGCTCCGGCAAGGCCATGCTTAAGGACATGGAGGCTGGCGCCAGTGTGGAGATCAGCGTGGGAGAGGACTTTGTGGACAGCTACCTGGCCGCCACCGCGGCGGCGGTAGGCGGCTGATGTGCCAGGGCTTGGTTTGCGTGCGGAGCTGCCTCCGCGGCCAAGCCCCCTTTGTGCGCTTGCAGGAATTTTTGATCAACACCCGTTTTGGCTGTTTGTGATAAAATTTGCCCTGCGGATTGCGCGCCCTGCCTGGGTTTTGAAGCCTGGGCGCTGGCCGGACGGCTTTGAAACCAGATTGTTAGCTTTTAGATTTGTGTTATAGGAGTGATCGTTATGTCACAGTATCGGACCCACAACTGCGGGGAGCTGCGGGCACAGGACGCGGGAAAAACCGTGACCCTGGCCGGGTGGATGGAGAACCTGCGGGAAGTGGGCGGCGGCGTTGGCTTTTTGGTGCTGCGGGACTTCTTCGGCGTCACCCAGGTGGTGGTGGAGACCGCGGACCTGCTGGCCCAGGTGAAGGCCCTGAATAAGGAGACCACCATCCAGGTGGAGGGGACCGTGCGGGAGCGCACCAACAAGAACCCCAAAATTCCCACCGGCGATGTGGAAATTGCCCCCCAGTCCATCCGGGTCCTCAGCCGGTGCCAGCACAATGAGCTGCCCTTTGAGGTGAACTTCTCCCGGGACGCGGACGAGGCCCAGCGCCTGCGCTACCGGTATTTGGACCTGCGCAATCCCCAGGTGAAGGGGAACATTGTGCTCCGGTCCCAGGTGGTCTCGGCCCTGCGCCGGGCCATGGAGGCGGAGGGCTTCCAAGAGATCAACACCCCCATCCTCACCGCCTCCTCGCCCGAGGGGGCCCGGGACTATCTGGTGCCCTCCCGCAAGCATCCGGGCAAGTTTTATGCCCTGCCCCAGGCTCCCCAGCAGTTTAAGCAGCTGCTTATGGCCTCGGGCTTTGACAAATATTTCCAGATAGCCCCCTGCTTCCGGGACGAGGACGCCCGGGGCGACCGGTCTCCCGGGGAGTTCTACCAGCTGGACATGGAGATGGCTTTTGCCGGTCAGGAGGACGTATTTGCCGTTATCGAGGCGGTGCTGCCGCCCATTTTTGAGAAGTTCGGCGTTTATGGCCAGACCGTCTCCCAGGCCCCTTTCCGGCGCATTCCCTTCCTCCAGGCCATGGAGGACTATGGCAGCGATAAGCCGGACCTGCGCATTGACCTGCTGGTTCACGATGTGACGGAGCTGCTCTCCGGCTGCGGCTTCGGCCCCTTTGAGAACGCTGTGGTAAAGGCCGTGCCCGTCTCCCACTGCGGCCTGGCCCGCAAGGCCATCGACAAGATCGTGGCCGAGGTGGAGGTGCAGACCGCCCAGAAGAGCTACTGGTTCAAGCTCGACGAGAAGGGGGAGATCGCCGGGGGCGTCGCCAAGTTTATCAACGCCGTGCCAGGGCTGGCCCAACAGGTGGCGGAGGCCCTCAAGCTGGAACCCAACTCCCTGGTGATGTTGGCGGCCGGGCCCAAGCTTACCGCCCAAAAGACCGCCGGGGTGGCCCGGAAGCTGCTGGGCGCGGCCTGCCCGGAACATATGAACGAAAAGCGCTACGAGCTGTGCTGGATTGTGGACTTCCCCATGTTCGAAATCGGGGAGGAGAGCGGCCGGCTGGAATTTGGCCACAACCCCTTCTCCATGCCCCACGGGGGGATGGAGTCCCTGCTGAAAATTGAGAGGGGCGAGGCGGACCCTCTGGACCTGCGGGCCCACCAGTACGACCTGGTGTGCAACGGCTTCGAGCTGGCCTCCGGGGCGGAGCGGAACTATGACCCGGAGATCATGGTCAAGGCCTTCGAGCTGGTTGGCCTGACGGAAGACGACGTGCGGGGCAAGTTCCCGGCCATGTACAATGCGTTCTGCTACGGCGCGCCCCCCCACGCGGGCGCGGCCCCCGGGGTGGACCGGCTGGTGATGCTGCTCACCGGCGAAAGCTACATTCGGGAGGTCATTGCCTTCCCCATGAACCAGAACGCGCAGGACGTGATGATGAGCGCGCCCAGCACCGTAACCCAGGCCCAGCTGAAGGAACTGAGCATTGCGGTAACCAAGACAGAAGAATAGGACTGCGCGTCAGGAGAAAAAGGGAGCAGCGTGCTGCTCCCTTTTTTGGCTATATTTTGGGGTATTGCCCAAAACAAATTTTGCGTTTATACAAGATATGGCGTTGACAGGAGGGCTGGAATCGCTTATAATAGAGAAGCGCCCTAAGAAGCTGTGGGGCGTGCTGCCGCCAGCGGACGAGAAAAGCGGAACTGGCCGGCACGCTCCAAAAGCCTGTTCGCGCTTCCTGCCGCAGCCATAGGAAGCACGCATTCAAAGCGTCCTGTGGAGGGAGAGGCCAAGCGGATTTACCGCATGGTTCAAAAAATCATTTGCGTTCTTTTGAGCCGTGTGAAGGGTAAAACCCTTTGTGTGAAAATCTCATTTGTTTGTTACATATATATTTTACTTTTGAGAGGAGCCGGTCATTCCATCATGCCAAAAAGCATCATCAAACGAAACGGAAAACGAGTGAAGTTCGATCCCCTTAAGATTCGCAACGCCATTTTAAAAGCAAATGTCCGCATTGCCACCGAGCGGTTCAGCGAGGACGACCTGGACCGGCTGACCCAGCAGGTGGTAGAGGAGCTGGAGGGGATGAAGTCCACCCCCACGGTGGAGCAGACCCAAGATGTTGTGGAAGAAAAGCTCATTGCCGCCGATTACGCCAAAACGGCCAAGGCTTACATTCTCTACCGGGCCCAGCACCAGCGCCTGCGGGAGATGGACGACGAGCTGGTGAAAATCTACTCTGCCCTCACCTTCGTCCCTGCCGAGGATGTGGACCTAAAGCGGGAAAACGCCAACATCAACGCTGACACCGCCATGGGCACCATGCTGAAATACGGCTCGGAGGGGGCCAAAAGCTTTTATGACAAGTATGTGATTCCCCCTCATTTGGCCAAGGCCGACGCGGAGGGCGACATTCACATTCATGACAAGGACTTTTACACCCTGACGGAAACCTGCTGCCAGATTGACCTGATCAAGCTGTTCCGCAACGGGTTTTCCACGGGCCATGGCTACCTGCGGGAGCCTAAGGACATCCGGTCCTATGCGGCCTTGGCCTGCATTGCCATTCAGGCCAACCAAAACGAGATGCACGGAGGCCAAAGCGTGCCCATCTTCGACTATGCCATGGCCGAGGGCGTGGACAAGACCTACCAGAAAGAATACTTCAAGGCCCTGGCCCAGTTTTTCCAACTGATGAAGCTGATGCCTTACGGGCAGGCCGAGGCCATGGTTCACGCGGCCCGGGTGGCCCTGCACAGCAAGGTGACCATGAAAAATGTGGACGCCTATGGAGAGCGTTTTGCGGAGTTTCTGCCCCAGCACCAGCGGGAGTGCGGCTTCCAGGAGGTGACCTGGGAGGAGGCCAGCGACGCCGCCGCCTACGCCAAAGAGACCGCTTGGCGGGAGACGGACAAGGCTACCTATCAGGCCATGGAGGCCCTGGTGCACAACCTGAACACCATGAACTCCCGGGCCGGGGCCCAGGTGCCCTTCTCCTCCCTCA
>CAJUNS010000010.1:35514-57896 GCA_910587995.1 uncultured Oscillospiraceae bacterium | reverse complement strand
CCCCATTCGTTAGTTTAAGTATACCATACTTGTCTAACAAATGGGGGGCAGTTCACTCAGGCGGTCTTTTTTTATCTGCCTTTTCCCGCTTTGCTCCAAATGAGCGCCGTGGCGCCCATGGAAAGCAGGCCCACCGCCAGATACCCGGCGGCGTATAGCAGAAAATCCATCTCAAAAACGTCCACAAACAGCCAAACCCCGCAGAGGTACAGCACTGCCGCCCCTATGGGGAACCACCAGCGGGACCGGAGGTCCCACCCGGCAAAAATGCCCGTGGCCAGCAGGCAGAATGGGTCCACAATGAAAAACAGCAGAATAAGGGCAGCCATACCTGCCTCCGCTGGTAGGGACAGAGTCAACGCGGGCAAGAGCAGCATCACCGTCGCCACACCCAGCAGCCAGAAAATCGCGGTTTTTTTCATAGGGACTCTCTCCTTTTCTTTGCGGGCCTTAGCCAATGACTTCTTTGCCGCCCATATACATGCGCAGGGCCTGGGGGATCTTCACCGTGCCATCTGCCTGCAAATTGTTCTCCAAAAACGCGATGAGCATCCGGGGCGGCGCCACCACGGTGTTGTTTAGGGTGTGGGGGAAATAGTTGCCCTCGGGATTCTTCACCCGGATACCCAGCCGCCGGGCCTGGGCGTCGCCCATGTTGGAGCAGCTGCCCACTTCGAAATACTTCTTCTGCCGGGGGGACCAAGCCTCCACATCTACGGATTTAACCTTCAAATCAGCCAAGTCGCCAGAGCAGCACTCCAAGGTGCGCACAGGGATGTCCAGCGCCCGGAAGAAGTCCACAGAGTACCGCCACATTTTGTGGTACCAGTCCATGCTCTCCTGGGGCTTGCAGACCACGATCATCTCCTGCTTTTCAAACTGGTGGATGCGGTACACGCCCCGCTCCTCAATGCCGTGGGCGCCCACTTCCTTGCGGAAGCAGGGGGAATAGCTGGTCATGGTCTGGGGCAGCTGGTCCTCGGTGAGCAGGTTGCCAGCGTATTTGCCGATCATGCTGTGCTCGCTGGTGCCAATGAGGTACAGATCTTCCCCCTCGATTTTGTACATCATATTTTCCATCTCGGCAAAGCTCATCACTCCGGTGACTACCTCGCTGCGGATCATAAAAGGCGGGATGCAGTAAGTGAAGCCTTTGTCAATCATAAAGTCACGGGCAAAGGCCAAAATGGCCTCGTGAAGCCGGGCCACATCGCCCATGAGATAGTAGAAGCCGTTGCCGCTGGTGCGCCGGGCGCTGTCCAGGTCGATGCCCTGCAGGCGCTCCATAATATCCGTATGGTAGGGCACCTCAAAGTCCGGCACCACCGGGTCTCCAAAGCGCTCCAGCTCCACATTCTCGCTGTCGTCCCGGCCAATGGGCACCGAAGCGTCAATGATGTTGGGAATGACCATCATGCGCCTTTTAATCTCCTCGGTCATTTCCGCCTCTTTGCGCTCCATCTCCGCCAGCTCACCGGCAATCTCCGCCACCCGCTGCTTGGTGGCCTCGGCCTCGGCTTTTTTGCCCTCCTTCATCAGCTGGCCGATTTCCTTGCTCACCGCGTTGCGCTGCTGGCGCAGCTCGTCGCCCCGGGCTTTGCTGGCCCGGAACTGCCCGTCCAGCTCCAGCACCTCGTCCACCAAGGGCAGCTTTTCCTCTTGGAATTTCTTCTTCATATTCTCTTTGACCAACTCTGGGGTGGCTCTGACTAGTTTAATATCCAGCATTTTGGTTCCTCCTTTTTTGACTCCGGCCCTTCGAAAACTTTTTTGAAAAAGCTCCCGGCTTCATGGAAGAAGCTGCGGAATTTTTCAAGAGTGTCCGTTTCGGAGAGCTTTTTGTGTTCCCCCGCCCGTAGGGCGGGGGAACACAGCTGATTATCTTTGTGGTTTGGGCACTCTCAATTTTTCAAACCCCTTTACACCATTGATTGGAGTGGGATTCGCGGACTTCGCGCCCGGTTTGGAGATGGGTGCGTATGAGGGTTGGATAGAGAGCGGTAGTGGATAGTAATTTTCAGCTCTTACCCTCTTCCTTTTTTTCCGAGTCCCCTACTCCTTTAGCTTCAAATCACTCAACAGGTTCTGCAAATCCTCTTCGCCATAAAACTCGATTTGCAAAACTCCCTTTTTCTTGGTGCCAGCCACTTTTACCTTCCGGCCCAGATAATCGCTAACTGCCAGCTGGGCCTCGGAGTAAAACTGGTTGGCGGGGGTAGATCGAGGGGCCTCCCGCTTCTGGTCCTCCCCGGCCTTTTTGGCCAGAGCCTCCAGCTCCCGCACGGAAGCGCCCTCCTTGGCTTTTTGCGCCGCGGCCCGCATGCTGTCCTCATCTTTAAAGCTCAAAAGAGTTCGGGCGTGGCCCGCGCTGATCTCCCCACGCTCCACCATCTGCTGAATGTCCTCCGGCAAATTCAGCAGCCGCAGGGCATTGGCCACCGCTGGCCGGGATTTTCCCACCGCGCTGGCCGCCTCTTCCTGGGTGAAGCCCTGGGTGTCGATGAGCTGCTGGTAGCCCTTGGCTTCTTCCAAGGGGCTCAGGTCCTCCCGCTGTAAGTTCTCAATCAGGGCGAACAGCATTTCCTCCCCGTCTGTCATCTCCCGCACCACGGCTGGGACTTCCGATAAGCCCGCCATGCGGGCCGCCCGCCAGCGCCGCTCCCCGGCCACAATCCGGTAGCCGCCGCTGAACATGGGCCGCAGCAGCAAGGGCTGCAGCACGCCGTGCTGGGCAATGGATTCCGCCAGCTCCGACAGAGCTCCGCTTTCAAATTCCTTTCTAGGCTGGTCCCGGTTGGGTTCAATCTCGCTGATCCGGATGGTCACCGCGCCCTCGCCGTTTTCTCCGGCATTCTCCGCGAAAATGGCGTCCAAGCCCTTGCCCAGCCCTCTCTTCTTCATGCTCATAGCTTCCTTTCCCGCGCGGGATTACGCGTTGCTTTTTAGCAGCTCCCCGGCCAGCTCCCGGTAGGCCCGGGCTCCCTTGGAGCTCTTATCATAATACAGCACCGGCTGGCCGAAGCCAGGGGCCTCCGAAAGCCGGACCGCCCGGGGCACCACAGTCTTGAAGACCTTGCGGGGGAAGTACTTTTTCACTTCCTCCACCACCTGCTGGGTCAGGTTCAGCCGGCCGTCATACATGGTCAGCAGCACCCCTTCCAAGTCCAGCATGCCGTTGTACTGGCGCTTCACCCGGCGGATGGTATTCATCAGCTGGGAGAGTCCTTCCAGGGCGTAGTACTCGCACTGGATGGGAATTAAAATAGTATCCGCCGCGTTTAGGGAGTTGGTGGTGATCAGCCCCAGAGACGGAGGGCAGTCAATGAAAATGTACTCATAGTTGCTGCGCACAGCGGCCAAGGGCTCCTTCAGCCGCTCTTCCCGATGCTCCACCCCGGCCAGCTCAATTTCCGCCGCCGCCATATCGATGCTGGCGGGCAGCAGGTCTAAGTTCTGAAACTCTGTATGCACAATGGCCTCGCTGGCCTTAGCCCCCCCAATGACCACCTGATACATGGTCACAGGGCATTTTCTCCGGTCCACGCCCACCCCGCTGGTGCTGTTTCCCTGGGGGTCCGCGTCGGCCAGCAGAACCTTATGGCCCATGCTTCCCAACTCGGCGGCCAGGTTTACGGCGGTGGTGGTTTTTCCCACGCCGCCCTTCTGGTTGGCAATGGCGATGATTTTTCCCAAGCCTATCACATTCTCTCTTATTCTGACTTTTTTGCTTTTTCTTCCTTGGGCGGGTTTCGGCCCAGGGAAGCCTGCATGTTTTCATTATAGCACACTTTCTTCCCCCTGCCTAGCCCCTAGATGTTGTTTGAGAGTGTTTCACATGAAACAACTGAAAAAACAAAGGCTTACGGTTGAAGAGAGACCGTGTCCCAGCCACAGAGATAATCATTTGTGTTCCCCCGCCCTACGGGCGGGAAAACACGAAAAGCTCTCCAAAGGGGACTCGCCCTTGAAGAGAGAAAGGACGCATCTCAGTCCAGGGAGAGCTTTTACCCTAAAGCGGCAAATGGCCCACTTAAAAAGATGAAGTGACCTTTTTAAACTGCGTCAAAAGATACACGCCGGGATTCCCCTGTAAAAGCCGCTTTCCGCTGGAGTGGACTTGGCTGTATTCTCCTATGCCCTTCCTTTCAAAAGAAAGAGCGGCCAAAAGCTTTCGCCTTTAGCCGCCTTCTGTGGGAAATGAATAAGGGAATGGGTTAAACTTGTACTCGATTTAATTTGGGGATGCGCACCACGCATTCGATGTATTCTTCGGTCTCTTTCTTTTCGGTTTGGGCCTGAATCCCCGCTGTTTTCATAGCGTCCACCGCGTGGTCGATGGTATTGATAAACAACCGGATGTCTTTTGCCACAAAGGTTCTTCTCCCCTTTCGGGAGGGCTCCTTGGGCTTCATCGTCTCCGAGATCAACTCTTCGGTCTGGGCTACATTCAGCCCCCGGTTGATAACATTCCGTAAAATTTTCTGCCGCAGCTCAATGTCGTCCACCCGCAGCAGGGCCCGGGCATGGCGCTCGGTCAGCTTATGGGTGATGATTTCCGACTGTTCTTCTGGGCTCAGCTTCAGCAGCCGGACTTTATTGGCTAAGTAAGACTGGCTCATTCCCAGCCGCCGGGCAGCTTCCTCCTGGGTAATCTGCCACTCCCGAATAAGGTTCAAAATCGCGTTGGCCTGCTCAAACATTTGCAGGTCCCGCCGCTGAACATTTTCCAAAAGGGCCAGCACCGCGCTGTCTTCCGGCTCGCAGTCCGACAAGATTGCCTGGATATCCCGCAGGCCCGCCAGCTTGCAGGCCCGTAGCCGCCGTTCCCCGGCTACCAGATAATACTGGCCGTTTTCCCGGCGCACTGTCACGGGTTGAAGCAGTCCATTTTCTTGGATGCTTCTGGCCAAACTCTGGAGCTCGTCCTCCTGAAAGATTTTTCGGGGCTGGGAGGGATTTGGCAGAATCTTTGCCACAGGCAGTTTGATCAATTTCAGCTTGTCCCTTGTAAACATCCGCCTCACCTCCCTTGCAAGCCTATTGTACTACACCGGGCCCGCGAGGTTTGTTGCATCCTGTCGGCAGGAAAAATATTCAGAGATATTTCTTGAACCCCTTCACTTCTTCAAAATCCAACGCCTGATAAAATTTGTGCGCTCCCTTACGTCCCAAGCCGGACACCAGCATCTCATAATGGCAACGCTTCTTCCGGCCCCAGCTCTCGATCGCTTCAAACATCAGCCGGCCAACGCCATGCCCCTGCCAGCTCTCCAGCACAGCCACATTTTCCACCAGCAAAATGGGGCTTCCGTCTCCGCAGATGTCCTCAAATACAACGCCCAACAGGCTTCCCACAATTTGGTTTTCATCCTGGTCCACAGCCACCAGCAGATACTTGTCCTCATTCTCCGCGATCCGCTCTACCTGCCGCCGCATTTTTTCCAGGTTCCCCGGCCCGTCCGCAATCACCTGCATAACCAAGTCCAACTGCTCCACATCACCGGCGGATGCCTTTCTGCACACTATGTTCATAGCCTGCTCATCCTCTCTTTCCCTATGATAGATTGTGAACCCACAACAGATTTTACAGGAGTGTCCGTTTCGAAGAGCATTCGTGTTCCCCCGCCCGTAGGGCAGGGGAAGATAGATGATTATCTCTGCGGTTGGGACAATTCCGATTTTTACGCGCTTTGCCTATAAAGGATGCTTACAAATGGTCCCGCCGTGACGGGGGTATTCCTTGGGCGTAAATCCCAACTTCCGCACAACAATGATATTCCGTTCTCCCGCTGTAGGCAGCTCCGTTTGTTTGCATTGAATGGCCCCGCCGCCCAGAATCTCCAAAGCCCGCTGGGCCTCCGCCAATTCCGCTGCCGCTCCGGGCCCTTTCATGGCGGCGAAGTAGCCCTTCATCTTAACCAAAGGCAGGCAATATTCACTTAGCACGTTAAGAGCCGCCACCGCCCGCCCAGTAACCAGGTCAAAGTTCTCCCGCATGCTCCGGTCACGGCCTGCCTCTTCGGCCCGCTTGTGGACTCTCTCAGCCTCCAAACCCAAGGCTTGACAGACTTCACCCAAAAAAGTCAGCTTCTTATTCACTCCGTCCAGGAGCGTCAGGGCAATATCCGGCCGGGCGATTTTCAGCGCCAGCCCAGGAAATCCAGCCCCAGTGCCCACATCGGCCACACGCGCCCCTTCTTTGGGCGGGCAGGCTTCCAGCAGAGTCAAGCTGTCCAGAAAATGCTTTTCTACCACCTGATCCGGATCTGTGATGGAGGTCAGATTAATTTTCTCATTCCACTCCACCAGCATCTCCATGTAAATTTGAAACTGCTCCGCCTGCCTTTCCGTGAGCTTCACTCCATAGACCTTGGCCATTCCTCGCAGTTGTTCCCGTATATCTTTCAATGAGCTTCCTCCTTTTGCTTCTTTTCCTGAGCCGCCAGCCAAATCATCAACACAGAAATGTCCGCCGGGCTTACCCCGGAGACCCGTCCCGCCTGGCCCAAGTTCTCCGGCTTCACCTGGTTCAGCTTCTCCACGGCCTCCAAACGCAGGCCAAGCACCTGGCTATAGTCCAGACCGGCCGGGAGCTTCTTTCCTTCCAGCCTCCTGGCCTCCTCAATGTCCGCCTGCTGGCGGCGGATGTAGCCCTCATATTTCAGCTCAATCTCCACGCTTTCCAGCACATCCCCCGGCAGGGCCGGGCGGTCTAAATCCACCCCGGCCAAATCCTGGTAGGTAATCTGTGGCCGCTTCAGCAGCTCCGACAGCTTTACCCCGGTGGTAACCGGAGATGTTCCACGTGAAACAAGCACCTGGTTCAAAGCCTCGCTGGGAGGCAGATTGGTCTCCCGCACCCGCCGGAGCTCTTTTTCCTTCAAGGCCAGCCAATGGGTAAATTTCTCCCAGCGCTGGTCCGAAATCAACCCCAACTCCCGGCCCAAGGGAGTCAGCCGCTCCCCCGCGTTATCCTGCCGCAGCACCAGCCTATATTCAGAACGGGAAGTCATCATCCGGTAGGGGTCGGTCACACCTTTGGTAATCAGGTCATCAATCAAAGTCCCCATGTAGGAGCCGGACCGGGGCAGAATCAGCCGGTCCTGGCCCTTCAATTTTCGGGCCGCGTTGACGCCAGCCACAAATCCTTGGGCCGCCGCCTCTTCATAGCCAGAACTTCCATTAAACTGTCCCGCTCCATAAAGGCCCGGCCAGTCCCGAAATTCCAAGGCAGCGTCCAGCTGTAAGGGGTCGCAGCAATCATACTCAATGGCATAAGCGCTGCGCATCAGCCGCACCTGTTCCAAACCGGGAATGGTCCGGTAAAACTTCTCCTGGACCTCCTCCGGCAGAGAGGAACTCATGCCCTGCAAATACATTTCCTCTGTATCCAAACCGCAGGGCTCAATAAACAGCTGATGCCTCTCCTTATCTGGAAACCGCACCACCTTGTCCTCAATGCTGGGACAGTACCGGGGACCCACTCCCTCAATCATCCCGGCATAAAGAGGGGAACGCTCCAAATTATCCCGAATCACCTGGTGGGTCTCCTGGTTGGTCCAGCTGATGTAACACACATCCCGATTCTCCGGCAAAACCTCTGTTTCGAAGGAAAAGGGCGTCACAGGCTCGTCTCCCCTCTGGACTTCCAGTTTCCGCCAATCCACCGAGGAACGCAACACCCTGGCAGGGGTACCCGTTTTAAAGCGGCGCAGGGAGATGCCCAGCCGTTCCAAAGCCTCCGGCAAAAAGGCTGAAGGAAACATACCATCCGGCCCGCTCTCATAGGAGACCTCGCCTACAAAAATTGTTCCACCCAAAAAGGTACCAGTACAGAGAATTACCGCCCCTGCCCGGTAAACCCCGCCCAGCCGGGTGGTCAAAAGCCATTGGTTATGGTCCTGGCGCAGGTCTACCACTTCCGCCTGCCGCAAGGTCAGCTTCGGGCACTGTTCCAGGGTATGCTTCATATACCGGGCATAGGCGTTCCGGTCAATTTGCGCCCGCAGGGAATGCACCGCCGGGCCCTTGCCCCGGTTGAGCATCCGGCTTTGAATGGTACAGGCATCCGCCGCCTTACCCATTTCACCTCCTAAGGCGTCAATTTCCCGCACCAAATGCCCCTTGGCCGTGCCGCCAATGCTGGGGTTGCAGGGGCAGTTTCCCACCGCGTCTAAATTGATGGTGAACACCACCGTCTCACAGCCCAGCCGCGCCGCCGCCAATCCGGCCTCAATGCCAGCATGGCCCGCGCCTACCACAGCCACATCTATCTGGCCCGCCTCATACGTCTTCATTCTCATTCCTCCTACTTACCAACACAAAAACGCTCAAACACCTGATCCACCACCTCATCGGAAACCCGCTGGCCGGTCAGCTCATAAAGAGCCGCCAAAGCTCCCTCCAAACAGACCGTTACCGCGTCCAAAGTCATGCCTCCTTCCAAGGCCTCCAAAGCCTGCCCCAGGGCCTCCCCTGCCCGGGACGCGGCGGCCCGCTGTCTTTGGGTAAAAAGCTCTCCCTCATCCGGGTCAAAGCCGTCTGTGCCCAGCAAAGAGCCAAGGGCATTCTCCAAGGCCTCCAAGCCCTGGCCGCTGGCAGCGGAACACTCCACCAGATAAGAAAAATGCTCTTTTAAAGCCTGCCGGTCCAGGCGGTTCTCCAAATCCGACTTGTTCACCACCCCAATGGCGGGAACTTCCCCCAACTGCTCCAGCAGCTGGAAATCTTCCTTTGTCAAAGCCTGAGACTGGTCAAACACCGCCAGCACCAGCTCCGCCGAGGCCAGCCGCCGCCGGGCCGCCGCCACCCCGATTTCTTCCACCGGATCCGCTGTCTCCCGCAGTCCTGCGGTATCCGCCAGCAGTAAGGGAATGCCGGCCAGAACCACCGGTTCTTCCACCACGTCGCGGGTAGTTCCCGCATAGGGCGTGACAATGGAGCGCTCCCGGCCTGCCAGCCAATTCATAAAGGTGGATTTACCCACATTGGGCCTCCCTACAATCACTGTGCGCAAGCCCTCCCGGTAGACCCGGCCTTGATCAAAATGAGCCAGCAAAGTTCGCAGCTCCGCCGCACTGTTTCGCAAAGTCTGACTTAACTCATCGAGAGACAGCATCTCCACATCTTCCTCAGGAAAATCCGCCCAAGCCGCTAAATGGGCCGCGGCTTCCTCCAAGCGGGCGCAAATGGCTCCCAGCTTGTGGGAGAGCCGCCCGCTCCCAGCCGCCTGGGCCATGCGGGCCGCCTGCCTTCCACTGGCGCTGATCATCTCCATCACAGACTCCGCCTGGGCCAGATCCAGCTTGCCATTTAGATAAGCGCGCTTGGTGAACTCCCCCCGCCCCGCCGGAACCGCGCCCGCCGCCAGCACTTCCTCCAACACCCGCCTAGTCACGTAGAGCCCGCCATGACAGGAGAGCTCCACCACATCCTCGCCGGTATAGCTTTTCGGGGCCCGAAACACCAGAGCCACGCAATCATCCAAAGCCCTGCCATCCCGTTCAAAAATCTGTCCCAAAAGAGCCTGATAGCCGGGAATCTCTCCCAAGGTCCGGCCGGAGAGGGAGCGGAAAATCCGCTGGGCGATTTCCAAAGCCTGGGGCCCGGAAATTCGAATTACGCCAATTCCCCCCGGAGCCTGTCCGGTAGCAATGGCGGCAATGGTAGCACACAAAGAAAATTCCTCCCAAAGACAAAAGGCGGAGCAGCTTTGCCCCGCCTTACCATCCATTTATTTTTTTGCCTCGATCTTCCCATAAATAGGGGCGCTGGGGTCATCGGCCTTAGGCCCGCCGCTGCGGGGCGCCTGATTTTGCTGAGGGCCGCGCTGGGGACGTCCTCCCCGGCGGTCCCGGTCAAAGCCCCGGCCGCCGCCATAGCCGGGCTTTCCCCTGCGGTTATCCCGGCGGGGCTGGTAGCGTTCGCCGCCCTCCGGGCCAATGACCACATGACGGGCCTGGTCTTCGCCTTCGCTCCAGGACTTGGCCCCCTCCACCTCCTGCACAGCAGTGTGAATGATCCGCCGCTCATGGGGATTCATGGGCTCCAAAGAGGAGTTGCGCCCAGACTTAACAGCCCGGTAAGCCATCTTCCGGCCCAGAGCCTCCAAAGTCTCCCGGCGCTTTTCCCGGTAATTGCCCACATCCAAAGTCAGGCGGAAGTAAGAGCCGCCGGAATGGTTGGCCACCAAAGAGGCCAAATACTGCAAAGCGTCCAGGGTCTCGCCCCGATGTCCAATCACAAAGCCAATATCCCCGCCATTCAGGGTCAGAGAAGCGCCGGAGTCCGCCGGTTTAACCTCCACCGTAGCGTCCGGCAGGCCCATTCCAGCCAGGACCCGCTTCAAGTAGCTGGCGGCGTTTTCCGCCGGAGCCATGCTGTTCTTCTCAGAAGAAGCCTCTGCCGCGGGCTGGGGCGCAACCTTTGCCACAGGAGCCGGAGCAGGCTTCGGGGCAGAAACCGGCGCGGGCTTTGGCGCGGGGGCCTGAGCCGGGTCAGGCACTTCAATATAGGCCCGCACTTTAGCGGGACGTCCGCCAAAAAGACCCAAAGTCTTTTTCTGAGGCATTTCCAAAATCTCAAACTCAGCGTCCACTGTCTCCACACCCAGCTGGGCGCAGGCATTGGCAAAAGCGGCGTCTACATTGTCGCCGGTGGCGATCGCTTCTCGGATCATAACGAATCCTCCTTTATCTCAAATCGGGCCGCAGAGCCCAAAGTTTTTCATAGTTAAGCCAGAGGCTGAAAGAGGTTTTAGCAATAGGAAAACTCTCCGGCAGCACCGTCCGGAACCGCCCCAAATTCTCAGGCGCTTACTTTCTGCTCCCCACATAATTGGAGGAATCTCCAGAGCCCGCCTTCTTTTTCTTTTGAGCCTGCTTCTGCTGCTTGGCCTGCTCCTTCCCGGCCTTCTGCTGGGGAACGGCGGTCAATTTGTCCGCGATAAGCTTCTGCTGGGCGGCGGGCAGGGGCTTCACATTGGCCTCGGCCAGCTCCAAAGCCACAGCCCGGCGGGCTTCCGTCATGGCGGTGACCTGATTCACACTGAAATACCGGTTCATCACCCAGGTTTGCAGGGCGCTGCCCAAAATGGAGATAATGTTGTAAATACCCACCGCGGCCGGCATGATGAACGCCCAGTACACGCTGATCAGCGGGAAGACATACATCATGGCCTTTGTGCAGCCTGTGGAGGCCTGTCCCGTTGACTTGCTGGTATAAAATTGGAAGCCAAAGCTGAGCACCAGCGACAGCACGGGTATAATCCACAAGAAGGTCAAAAAGGAAGACTCCTGGGGAGAGGCCAGCAGGTCCAGGCCCAAAAACTTGAAGCCCTGGGAGAAAAACTCAATTTTCTCGATGTCCCCCTGAGAGAACATGGTCAGGTTGTCCCGTAGGGCGTCAAAGTGGCGGATAATCTGAAGCTCCGGGTACATGCCCAGTCCGGTGGCCGCAGCCACGCCAGGGATTTTCGAGATGTAGTCGGTCGCCTGGGAGATGGTCTCCGCCGCGATGTGCAGGGTGTTGGAAAGGGGCATAATCACGCTATAGAAAATACCCAGCATAATAGGAAAGGGAATCAAGGTGGTCAGGCATCCGCTGCCGGGGTTTACCCCTTCCTTTTCATAGAGCTTCATCAGCTCGTCATTATACTTCTGCTGATTGTTAGCGTACCGCTTTTGCAGCTCCTTCTGTTTGTCCGCCAGCTTTGCCTGAGAAGCCATGCTCCGCTGCTGCTTGACGGACATTGGGAACATAACGGCTTTCAGAATCAGGGTAAACAAAACAATGGCAATGCCGTAATTGCGAAAAATGGAATAGAGAAACCACAACAAATAGCCAAGTATACTGCCAAAAAAATTAAATATCGCCATAATACGGTCCCTGTCTCCTCTCGTTAAAAGGCTCTTTTGAAAAAGCCTCCAACCTGCAAAAAAACTTCACTCTGTTACGCTGGGTTTGATCAATGAGCCGGGCGCCCATTCTCGTAGTTTTGAGAAAGAACAAGTCTTTAAAAACCAACCGGCTGCCCGTGGCAAATCCTCATTGTAAAGACGCCCAAGCCAAATCCACCCCAAAGCTCTCCCCCACCCAGCCGGCAGCTTACCCACCCTTACGCCTTCCATCAGGGTGAGCCGGGGCTTTTTCCCCGCCATCCGCAGAGGCGCCCTGGGGTACAGGGTCATAGCCCCCTCGGGACCAGGGGTTGCAGCGGAGGATGCGCCAAAGCGTCAGCAAGCCGCCCTTTAGGGCGCCAAAGCGCTCAATGGCCTCCAGGCCATAGGCCGAACAGGTGGGAATGTATTTGCAGCAGGGCTTGGTATGAGGCGAAATGGCCCGGCGGTAAAACCGGATGAGCCCGAGCAGCAGCGCCTTCATAAGGGCCCCTCCCCGCTGGTCAACGCTCCGGCCTGAGCCAAAGCTTTTTCCAGAGCCCGTTCCACATCGGTGCTTTTGACAAAGGGCGTGCGCCCACGGGCCACCAGCACCAGGTCAAACCCACGCTTGACGCGGGGGGCAAGAGCCCGGTAGGCCTCTCGAATCACCCGGCGGGCCCGGTTGCGCTGCACCGCGTTGCCAATCTTTTTGCTGGTGGTAATACCCACCCGGCGGGCCTTCACCCGGTTGCGGGTGAGATAGACCACCACCAAAGGGGTTACCACGCTTTTGCCTTTGGTATAGGCCCGGCGGAAGTCGCTGTTGCGCGTCAGCGAGTTTATCTTTTCCAAAAGTAAACGCCTCCCATGCCAGCCGGCCAAGCCTTTTGCCAGAATACACCGAAAAAAATAGGTATAACAAATAAAGGCCACGCCGGGCCTGTGCACACAAGCGGAAGGACCCGCGACGCTGGACGGTTTTTGCCAGATTCCAAGCAAAGGACCGGGAAAATCCCAGTCCGTTTCATCACACAGAAACTGGCAAAAGGCCAAACGACACATGGTCTGCTTATGTGAACAGGCTTCCAGGTGGCCTTTAAGCGCCGGAAAGAATCGAAAAGACGTGCCCTGCCCTTTTGCCCGGCCGCATGCCAGTCCTTACGTCCACACGCAGGGCGAAACGCTTACCAAGTCAGGCGGGCCCTGCCTTTTGCCCGGCGGCGCGCCAGAACCTTGCGGCCGTTCTTATCGGACATTCTTTTCCGGAAGCCGTGCTCCTTTTTCCTGTGGAGCTTCTTCGGCTGATACGTTCTCAGCATAAAAAGTCCCTCCTTTCGGGCTTATCCCTTGCATTATTGAATTATACCCTATCCCCGCCCCTTATGTCAACATAAAATTTGAAAACGGTGGAATTTCCGAAAACAACCAGAATTTTACACAGAATTTACCCAGCCAGGGGCGCAAATAGCGCCTCGTTCACACAGTCGCCTGCCCCATAGGCCGCAATAACCAGGTCGGGCTGGGTCTGCCGCACATAATCCCGCACCGAGCCCTGATAATAGCGCAGGTCCAAAATATCCACCCGGGCGCAGGCCTGGGCCAAAAAGGGGGCCAGCGTGCAGCTGAAGCTCTGCCGCAGCAGCAGCACCCGCTTGCCGGAGCTGGGGTTGCGGTTTTCCGCGATGCTTAAGGGATAATCCCCTCCCGAGTAGGCGGCATAGGGGTTTAAATGGTAATAGTCCTTTTTCTCCAGCATCTCATAAAAGAGGAAAGCGTCCGCAAAGCTGCCGGAGCGAACCGCCTCTTTGTGGGGGATGCTGTACTGGTAGCCGCTGTCCGCCCCCTTGGGAAGAAGAAGGGTGAAATCATCCACCCCGGCATAGAGAGGGCCCACCCGCTTGCCCTGGCTGCCCAAAAACTGGTTTTCATAGGTAATCCGCTCATAATGCTCCGGACTGGTAAGGGCGGGGTCAATGGCAAAGCCGTACTCCTCCCGAAGCTTCTGGCACAGGCCCTGAAAGCCCAGAAAGGCCCCCTCCGGGGTCCAGTGGTGGTCCGTATCAAAAAAATACCCGTCATAGGGCTGTTCCGCCCTTTGAAAATTCTCCCGCAGGTCCAGAGATCCCACCGAAGGATCCAAAAGCTCCAGGAACTGGTCCCCATGGCCGTTGGCATAGCAGAAAGAGCCGGTCGTCATATCGTCCGCATACTTGTTCACCTTATTGGGCAGGGTCAAATACAAAGTGGGAATGCCCAGGGAATTGGCATAGGCGGCGAAATCGTTAAATAAGGCCGCATTGGGGGCCGGGTCCGAGGGAGCGTCCAAAAAAGTGAGCTTGCCGTTTTTCATGCGGACAACCGTATAGCCGCCGCTGTCCCGGACCACATCGTTGCCAATCAGGCGCTGTAAGCCGCCAAAAATGGTGATCAGTTCCGTGTGCTGGTTCAAGGCGCGGTCCACAACGCTTTCAGCGGCGGAGATGGCGGCGGAGAGCTTTTCCACAGGAGAAGGGTCCTCCGGGCGGGCGGAGGCATAAGCCTCTTGGAAGGAATTGGGAAAATTGGGCGCATTAGAGAAAAGCATCCCCGCGCCAAAGAGCAGCAGGATTAGCAGGAGAAAAGCGGTTAAGGTCGAGCGGAATTTTTCACAGGAAAAGGAACGGAACATAGGCAAAGACACCTCTCAAAAGAAGGATGGCAGTAAATTTAGAAATTAAAATAAATAAAGGGATTGTACGCGCCTTTAGCCACGTAGGAGAAGGTGAGCACCACCAGCACCGCCATCCCCAAAGCGTAGCACAGGGCCCCCGCCGGGCTCCGGCCCAGCTTCGTCTTTCCCACCCAGCGCCCCACAGGCAGAGAAAAGGCCGCAGCCAGCAGGTAAACAATATGCCCATCCCGCAGGGCCGCCGAGGCTGCCGCGTCCCACAAGCCGTTGACGCCAAAGCCCAGCATGGCTCCCAGGTACCGGCCCGCCGCTCCCAGGGTCTCCGCCCGGAACAGCACCCAGCCGAAATTCACCAGCAAAAACGTGGCCGGCGCCCGCCACAGCCCCAAAGCCTTCTTGTCCAGGCCCGCCGCCTTTTCCGCCGCCAGCAAAACAAAATAGTAGAGGCCCCACAGCAAAAAGGTCCAATTCGCCCCGTGCCACACGCCTGTAAGCAGCCAGACCACAAATAAGTTAAAAAACCGCCTTACCGTGCCCACCCGGCTTCCCCCCAAGGGGATGTACACATAGTCCCGAAACCAAGTGGAAAGGGAGATGTGCCAGCGCCTCCAGAATTCCGTTATGCTGCGGGAGATATAGGGGTAGTTAAAATTTTCCAGGAAATGGAAGCCGAACATTTTCCCCAGGCCAATGGCCATATCCGAGTAGCCGGAGAAGTCGAAGAAGATTTGAAAGCTGTAGGCCAAAGCCCCCAGCCAGGCCATGCCCACCGAGAGCTCCGGCTTGGCGTAGGCGCTGTCGGCAACGAGAGCCATTGTGTTGGACAAAAGCACCTTTTTGGAAAGCCCCACCGCAAAGCGGCATAGACCGGTGGAAAAATCCTCCCAGTTCTCCCGGCGGTGGAGGATCTCATAAGCCACGGTCTCATATTTCACAATGGGACCGGCAATGAGCTGGGGAAAGAAGGAGATATACAAACCCACCCACAGGGGGTTTTTCTGAACCGGCGCCCGGCCTTTGGCCACATCCAGCACATAGCTCATGGCCTGAAAGGTGAAAAAGGACACGCCAATGGGCAGGGCGATTTCTGGAAAAGGCAGGCTGTACCCAGTAACGGCCCGCAGGTTTTTCAGCACAAAGCCCAAGTATTTGAAGACAAAGAGCAGCCCTAAGTTAAAAGCCACCGTAACGCCCAAAGCCCAACGCCGGGCATGGGATTTCTCCTGGGTGCGGGCCGTCCAGAGGCCGAAAAGGTAATTCATTATAATAGAAGCAATCATCACCAGCACGAACCAGGGTTCGCCCCAGGCGTAAAAGCCGAGGCTGGCGGCTAATAGAAGGAGATTCCGGGCAGGGAGAAAACGGCGGGGGATCAGGTAATAGAGAGCCAAGACACCGGGAAGAAAAGCAACCAGGAAGACGGGGCTGGAGAAGAGCATAAAAGAAACCACCTCTCAAAAAACAAATAAAAAAGAGTAAGATAAAAAAACAAACCATAAGCGCGGTAGCAATCTAACGATAAACCCTTGGGCCCATCCCTTAGAGGCAAACAGGCTGAACAGTCCCTGGACCAGCGCCGCGCACTTTCGCATTTGCCATTGCTTCAAAATATAAACACATTTTATATAGTATATCAGAAACCGCCCCCCTCGTCTACCCCCCGCCTCTAGAGATAATCATTTGTGTTCCCCCGCCCTACGGGCGGGGGAACACAAAAAGCCCTCCGAAACGGACCCTCCCCCTCTATCTCCCCAAAAGGTAAGAGAAGGGCAAAAAATTTTTTGAAATTGATTTATGTGGAAAACCCAGCGCTCCCAACCCAAGGGGTTCCGGGTGGAACCCCGCCAAAAACCAGGGCTTGTGGCCATGGCTTTCCGGCCCCTGCCATGAACCGCCAAAGTTTTTCAGAGTTGCCTTTCCCCAATGTTGAAAACTATTGAAAATCCTTCGGAGCTGTGCTATACTGTTTTCTGTAAACTAGTTTTATAAATGGGGATAGGCGGACGCCATGCCGCCTAAAATGAAAAATGGAGGGTATTTCGTTGGATTCTTTCGAACAAGCATGGGAAATTGTGTGCGGCTATTGTAAGTCGCAGATTACGGACGTAGCCTACAAAACCTGGTTCAGCCGCCTCAAGCCCGTCTCGCTGGACTTTGACCAGGGAACCGCGGTCATTGAGGCGCCAAACGACTTTCACAAGCAGACCTTGCTGCGCTGCTACAGCGATCTTTTGCAGCGGGCCTTGAAAAACGTTTTTGGGGAAAACATTGGCTTTCAGATCACCGTTACCGAAGAAAAAGAAATTCAGCCCGGGGAGAACACCCCCCAGGACGATGGCTATGAGCTGACCTTTGAAACCTTCGTGGTGGGTCCGTCCAACCGGTTTGCCCACGCGGCCTGTCAGGCGGTGGCCAGCAAGCCCGCCATTTTGTATAACCCGCTGTTCATTTATGGAAACTCCGGCCTAGGCAAAACCCACCTGCTCTCGGCGGTCTCCAAAGAATTTAAAAACAATTTTCCAAACCGCAGCGTGGTGTATGTAAAAAGCGAGGACTTTACCAACGAAGTCATCGACGCCATTGCCAAAGGCACCACCCAGGCCCTGCGGGCCAAATACCGCAGCGCCGACCTGCTGCTGGTGGACGACATCCAGTTTATTGGCGGAAAGGTCTCTACCCAAGAGGAATTCTTCCACACCTTCAACACCCTGTACGAGGCCAAAAAACAGATTGTGCTCACCTCGGACCGGCCGCCCCGGGACATTGCCACTTTGGAGGACCGGATGAAAAACCGCTTCGAGTGGGGCCTGACCGCCGATGTGCAGACTCCGGAATTTGAAACCCGGGTGGCCATCATCCGGCGCAAGGCGGAAAGCTTTGACTTTGACATTCCTGAAAATGTATGCGAATACATCGCCAACAAGCTGAAAAACAACATCCGCCAGCTGGAGGGCGCTGTGAAGAAGCTGCGGGCCTTCCATCTGCTGGAGGGCCGCCCCGTAAACATTGTCACCGCCCAAACGGCCATCAGCGACATCATCAACAACTCTCAGCCCACCCCGGTGACGGTTGACAAGATTATTGAGGAAGTCGCCCGGACCTACCAGGTCACGCCGGAGGACATCCGCTCCCAAAAGCGGAACGCGGCGGTGTCCAAGGCCCGGCAGGTGGCCATGTACGTGGTGCGGGAGATCACCAGCATGCCGATGGTGGAAATCGGCCAGACCTTTGGAGGCCGGGACCACTCCACCGTGGTGTACGCCCTGCACCAGATGGAAGACCGGCTGGAAAAAGAGGCCCACACAAAGGACACGGTAGAGGACATTATCAAGAACATTCAGAACCGGTAAGATTCCACTTTTCCTCCACATTCCACATGAGATTTTCCACGGGGCGTGGAATGTGGAAAGAGCCTTTCACAGTTTGAGAAATTTGTCCACAGGAGAAAGTGGAGAGCGCGAAGGGCAAAAACCCAGGCTTTTCCAGGGGAGGCAACGATTTCCACAGAATCCACAGCCCCTATTACTACTTCTAAATCTAAGAAAGAAAAAAAGAGTAAGAAATGTGCTTTTGGGGAGCTAGGTGCTCTGAACAAGGCTGGAGGAGACAGCGGGCCTTTTGGAAGTAAGGGAAAAGTTATTCTGTATGAAAACAAAAAATTATGATTCATCAAACACAAGGAGATACAAAGCTTATGCAATTTACTGTCAATCGAAAAGAAATCACCGACGCGGTTTCCAATATTCAACGGGCTGTGTCCGCCAAAACCTCCATTCCAGCCCTGGAGGGCATTCTTCTCAGTGCCGGTGAAAACGGCCTGGAGCTGTGCGCCTATGACCTGGAGCTGGGCATTACCACTTTAATTCCCGCCCGGGTTTCAGAGCCGGGCAAATCTGTGCTGAACGCAAAGCTTTTTTCCGACATTGTCCGCCGCACTCCTGACGACGCGGTTTCCGTTACGGTGGATGAAAAAGACATTGCCTCCATTGAAAGCGGATGCAGCAAGTTTTCCATCATCGGCATTCCCGCTGTAGAATTTCCCGAGCTGCCGAAACTGGCCGACTCCACCAAACTGGAGCTGCCCGGCAGCGTGTTAAAAAGCATGATCCGCCAGACTGTTTTTGCCGTGGCGGAAAGCGATGCCAAGCCCATTCATCAGGGCAGCCTGTTCAGCCTGGAAAACGGCCAGCTGGACGTGGTCTCGGTGGATGGCTACCGTTTGGCCAAACGCACGGAGCCGGTGGAGTTTTCCGAGAAGCTCTCCTTTGTGGTGCCGGGCAAGACCTTGGCGGAAATCCTCAAGCTGTTGAAGGACTCGGAGGATGTGGTGGAGATTTCCGCTGGACAACGGCATATTTTATTTAAAATCGACAATTACACGGTGATTTCCAGCCTGTTGGAGGGTGAATTCCTCAACTACAAGGCCACCATTCCCTCGGCCAGCAAAACCAATGTAATGCTGCGCTCCCGGGAAGCCATTGAGAGCGTGGAACGGGTTTCCCTGCTGATTACAGACCGGCTGAAGAGCCCGGTGCGGTGCACGTTCTCCGGCGGAGAAATCCGGCTGCTGTGCACCACCTCCATGGGCCGGGCCAGCGACCAGCTCAGCGTGGAGATGGAGGGCGAGGACGTGGAGATCGGCTTTAACAACCGGTATTTGCTGGACGCGCTGAAAAATACGGAGTGCGACGAGATTAAGGTCGGCCTGAGCGGCCCCCTGAGCCCCATGACCGTGCAGCCCAAAGAGGGAGACAGCTTCCTGTTTTTGGTGCTGCCGGTGCGGCTGAAGAACGACTGACCGGATGGAGAGGGCTATGGAAGTCATTATCATACAAACGGAATATATTAAACTGGATTCTTTTCTCAAGCTGGCCGGTTTGGCGGACACAGGCGGCCAGGCCAAGGCGGCGGTACAGGCGGGCCTGGTGAAGGTGAACGGCGAGGTCTGCCAGATGCGGGGCAAGAAGCTGCGGCCCGGCGACAGCGTGGAAGCCGGCGGGAAGAGCTGGCAGGTGGCCCAGGGCCAGTAAGCCCCCAGAGTATCCGGCGTACAGACGGGTAAAATTTTGGAAGAGCCCCTGGCTTCATCTTCCATGAAGCCCAGCGCTTTCCAGAACCTCCCCCGCTCCGTCCGGTTGGCTTTTGCCCGTCAATTGTTTTCAGAAAGGGATGCTTTATGTACGTCACTCGGGTTTCTTCCCGCAACTACCGCAATCTGGCCGAGGCCGAGCTCTTCCCCTGCCAGGGCGTCAATGTTATCTACGGCGGCAATGCTCAGGGAAAAACCAACCTGTTGGAATCCCTCTGGCTCTTTACCGGCGGACACTCCTTCCGGGGCTCGAAAGACAGCGAGCTTCCCCGCCTGGACCCAAAAACCGGAAAAAACAGCCCCGCCGCCGCCCTGGCCCTGGATTTTTTCAGCGAGGGCCGGGAGCAGAAGGCCCAGCTTTTCATCGAAAACGGGCGCCGGAGCAGTGTGATCAACGGTGTGAAAAAAAAGACCGGGTCAGCCCTGATGGGCAAGGTGCGGGCGGTGATTTTTTCTCCTGAGCACTTGCTGCTGGTGAAGGAGGGGCCCGCCCGGCGGCGGGGCTTTTTGGATGGGGCCCTCTGTCAGATCAAGCCCGGCTATGCCTCTGTGCTCCACGCCTACCAGCGGGCGCTGCTGCAGCGCAACGCCCTTTTAAAGGACTTGGCAAAATATCCCGACCTGCGGGACACGCTGGAGGTCTGGGACCTGCGCCTGGCCAAGCTGGGCGCTCAAGTAATGGAGGAGCGCCGCCGCTACGTGGAACGCCTTGGACCGGAGGTCCAGGAAATTTATGGAGGCATTGCCCGGGGCCGGGAGCAGGTAGCTGTGGACTATGCCCCCTCGGCGCCGGGAGGCGGGAGCCCGGAAGAGACGGAAGCGCTGTTTTATAAGGAGCTGGAGCGCACCCGGGCCTCGGATGGGCGCAGCGGCTTTACCTCGGCGGGGCCCCACCGGGACGACCTGCGGATTTCCATTGACAGCGTGGCGGCCCGGGCCTATGGGTCCCAGGGCCAGCAGAGAAGCGCTGTGCTGGCCATGAAGCTGGCGGAGGCCCAGGTGCTCTCCGGCGTTTCCGGCGAGACCCCCATCGTGCTGCTGGACGATGTGATGAGTGAGCTGGACCAGCAGCGGCAGGACTACCTGCTGAACCATCTTCACGGGCGTCAGGTGTTCATCACCTGCTGCAGCCCGGAGACCGTGGGGCTTATGGAGACCGGCATGCGCTTTCGGGTGGAGAATGGGACCGTGTATCCGGAAAAAGTCAGCTAAATTTTGGAAAAATAGGCGGGATTTGGAAAAATGTACCTGCATTTGGGGAAAGATACCATTGTGGCGGCCAATACGGTGGTGGGTGTGTTTGATTTAGACAACTCTACCGTTTCCAAACACACCCGGGAGTTTTTGGCCCGGGCCCAGAAGGAGGGCCGTGTGGTGGATGTGACCAGGGAGCTGCCGAAATCCTTCATTGTGTGCTGGGACCAGGGGCGGGAGACTGTGTACCTTTCTCAAATGGCTCCCGCTACCCTGCTCAAGCGCAGCCAGAACGGCGGAATTTTAGAAAAGGCGGGCTGGGAGAGCCTCTGAAAGCATTTTGATCATAAGCCCCAAAAGCCCGCAGAGGTGCGGAGAAGCGCTCCAACGCCGTAGCTCCTAAGCCGCGGGAGGTTTCCGAATCCTTCTTTAAAAAGCCTTTGCACCATAAGTTTCCATCCTAACCCCGTGGCAAACGGGGTTAGGCATGCCTGTGAAAATTTCAAGAAAAAGGTGGTCGATCGCATGCGTTATATCGGAATACCGGCCTGTCCCTATTGCAGAAAGCGGGTGAACCTCATTCGCACCTGGTCCTTAAAGCGGCAGGGCGAATACCAGTGCCCCCGCTGCGGGGGCATCTCGAACATTTTCCTCTCCCCCCTGGTGTACGTGCTGGCGCTGCTGGCGGTGTTTGGGGGCGGGGCCATGTATTTTTTCTATAAGTTCGTGCTGGACGACATCAGCCTGAAAACGGCCCTTTATGTATTTGTGCCTTTCGCCGCCTTTTTTTTGCTGAGTTTGTTTATGGTCTATCTGGAAAAGCCCGTGATCAAAAAAGTCTCCAAAGAGGAGTACAACAAGCGCCGGGGCAAGCGGGAGGGGGCCCAGGCCTATGACCGGACAGGAGACTACCAGCCGGAGCCAAACACAGGCTATCTCCCCCGGACCGGCGGCGGGTCCCGGAACGACAGCGCTTCCCGCCGCCCAGAAGCGGCGGCGCCTATGAACATCAACCAGGAGAATTTTCACAAGGCCAAGCAGCAGACGGCCTCTATGAACGCTGTGCATGAGAGCCGTGGAGCCGCCGTGTCATCCCACACAGGAGCTAGGCCCGCGCCAGCAAAGCCCGCTCCCGCCGCCCCGCCGGTAGAAGCGGAGCCAGCGCCCACGGTTCGGGAATACACACCGGCGGCAGCGCCTCAGAGCCGGAGCACAGCCGCTCGAAGGAGCCAACCGGAAACAGGCGCTATTCCCAATGCGTACCAGAGAGCGTCGGCCGCACGGGGAAGCCAGCCGGAAACGGGAACTATTCCCAACGCGTACCAGAGAGCACCGGCCGCACGGGGGAGTCAGCCGGAAACGGGAACTATTCCCAACGCGTACCAGAGAGCGTCGGCCGCACGGGGAAGCCAGCCGGAAACGGGAACTATTCCCAACGCGTACCAGAGAGCACCGGCCGCACGGGGGAGTCAGCCGGAAACGGGAACTATTCCCAACGCGTACCAGAGAGCGTCGGCCGCACGGGGAAGCCAGCCGGAAACGGGAACTATTC
>CAJUNS010000010.1:0-35414 GCA_910587995.1 uncultured Oscillospiraceae bacterium | reverse complement strand
AGCCGGAAACGGGAACTATTCCCAACGCGTACCAGAGAGCGTCGGCCGCACGGGGGAGTCAGCCGGAAACAGGCAGCATTCCCAATGCGTACCAGAGAGCGTCGGCCGCACGGGGGAGCCAGCCGGAAACAGGCAGCATTCCCAATGCGTACCAGAGAGCGTCGGCCGCACGGGGAAGCCAGTCGGAAACAGGCGCTATTCCCAATGCGTATCAGCGGCCAGGGACCCGCTCGATCCAGGGAACGGCCTACCAGTCAGGCGGATCTCATGGAGGCTCCAGCGCTGGGTTCCAGAATCCGGCTGAGAATCAGCGGCTTGCCCAGCGTGCTTATGGCGGCCAGGTACCCCAGGCTTATGCCGCTTACCAGCCCAAGGACGCGGCGGGCCGGCCCCGGCGGAGCACCCGGGTGACCGGCGGCATGGACCACCCCACGGTGGGAGGAAGCATTTTTGAAAAGTACAACGACCCCAGCTATGGGCGGCACTCTTTGGAGAAGCCGGGAGAAGGCGGGCAGCGCTGACGGAAGTTTGCCCGCAGTGGGGTTAGCGCCAGTCCATGCTGGCATGGGACGTTTTGCGTATTGCTGGTCCCGCGCTTTAGCGAAGGCCGCAGTTTAAAAAAGCGCAAAACGGACGCGTCACCCGCCTGTAGAGCCTGTAAAGAGCTTGGCAGCTGTGTACGGATGAAGTTGAAAGTTTCTTTCAAAAAGCTTTCCGGACCGCCGGAGACCGTCTCCCAGGGATGCTTTACAAGTGTGGGAAAATATGCTATAATATTAGAAAGTAATTGTTCTGCCGGAGGTCCGGTGGAAAATCGTGTTAGGCCCGGCGCGCCGGGCAGGGGGAGGCTTTCATTTTTGGGGATCAATGAAATGACGGACATGACAAAAAGCGAACAGGTTTACGATGGCGACCAGATTCAAGTGCTGGAAGGCCTGGAAGCAGTGCGCAAGCGGCCCGGCATGTACATCGGCTCCACCGGCCCCCGGGGCCTGCACCACCTGGTGTACGAGATTGTGGACAATGCTGTGGACGAGGCCCTGGCGGGCTTTTGCGACAAAATAGTGGTAAAGCTGCTGCCGGGAAACGTGGTCTATGTTTCGGACAACGGCCGGGGCATTCCGGTGGGCATTCAAAGCCAGACCGGACTGCCGGCAGTGACGGTGGTTTTTACCATCCTCCACGCGGGCGGCAAGTTCGGCGGAGGAAGCTACAAGGTTTCCGGCGGACTTCACGGCGTGGGCGCGTCGGTGGTAAACGCTCTGTCCACTTGGCTGGAGGTAGAGGTCATTACCGACGGAGTGCGGTATTACCAGCGGTTTGAGCGGGGGAAGGCCGTTACGGAGCTGATTGAGAAGGGCCCCGCCCCGGCGGGCAGTACAAATGGCTCGGTTATTTGTTTTCAAGCGGACCCGGAGATTTTTAAGGAGACCACGGTATACAGCTATGGTACCTTGCAGGACCGGCTGCGGGAGCAGGCTTTCCTAAACGCGGGCATTCACATTGAGCTCATCGATGAGCGGGACCCGGAAGAGCGGATCCCCGAGGAGCAGAAATTTGAGCGGCCCATTGTGAACAGCTACTGCTATGAGGGCGGCATCCGGGAATTTGTGGATTATCTCAACCGGAAAAAGGCAGTGGAGGTCATTCATCCGGACATTATGCATTTCAGCACGGTGGCGGCGGATGACAACGCCACCGCTGAAGTGGCCATGCAGTATACGGACAGCTTTAACGAGCTGGTGCTGTCTTTTGCCAACGACATCCGCACCGTGGACGGAGGCACTCATGAAGAGGGCTTTAAGCGGGCCCTAACCCGGGTGCTCAACGACTATGCCAGAAAATACAATATTCTCAAGGAAAACGACAAGAACCTTTCCGGCGAGGACGTGCGGGAGGGGCTGACCTGCGTCATCAGCGTGAAGCTGAAGGAGGCCCAGTTCGAGGGGCAGACCAAGGCCAAGCTGGGCAACACGGAGATCAGCGGCCTGGTCAGCTCCATGCTTTACAAGCACATGATGGAGTATATGGAGGAGAACCCCGCCGCCGCCCGGGCAGTTTTTGACAAGGCGCTCACAGCCTCCCGGGCCCGGGAGGCCGCCCGGAAAGCCCGGGAGCTGGCCCGGCGGAAGACGGCTTTCGAGAGCAACTCCCTGCCCGGCAAGCTGGCGGACTGCCAATCCCGGGACCCCTATGAGACGGAAATCTACATTGTGGAGGGCGACTCCGCCGGAGGCTCCGCAAAAAACGGCCGGGACCGGAAATTTCAGGCCATTCTGCCCCTGTGGGGTAAGATGCTCAACGTGGAGAAGGCCCGGCTAGACAAGGTATACGGCAACGAAAAGCTCATGCCCGTGGTCACGGCCCTGGGCACGGGCATTGGGGACGAGTTCGACATCAACAAGCTGCGGTACGGCAAGGTCATCATCATGGCGGACGCGGACGTGGACGGAAGCCATATCCGAACCCTGCTTTTGACCTTCTTCTTCCGGTTTATGCGGCCCCTGGTGGAGCAGGGTCATGTGTATCTGGCCCAGCCGCCCCTGTACCGCATTACGAAAAACCGGCGGCATGTGTATGCTTTTTCCGATATTCAGCGGGATCAGGTGATTGCGGAGCTGGGAGGCAACTGCTCCATTCAGCGGTATAAAGGCTTGGGCGAAATGGACCCGGGCCAGCTGTGGGAGACCACCATGGACCCAGCGGCCCGAACCATGCGCCGGGTGGAGGTAGACGATGCGGCTAAGGCCGACGAGGTTTTTACCATTTTGATGGGCGACAAGGTGGAGCCCCGGCGGGATTTCATTGTGGAGAACGCCCAGAAGGCGAATTGGGACGTGTAGGCTTATTTTGATGGCCTTATGCTTGAGCGGCTATGCCCTGCCAAGGGCCGTGTACAATACGGAAGGAAGCCTATGTTTGCTCACTTGGCTTCTGTGTTTATCCATTCTGCAACCAAAACCGCCAATTGAAAGCCAATCACAATTCGCATAAAAAGTTTTTGAAGATTCTGCGACTTCATCGAAGATGAAGTTGGGAACTTCTTTTCAAAAAGTTTCTTAAGCAGAGCGCGAGACAGCGTCTCGTGGCCTTTCCAGGGGGGAGCCATATGGACGAGTTTGAGAATAAGAATCCGCCGCAGGAAGAGGCGGGGGGGCGGGTTATTGACGTGCCGCTGACCAAGGAGATGGAGCAGTCCTTTTTGGACTATTCCATGTCCGTTATTGTGCAGCGGGCCCTGCCGGACGTGCGGGACGGTTTGAAGCCGGTGCACCGGCGCTTTTTGTACAAGATGTATCAGGATTCCCTGTGGCCGGACGGAGCCTACCGCAAGTGCGCGGACACAGTGGGCAAAACCCTGGCGGAGTATCACCCTCATGGCGACATGTCGGTGTACGACGCTATGGTGCGCTTTGCCCAGGATTTTTCCATGCGCTACCTGCTGGTGGACGGCCACGGCAACTTTGGCTCGGTGGACGGAGACCCGCCCGCCGCCTACCGTTATACTGAGGCCCGGATGACCAAGCTCTCTGTGGCCATGCTGGACGACATCAACAAGGACACGGTAGATTTTAAGCCCAACTATGACGACCGCCTAAAAGAGCCCGTGGTGCTGCCCAGCCACTTTCCCAACCTGCTGGTGAACGGCTCTATGGGCATCGCGGTGGGCATGGCCACCAACATTCCCCCGCACAACATCAGCGAGGTGGTGGATGGCGTCTGCTGCCTCATCGACAACCCGGAGGCCACCTTGGACGAGCTCATGGAGCACATCAAGGGGCCGGACTTCCCCACGGGCGGCATTATTATGGGCCGCAGCGGCATTCGGGCGGCCTATGCCACTGGCCGGGGCAAGGTGGTGGTGCGGGCCCGGGCGGAGATTGAAGAGGCGGAAAAGAGCGGCCGCTCTAAAATTATTGTAACGGAGATTCCCTACCAGGTCAACAAGGCCCGGCTTATTGAAAACATCGCGGAGCTGGCCAAGGAAAAGCGCATTGAGGGCGTGGCCAATGTGGATGACCACTCGGACCGGGAGGGCATGCGGATTGTCATTGACGTGAAGCGGGAGGCCTCCCCCCAGATTGTCCTCAACCACCTGTACAGCCTGACCCAGATGCAGATCTCCTTTGGCGTGATTATGCTGGCCATTGTGAACGGCCGACCGGAGATTCTCAACCTGCACAAGATTTTGCGGGAATACATCCGCTTCCAGCTGGAAGTTATCACCCGGCGGACCCGGTTCGACCTGCAAAAAGCCCAGGACCGGGCCCATATTCTGGAAGGACTTAAGCGGGCCATTGACATTGTGGACGAGATTATCGAGACCATTCGGGGCTGCGGAGGCGGCCGGCCAGAGGCCAAGGCCGCGCTGATGGAACGTTTTGATTTTGACGACCTCCAGGCGGACGCCATCTGCCGGTTCCAGCTGGGCCAGCTGGCTGGGCTGGAAATTTTGAAAATTGAGACCGAATTGGGCGAGCTGCACGAGCAGATCGCGGATCTGAGCGGGATACTCGCCAGCGAGGCCCGGCGGCTGGCGATTGTAAAAGACGAGGCGCTGAACATGAAAAAGCGCTTTGGCGATGAGCGGCGCACAGAGATTGCGGCCATCAGCGGCGAGGTGGACGTGGAGGACCTGATTCCTGTGGAGGAATGCGTGCTGACCCGTACCCGCTTCGGCTATGTGAAGCGCCAAAAGATGGAGGCCTACCGGACCCAGAAGCGGGGAGGCCGGGGGATCTCCGGCATGACCCGCAAGGACGAGGACGCGGCGGAAGAGATTTTTGTCATTGGCAGCCACGACTATATCCTCTTCTTCTCCAACCTGGGCCGGATGTACCGGCTGAAATGCTATGAGGTACCCGAGGGCTCCCGGACCAGCCGGGGCATGCACATTCGCAACCTGCTGCCCTTGCAGTCAGAGGAGAACATTACCTCCGTGCTGCGGCTGGAAGATCTGGACGATGATAAATACTTGGTCATGGTCACCCGCCGGGGCGTGGTGAAGCGCACCAAGCTCTCGCTCTTTAACAATGTGCGTAAGGCGGGCCTAATTGCCGTGGACCTGGACGAGGGCGATTCTCTGGCCTGGGTACAGGTTACCTCTGGCAACGACGACCTGATTGTGGCCACCCGGAACGGCATGGCCCTGCGCATGAACGAAAACGATGTGCGCTCCATGGGCCGCGGCGCCCGGGGCGTGAAGATTATGACTTTGCTGGACGGCGACTCAATTGTAGGCATGGATGTGATTCGGGAGGGCAAGATGATCCTCACCGTCAGCGAGACCGGCTTTGGGCGGCTCTCCCTGCCGGAAGAGTACCGGTTCCAGCACCGGGGCGGCAAGGGCGTCATCAACTACCATGTGGACAAGTTCGGTCTGGTGGCCGGGGTCAAGGTGGTCTCAGAGGATGAGGACATCATTTTGATCTCGGAGGATGGCGTGATTATCCGCATTCCGGCGGCAGACGTGCGGGTCTGCGCCCGGCCCAGTAAGGGCGTGCGGGTGATGCGGGTCTCGGAAGACAGCCGGGTCGTGACTCTCTCCAGCGCCCCCAAGGAAGAGACTCAAGAGGAGGACACCGGGGACGAGGAGCCAGAGGCTTCTGAGGAAACGCCCCAGGAACCGGCAGAGTCCAGCCCTGCCGGAGAGCCGGGAGCAGAGGAATCCAACGACTAATAAGTTCAAAAGAGGTGATACCTCTTTTGAACCTGGCGGCACGGGCACACCTTCCCCCACCCAGCGGCCCAGGGTGAAATTCCAACAAGTTTCCTTGAGAAACTTGACTGCCGGGCCTTCGGCCGGTTTTAAAAAGAAAAAGGATAGAGCCAAAAGCTCTATCCTTTTTTGTGGGCCGTAAAAGGTTTACGGTTTCGTTAGGGCAGTTTTTTGTTTCTATGAGCCAACGCAGGTTAGCCAGCTGGCTGTCCGCTTAAAATGGACTCCAGGTCCGGCAGCTCTCCGGCGTGGTCGTAATATGCTTGACAGAGAAGGGAGGCGTGGGCCCGGTAGTGCTCCACCTTTTCCTGGGCCGCGGCCAGCCAACCGTCTTCATCGTCGCTGTGGGCTTCTTCTATCTTTTCCAGCTCGCTGTCCAGGCTGGCTTTCCAGCTGGTATGTTCTTCCTCTAACTGGGCGGCCTCTTCGCTGCCCAAATCATGGAAGGAGGCCGGGTATAGCCGGTCGATGACCTTCTCCCAGTTCTTTATTGCGTTTTTATAGGCGGCAAAAATGGTAGAATAAGAGGCCGCTGTGCTCAAATCTTCCGAGAGGGTCTTGTCCACCGGATTCTCCGCAAAGAGAGCCTCAAAGCCTCCCGCTGGACTGGGGACAGCAGTGGGCTCCGCGGTGGGCGAAGCCTCTGGGGTGGGAGCGGGAGTAGGCGTAGGCGCGGAGGTGGCCGTAGGCTCCGACTGGGGCGAAGAAGACCAGCTTTCTCCCGGGTCTTTTTCACAGCCCGGGAGCAGACAGAAAAGAGTCAGCGCCAGGGCGGCAAGGATTCCTGCTTTTTGTTTCATAGGTACCTCCTTACAACAGGCCTTTTTGAACCAGAGCGGCGGTTTTCAAAATGCCGATCTGAGTTTTGGCGTCGGGGATTTCATTGCTGCACACCATCTCCACAGCCTTGTCCAGAGGGATCCGCTCTGGGGTCAAAAACTCGTCCTCGTCCAGGTGAAGCTGATGATTTTCCTCAGTCACCCGGCAGGCCCACAGGCGGATGATCTCCCCGCAATAGCCCCCGGTAGGATAGACCTCCCCCAGGGAAATATAATTCTCTCCTGTGGTTCCGGTTTCTTCCAGCTGTTCCCGCTTCATGGCCTCAAAGGGGTCTTCGCCGGGCTCCAGCTTACCGGCGGGCAGTTCCAGCAGAATTTTGTGATACGGATAGCGGAACTGGCGCACAAAAATCAGCTCGTTGGCCGGAGTTAAAGCGGCCACGCTGACCCCGCCGGGATGCTCCACCACCTCCCGTACCGAGGTAGAGCCATTGGGGAGCTCCACATCGTCTACATGGACATGAATAATCCGCCCCGTATAGATGTCTGTTTGACGAAGGGTCTTTTCAAAAAAATCCATAAATCCTCGTTCCTTTCCGTAAATGTCTGGCTCTGGCAGCTTAAGAAACTTTTTTGTAAAAAAGTTTCTTAAGAATCTTCAAAAAACGTTACGCGTTTTGGTGGGGTGAGAGGCGGTGGCTGTGCGCTCGGTTTGGGGCTGGATTCTTCCCGATAGTAGGTCCAGCCTACCGGTAGCATCCCGCCTACGCGTTATCCATGCCAGCTCCTACCACCTTAGTGAGGCGAAGCTTTGCCGGACCCCGTGGCGCGGGTCCAGCGTCACGCTGGCTCTGACAGCTTAAGAAACTTTTTTGTAAAAAAGTTTCTTAAGAATCTTCAAAAAACTTTACACGTTTTGGTGGAGTGAGAGGCGGTGGCTGTGCGCTCGGTTTGGGGCTGCATTCTTCTCATAGTAGGTCCAGCCTACCGGTAGCGTCCCGCCTACGCGTTATCCGTGCCAGCTCCTACCACCTCAGTGAGGCGAAGCTTTGCCGGAGCCCGCGATATCGCCAGCGGGGGTACCCCGCTGAGGCGAAGCTTTGCCGGACCCCGCGGCATTGCCAGCGGGGGCACCCCGCCGCATAACCAGGCCGGTTAGAAGTTTGGGGTAGAAATAGGTGGATTTTTGAGGCATCTTCTCCCCCGCTTGGGCCACCGCGCCGATCTCCTCCACCCGGGTGGGATTGAGAAGAAAACAGCACTGGCTCTCCCCACTGGCAACCGAAGCTTCCGCCTCCCCGGCAGACCGGGTATAGGTCAGATTCACCTGGTTGGCCATGTTTTCCTTGTCAATGCCCAGCAGGCGCTCTAAAACCAGCGTGTGAAGAATGGTTACGTCCAAGCCCCGGTAGGCGGCGCTCTTCTCTGGCAGCGGGGAGGAAAGATCCTCCCCCTGGCGCAGGGTGAGAAGAGCCCAGCGGACTCCGTCAAAATAGGCAAAGGCATGCTTGCCCTGGTCATAGGCGGCGTTTAGGGCGGCTTGGGCGGAGTCGGGGCCTCCTTCTAAGGCCTCCACCTCAAAGGAGGAGGCGCAGGCGCGCAGCAGGGCCTCTCCGTCAAACTGGGCCAGGCCCCGCACCAGACGGTGGGTGGGGAACACCACCAGCCCTGGGTCGTCCATAGCGGCCAGGAACATCATCACATAGTCCGCGCCGGGGCAGAAGGCGCCGGATTCTTCTAAGTGGCGCTGGAAGTTTAGGGCGGTCTCATAGCGGTGGTGCCCATCGGCAATGTACAGCTTGCGGGGGGCGAAGTCCTCCTGTATGGCGGCAATGGCTTCGGGGTCGTTAACCACCCATAGGCGGTGGGTCACCAGGCCGTCGGAGAAGTCATAGCGGGGGGCGCAGCCGGAGGCCAGATTATCCAGCCTTTGGCGGGTGGACTGGGCCTCGTCCTGATAGAGGCAGTAGATTTGGCTGAAATTGCAGTGGGTGGCCCCCATCAGCTGGAAGCGGTCCTCCTTGGCCTTGCTGAGGGTTTCCTCATGGGGCAGCACCACACCGGCGGAAAACTCCTCCAGGCGCACCTGGGCGATGAGGCCCCGCAGCTTTTTCACCTCTCCCTGGTCCACTTGGGAGAGAAATTCCATCTCATAAAGGTAGAGGCCCGGGTCCATGTCATTTTTTAAAACGCCGGATTCCAGCCAGGCCTCCAACGTCTTTTGGGCCTCCTGGTAAGGCTCCCGCCCTTTGGGCAGCTCTAAGCGGATAATATTGTGGGGGTTGCGCTG
This sequence comes from uncultured Oscillospiraceae bacterium, assembly GCA_910587995.1. Taxonomy (GTDB): domain Bacteria; phylum Bacillota; class Clostridia; order Oscillospirales; family Acutalibacteraceae; genus Acutalibacter. Next base: position 26,626 of record CAJUNS010000010.1, on the reverse strand, counting down.
TAGATAATCCTGCCGCTGCTCTTCGGAGACAATGTCATAGGGAGGGGAGGTCAGGTCCTGGATCTCTCCCGCTTTGGAGAGATCATACCGTAGGGCGCGGAAGGGTTGGATGTCAGCCATAAAGTTTCCTCCTAAAGGTACGCGAATTCTCTGCAAGGTATATTGTAAACGCAATCGGCGCTGCCGTCAACAACAATCACCGGGTCTTCACGTAATATTCACAATTGGGGCTTATACTGGGGCATATATAGGAAACGCACTTGCCTGTGCCGCCCGGTTCAAAAGAGGTATCGCCTCTTTTGAACCGCGTTAACGATGCAGGCGGGCTTTGCCAGCTTGGGCAAAAACCGAAAACACAGGGCCACAGCGTTGGCGCGGCTAAGCCTGAAAAGGTTTTTACAAAGAGGAAGCCGGGAGCTTCCTTTTCAAAGCTTTTTACGGGCCTCCTGGGGTTCTCTTGGCCAAAACCTAGGCCGCAATACTTGACAAACGCCCCGGATTTTGCCATACTATAAAGAAGCGGCTTTTCTCAAGGGCAGCTATATGCAATTTTTTTAATAGATATCGTTTCAAAATAGGAGGAATCACGGAAATGGTAGAAGTCAGGAACCTGACAAAGCGCTATGGCGCCAACCTGGCGGTGGACCAAGTCAGCTTCACCATAGAGGAAGGCTCCATTGTGGGTTTTCTTGGGCCCAACGGCGCGGGCAAATCCACCACCATGAACATCATCACGGGCTATCTCTCTGCCAGCGAGGGCAGCGTGACGGTCTCTGGCAGAAACACCCTGGACGACCCCAACGAGGTGAAAAAGCTCATCGGCTACCTGCCGGAGCAGCCCCCCTTGTATCTGGATATGACTGTCAAGGAGTATTTGGACTTTGTCTATGAGCTAAAAAAGGCCAGCCAGCCCAAGAAGCAGCACATAGAGGAAATCTGCCAGCTGGTGAAAATTGACAATGTGTATGGGCGGCTCATCGGCAACCTCTCCAAAGGCTATAAGCAGCGGGTGGGCATTGCCCAGGCCCTCATCGGCAACCCGCCTGTGCTTATTTTGGACGAGCCTACCGTGGGCCTGGACCCCAAGCAGATCATTGAGATCCGCACTTTGATTAAGAACCTGGGCCGCAACCACACGGTAATTCTCAGCTCCCACATTTTGCCCGAGGTGCAGGCGGTGTGCGAACGCATCATCGTCATCAACAACGGCAGGCTGGTGGCCGATGGGGCCACGGACACTTTGGCCCACGACCTCTCCCAGGACCACAGGCTGATCATCCGGGCGGAAGGACCCGAGCGGGAGATGCTCCACGCCATGGAAGCCCTGGAAAAGGTGAAGGAAGTCCACGCCCTGGGCGAGAAGGAGCCGGGAGCCTATGAGTTCAGCGTGGAGACCCAGCCGGAAGAGGACGTTAGGCGGGACCTGTTCGCCTTGATGGTCCGCCATGGCTGGCCTGTGCTGGGGCTGAAAAATACCGACCTGACGCTGGAAGACCTGTTCCTGCAGCTGACCAGCACGGATACCGCCGCCGCGGGGAAAGGGGATAACTAATTTATGAACGCGATTTTTAAGCGGGAGCTGCGCTCCTATTTCAGCTCGCCCATTGGATATGTGTGCATCGCCATTTTGGCGGCGCTTTACGGCTTCTTTTACTTTATGGTAATGGCCTATGGGTCCTCCAGCTACATTCCCAGTGTGGTGTATAACACCATGTTCAGCTTCTCCATGCTGGTCATTCCCATTATCACCATGCGCAGCATGACGGACGACCAGAAGAACAAGACAGATCAGATTCTGCTTACCGCCCCGGTGGGCGTGACAGCCATTGTGCTGGGGAAATTCCTGGCCTGCTTTGTGGTGTTCTTTGGGGCCAGCACCTTGGGCCTGCTGCCCGCGGTGGCCATGAGCACCTTTTCCAGCCCCAGCTGGGGAGAGATTTTGGGCAACTACATTGGCACCCTGCTCTATGGCGGCGCCATGATCTCCATCGGCGTGTTTATTTCCAGCCTGACGGTGAGCCAGATTATCGCGGCCATTGGTACCTTCGCGGTGTCGGTGCTTTTGATGTTCATCGACAATCTCGCTTCTTCCATCAGCAATGCCGCCGCTTCCGCTGTGGTGGACTGGATCTCCTTTAGCAACCGGTACAATGTGTTTACCCGGGGACTGTTCAGCGTGCCCAGCCTGGTGTTTTTCCTGAGCGTAATGGCGGTGTTCGTCTTCCTGACCGCGCGCCGGCTGGAGAGCCGCCGCTGGAGCTAAAGCCCAGTATTAAAGAGAAAAACCACAGGCGCGGAAAAAGTTTTTGAAGAGCACGGAGAAACTTTCTTTCCGAAAGCGTCTCTGCCCCAACAGCGGCCTCTCCGATGGGGCCAGCCCCAAGCAAGCCAGGGCGGCGTCCTCAAAAACAGGAGGCCCAGCCCAATCCTTAAGTATCCCCCCAGAAAGGACGAAAACAATGGACGAGAAAAATCAGACCCAGGAAAACCTGGAACCCATAAATCCGGACCAGACCGAGTCCCCGGCTTCGAAGTCCGTTCCGGCTCCGGAGCCCAGCCCGGAACCCGCCCCGGCCCCTAAGGCGGGGAAAAAGCCCTCCCCCTTCCGGGGAAATAAGTTTAAGCGGGGCGGCATGGCCACGGTGATGACCGTGGTGTTCATCGCCATTGTGGTGGTGGTGAACCTGCTGGTCTCCCTGTTGGCCGAGCGCTTCCCCTCCCTGAACATTGACCTGACCGCCCAGAAGATGAACACCCTTTCGGACCAGGCGGTAGAGCTGGCCAAAGGCGTGGAGGAAGAGACCACCATCTATCTCATTGGCACGGAGGACGCCTACCGGGAGGACCGGATTAACGCCAACTATGGCTTGAAGTACAGCCAGGTGGCCAACCTGGCCGAGCGGCTGGGCGAGGTGAACCCCAAAATCAAAACCAAGTTTATTGACCCGGACACAAACCCGGACTTTATCAACTCTTACCCAGAGGAGTATCTGACCTCCGGCCGGGTGCTGGTGAAGACCGAGAAGCGCTATAAGGTGCTGACTGTGGACGATATGTTCTCGATGGCTCAAAATTCCCAGAACCCCAATGTGCCCAACACCTACTCCAATGTGGACAGCGCCCTGGCCGGAGCCCTGGAAGTGGTGAACATGGACAAGGTGCCTGTGATGGCCATTGCCACCGGCCACGAAGAGATGTTGACCAGCAGCGACATGGCGGAATTTTTGGACATGGTCAAGCGCTTAAACTTTGAAGTGAAGGAATTCGACATCATGACCGAGGACATTCCCGAAGGCACGCAGCTTTTGATGATTCCCACCCCCAACACCGACTACACCGACGAGGAGCTGGACAAGCTAAGAACGCTGCTGGGCGACCAGGAGCGGAAGGAATCCATCTCTCTGCTGGTCAGCTGCTACCCGGCCCAGAGCGAGCTGCCTAAGCTCAGCGGCTTTTTGGAGGAATGGGGCGTTGCGGTAGGCAGCGGCTCCATTGTGGCCGAGACCGATTCTTCCCGGTTTGCCATGGCGGACCAGAGCGTGGTTTTTGTGGACGCCAACTCGGAGGTGCTGGACGAAGACGGTTACAGCCGGCTGCTCTCTCCCATGAGCGCCCCTCTTACCCTGCTGTTTGAGGGCAACGGCGATGTGGGCACCAAGGCCCTGTGGACCACCTCGGACCAGGCTTACGCCCTTTCTACCGAGGACCTGGAGGAGGGCGGCGAGCCCCAGACCTCCCAGCAGACCCTGGCCACTTTGTCCTCTGCCCTGACCCAGTTTGACAATGAGTTCTATTACCGGAGCGTGATGGTCTTTGGTTCCTCCCATGTGTTTACCGACCGCTTTATGACCACGGCCTATGGAAACCGGGAGTATCTGACGGACCTTTTGCAGTATGCCACCGATACCGATGGCAGCCAGGTGAGCATTCTGACCGAGCGGGTGCAGACCAATGTGCTGGATGTGGCCGCCAGCCAGAACACCATTGTGGTGCTGGGCCTGGGCGTGTTTACCATCGGCCTGCCCCTGGTGATTTTGGCCGCTGGGCTGGTGATCTTCTTAAAGAGGAGGCATCTGTAAGCCTATGAAGAAGAACCTGCGGAATATTTTACTGATGCTGCTGGTGCTGGCGGTGCTGGGCGGCGCGGCCTTTTGGCTGGCCAAAACGCCCAGCGGCCAAGAGGGAGAGGCCTCCTCCCTGCCGGTGGAAGAATCCAGCCAGCCCGGCGAAACGGTGATGGACCTGGACGAGGCGGAAGTGGAGTCGGTAGAGGTGCGCAACCAAAACGGGGAATTCACCGCGGTGCCCCTTACCGGCGGGGACAGCCTGCGCTTTACCCTAAAGGGCTATGAGGGCTTTGGGCTGGAAAACACCTACCTGACCTCCAACATGCAGTCCCTGTTCCACATGACCGCGGCCAAGAGCCTGGGCGCCCAGGAAAACCTGGAGGCCTTCGGTCTGGCGGGCAGCGGCGAGGCGGAGGTGACCATCCGCACCAAGAGCGGCCAGGAGACCTTGGTGCTGGGCAAAAACGCGGCGGAAACCTCCGGACGCTATGTACGCAAGGGCGACGCGGTATACATTGTCACTAATGTGCCCGCCAACCTGTATGAGAGCATGTATGTGTACTTTGTAAAAGAGGTTTACACCATAGCCGACCGGGTGGTGGAAACCGTGGACGAGGAAGGCAACAAAACCGAAGAGGCCGGAGAAGACGTGATGCAGCGCATGGCCCTTTCCGGCACGCGGTATCCGGAAGAGATTGTCATTGAGCGCAGCTCCCGGGCCAACAGCACTTACCTGATGACCGCGCCGGTCACGGCGGAGTCGGGCAACACGGCCTTTAACGAGCTGGCTGTCTCCCTGAAAAGCCTGACCGCCTCCCAGGTGGCCAGCGCGGATGTTTCGGAAAAGAGCCTGGAAGAGCACGGCCTGCTGGAGCCGGAGGCGCGCATTCAGTTTACCCTTAACGACAGCACCCATGATCTGGCGGTCAGCGCCAAGGACAACGAGGGAAACCGGTATCTGCTGGCGGACAGCAACGGCGTAATCTATCAGGTTGCCAACGACCAGGTTTCTCAGTGGGCCGAGACCAGCGTTATGGGGCTGCGGATGAGCTACATCTGGATTCCCAACATCAAGAATGTGGAAAAACTAACCGTTACTTCGGAGGGGGATCAGGTCCACACCTATCAGATCACCCGGACGAAGAACGAGGAGAAGTCCACCGACTCCAACATTCAGTACGACCTGACCATTGTGGACGGGAGCGGAAGCCCGGTGGACTATGAGGAAGCCTACCAGCCCTTCTATCAGAAGCTGATCAGCCTGGCGGTGTTCAGCGGCGAGGAGGCCGCCTATGGCAGCGGCTGCGCCCTGCGGGCGGAGTACCAGTACTTTGAAGGCGGAAGCGACAAGGTAGAGTTTTATCCCATAGAAGGTCAAAACCGGTACGCCGCTATGCTTAACGGGCAGTATACCGGACAGATTCGGGGCAGCGAGCTGGAGGCGCTTCTGCCGCTGATCCCCTAAGGGGCTTTTCCCACAAGCAAACGGCTGCTTGTGGGAATCAGCCTTTGTAAGAAAACTTGGAACAGCCAGAGGCCCGGCCCCGCCGGACCCTGGAAAGGAGAGTGGTTTTAAGACTCATGAAAAAGATGATATGCGTGGTTTTGGCCCTGACACTGGCCCTGTGCGGGCTGGCGGGCTGCAAGCGGCAGGAGGTCCAGGAGCCGGAGTCCGCGCTCCCCAGCGCCAGTGCCGCGCCAGCGGCGAAAACCCAGGAGAAGTACCGCATCGGGCTGGTGCAGTACGCGGAGTACGCCCCCTTGGACGCGGCCCGGGAGGCCTTTATGAGCCGCCTGGACGAATGGGGCTATGGCGAGCAGAAGCTGGAAATTGACTACCAGAACGCTGGAGGCAGCGGGGACAAGGCCAAGGAGATCTGTGAGAATTTTGTCAAGAACAAAACAGACTTAATTGTGGCGGTGTCGGCCCCGGCGGCGAAAGCGGCGGCGGAGGCAGCCCAGGGCGGAAAAGCCCGGCTGGTCTTTTTAGGCGGCAGCGAGAGCCTTTGGGGAGACATGAGCGCGGCCACCGGCGTGGCGGAGAACCAGAACGCCCGGTCCGTGGTGGACCTGGCCCTGCAAGTGGACCCAGAGCTGGAAACCTTCGGTCTGCTGGCAGACCCGGCCTGTGCGCTGGGAACAGAGGAGGCCCAGGCGTTTCGGGAGTACTGCGGGGAAAAGAACCTGACGGTGGTGGAGGCCCAAGCGGCCAACGCCGGCGAGGCGGCCCAACGGATGAAGGAGCTCTGCCCCCAGGTGGATGCGGTGTTTACCCCGGTAGACAGCACCATCGCCCAGGCGGCGGCAGACGCGGCCAAGGAGGCCCAGGCGGCTAAAAAGCCCTGGTATGCCTGCACCGAGGACTTGGTGCAGGCCGGGGCCTTAGCGGGAGTCAGCACAGACTACACCGAGGCGGGCCGCAAGGCGGCGGATATGGCGGTGCAGCTGGCGGCGGGCCGGGAGCTGGCCCAAGTGCCGGTCTTCCGCTATGAGAGCGGGCTGGCCAGCGTCAACCAGGCGGCAATGAGCGCCCTGGGAGCCAAGCTTCCCGAAGAGACGCTGGCGGCGGCGAACTATTACTAACGCTTTTCCAGCGGGAAAAGGCTGGCAAACCAAAAGATAAAAAGGGAGCGCAAAGAGGCGGAGAAGCCCCGTTGCGCTCCCTTTTCCCTTGCATTCCCTTTCAAAAAGGAGTATCATATGGTTAACGCGGTTCAAAAGAGGTGATACCTCTTTTGAACCTGGCGGCGCGGGCACGCCCGCGCCGCCCTGCTTGAAAATCGGTATTTACCGATTTTCAAGTGCGTTTACTAAAACAGGAAGCACGGTTTGAGCAAAGGGAGCCCGGACCAGCGGAAAGGGGCGGGATCCACCGCCACACCGGGGGGTTCCCACCGGCAAATGTAAATAAACTGTGGCAAATCTTGCAATCTCCACTTCCCCCATGCTATAATAGGCGGGGCGCCCTTTCCGGCCGCCGGCTGGGTGGTTGAGCCAGCCAAGCGGGAGGAGCCTGCCCCGCAATGAGCGCCGGGAGAAGGCTTGAGCCCCCGCGCCGCAATGGAAACGTGTTTGAGGATTCCGCGGCTTCACCGAAGATGGGGCTGGAAGCAGGTTGATAAAATTTTGATAGTAAGAGGGACGGTAAATGGCGAATAATATATTGACGAAACTGTTTGGAAACTACAGCAAGCGGGAGCTGAAGCGCATTCAGCCCCAGGTGGACCGGGTGCTGGCCCTGGAGGAGACATACCGCGGCATGGATGATGAAACCCTCAAGGCCGAAACCCCCCGGTTCCGCAAGCTGCTGGAGGAAGGGAAGCCTCTGGACGACATTTTGCCCGAGGCCTTTGCCGCCTGCCGGGAGGCTATGGACCGGGTGCTCAGTAAGCGCCTGTTTCCCGTGCAGATTCAGGGCGGCGTCATTTTGCACCAGGGGCGCATTGCCGAAATGAAGACCGGCGAGGGCAAAACCTTCTCGCTGGCTCTGCCCGCCTATTTGAACGCCCTTTCGGGCAAAGGCGTGCATGTGGTTACAGTGAACGAGTACCTGGCCAAGTACCAGGGCGAGATGATGGCCCGGGTGTTCAACTTTATGGGCCTTAGCGTAGGCCTGGCCATGACGGGCATGAGCCCGGAGGACAAAAAAGCCGCTTACGCCTGCGACATCACCTATGGCACCAACAACGAGCTGGGCTTTGACTACCTGCGGGATAACATGGTGATCTACAAGGACCGCAAGGTACAGCGGGGCCACCACTACGCCATTGTGGACGAGGTGGATTCCATCCTCATTGACGAGGCACGCACGCCTCTTATTATCTCCGGCCAGGGCGCCGAGGCTGACATTGTCTACCAGCAGGCCAACACCTTGGCCCGGGGCCTCAAGGCTGTCCGGGTAAAGGAGACTGACCAGAAGGAGGACAACGACGAGCTGTACGCCGGGTACGATTATATTGTCAACGAAAAGCTCAAGACCTGCTCCCTGACCCGCCAGGGCGTGAAAAAGGCCGAGGAGTTCTTCCACCTGGAAAACCTTACGGACTCGGAAAATATCCTGATTCAGCACCGGGTGAACCAGGCCATTCGGGCCTGGGGCATTATGCACCGGGACCAGGATTATGTGGTGAAGGACGGCGAGGTTATCATCGTCGATGAGTTCACCGGCCGCCTGATGTACGGCCGCCGGTTTAACGAGGGCCTGCACCAGGCCATTGAGGCCAAGGAGGGCGTGCAGGTGGCCCGGGAGAGCAAAACCCTGGCCACCATCACCTTTCAGAATTATTTCCGCATGTACGAGAAGCTCTCCGGCATGACCGGCACGGCCATGACCGAGCAGGAGGAATTCTCTGAAATCTACAAGCTGGACGTGGTGGAGATTCCCACCAACCGGCCCATGATCCGGGAGGACTGCCCGGACGTGGTTTACAAAACCGCCAAGGCCAAGTTCCAGGCGGTGATTGAGGACATTGTGGAGCACCACCAAAAAGGCCAGCCGGTTCTGGTGGGCACCATTACCATCGAGAAGTCGGAGATGCTCAGCAAGCTGCTGAAGGCCCGCGGCGTGAAGCATGAGGTGCTTAACGCCAAGTTCCACGAGAAGGAAGCCCAAATTGTGGCCCAGGCGGGCCGCAAAGGAGCGGTGACCATCTCCACCAACATGGCCGGACGCGGCACGGACATCAGCCTGGGCGGCAACGCGGAGTTTATGGCCAAGGCCGAAATGCGCAAAAAGGGCTACAGCGAGGAGCTGCTGGTGGAGGCTACCGCGTTCAGCCACACGGAGGACCCGGACATTTTGGAGGCCCGGGAGACCTTTGCCCGGCTTAACCGGGAATACGAAGCCCAGATTGCCCCGGAGGCCAAGGAGGTCAAGGCGCTGGGCGGCCTCTATATCATTGGCACCGAGCGCCATGAGAGCCGCCGCATTGACAACCAGCTGCGGGGCCGCTCCGGCCGCCAGGGAGACCCGGGCAAAAGCCGGTTCTACATCTCCCTGGAGGACGATTTGATGCGCCTTTTTGGCGGCGAACGGCTTTCCGCCATGATGGACCGCTTGAAGATTGAGGACGATGTGCCCATTGAGGCGGGCATGGTGTCCAACTCCATTGAGAGCGCCCAGCGCCGGGTGGAGAGCCGGAACTTCGGCATCCGCAAAAACGTGCTGCAATATGACGAGGTGATGAACACCCAGCGGCAGATTATCTACGGCCAGCGGGATCAGGTGCTGGACGGCGAGGACATGAAGCCCGCCATTCTCAAGATGATTGAGGAGGCCATTGAGGCCAATGTAAAACGCTTCCTCCCCGCCGAGATCCCTCACGATGACTGGGACCTGCCGGGCCTGCGGGAGCACTACATGGGCTGGCTTATTGGCCCGGAGGACCTGGACTATACCGCCCGGGAGATTGAGGACCTGGACCCGGAGTTTGTAAAGAACGAGCTCTACCAAAAAGCCCAGGCTCTGTACCAGCAGCGGGAGGAGGCCTTTACGCTGCCCATTATGCGGGAAGTGGAGCGGGTGGTTATGCTTAAGAGCGTGGACCAGGAGTGGATGGACCACATTGACGCCATGGAGCAGCTCCAAGAGGGCATCCGCCTGCGGGCCTATGCCCAGCAGGACCCTGTGGTGGAATACCGGCTGGAAGGCTTTGACATGTTCGACGGCATGATCGGGGCCATTCGGGAAAACACCGCCAAGATGGTGCTGACGGTGCGCCTGCGTACCAAGGAGGCTCCCCAGCGGGAGCAGGTAGCCAAGGAAACCGGCACAGGAGCCGCCCCTGGCAAGGAAGTGAAGAAACAGCCGGTGCAGAAGCCCAAAAAGCCCGGCCGCAACGACCCCTGCCCCTGCGGCAGCGGACTGAAATACAAAAAATGCTGCGGCAGAAACGAGGCCTAAAGGGAGTCAGCGGATTCAAAAGCTTTCTTTAACTCTGTAAAAAGGAATGGGAGAATGGTATATGAGAGTAAGGAAAAAATGGACTGCCGGAGTTTTGGCGGTTGTGCTGGCGGTGGTATGCGCTGGCTGCGCGCTACCGGACGCGGGCTTTGGCGACTATGATGTGTCCGGCTACATTGAGGCCCTGCTGGACAGCAGCTACCACAACGCTCACGACCGGTTCATTGCCGTGACGGGAACCTCGGAGGAAATTTCTCAACAGAACCACACCTCCACGGTGGAGAACGCGGCGGTAAACTTTTGCAACGCCTACGGACTCTCTCCCAACGAGGAACAGCTGGCGCGGCTGAAGGACATTATGAGCCGGGCCTTTGACCAGGCCAAATATACGGTGAAGGAAGAGCAGAAGATTGAGACCGGCTACTATATCGAGGTAGAGGTCACGCCCATTGGCAGCTTTGCGGGGCTGACGGAGACTTTCTCCGGCCTGCGCACCCAGGCTATGGACGAGGCCTCGGCGGCTAACGCGGCCCAGTCATCGCAGGGTGTGTTGGGCGAAGGCCAGGATGGCTTTGTGCCCGGAGAAGAGAATCAGGACGGTGAGGACTGGGACAATGAAGATTGGGACGGTGAGGAGGCGGAGCCTACTCCCACGCCGGCCCCCACCCCCGCGTCCACGCCCGGCGTTAAGGTGGACCCATACCAGCTCTACATGGAAAAGGTGCTGGAATACTGTCAAGGGCAGCTGAGCTCCATCCGCTACCAGGAGCAGAATGTGACCATTGCCCTGGACATCCGCCAGACCCCCACCGGAGAGCTGCAGATCGACCTAAACCAAGTGGACGCGCTGGATAAGACCATGCTGATGTTTGGCGAGACAGCGGCAGGCTAAGGCGGGAGGAAATCCCACGCCGTCCCACCCATCCGGAAGATTATGGAGGTATTTTTATGAGCAATATCTGTCTGCAAACGAAAGAGCTTTTCGATTTGTCCCACACCGCCGCCCGGGAGCTGCTGGAGAAAACCCAGTACCCCTGGCAGGCCCTGCCTCAGATTGGCTCTTTTATTCTGGAGCTGGGCGCGCGGCTTTCGCCCGGGGACTATGAGCGGGCCGGAGAGCAGGTGTGGATCCACAAAACGGCGAAGATTTATCCCAACAACTATATAGCCGGGCCCTGCGTCATCGGTCCAGAGGCCGAGGTGCGGCCCGGGGCGTTTATTCGGGGCAGCGCTCTGGTAGGCGCGGGCTGCGTGGTGGGAAACTCCACGGAGCTGAAAAACGTCATTCTCTTTGACGGGGTCCAGGTGCCTCACTACAACTATGTGGGGGACTCCATTCTGGGGTACAAATCCCACATGGGGGCCGGGGCGGTAACCTCCAATGTAAAGCAGGACAAGACGCTGGTAACCATTGCCGCCGGAGATGAGCGGGTGGAAACCGGGCTTAAAAAGTTTGGGGCCATGCTGGGCGATCAGGTGGAGGTGGGCTGCGGAGCGGTCCTGAACCCGGGGACGGTGATTGGCCGGGGAAGCCGGGTCTATCCCCTCTCCATGGTGCGGGGGGCCGTGCCGGAGGGCTCCATCTACAAGCGGGCCGGGGAGGTCGCGGCGATTCAATAGACCGGGGATGGTGAAATTGTGGAAGACATTTTGAATTTCTTGCAGACCGGCGTGGGACCGGCGGCATTGCTGGTTATTCGGATTCTTGTGCCCCTGCTGGCCCTGTATGTGTCCTGGCGGTGCTACACCTCCTTCAAGTCCGGCCAGCGCCGGCGGGACCCAGTGGTTATGCTGGTGGAGGAAGCCTCCGGCACGGAGTTCCCGGTGCTGTACTGGGAAAACTCCATTGGCCGGGCCAAAAGCTGCGACATCTGCCTGCCGGACGCGGCGGTCTCCCGGGACCACGCGGTGTTTATGCGCCGGGAGGAGGGCTGGTTCATCTGCGACACAGGCTCCAAGGGGGGCGTGGCGGTGAATGGCCGTAAGGTAACGGACCGGAAGCTGGTGAACATTGGCGACCGGATTACCCTGGGCAGCTTTACCCTCACCCTGCGCAACGCCTCTCAGGCTCCGGTGCAGAAGCGGCGGATTTTTACCTCCATCCTGCGGGAGGCGGCCTCGCCATTTAAGCTGATGTTTGCGGCCACTCTCTGCCATGTGCTCATGGCCTTTCAGGCCTGCTTTGCCGGGGAGGGCTTTCACCCTGCCGCTCTGCTGCCAGAGGCAGGGGTATTTCTTATGGGCTGGGGGCTGTTCGCCTGGTCCATGGGCTACATGCACCGGGTCAGCTTTGAGATTGAAACCGTGGGCTACCTGCTCTCGGGCATTGGGGTCAACCTGCTGGCGGGCTTTCAACTCAGCGGGGTCAAAACCCAGCTGGCCGCGCTGTTTATGGGCGTGCTGCTGTTCTGCTTTCTCATTTGGTTTATGGGAGACATGGACCGGGTGGCCCGGTTCCGCCTGCCCATTGGGGTGGGAGCCCTGTGCCTGTTTGTGCTGAACCTGGTGCTGGGCACTGTGACCCACGGGGCTAAAAACTGGATCTACATTGGCCCCATCAGCATTCAGCCCTCGGAGTTTATCAAAATCGCCTTTGTCTTTGTGGGCACCTCCACCCTGGACCGGCTGCAAACCAAAAAGAACATGACGGAGTTTCTGGTGTTCACCGGGGCCTGCGTAGGCTTTTTGTTCCTGATGCGGGACCTGGGCGCGGCGATTATTTTCTTTGCCACCTTCCTGATCATCGCGTTCATGCGCTCAGGCAGCGTGCGAACCATTATTCTCATTTTGGCGGCGGCGGCTTTCGGCGTGTTTTTGGTTTTAACTTTTATGCCCTATGTGGCGGACCGCTTCAGCGCCTGGGGCCATGTGTGGGAGGACCCTTACGATTCCGGCATCCAGCAGACCCGGGTAATGACCTACATGGCCAGCGGCGGGCTGTTCGGTATTGGCTTGGGTAAGGGTTATCTCAAGTATATTTTCGCGGCGGACAGCGACTTGGCCTTCGGCCTGCTCTGTGAGGAGCAGGGAGTGCTGCTGGGCTTTTTGGTTATTTTGACCATTGCCCTGTTTATTCTCTATGCCCGCAGCGATGTGACCAGAAGCCGCTCCACCTTTTTCTCCATTGGAGCCTGCGCGGCGGCGGGTATGCTGCTGTTTCAAACCTGCCTCAACGTGTTTGGCGTTACGGATCTTTTACCCCTGACCGGCGTGACCCTGCCCTTTATCAGCGCGGGCGGGTCCAGCATGGTTTCGGTGTGGGGGCTGCTGGCCTTTCTCAAGGCTTCAGACGAGCGGACCTACGCGGCCCGCCGGTCTGGGCGGCATGGAGGGGCAGCGCCTCCTCCCCCGCCCCCTGCCCAGCGGAAATCTTCCCAGGCCCCGCCGCAGCCTTCCGCCCGGCGGAGGCCCTCGGAGCCCCCTCCCCCGCCTCCACCCCGGCGGAAACCGCCAGAGAACCCGCCTCAGCGGCCCAAGCATGCCGCGCCCCCTGCGGGGGATATGGAGGACATTTATTCTTGAGAGGCCTGGGCAGAGGCGTGGCCGCGCGCACAGGGCATTTTCGAGAACCGCGGCCTTTTGTTCCAGATGATTCAGCTCTGTATCCACTCCCCACAAAACGAGGTGACATGCTATGAAAACGGTGGGATTCCGTTCCTTCGCGCTCTATATTCTGCTCTTCGCCTTTTTAGGCGGCCTGGGCTGGCTGGGGTTTAACCTGGTGGTTCACGGCAGCCAGTGGGCCATGCAGCCCTATAACGGCCACATTTATGATGAAGACGCCACCGTGGTTTTGGGGGATATCTCCGACCGGGACGGGGCGGTGCTGGCCGCCAACCAGGAGGGCCGCCGGGTCTACAGCGAAAGCGAGACCCAGCGCCGGGCCCTGCTTCACACGGTGGGCGATCCCGCTGGGTACATCAGCACCAGCGTACAGTATACCATGCGCACCAAGCTGACTGGGTACAATCTGGTCACCGGCCTAAACGACACGGTGCTGAACCGCCTGGGCAACCAGGTAAAGCTGACCCTGGACGCGGAGGCCTGCGCCGCCGCCTATGAGGCCCTTAACGGCCACAAGGGCGCGGCCATTTTCTATAACTACAAAAATGGCGACATTCTCTGCAAGGTCAGCGCCCCTACCTTCGACCCGGAGAACGTCCCGGAGGACATTGAGGGCGACGAGGCGTATCAGGGCGTTTACCTGGACAACACCCTGTCCGGTACGTTCACGCCTGGGAGCATCTTCAAACTGGTTACCGCCGCAGCGGCCATGGAAAAGTGGCCGGACGCCTGGAGCGAGCGGACCTATACCTGCTATGGGGCGGAAGAGATTGGCGGCAGCGACATAACCTGCATGGGCGAGCACGGAGAGTTGGACCTGTACGGGGCTTTGGGCTATTCCTGCAACCTGTACTTTGCCAAGCTGGCCAATGACATTGGCGGCGCGGCCCTGGAAAAGAAAGCCGCGGAGATGGGTTTTAATCAGACGCTGCGTTTCGGCTCCATTGAGATTGCCCAAAGCGAGGCCCACCTGACCAGCGCGGACCCGAACCAGCTGGGCTGGGCGGGCATCGGCCAATACACCGTGGTGGCCAACCCCTACCACATGATGGCCCTGATGGGAGCCATTGCGGGCGAAGGTGAGTACGCCCAGCCCCGGCTGACCCGGGACACAGGCTTTTTCTCCGGCCTGACCGCCGGGGACCGGAAGCTGGTAAGCCATGTGGAGGCAGCGGCGCTGAAAAGCATGATGCGAAACGATGTGGAAAATTATTACGGCGACTCCCTGTTCCCCAGCGGGCTGAACGTTTGCGCCAAAACCGGCACGGGCGAGGTGGGCGGCGGCCAGGACCCCAACTGCTGGATGGTGGGCTTTTGCGACAGCATCGAGAATCCCATTGCCTTTGCAGTGGTGGTGGAAGACACCAATAACAGCATTGGAGACGCGGGAGGCGTGGTAAACGCGGCGCTGAGCGTCCTGGTGGAGTAAAAGAATAAGAAAGGCACAACGAAAAAGGCGGCAGAGTGCAAAAGTCTCTGGGAATGCTTAAAATTTTCAAGGACTTTACCTGCCCCGCTGATCATGCCGCTTATAAAAATATTTGGGAGGCTTCTACATGAAAATCGAAAAACTGACCCCCGCCTTTAAAGATTACCTCTGGGGCGGCGTCAAGCTGCGGGAGATCTATGGCAAGCCCTGTAACTTCGAAAAAGTGGCGGAAAGCTGGGAGCTCTCCACCCACTCCGCAGGGCAAAGCCGCCTCTCCGGCGGCCAGCTGGACGGTATGCCCCTGGGCCAGTACTTCCAGGCCCACCCAGAGGTTTTGGGAGAAAACTGCAAGAAATTTCAGAACTTCCCTGTGCTGATTAAGTTCATTGACGCCAAACAGGCCCTTTCCATCCAGGTTCACCCCAGCGATGCGTACGCCCTGGAGCATGAGGGGGAGTTCGGCAAAACTGAAATGTGGTACGTGATGGACTGCGAGCCTGGAGCTTTCCTTTACTTCGGCGTAAACCGGGAAATCAGCCAGGAGGAGTTCCGCCAGCGCATTGAAAACAACACCGTGGAAGAGGTGCTCAACCGGGTGGACGTGCGTCCGGGCGACGTGTTTTTCATTCAGTCCGGCACCATCCATGCCATAGGCGCGGGCATTTTGATCTGCGAGATTCAGCAGAATTCTAACTGCACCTACCGGGTCTATGACTATGGCCGCCTGGGCGCGGATGGCCAGCCCCGGGAGCTGCACATTGAAAAAGCCCTGGCTGTCTCCCGGCTGAGTCCCTCGGAGCCCGCCGGAAGGGAGGAGCCGGAGGCTCTTCCCGGCGGCCAGAGGCTGAGGCTGGCGGCCTGCAAGTACTTTACCACAGACAAGCTGACCGTGGAGGGAGAAATGGCCCTTGCGGTGGGGCCGGAGTCCTTCCTGTCCCTCATTGTGATGGAGGGCAGCGGCAAGGTACAGGGACCGGAGAACCAGGTGGAGTTCCAGGCGGGAGACAGCCTGTTTATTCCAGCGGGCAGCGGCCAGCTGCGGGTTACAGGCTCCTGCGCATTGGCGGCAACCAGGGTATAATAGTAAGCGCACTTGAAAATCGGTATTTACCGATTTTTCAAGCAGGGCGGCGCGGGCACGCCCGCGCCGCCAGGTTCAAAAGAGGTATCACCTCTTTTGAACCGCGTTAACGATAACGGCCCTTCCCGCTGATTTTCCCTTTGCCGGCCGGCGGAATGGAATAAGGCGTATTTCTTGTTTCCTCTTTCCACAAGCCGGGAACCGGGCGCATAGTTATCGCACCGCTCATCATCAAAACGTATAAAAGTCTTTGAAGATTCGTAGGGCTTGTTTGAAAAATCGTAAACACGGTCTTTTTGCCCCAAAGGGGCGGTTTCTGTGTTGGAAATCCTCGAAATGCGACAGTATTTCTTGCGGTTTCCGCCATAAAACCGCTCCCTTTGGAACAAAAATCCCGGCACATCCTTTATTTTCAAACAAGCCCTAAGGCAGGACGCAGGAGGACAGAATGAAAATTATTTTGTTAGGCGAGGCCATGGGGCTGTTCATGGCGGAGGAGACAGGGCCGCTGAGCCAGGTGGAGCGGTTTCGGGCGGCCATTGCCGGGGCGGAGTACAATGTGGCGGTGGGCTTGGCACGTCTGGGCCATGAGCCAGCCTACTGCACCCGTTTGGGCGGCGACCCCATGGGCCTGCGGATTCGGGAGGGCATGGCGGCAAACAGCATTGACCAAAGCCTGTGCCTGGAGGCTCCCGGAGAGCTTACCGGCTTTATGCTAAAAGGCTCCACCTTAGAGGGAGACCCGGACATCGCCTACTACCGCAAGGGCTCGGCGGCTTCCCGCATTACGGCCCATGATATTGACAAGCTTGACCTGTTCGGCTGCGGGCGGCTGCACATGACAGGGATTTTCCCTGCGCTTTCTGATTCCGCCCTAGCGGCGGCCAAACGGCTGGCCAGCCGGGCCCGTGCCCTGGACCTGCCCATCTCTTTTGACCCCAACCTGCGGCCCCAGCTGTGGCCTGGGGAGAAGGAGATGGTCCGCACCCTGAACGGTCTGGCCGAGGGTGTAGAGACCATTCTGCCTGGGATTGGCGAGGGGAAAACCCTCACCGGCCAGGACACTCCCGAGGGGGTGGCGGATTATTACCACAGCATGGGAGTCAAAAACGTGCTGGTGAAGCTGGGGGGCCAGGGCTCCTTCTGGTCCGTGAAGGGGGGCGGCTCTGGGTACGCTCCGGCGGTACAGGTGACGAAGGTGGTGGACACCGTAGGCGCGGGGGATGGCTTCGCCGCCGGAGTTGTCAGCGCCCTGGCGGAGGGTCTGAGCCTGCCGGAGGCCAACCGGCGGGGTCTGGCCATTGGGGCCATCCAGGTCAGCCACAAGTCGGACAACGAAGGACTGCCTACCCGGGAACAACTGGAAGAGGTGCTTAGGGCCGGGAGGGTGTAAGCTCCCCGAAAAAACGGAAAGGCTGGTGTTTTGTTTATGGATCGGCATGAACTGATGGAACGGGCCTTGGAGGCGCGAAAAAACGCCTATTGCCCTTATTCCAACTTCGCTGTGGGCGCGGCGCTTTTGTGCAAAGACGGCACGGTCTACACGGGCTGCAACATTGAGGTGGCCGCCCTTACCGGAAGCTGCGCCGAGCGGACCGCCATATTCCAGGCCGTGGCGGAGGGCAGGCGGCAGTTTTCCGCCATCGCCGTGGCGGGCGCGCCCAAGGACCAGGAGCCGGATTCCCTCTGCGCCCCCTGCGGCGTTTGCCGCCAGGTTATGCGGGAGTTCTGCGGGCCGGACTTTGAAATTATCCTGACCGATGGTCAGGAGCTTACCGCCATCACCCTGGCCGGGCTGCTGCCCATGGCCTTTGGGCCGGACAACCTGGAAGGGGGCGGCTGACATGGCGGGCATGGTGGAGCTCATCACCAAAAAGCGGCGGGGCGGGGCCCTTACCCAGGAAGAGATTGCCTGGCTGGTCCAGGGCGTGACTCAGGGGAGCATCCCCGACTACCAAATTTCCGCTTGGCTCATGGCGGTTTTCTTTCAAGGCATGAGCCGGGAGGAGACCGTAAGCCTTACCATGGAAATGGCCCGCTCGGGAGACATGGCGGACCTTTCGGGCATTCCAGGGGTAAAGGTGGACAAGCACTCTACCGGCGGAGTGGGAGACAAAACCACCCTGGTTGTAGGCCCCCTGACGGCGGCCTGCGGGGTAAAAACCGCTAAAATGAGCGGCCGGGGCCTGGGCCACACCGGCGGCACGGTGGATAAGCTGGAAAGCATCCCCGGCCTGAAAATGGATGTGCCTCGGGAGCGCTTCTTTCAGATTGTGCGGGAGCACGGGGTGGCTCTGGTAGGGCAGTCCGGCAGCCTGTGCCCAGCGGATAAAAAGCTCTATGCCCTGCGGGACGTGACCGGCACGGTGGAAAGCCTGCCTCTCATCGCGGCCAGCGTTATGTCCAAAAAGCTGGCCTCTGGGGCCGACGCCATTCTGCTGGACGTGAAGGTGGGATCCGGGGCCTTTATGAAGACCCTGGAGGAAGCCCGGCAGCTGGCCCGCCTGATGGTGGACACAGGCAATGGGGCCGGGCGGCGCACCGCCGCTTTGCTGACTGATATGGACATGCCCCTGGGGCGGAACATCGGCAACGCCCTGGAGGTGATGGAGGCGGTGGAGGTGCTGCAGGGCCGGGGCGAGGCCCGCCTGACCGCTCTGTGCCGGGAGTTGGCGGCTGGCATGGTCCAGCTGGCCGGAGCCCCCCGGGAAGAGGCCCTGGCCCAAGTGGACCGGGCTTTGGCCTCAGGAGAAGCTATGGAGATTCTGTGCCGTATGGTGGAGGCCCAGGGCGGAGACCGGAGCTATTTGGAGCATCCGGAGAAATTTGCCCTTTCGCCAGCCCAGGTGGAGGTACCGGCGCCCCAAAGCGGGTATATTGCCCGGCTGGATGCCCAGCTCTGCGGGCTGTGCGCCATGGAGCTGGGCGCTGGCCGGGAGACCAAGGACAGCGCCATCGACTATGGAGCTGGCATTGTGCTGCACAAAAACAGGGGCGCCCGGGTCCAGGCCGGGGAGCCCATTGCCCGCCTTTACGCCCAGACCCAGGACCAATGCGCCCGCGCCGCCCAGCGCCTGCTCACCGCCCTGGAAATCAAAAACGAGGAGCCCCGCTCAGGGCCCCTCGTACTGGAACGCATTGGTATTTGACGCAGCGCCTGCCCGTCACAAGGGCCGGAGCCCGCGAGGCCCCAAACCGAGCGCCAGGCTAACTCCCCCCACTCCCGCTAACGTCTAGAAGTCTTTGAAGATGGGTAAGAAACTTTCTTCAGAAAGTTTCTTACCCCGCCGGAGGCAAAACAAGCTATGGTTTAGTATTCGGGGCCGGTGACGGGTTCGGGGTAGGTTTCGCCGAAGGTGTCCACGGTGACGCGCTCCATAATCTGATCCTGGTCCGGGCGGTCGCTGCGGTCCCGGGGGGCGTTGACGATGGCCTCGGCCACGGACTGGCCCTCAATCACCTTGCCAAAGGCGGCGTATTGGCCGTCCAGGTAGGGGGCGTCGGCCACCATGATGAAGAACTGGGATCCGGCGCTGTTGGGGCGCTGGGAACGGGCCATGGAGAGTACGCCGGTGGTGTGCTTGAGGCCGTTTTCAAAGCCATTGGCAGAGAATTCCCCCTTGATGCCATAGCCAGGGCCGCCCATGCCGGAGCCTTCCGGATCGCCGCCTTGAATCATAAAGCCGGGGATAACCCGGTGGAAGATGGTGCCATCATAAAATTTTTTGTTGATTAATGAAATAAAATTATGCACGGTATTGGGAGCCACGTCCGGGTAGAGCTCCGCCTTGATTACGCCCTGGTTGGTTTCGATGGTAACGATCGGATTTTTCATAGTTTACCCTCCAAAATAAATTTGCTGTCCGGATACAATGTGCGGTGAGGCCAGTGGCTTTTCAGCCCGGCCCCTGTTTTCCAGGAGATTCCGTCTCCAAATTTGTTCATTCTGTCATAAATCCGCCGGGAGAAGGTTGGTGCTTTTGCGGAGCAAAAGACTTCTCAAAGCGTCTGCTTGCGAACATTATACCATATATGCGGGAGGAAAGGCTAGACCTAGTTGAAGTAATTTCATAATTTAATACTTTGTTAACAAATTAGCATGAGAAGGAGGCGCGGCCATGAAACTGATCTCTTGGAACGTCAACGGCCTGCGGGCCTGCATGGGCAAGGGCTTTTTAGAGGTGCTGGACCGGGAGAGCCCGGACGTCATCTGCCTGCAAGAGACCAAAATGCAGCGGGAACAGGCGGACTTTGCCTTTCCCGGCTACCGGGAGTTTTGGTACTCCGCCGAAAAAAAGGGCTATTCCGGTACCGCCATTTTTTCCAAAACAGAGCCCATCTCGGTGGAATACGGCATGGGCGTGGAGGACTATGACCGGGAGGGGCGGCTGATCGCGGCGGAATATGAGGACTTCATTCTGGTAACCCTCTACACCCCCAACTCCCAGCGGGGGTTGGAGCGTCTGGGCTTCCGCATGGAGTTTGAGGACCGGTTGCGGGAGTTCTTGGCCCGGCTGCGGCAGCGCAAGCCTGTGGTGGTTTGCGGCGACATGAACGTGGCCCACCGGCCCATTGACTTGAAAAACGACCGCTCCAACATTGGCAACGCGGGCTACACCTATGAGGAACGGGGAAAATTCGGGGAGCTGCTGGCCAGCGGCTTTTTGGACAGCTACCGGTTTTTCTACCCGGAGCAGGAGGGGGCTTATTCCTGGTGGAGCTACATGAACAATTCCCGGCAAAACAACACCGGGTGGCGCATCGACTACTTTTTGGCGGACCAGCGTCTGGCCGGGCGCTTGGAGGACGCTGCCATCTATCCGGAGTACCTGGGCAGCGACCACTGCCCGGTAGGCCTGATTTTAAAGTGAGGAGGCGGGACCATGGGGAACGCGGAACAGCTGCGAGAGTGGCTTGGCCAGTATAAGCGCAATATTTTTCTGGGCGGCGCAGGGGTGTCCACAGCCAGCGGAATCCCGGATTTCCGCAGCGCCCACGGGCTTTATATGGCCAAAAAGCAGGGGATTTCCTATGAGGAGATGCTCTCTCACGACTACTATGTGGAGCACACGGAAGAATTTTATGACTTTTTGCGCCATGTGATGCTTTACCCAGACGCCAAGCCCAACTCCGCCCACTATGCCCTGGCCAAGCTGGAGCGGGAGGGCCGGCTGGAGGCGGTGATTACCCAGAACATCGACGGGCTGCACCAGGCGGCGGGCAGCCAGAACGTGATTGAGCTTCATGGCAACGAGGACCGCTACCTGTGCCAGCGCTGCGGCAAGACCTATGATATGCGCTATGTGATGGCCTGCGAAGGGGTCCCCCACTGCCAGTGCGGGGGCGGGCTGAAACCGGATGTGGTGCTTTACGGCGAACAGCTGAACCAGCGGGACTTGAGCCGGGCCGTTTGGTACGCCATGGAGGCCCAGCTGATGGTGGTGGGCGGCACCTCTCTGGTGGTGTACCCGGTGGCGGGGCTGGTGGACTATTTGAAGCCCCAGGCTAAACTGGTCATCATCAACCGGGACCCCACCCCCTACGACAGCCGGGCGGATCTGCTCATCCGCGAGGACGTGGGAACCGTGCTGGCCGGGGCTGCGGGGCTTGAATAGGGCTGGGGTCTGGGTAAGGGCAGGGAAACCCCCGGCGAGGGTTTCCCTCTGAAAATCTCCACCGGAGATTTTCATTCACCCTTCCTGCGCTGTTTTCTCAGGAAGAGGGAGAAGGCCGCGGGGCGCTGCCCCGCACCCCGCCACCTTTGAAAAGGTGGACGAAACTATTATACGCTTGTAGGTTGTGGTTGGAGTCAGCTTAGGGCCCGGTATTTGACGCGGCACCTGTCTGTCACAAGTGCCGGGCCCCGCAAAGCCCCAAACCGAGCGCCAGACTAACTCCCTCCACCCCCGTTAAACGTCTAAAAGTCTTTGAAGATCGTTAAGAAACTTTTACACGCTTGTAGGTTGTGGTTGGAAATAGCTTAGGGCCCGGTATTTGACGCGGCACCTGTCTGTCACAAGTACCGGGGCCCGCAAAGCCCCAAACCGAGGGCCAGGCTAACTCCCTCCACCCCCCTTAAACGTTTAAAAGTCTTTGAAGATCGTTAAGAAACTATTATACGCTTGTAAGTTGTGGTTGGAGTCAGCTTAGGGGCCGGTATTTGACGCGGCGTCTGCCCGTCACTAGGGCGGGGCCCGCAAAGCCCCAAACCGAGCGCCAGGCTAACTCCCTCCACCCCTGTTAAACGTCTAAAAGTCTTTGAAGATCGTTAAGAAACTTTCTTCAGAAAGTTTCTTAACCCGCCGGAGGCAAAAAAGGAGTGTTGTTATGTTAGAGAAATTAAAGGAAGAGGTTTACCGGGCGAACATGCTGCTGCCGCGGCATGGGCTGGTGACGTTTACCTGGGGCAATGTAAGCGGCATAGACCGGGCCAGCGGGTTAATGGCCATCAAGCCCAGCGGCGTGGAGTATGAGGCCCTGGAGCCCCAAGATATGGTGCTGGTGGACATTGCCACCGGCCAAAAGGCGGAGGGCAGGCTGAACCCATCTTCGGACACGGCTACCCACTGCGAGCTGTACCGCAGCTTTCCGGGCATTGGGGGCGTGGTGCACACCCACAGCCGGTGGGCCACCATATTCAGCCAAAGCGGCCGGGGCATCCCTCCCCTGGGCACCACCCATGGGGATTATTTCTACGGGGAAATCCCCTGCACCCGGACCATGACCCCGGAGGAGATTGCCGGAGAATATGAGCTGGAAACAGGCAAGGTGATTGTGGAGGCCTTCCGCTCTCAGGGCATCGAGCCGGAGCAGGTTCCAGCCGTGCTGGTCCACAGCCACGGGCCCTTTGCCTGGGGCACGGACCCCATGAACGCGGTACACAACGCGGTGGTGCTGGAAGAGCTGGCCTTTATGGCTTGGCATAACCGGATGATGGACCCGGAGATTCCGCCCATGCAGCGGGAGCTGCTGGACAAGCATTATCTGCGCAAGCATGGGGCCAATGCCTATTATGGGCAGAAGTGAAAGGCTTTTTCTAACTGACGGCGGCCCAGTTCGCGAAGCAAGCTTGCGGAGGCTTGAAAGGGTTTCAAAATTTTTCGCTTTCTGCGGCGAGCCAGCTGGACGCTGGTTTTGGGAAACGGCGGCAATGGATTAAGGGAGGGTTTTTTATGGATCAGCAAAAGCGGCGGGACAAGACGAACTATTACCTGGACTTGGCCGAGGTGGTCTCTAAGCGGTGCACCTGCCTGCGCCGGTGGTACGGAGCGGTCATTGTAAAAAACGACGAGGTGATCTCCACCGGCTATGTGGGAGCGCCCCGGGGCCGGGAAAACTGCAGCGACCTAGGCTACTGCCTGCGCAAAAAAATGGACATCCCCCGGGGCCAGCGCTTCGAGCTCTGCCGCAGCGTCCACGCCGAGGCCAACGCCATCATCTGCGCCCCCCGCCGGGACATGCTGGGCGCGGACCTGTATCTGGTGGGCACCGAGGTGGATACCGGGGACTACATTGAAAACGCCGTGTGCTGCTCTATGTGCAAGCGCATGGTCATCAACGCGGGCATCGCCCGGGTGATCATCCGGGACAGCAAGGAGCGGTACCGGGTTATTGATGTGAACGATTGGGTGGCGGACGACGAGTCCCTGCGCGGGGTGCTGGGCTATTGAAAGAGGGCCGCTACCATGCCCTGGACAGCCTGCGGGGCCTGCTGCTCATCAACATGGTGCTCTACCACGCCCTGTATGATGTAGTTTATATTTTAGGCATACCACTTCCCTGGTACACCGGCTGGCCCGGTTATGTGTGGCAGCAAAGCATTTGCTGGGGGTTTATTTTCCTCTCCGGGTTCTGCTTCCGCCTGTCCCGCCACCCGGTTCGCCATGGACTGGTGGTGCTGGAGGCCGGGGTGCTGGTCAGTGTGATTACTTACCTGGCCATGCCCTCCGAGTTCATCCTTTTTGGCGTGCTGTATTTGCTGGGCCTGGCGGGGCTGATTCAATGCGGGGTCTGGCAGCTGTGGAGCTGGTGGAAGCGCCGGCCCTTTCCGGCCTGGCTGGGGCTGGGCCTTTCAGCCGGGGCCTTTTTGCTGACGCGCAATGTGCCCCGGGGCTCGTTGGGCTTTGAGGGCTGGGAGCTGCTGGCCCTGCCCGGCTGGCTGTACCAATGGGACTGGCTGGCCGTGGCGGGCCTGCCGGGGCCGGGGTTTCACTCTTCCGACTATTTTCCCCTGATCCCCTGGATGTTTCTCTACCTCTGCGGGTATTTTCTCTGGCGGGCGGTGGGACACCGGCGCCGGGTGATGGAAAAGCTAAAGCCGGGGTTTGCGCCCCTGGCCTTTTTAGGGCGGCACAGCTTGCTGATCTACCTGCTGCACCAACCGGTTTTAATGGGAGTTTTTCTCCTGCTTGGGAAGCTGTGAAGCCGCGCGAACCGGAAAAAGCTTTGCCAGGGCAAACGGGAGGGGCGCTCTCCGCCAGGATCCAAATAAAAAGACCCACGGGATTCCCCGTGGGTTTTGTTTTTTTGAGGGCAGGGCCTTCAACCCTCTTTTTGGCGCTCCTCTAAAAGAATGCGCCGGATGGTCTTTTCCGTTAAAAAATAAGCTTCCGCCAGCTGGGCGGCGGTTTCTCCGGCCAAGGCCCGCCGGTAAATCTCCCGGTTGCGCCCCGCGGTCTCAGCCTTGCTGTTGGTCCGCTGGCCCCAGGCAAGGCGGTTCTCCTCCCGGCGGGGGATGTACAGATAGGCTCCGTCCACATACTGCTGGAGTTGGTTCAGCAGGTCGGCGGGCAGAACGTCTTGTGCTCGAATATAGCGCATTGTGCTCCTCCTAAACATAAATTCAGGATGAGCAAAGGCTAGCGCTGGATTGTTTTGTGTGCGATAGCCTTTGCTATGCACGGGTTACGGATTGGGTCAAAGCGGGAGTTCCCCCTTCCTGGGCACGGATTCATATAGGTTTTATCGTTAACGCAGTTCAAAAGAGGTGAAACCTCTTTTGAACCTGGCGGCGCGGGCATGCCCGTGCCGCCCTGCTTGAAAATCAGCAAATACCGATTTTCAAGGGCGTTTACTATATTATACGGGAAGAGGCGGCGAATGACAAGCGTCCTCTTGTTTCTGCCTTGACTTTGCTCCCGCGGGGGGCCCGGTTTCGCTTCTGTACGGTCTGCGGGGTTGCGAAAGGCTGATTCCCCGGGTTATACTGGCAGCAGCGGACGGGAGCGGCCGCGCCAGACTGTCAGAAAGAGAGGGAAAATCCATGCGCTGCGAAATATGCGGAAAGACAACGGTATTTGGGAACAAGGTGGCCCACAACCGCATGTACATTGCGGGACGCACGCCCAAGAAGATTAAGCCGAACCTGCACCGGATGACCGTGGAGGGCCCCGGCGGGAAAAAGCGGATGACCCTTTGTACCCGCTGCATGCGCACCATGCGCAAACAGGAAAAGGACCTGGGCTGAGGGCCCGGGTCCTTTTTTAGCAAGGGCGTTTTCCATCTAAGGGAAGCGCTTTTCCATTAAATCAAGCCAGCGGTTAAGCTGCCCATTTCCTGGCAGCCCACCAGCTTGCAGCCAGAGTCCTCGGTGTAGATATCCCGGGTCCGGGCCTGGGTCAGAACCTGGGCAACCGCGTTTTCAATGGACTGGGCCGCTTCCGGCTCATCCAGGGAGTAGCGGAGCATCATGGCCACGGAGAGAATGGTGGCCAGGGGGTTGGCCGCATCCTGACCGGCAATGTCCGGGGCGGAACCGTGGATGGGCTCGTAAAGGCCCAGGCCTCCCTCCCCCAGGCTGGCGGAGGCCAGCATGCCGATGGAGCCGCTGATCATGGAGGCCTCGTCGGAGAGGATGTCGCCGAACATGTTGGAGGTAACAATCACGTCAAACTGGCCAGGGTCCCGGACCAGCTGCATGGCGGTGTTGTCCACATACAGGTGGCTGACCTCCACGTCAGGGTATTCCGCCGCCAGACGGTTCACCGTGGCGCGCCACAGGCGGGAGCTGTCCAGCACATTGGCCTTGTCCACGCTGCAAAGCTTATGGTTCCGCTTTTGAGCCATGTCAAAGGCCACCCGGGCGATGCGCTCAATTTCCGGGACGCTGTAGCGCTCGGTGTCATAAGCACTGGTTACGCCGTTTTGCTCTTCCGTGCCCCGGTCGCCAAAGTAAATGCCGCCGGTAAGCTCCCGGACCACCATAATGTCCAGGCTCTCACCAATGATCTCGGGCTTGAGGGGGGAGGCGTTGCGCAGGGGGGCAAAGATAACGGCCGGACGCAGGTTGGCATAAAGGCCCAGGGCCTTGCGGATGCCCAAAAGGCCCGCCTCGGGGCGGTTGCCGCCGGGCTGGCTGTCCCACTTGGGGCCGCCCACCGCGCCCAGCAGCACGGAGTCGGAAGCCTTGCAGGCGTCTACCGTAGCCTGGGGCAAAGGCACGCCTGTGGCGTCAATGGCCGCGCCGCCCAGCAGCTGCTGGTCATATTCCACGGCAAAGCCGTGCTTCGCGGCGGCCTTGTCCAAAACCTTCATGGCCTGATCCACAATTTCCGGGCCGATGCCATCGCCTTTTAGAACGGTGA
>CAJUNS010000009.1 GCA_910587995.1 uncultured Oscillospiraceae bacterium | reverse complement strand
ATAGGGAACGGCAAAATTTTTTACACTTCTTTTACTTCTTTATCTCACATGAGCAGAGGCCAGGGGCTTGTCCTCAATAACTTTGCCCAGCACGGTGGCAAGGGTTTCGTCTAGCTGGTCCGGGTGCTGGTAGCCCAGGCTGGCGGTAAGGGAGCCCTGTGCGTCCACGTCCACCAGTAGGACGCGTTTACCCTTGCGGGCTAGGCCGATGCCTAGGTTTACGGTGGTGACGGTCTTGCCAACCCCGCCCTTTTGGTTGCTGATTGCGATTATTCTTGATTTAGAGTTCATTTTACGACCTCCCACATCATGTTGTGTAAAATAGAAACAGGACTAAACCGGTGCCCCCTTGCTGTTAGGGTGTTCCTGATTTAGTCCTATTTTAACACAGCCATTGTGCAGACGAGCGTCGGGCAACCCAATAGATTCAGCAATCCTCTTAAACTGATGGTAAACAGTGCTAGGGGAAAGATGGTCGCCCACCTCGTTTGCAAAGACAAAGCCCGTTTTCTGCCAAAGTTCACCAGCATATTCCCGCATTTTATCCTGTGCGGCTTTATGCTTTCTAAGCTCATTTACCAGTGAATCCGCAAGCGCGACGCTTCGGCCCTTATTGTTCTTTAGGGATATGAGCCGAAATTCTCCGGGCTTTCCCGGAATATTTTGCAGCTGCTTGTTAGTTCAGAATCTTCCCACTGTTTAACTCTACACAATCCCAGGCCAAACCGCACATCACCCCGCGCCGCATGCCAGTAAAAAGCATTGTCAGATACAGCGTTTCAAAACGGTGCCCGCGAATCGCTTTCAAAAAATTGCTTATATCAGTATCATCAAGCGGGGATATCTCCCTTTGCTCAATCCTCGGAAGAACACAGGCCTCCGATGGATTTGCCTGCAAATGCCCTGCGGCAATGGCCTGCTGCAGCGCCTTATACATATGCCATGAATACATTTTACCGTTTTGGGAGACAGCCCAGAAGTGCCATCTTCTGGACTGCTCAACTGGGTGTAGAATATTACAGCAAATCAAATATGCTATTACTTTAAGGAAGAGCCAAACCCGCCCGGCAGGCTGAAAAGTCCGCTGCCGCCGGCTGGGGCCCGAGGCCCAGAAAACTATATAAATAAGCCGGAAGTTGTTATCGATATTTTTTTATCGATAAAAAAGAATTTCCGCTTCCCTTTTTCATAAAAGTGTGCTATATTATAAGCAGTAAGAGCAAACCATAGCCTGCAACAAGAAAAGAGGTGAAGAAATGCCGGACCGGTGTGTTTCAAAGCAGACTCTGCAGCGGCTGCCCGCCTACCTGAACTACCTGCGTAGCCCGGGCGGAAAAACCGGGAAGAACGTTTCGGCCACCAGCATCGCCGAGGCCCTGGGCCTCAACGACGTGGTGGTGCGCAAAGACCTGGCCTCGGTAAGCAGCAAAGGCCGGCCAAAGGTGGGCTACGCCCGGGCGGAGCTCATCCGGGAGCTGGAAAGCTTTTTGGGCTATGACAACTCCCAGGACGCCATTTTGGTGGGCGCGGGCAAGCTGGGGCAGGCGCTGCTGGCTTACAGCGGGTTTCCCCAGTATGGGCTGAACATCCTGGCCGGGTTCGACGCGGACCCCAGCCTTGCCGGGCGCGAGGTGGCGGGAAAGAAAATTCTGCCCATGGATAAGCTGCCAGACCTGTGCCGCCGGGTGGGGGTGCATATAGGGATTATCACCGTGCCGGGCGGGCAAGCCCAGGCCGTGTGCGACCAGCTGATTGACAGCGGCGTGCTGGCGGTGTGGAACTTTGCCAACGCCCACTTGCAGGTGCCAAGGGGGATTTTGGTCCAAAACGAAAACATGGCCGTGTCTTTGGCGCTGCTTTCAAACCACCTGAAAGAACGTTTCAGCACCAAGGGAGGCGCGTAACCCCGGCTGCCTCCCCAAATAAACAGCAAAGGATGGGCAATTTCATGGAGACAAATTTCGAAATCGTGGAAAATGTAGAGACCTTTGAAAAAATGCTGGCCCGGGTCCGCGAAGCGCAGAAGAAATACGCGTCCTTCACCCAGCAGCAGGTCGATGAGATTTTCCGCGCGGCGGCTATGGCTGCCAACCTGCAGCGTATCCCGCTGGCCAAGCTGGCGGTGGAAGAGACCGGCATGGGCGTGGTGGAGGACAAGGTCATTAAGAACCACTATGCCGCCGAGTATATCTATAACACCTACAAAGACACCAAGACCTGCGGCGTCATCGAAGAGGACAAGGCCTATGGCATCCGGAAGATCGCCGAACCCATCGGCGTGATCGCGGCGGTCATTCCCACCACCAACCCCACCTCCACCGCCATCTTCAAAACCCTGCTGGCCCTGAAGACCCGCAACGGCATCATCATCAGCCCCCATCCCCGGGCCAAGAAGTGCACCATCGCCGCCGCCAAGGTGGTGCTGGAGGCCGCCGTGAAGGCCGGCGCGCCTGAGGGCCTCTTCGGCTGGATCGACGCGCCCTCCCTGGAGCTGACCAACCTGGTCATGGCCGAGGCGGACATCATTCTGGCCACCGGCGGCCCCGGCATGGTCAAGTCCGCCTACTCTTCCGGCACCCCGGCCCTGGGCGTGGGCGCGGGCAACGTGCCCGCCATCATCGACGAGAGCGCGGACCCCATCATGGCCGTCAACTCCATCATCCACTCCAAAACCTTCGACAACGGCATGATCTGCGCCTCCGAGCAGTCCGTCATCACCCTGGAACCCCTGTATGACGCGGTAAAGGCCGAGTTCGTCAAGCGCGGCTGCCACATCCTCTCCAAGTCCGAGCTGAACAAGGTGCGCAAGACCATCATCATCAACGGCGCTCTCAACGCCAAGATCGTGGGCCAGCCCGCCGCCAAGATTGCCGCCCTGGCTGGGGTTACCGTGCCCGAGAGCACCAAGATTCTCATTGGCGAGGTGGAGAGCGTGGACATCTCGGAAGAGTTCGCCCACGAGAAGCTCTCCCCCGTGCTGGCCATGTACAAGGCCAAGGACTTTGAAGACGCGGTGGCAAAGGCCGAGCGCCTGATTGAGGACGGCGGCTACGGCCACACCGCCTCCCTGTATATCCACCCGGCCCAGCAGGAGCGTTTGGCCCGGCACCAGGCGGCCATGAAGACCTGCCGCATCGTGGTGAACACCCCCTCCTCCTTCGGCGGCATCGGCGACCTGTACAACTTCAAGCTGGCCCCGTCCCTCACCCTGGGCTGCGGCTCCTGGGGCGGCAACTCCGTTTCCGAGAACGTGGGCGTGAAGCACCTGATCAATATTAAGACCGTGGCCGAGAGGAGAGAGAACATGCTGTGGTTCCGCACGCCCGAGAAGGTATTCTTTAAGAAGGGCTGCATGCCCGTAGCCCTGGAAGAGCTGAAGACCGAGTACGCCCGCAAAAAGGCGTTCATCGTCACCGACAGCTTCCTGTATCAGAACGGCTACACCAAGCCCCTGACCGACCGCCTGGACGAGCTGGGCATTCAGTACGCAGTCTTTGCCGATGTGGCTCCCGACCCGACCCTGGCCTGCGCCAGAGAGGGCGTCAAGCAGATTAACAGCTTCCAGCCCGACGTGATCATCGCCCTGGGCGGCGGCTCTCCCATGGACGCGGCCAAGATTATGTGGGTGCTCTATGAGCATCCGGACGCGGACTTCCAGTCTATGAGCATGGACTTTATGGACATCCGCAAGCGCATCTACCGCTTCCCCAAAATGGGCCAGAAGGCTATGATGGTGGCCATCCCCACCTCCTCCGGTACCGGTTCCGAGGTGACCCCCTTCGCCATCATCACCGACGAGACCACCGGCACCAAGTGGCCCCTGGCCGACTATGAGCTGCTGCCCACCATGGCCATTGT
Source organism: uncultured Oscillospiraceae bacterium (assembly GCA_910587995.1). GTDB lineage: Bacteria > Bacillota > Clostridia > Oscillospirales > Acutalibacteraceae > Acutalibacter. The sequence goes on along the minus strand of CAJUNS010000009.1, from coordinate 62,123 downwards.
GGACGTGGACAACATGATGAACCAGCCCAAGGGCCTCACCAGCGCCTCCGGTATCGACGCCATGACCCACGCCATTGAGGCGTATGTGTCCATCATGGCCTCTCCCTTCACCGACGGCATGGCGCTGGAAGCCATCAAGCTGGTGTTCAAATACCTGCCCTCCGCCTACGAGAACGGCGCCAACGACCCCTACGCCCGCGAGAAGATGGCCGAGGCCAGCTGCATCGCCGGCATGGCCTTTGCCAACGCCTTCCTGGGCCTGAACCACTCCATGGCCCACAAGCTGGGCGCTTACCACCATCTGCCCCACGGCATTGCCAACGCGGTGATCCTCACCGAGGTTATGCGCTACAACGCCGCGGAAGTTCCCACCAAGATGGGCACCTTCTCCCAGTATCAGTACCCCCACGCCAAGGCCCGCTACGCGGAGATTGCCAAGGCCTGCGGCCTGCCCGGCAGCAACGACGACGAGCTGTTTGAGAGCCTCATCGCCGCCCTGGAGGACCTGAAGGACAAGATTCAGATTAAGAAGTCCATTAAGGATTACGGCGTTACCGAGGCGGCTTTCAACGCCACCCTGGACGAGATGGTGGAGAACGCCTTCAACGATCAGTGCACCGGAGCCAACCCCCGTTACCCGCTGATGAAGGAGATCAAAGAGATCTATCTGAAGTGCTACAACGGCAAATAATTAAGGGAGGAGTATACACATGAATCTGGAAAACGCAAGAGTAATCGCTGCCCGCACCTCCAAGACCATCTACCGGGAAGACGACCGGGTGATCAAGGTTTTTGACGAGGGCTTCTCCAAGGCCGACATTCTCAACGAGGCTTTGAACATTGCCCGGGTGGAAGAGACCGGCATCCCTATGCCCCATGTGCGGGGCGTTGAGATGGTGGAGGGCAAGTGGGCCATTGTCACCGACTATATCGAGGGCAAAACCCTGGACCGCCTGATGAAGGAAAACCCGGAGAAAAAGGACGAGTATCTGGCGCGTCTGGTGGACATTCAGCTGGAGCTGCACCAGCACAGCGCCCCCATGCTGACCTTCCTCCAGGACAAAATGCGCCGGAAGATCAGCCAGACCGGCCTGGACGCCACCACCCGCTATGAGCTGGACGCCCGCCTGGACAGCCTCCCGAAACACCGCAAGCTCTGCCACGGGGACTTCAACCCCTCTAACGTGATCATTAAGCCCGACGGCGGCTACGCGGTTCTGGACTGGTCCCACGCCACTCAGGGCAACGCCAGCGCCGACGCGGCCCGGACCTACCTGCTCTTCTGGCTGGACGGAGACATGGACGGAGCGGAGAAGTATTTGGAGCTCTTCTGCAAAAAGTCCGACACCGCCAAGCAGTATGTGCAGAAGTGGCTGCCCATTGTGGCCGCTTCCCAGTCGGTAAAGGGCAAGCCCGAGGAGAAAGAATTCCTCATGGGCTGGGTTAACGTGGTTGAGTACGAATAAATAGCGCCATTTAAAAAGGGGGAGTTCTCAAAGAGGCTTCCTCTTTTTCCTCAAATAAAAGCGCGAGACACGCCCAGCCCGCGTAAAAATATGGGCGGCATAAGGAGCGATACTATGAAATCAAATTATTTCCTGGGCAGCCAGACGTTTGAGATCCGCGAGACCGATATCCCCACCCCGGGTCCTGGCCAGGTGGTTGTGAAGAACATGTTCTGCGGCGTGTGCGGCACCGATGTGCACATCTACTACGGCGAACCGGGCTCTGCCGACGTAAACCCGCCGGTGGTGCTGGGCCATGAATACTCCGGCGAGGTGGTGGCGGTAGGCCAAGGGGTAACCGCCCTGCTGCCCGGAGACCATGTGACCATTGACCCCAACATTTACTGCGGAGAGTGCGAGCACTGCCGCAATGGCAAAAAACAGCTGTGCCCCTCCATGCAGGCCGTGGGCGTTACCCGGGACGGAGGCTTTGCCCAGTACAGCCTGGTCCCCGCGGCCCAGGCCTTCCGGCTGGATCCAGCGGTCTCCTTCGAGGCTGCGGCTATGGCCGAGCCTCTGGCCTGCTGCCTCCACGGCATCGACTTGGCGGGCATCCGGCCGGGACAGACTGTGTGCGTCATTGGCGGCGGAGCCATTGGGTTGATTATGCTTCAGCTGGCCAAGCTGTCCGGCGCGGCACGGCTCATCCTCAGCGAGCCCAACCAAAAGCGCCGGGAGGCCGCCCTTCAGCTGGGCGCGGACCTAGCCATTGACCCCACCGACCCCCAGAGCCGCCAGCAGGCGGAGTGCGCCGCCGATGTAGTGATTGAGTGCGTTGGAAACAACCCCGCCGTGCAGAGCGCCTTTGATTTTGCCAACAAGGGGGCCATCATCGTGCTGTTCAGCGTGCCCAAGGTGGAGGCACAGTTCCCCCTGCCCTTGTTTGACGTATACAAAAAGGAGCTGACCATTCGCGGCTCCTTCGTCAACCCAGACACCCATGCCCGGGCTGTGGCGCTGATCAACAGCAGCAAGGTGGACTTTGGGCCCATTATCACCCACCGCTTCCCCCTGGCCCAGCTTCCCGAAGCCATTGCCGCCCAGCAGGGCAGCGAGTCTATCAAAGTAGTGGTGGACTGCCAGGCATAGCAGGCGAACATAACCGATCCTGTGAACCGAAAAGGAGCCCAGAGGCCGAAGCCTCCGGGCTCCTTTTTTGATAATGGTTTTGGCAACAAGAAGGCATTCTCCCATAAGTCTTTTTCGGCCGGCAGCCCCTTCTCTGGAAGCAGAAATTTGTTTTTTACCAGGATTCCACTTGCAGCCGGCCGCTTGTACGGCTATAATATAGTAAACGCAGGGCGTGCCCGTGCCGCCCTGCGTTTACTATACTACGGAGACGACACGGCGGGCCCAAGAGCCGCCGGAAATTAGGGACTGTCCAAAGGCAAGGAGCCTTTAAAGCGCCGCGCAGAAGGCCATGCGCCTCAAGGCCTGCCCGTTTGCCGCGCAAGCCTGTGCGGGTCTTGTATATTCGCAACGCGCAAAAAATGGACATGTCCGCAAAAAACAGGAGGATACTTATGGGTTTTAAACAGGAAGGCTCTGCCCTGGTGTTTTATCATCAGGGAGAACGGCTGAAAATTGAGCCCTGGGGCCGGGACTCCCTGCGGGTGCGGGCCACCGTGCTGCGGGACTTTACCGGAAACGATTGGGCCTTAACCGAGTCTGTGGAACACAATGCGGACATTGTGGTGGAGGAGAAGGCGGAAAACCTCCCTGGCGAGGACAAATCCCCCCGTCAGACCGGCGCCATTGTCAATGGCCGCATCCGGGCGGAGGTGAACCACAGAGGCGTTATCTCCTTCTACCGGGACAACACCTTGCTTCTGCGGGAATATTTCCGGGCCTATGACGGAACCATCTCCCGGCAGAGCCGCTGCCTCAAGACCGTTAACCGGGAGTGGAAGGGTGTGATTGGAGGCACCGAGCACTCCCTTTTGGTGAAGTTTGAGAGCAACAAAGAGGAAAAAATCTTTGGTATGGGTCAATACCAGCAGGAGTGCATGAACATGAAGGGCTGTGTGCTGGAGCTGGCCCAGCGCAACTCCCAAATCTCCGTGCCCTTTGCCCTGTCCTCCTTGGGCTACGGATTTTTGTGGAACAATCCCGCTGTGGGCCAGGTCGCCTTCGGCAACAACTACTATCAATGGGAGGCCCGCTCCACCAAGGAGATGGACTATTGGATTACAGCGGCGGATACCCCCAAGGAGATCCTCCAAAACTACACCGCCGCCACCGGACGCGCCCCTCTCTTCCCCGAGGACCGCATGGGGCTGTGGCAGTGCAAGCTCCGCTACCGCACCCAGGACGAGGTGCTGGAAGTGGCCCGCCGGTATCAGGCCGAGGGCATCCACATTGACCAGATGGTCATTGACTTCTTCCACTGGACCCTTCAGGGAGACTGGAAATTTGACCGGAAATACTGGCCCGACCCCAAGACTATGGTCGAGGAGCTCCACGCCATGGGCACCAAAGTGATCGTCTCGGTGTGGCCCTCTGTGGACCGGAAATCGGAAAATTTCTGGCCCATGATGGAGCAGGGGCTGCTGATGCGCACCGAGCGGGGCGCGGCCCAGACCTACGACTTCCAGGGCGACTGCGTGGAAATCGATGTTTTCAACCCGGAGGCCCGGGCCTATGTGTGGGAAGCCTGCAAAAAGAACTACTTCGATTTGGGCATCGACGCCTTTTGGCTGGACAACTCGGAGCCGGACCTGGGCGTGTACGACTTTGACCATTACCGCTACTGCGACGGTCCCGCTTTGAGCCTGAGCAACCTCTATCCCCAGTGGATGAGCCGGGCCTTTTTTGAGGGCATGGAAAAGGAGGGCCGCGGCCCCATTGTGAACCTGCTGCGCTGCTGCTGGGCGGGTTCTCAGAAGTACGGCAATGTAATCTGGTCTGGGGACGTGCCCAGCACCTTTGAGGCCTTTGCCAGCCAGATTCAGTGCGGGCTGAACATGGGCCTGTGCGGCATTTCCTGGTGGACCACAGACATCGGCGGCTTTATGACCGATGATGTGAACGACCCAGACTTCCGCCAGCTGCTCATCCGCTGGTACCAATTCGCGGTGTACTCCCCGGTGCTGCGCATGCACGGAGACCGGGGGCCCCACAACATTCCCCCGCTGGACGATCGGGACTGGGGCGGCGGTTATCTCTATACAGGCCAGCCCAACGAGCTGTGGAGCTACGGCGAAGAGAATTATGCCATCATGAAAAAATATTACGAGCTTCGCCTTGCCCTGCACGGCTACATCAAGTCTCTGTATCAGGAGGCCCACGAAAACGGCTCTCCCCTGCTGCGTGCCATGTTCTATGAGTTCCCGGAAGACCAAGCCTGCTGGCAGTTACAGGATCAGTATATGTTTGGCGGCAAATACCTGGTGGCTCCGGTGCTGAAGCTGAACCAGTTTGCCCGCGAAGTCTACCTGCCAGCTGGCCAGTGGCGGCTGACCTCCACCGGCCAATGCTTCCCGGGGGGCCAGACTGTCACAGTAGACGCGCCCATTGACTACATGCCTGTGTTTGAGCGGGTGGAGTAAAACCGTCCCCCTCTGCTTCCGCGCCGGACGCGGCTCACTGGACATTCGGTTATTTACTTTCCCCGCAAAACATGGTATGATAAGGCCAAACCCACGAAAGGAGTCCCGGCCCCCAGGTTTTACCCTGGCGCGCCATGCACCCGAATATGATGAAGGAAGTTCTTTTGCTGAAGCTGGGCGAGATCGCCCTAAAAGGCCTAAACCGTAAAACATTTGAGGATGTGCTCATAAAAAACCTTAAGCGCCGCCTGCAAGGAGCGGGGGTCTTTTCCGTCACCTCCCGCCAGTCTACCATTTATGTGGAGCCCATGGACCAGGAGGCGGACATGGATCTGGCGGAGGAACGCTGCGCCAAGGTCTTTGGGGTGGTCAGCTACACCCGGGCCGGCGAGGCGGAAAAAAGCCTGTCCAGCATCCAGGAAAAGGCGGCGGAGTACCTGCGGGATGAGCTGGAAGAGGCCGGAAGCTTTAAAGTGGAGGCCAAGCGCAGCGACAAGAAGTTCCCCCACCAATCTCCGGAGATCGCCCGGGAGACGGGCGCCTATCTGATGGAACGCTTTCCCCATCTGCAGGTGGACGTGCACCACCCGGACGTGACTGTCTGGGTGGAAGTCCGAGAGGCCGCGGCCTTTCTTCACGCCGATGCCCGGCCCGGCGCGGGGGGCATCCCCGTGGGCAGCGGAGGCCGGGGGCTGGTGCTCATCAGCGGCGGACTGGACAGCCCTGTGGCCGCCTGGTCTATGGCCAAGCGGGGCTTGGCGCTCACTGCCGTGCACTTCGCCAGCCCCCCCTACACCAGTGAACTGGCCCACGACAAAGTGGTACGGCTGCTGCAAAAGGTCAGCGAATACGCAGGGCGCATCAAGCTGGTAACTGTGGAACTAACCCGCCTGCAAGAGGCCATTCGGGACCAATGCCCCGAGGAACTAAGCACGGTGATTCTGCGCCGCTACATGCTGCGGGCCGCCCAGCGGGTGGCCCAGGACGAGGGCTGCCTCTGCCTCATCACCGGCGAGAGCCTGGGCCAAGTGGCCAGCCAAACCCTGCAAGCCATTGCCTGTACGGACGCGGTGGCCCAAATGCCTGTGTTCCGGCCCCTTATCGGCACGGACAAGGCGGAGATTGTGAAGACCGCCCGGAAGATTGACACCTTTGACACCTCCATTGAGCCCTATGAGGACTGCTGCACCATCTTCACCCCCAAACATCCCCGCACCAAACCCAGCCTGGAAATGGTGGAGCGGGGCGAAGCCGCCATTGACGGAGAGGCGCTGCTGGAAGAGGCTTTAAAAACCGCTGTGGCCCAGCATATCAAGGCCTACTAAAAATGAAACAGCAAAAAGCGGCGGGCTCTGGAGAGAAGAGCCTGCCGCTTTTTATGTGCTGGACAGCAAGTCAGTCAAAGAAGCACCGCCCGCTTGGCGCTTAGGGTGAAGGGGCCCCATCGCCCTGTAAAAGCTTGTGGAGTACTTAGAATCGTTTTTTAAGGTTCTATGCAGCCGGAGGCGTGGGAGAGTCCGCAGCCTTGGTCCGGCTGACCGCGATTTCGCCCGAAGTGGTGCTAAAGCGCAGTTTAGCGCTGCCAGTGCCATACACCACAGTGCCATCCCGCTTGCCCACGCTGCCGGTGGTGGGAAAGTCCGACTGAAAATCGCCGGAAACACTGGAATATACCGCCGTGAAGCCATCGTTTTCCGGCAGGCCCAGCCGCACGGAGCCGGATACCGACTCCATAGCCGCCTGGGCGGGGCATTGGGTCAGGTCCGCCAGCAGTTCGCCGGAGACCGTGCTGGCTTTGAGCTCTTGCGCCGCGCCGGTATATTGGCAGCTGCCCGAGGTGGTGCTGATATGCAGTTCTTGGGCGGTCGTTGCCTTAAGCTCCAGACTGCCGCTGGTGGTGCTGGCATTCAGCTCCCCGGCCCCAGCGCCCTCTACACGCACATCTCCGGAGACTGTGCTCACATGAAAACTCTGGGTGCCGGAGACAGCGGAGAGAATCAGGTTGCCGCTGGTGGAGGAAACATTCAGCTCCTCCGCGGAAAAGTCCGCTATGGTAATGTCGCCGCTGGTGTTGCTGACGTTTAAGCCAGCCAAAGTCCCATCTCCGGGGAGCAGCACCTCCAGGGCCTTATCGTCCCGGCCAAAGCTGAAGATGCTCCAATTGATCCACTTGCGGAACCACTGTCCGTCCCAGCGAACCGTAAGCTTGCCGCCGGAATAGGCCGCCTGCATGGCGTCTTCCTGGCGGATCTCCCGGCTGGCGCGCTCCACTACATGGATGCTGCTATCCGGGCTTTTGCCCAGGGTGACCGGCCCTGAGACCCAGCTGACCTCTACAATGTCCACAGTATCCTCTTGGCCCAGGGGGATGACCTCCTCGTTGTGGAAATTCATGGCGGCAGGGCTGATTCCGCCCAGATGGAAGCCATCGGAATTGAGGCCAATGACCAGAACAGCGGTCAGCAGCAGAGCCGCAAGAGCCGCGGCGGCGATGGTGAATTTTTGCGATTTTTTTAGCTTCATAGAAATGGCATCTCCTTTTTACTGAGGGCTATGTGAAGGCGGATGCAAGGGAGCGTGCCTCCCCTGCCGGCCTGTTTGGCTTCGCCAAGCCGCGCACCTTGTACGGCCGCACGTAACAACCGTTCCGGTTCACGCTGTGTGCTGGCTCTTCTATTTCCCGCCGTTCTGCTTGGTCATGGCCCCCAGCAAGGTGTTGATGATAACCCCAACGGCCGGCGCGATGAGAAACACCACCCAGGTAATGTACCATTTGCCCGTGCCAAAGCTCAGGAGAAAATAGAACGCTACTACCAGCGGCCAGTAGGCTCCGTTAAAGGCTGCCCGCCAGTGCGTCTTTTTCACCTTGACCTGCTGCCACTGGCGGAAGTCCTCCACTACTGTGCCCGGAACCGGCTGGGAGGGCTTGGGATGAGTCAGCCGGTCGTAAACCAGCAGGCCCGCCCCAGCGGCCACCATGGCGAACAGGCCAATGACCCCCAGCCCCTCGGCGCCAAAAAGCTCGTTGGCGATGATGGCGGGCACCGGGGAGAGAATGAACAGCACAATCGCCAGCACCCGGCACATGACCCGCTTCTGGTTTACCTGCGGCTGGGGATAATAGACCGGCTGGGGCACCGGCTGTCCGTTTTCATCGTCTTCCAACTGGGCAAACAGCTCCCGCACGTCCCCAATGCTGCCCACGGTCAGGTTAAAGGCATCCTCTTGGGTTTTCCCCTCGCCCACAAAGGCGTAATATTTTTCAATCAGGTTCTGGGTCAGCTCAATCTTCAGCTCGTAGGCCCGCTGGGTGCGGGGAGCGCTTTCAAACAGGGAATCCATATACTCGCGGATTTTATACTCCATTTTCGTCTCTCCTTCGTTTCATAAAAATCGGTGGATGTTCCGGCCGCGCTTCATGTTCCGCTTCCCGGGGCGATCAAGGTCTGAATCAGCTGCTTGGACTGCTCCCAATCCGCCACCATCCGGTAATAGGCGTCCATCCCCTGGGAGGTGATGGAATAGTACCGCCGCCGGGCCCCGGTGTTCTCATCCCCCCAGTAGGAGGTGATGCACCCGGTCTGCTCCAACCGGCGGAAAGCGGTGTAGAGGGTAGCCTCTTTCAGCTCGAACTGCCCCCCGGTCTTTTCCTGGATGGCGCGGTTGATTTGATAGCCGTAGCTGTCGCTGTGCATCAACTGGGCCAGAATGATGGCGTCTGTGTGGCCCCGTATCATATCCGACGCAATGGACAAGGGATCACTTCCTTTCTGAGCCTATTATAGCGCGCGATACTTCGCCTGTCAAGGTATTTCCTCAAAAAATATTCCTCCGCTGTTTAGTAGCGGAGACGGCGCTTTGCAAGGCGGAGGGATTTTGGCTTTTTTTCGTTATTTCCCTTACCTTTTCTTCCGTTCCGCCGACTATCATTATATAGGAAACAAGGAGGCGCGGCTCTATGCTTATGATCGGTTCGCTGAACCTATATACCAAAAATTTGAAGATGCAGTCTCAATGGGAGCTTAAACAGCGCAACGGAGATTATTCTGGGCACAAATCTCTGGAGCAGTGGCTGGACGCCGCCCAAGAAGAAGAGGATCACGGCCAAAAAGACGACGCCCTCCGGGCTATCCACCAAAAGCTGGAAGCGGGCGGCAAGCTGACCCCAGAGGAACGGCGCTACCTACAGGCCAAAGACCCCAAAGCCTATGCCGAACTGGAAGCCATGGAGCGGGAACAGAAGGCTTTTGAGCAGAAGCTTCGCCAGTGCCGCACCAAAGAAGAGGCCCAGCGCCTGCGGATGACCTACTTGAACGCTTCCCTTACCACGGTGAAGTCGGTGGAAAACAACTCCGCCATTCCCCAGCAGAAGAAGCTGGAAATTATGATGCGGGAGAAGCAGCGCTGCGATAAGCTGGACGAGAGCTTCCAAAAGTTTGTGAAAACCGGCGAATACGAGGGCCTGCCTACCGATGGTGAGGCCGCCAAAGCCCAAAAGGAAGAAAACCAAGCCAAGCAGCCTCAAAAGCCGGAAAAGACTCCGGAGCGGGACGAACCCGCCACCAAGGAAGAAGCCCAGGAGCCGGAAAAACCAGCGGTACAGGTAGAAACCCCAGAGCAGCGGAAGGTAAAAAAAGCCCGGGCCAAAGCGGCGGCCGCAGCCTATGCGGGAGCGGCAGGCTGCCCGGACGTGACCGCCACCGCCAGTCAGGTGGATTTGAAAGCCTGAGCGCCAGGCTCCCCACGACCTATTTTAGAATGAAGCAAGGAGGTTTTTCCCATGCCCCGCATTTATACCTCTGTCGAAGAGCTCATCGGCCGCACACCTCTGTTGGAGCTGGGCCGGCTGAGCGCCAGACTGGGTCTTTCCGCCCGTCTGCTGGGAAAGCTGGAAAGCTTTAATCCCGCTGGAAGCGCCAAAGACCGGGTGGCTAAGTCCATGCTGGACGACGCGGAAGCCCGGGGGATTCTAAAGCCCGGCGCAGTAATCATTGAGCCCACCTCGGGCAATACGGGCATCGGCCTGTGCAGCGTGGCGGCGGCCCGGGGCTACCAGGTGGTCATAGTTATGCCAGACACCATGAGCGCCGAACGCCGCCTGCTCATGCAGGCTTATGGCGCGCGCCTGGTTCTTACCGATGGGGCCAAGGGCATGGCCGGGGCCATTGAGGCCGCTCAAAAGCTGGCGGAGGAGACCCCGGGCGCGTTCATCCCAGGCCAGTTCGTCAACCCCGCCAACCCGGAAGCCCACCGGACCGGCACTGGCCCGGAAATCTGGGAGGACACCGGGGGCCAAGTGGATATTTTTGTGGCTGGGGTGGGCACCGGCGGCACCATCACCGGGGTGGGCCATTACTTGAAGGCGCGGAATCCCCAGATTCAAATTGTGGCGGTGGAGCCCGCTGGTTCCCCTGTGCTTGCGGGCGGCGAGGCCGGAAGCCACAAGCTTCAAGGCATTGGGGCGGGCTTTGTGCCCCAGGTGCTGGACCAGGCCGTTTACAGCCAGATCATCGCCGTGCAGGACGACGACGCCTATGAGATGAGCCGTCTGCTGGGCCGCTGGGAGGGCCTGCTGGCAGGCATTTCCTCCGGGGCGGCGCTGTGGGCTGCCGCGGAACTGGCCAAGCGCCCGGAAAATCAGGGAAAAACAGTTGTCGCCCTTCTGCCCGACTCGGGAGAGCGCTACCTCTCCACTGGGCTGTATGGTGAAGCCTAGAAGCCGGTTTTAAGGCCACGGCTTGCCAGCAAATCAACCAAATTTCCCGGTTAAAAGCAAAAAATTCTCCCGAATTTTCATTTCGCTCTGGTATTATGGGGGAAAGTATGCTACAATAGGCTGTGGGCACCGGCCCATGGCCTTTTTCTGTCCATAAACGAAATGTTACCCATTCTGAATTGTTTGGAGCGATGCCGATGGTCTTTTATCCTGTGATATTTCTCTGTACCGCCTGTCTTTTTTTGGCCCTGCTGCGGGACCGTTTCCGTTTTTGGACCACAGTGGGCGTCAGCCTCGGCGTCACCCTGCTGGCCACAGTGGCGGCTTACGCGGCTTCCAACTTGGCTGGAGGCTCCGTGGTAGGAGCGCATGCTGGCTGCGGTGTAGGAACCCTGTTCTTTTTGGGGGGCTCCTTCTTCCTGTTCCAGAACAATCCCTTTCATAAAATCTCCGCCGCCCTGCTGTGCATGGCTAATTTTTCCTACTTGCAGCTGTTTCTGCCTCTGCTGATGGGCATACTGCCCCTTTCCGCCGCCGGGACTCTGGGAGCGGTCCTCTCCATTGTGTTCACTTTGCTGCTCAACGCTTTGCTGGGCTTCTGCCTCTACCGGCCTTTCCAGCGCTACAGCGGGCGGGGCGGGTCCGGCTTCGTGCTGGGCATGGCCTTGACTTTGGCCTTTCAATATGTGCTCTGCACCGGGCGGCTGGACATGTTTTTGACCATCCGCACGCCTTTCCACCGGCTTCTGCTGGCCACATTTTTATACGCGGCGGTGATTTTCTGCTTCCGCAGTGTGTACCATGCCGGACGCTATCAGGCCGAAACCGCTCGGGAGGAAGCCCGTGCCCGGATGATCCAGATGGAATCTGGGGACTATGTAGACCTGCTGGTGGCGGTGCGGGAGGTGAACTCCGCTCAAAAGAGCGGCGAATACGCTCTGGATACCATCGCCCAGCTGCTGCGGGAGGACCAGGCGGACCGCATTCCCATTTACATCAACATGACCAAGCGCAACCTGGAAACCAGCCCCATTCTGGCCCGGTATCACGACAACCCTTACTTAAACGCGGTTATCGCCACAAAGGCTGCTTTCGCCTTTCAAAACAATATCGATTTTCAAAGCAACGCCTTTACCGGGGACGTGCCCTTTACCACCGCCGAGCTGTGCATCTTGGTCAACGAGCTGCTGACCCGGGCCTGTTCCGAGGCCGCCCACTTCGATGGGGACCGCCGTCTGCGTTTCACCGCCATTCCCGGGGAGGACTCCCTGCGCTTGGAGGCGGTTTACTCGGGCTCCCTGCCAGAGAAGAATACATTCTCTCCCAAGGGCAAGCAGTTCCGAGACCTGTTGGCTTGGCTCTTTGACGACTCCTTCCAAGAGGAGTCGGAGCTGCGGGGGCTGGACAACTCCAAAGAGATTGCCCTGGCCCACAGCGGAAGCGTCTCCGTAGCGGGAACCGGCGGAGAGGTTATTCTACGGGTCAAGCTGCGGTATTGATTCTGGCAAAAAAGGTTCTGCCTCCATCATCCTTAAACCCAGCCAAGCATAGCTTTTTACCATACGATTCCTTATCATACTGAAAAATACTATAGGAGTGATACCCATGTCTCAAACCGTCCCTGTCCATGTTTTGGCCGCTTTCGGCCTGGCGCCCGACACTGCCATCCAGGTCCTTCACGGCGGGCACATCAACGACACCTACCTGGCCGGAGAAAAATTCGTGCTTCAGCGGATCAACCGTTTTGTGTTCCCCCACCCAGAGCATATTATGGACAACATGCTGGGCGTCAGCCAGTTTTTGCGGGAAAAGGTTCTGGCCCGAGGCGGCGACCCCAACCGGGAGATTTTGCAGGTGGTGCTCACCACCCAAGGCGCTCCCGCCTATATCAGCCCTGAAGGGGAGTTTTGGCGCTGCACCCGGAACATTGTGAACGCCGCCTCCTATGAGACCCCGGACAGCCCTCAGATGCTCCAAGAGGCGGGCCGGGCCTTTGGGGAGTTCCAGGCCATGCTGGCCGGGTACCCTGCCGCCACGTTGCGTGAGATCATCCCGAATTTTCACAACACCCCGGCGCGCATGGAGCAGCTGAAAGCCGCTGTGGCCGCCGCCCCCAAAGGCCGCTTGGCTGAAGTGCGGGCCGAGCTGGACTTTGCCATGGCCCGGGAAGAGCGGGCGGGACTGCTCACCAGCCTGCTGGCAGAGGGCAAGCTCCCGTTGCGCGTCACCCACAACGACACAAAAATGAGCAACATTCTCTTTGACGACGAGACCAAAAAGGCTGTGTGCGTCATCGACTTAGACACGGTAATGCCCGGCCTGACCGCTTTTGATTTTGGGGACTCCATCCGGGCTGGGGCCTCCACCGCCGCCGAGGATGAGACCGACCTGAGCAAGGTGCGCTTTGACCTGGACCTGTACCGGGCTTACACCCAAGGCTTCGTGTCCGCCGCCGGAGCCGCCCTGACCCCCACCGAGCTGGACACCCTGCCCGATGGGGCCTGGGCCATGACCTTTGAGGTGGGCGTTCGCTTTTTGACCGACTATCTCAATGGCGATGTGTATTTCCGCACCGCGCATCCCCAGCACAACCTGGACCGGGCCCGCAACCAGTTCTGTTTAGTGGAGCAGATGGAGCGGCAGCGGGAGGAGATGGGCCGCATCGTGCGGGAAGCCGCCCAGGGTTGAGCATGGTGCTCCGCCTCCCCGAAGGCTGGCGGAAGGCGGCTGCGGCCCTGCTGGCGCCCCCTCTGCCGTTGATCTATTACACCTGCGTTGCCACTCTGCTTTTGTGCGGTCTTTGGTTCTGTCCCGCGCCGCCGGGAGAAAACTCTCTGTTTTACCAGACGGTCACCCACTTTTTTTATCTGCCTCTGCTGTCGGTTTGCACCGGCTTCCTGGGGGGACGCTGGGTCCGGCGGGCTTGGTTTGTACCGCTGATTCCCCCTGGGGTGGAGTCTCTGGCCATGCTGCTCAACCGGCCAGCTATTGCCCTGCGCAGCCCAGGGGTCTATTTTCTCCCCTTCCTGCTCTATCTGGCTCTGGGAGCCGCCAGCATGGGGCTCTCCCTGCTTTTGTGGCGGCGGACGGGGCCTTTCCCCCGGGCAGCCGCTCTGCTGGCCGCGCCCCTTTGCCTGCTGATTTTTTACCCCCTGTCCCACCTGCTTCCTTCAGCGGCGGAGCCCACCTTGTGGCTGTTGTTTTTCCCCGCGCTGGGAGTAGGGCTGGGCCTTTGGGCTGGGGCGCGCTGGCAAGCGGTGCTCCGCTGGCGGAATCTTTGGTTTGCGCCTCTTCTGGCCTATCTGCTCCCCAGACTTTGCTGGCCCCCGCCCTCTGGCTTGGTTTTTCCGGCACAGGATCTGGCGCTGTTGTGCGGCGGAATTTGCGGAGCGGCTATGCCTTTTGCAAAGCTGGCTGGTACGTTTTGGGCCCGGTATGGAAAGAATTTTTTCACCCGCTGGATGGCCGGATGGCGAAAATAAAAAGCACCGGCAAAAGCACAAAAGAAATGGCATGCAAAAGCTGTGATAAGCCGCTTTTGCATGCCATTTTTTCCTGTTCCTATGTCCGCTGAACCGGATAGATGAATGCCACTCTGTGGAGCATCTTCTTATTATGTAGCCGCTAGGACTTTCCCTTGAACCCGCCCTTTTTAAAAGCGCTCTATACCTTATGCGCTGGGGCAAGAGGCTTTTTAATGATACATACCCCCATTTTCACGAACGTCTCTTTCAAAAGGGGCAGCTTTGCCAAAAGGGCCATCCAGGGGCGCAGGGGCGCTTCCCGGTAATAGAAGGGCTCAACCCCCAGATTCCGGAGGATGCCCTTAAACTTTTTCAAGGTCATCTTGTTGATATACCCGAAATATTCGTCCCCGTTTTCCTTTTGGGAAATACGCAGGGAGAGCCGTTCTTTCTCGTCGGGCATTCCCTTTACCAGTTCTTTATAGGCGTTCACCAGCATCTTTTCCGTAAAAAACAGATGCACCCAGGGCATGTTTATCACATCGCTGAGGTGCGCCCCGGTAGGATGGAAATAGGGCGGGAAGTTGATATAAATGGCTCCCTGGGGGCTTATAAGCCGCATAGCCTCCCGCAGGGTGCGCTCCGGGTCGGATACATGCTCCATAAAGTCATTCATGATAATCGTGTCAAAGGAGCCGTCTGCAAAGGGCAGGCTGAAAGCGGAGGCCCTGATAAAGGTAAACCTGTCCTTATAGCCCAACTGCTCCGCCAGGGCATTTGCCTCTTCTTCATAGTGCTCCACCACGTCCACCCCTGTGACATGCTTTGCGCCCAGGGAGCAATAATAAAGGCTTTTCCCTGCCGCGCCGCAGCCCATATCCAGCACCAGCTTGTCCCGGAACATTTCCTCCGCTGTGCAGGCCTCCAGGAAAAATTTTATGGTGTCCCCGCCCTTGCGGTACTGCCACTGGGCATAGGTTTCCCGGCCCTCGTTCTGCAGGTTGAAGGGGTGGGGCACCTGGGGGAATATTTTATTGGTAAGCTTGATGATCTGTGTGGCAATGCGCATAGCCTGCTCCTCCTGTCTGCGGCGCTCTCCTGTTCCAGTCTTTGCCTTCAGAGGGGGATTATGCCGTTCCCTGCTGGAACGGCATAAAAGAGGGATCCCTCTTTTGGTATCAGGGCTATTATACCATACGCTCCGGCTTTGTCAAGTGGCAAGGCCGGGGCGGCTTTTTTTGATTTTTGCCTCAAGTTAATGTGCCGCCCTAATGTCCCTTGCCCATAAGAGAGGGCCCGCCGCAAGGCGAGCCCTCTTCTTTGTGCTGTGCTTTATGTAATTTGTGCAATGGCATAAACCGGCTGGGAGTTCTTCCTGGGAGAGTAGATTCGCGACTGGTTTAGCATTGGGTTCCACAAATATTCGAGTGGGTTTCCTACAGCTCCACCTTTACGCCGCCGCAGCCCCGGATGGTAAGCACATAGCAGCTGCCCTTGCCGAACACGCGCTCCATCCCCTCCCGGTAGCTGTCCAGCAGGTCAAAAGGCACATAGGCCTGGATGGTCCCCGCGAAGCCGCCGCCGTGAACCCGGCAGGCTCCCCGGCCCTGGAGATAGAACGCGGAGATGGTCAAGGCCAGGGAAATCCCCTGTTCCTCCGGGTGGGCGGGGGAATACACGTTCTGCAGCCGGGTCTGGGAGGATTTGCCCGACTGGTCCACCATTTTCAAGAATTCCTGGAAGCCGCCCCGCTTTAAGGCTTCAGCCTCTTGGTGGGCCAACCGGTCATCGTCAAAGAAGTGCATGGCCCGCAGAACAGCCCGGTCGCCCACCGCCTTGCGAAGCTGGGCCAAGCTGCCGTAGAAGTCCCGCTCGTCCACCTCCCGGAGAAATTCCTTGCCGAAGTGCTTTGCCACGGCTTTCATCTCCTGGGGCACCGCCGCATAGTCCGGAGTCAGGTCCGCGTGGTTGCCGCCGGTGTCCACCACACACAGAGCGTGGCCGTAGGCGTTTAGGTCAAAGCTCACCTGCTCGATGATAGGCTTGGCCGGGTCGCCGAAGTCCATGGCCGTGACACTGCCCACGGAAGCCGCCATCTGGTCCAAAAGCCCAGAGGGCTTGCCGAAGTAGACATTTTCTGCATATTGAGCGATTTTGGCCGCCTCGACCGGGTCAATTTTCCCATCGTTATACAGATGGCTGACCACTGTCACCACCAAAATTTCAAAGGCCGCCGAACTGGACAGGCCCGAGCCCTTCAGCACCCGGGTCTGGGTGTAGCACTCAAAGCCGCCCACCTGATACCCCAGCTCCTTGCACCGGGCCAGCACGCCCCGGATGATGGCCTGTGAGCCGCTGTTTTCCTTGCGCGGCTCCAGCTGAGTGAGCTCCACTGTGTCCATGCGGGGGTACTCCACAGAGCGGAGCTTGGCCACGCCATCTTCCGTCTTGCGGGCCATGCCCACAATGTCCAGGTCAATGGAGCCAGCCAGTACCCGGCCGTGGTTGTGGTCCGTGTGGTTGCCGCCAATTTCCGTACGCCCAGGGGCGCTGTAAAAGGCCGCTCCGGCATCGTCTCCAAAGGTCTCTACGAATCCTTCGCGGATTTTTTCATACCGCCGCGCCTGTTCCTCCCAAGCGCCGCCATACAAATCTTTCATACTTATTGTCATAGCTTTCACCTTATCTTTCTTCTGTTAGCTGGTCTCCCCCAGCAGGGCCAGCAGCTCCTCTTCGCCCAGCACTGGCACGGCTAAGGCGTTGGCTTTGTCCAGTTTGCTGCCCGGGTCTGCCCCAGCCAGCAGGTAACTGGTTTTTTTGCTCACAGAGCCGGTCACCTTGCCGCCATGCTTTTGAATCAGCTCCGTGGCCTCTTTACGGCTCATGGTGGGCAGCGTGCCGGTTAGAACAAAGGTCTTCCCGGCAAAAGCGTCCCCCTGGATGGGGCGCGCATGGGCCCGCATATTGAGTCCCAAGGCCGCCAGCCGGGCCACCAGGGCCCGCGCTCCCTCATTGGCGAAAAACACCGCCACCGAGACCGCCATATCATAGCCAATGCCATCGATAGCGGCTAAGCGGCTTGCGGCAATTTTTTTCTTGGTCTCCTTTTCCTCTTCCCCGCTGGTGTAAAGACGGTGGACTTCCTCCCCGGCGTCCATGAGTTCCTCCATGCTGGGCAAAGCCCCGCACAGCAGCTGGGCCACTTTTGCCCCAATGTGGGGAATGCCTAAGGCGAACACCAGCCGGTACAGGTCGTTCTGTTTGGAATTTTCCAGGGCTTCCAGCAGATTGGCGGCGCTCTTCTGACCAAAGCGCTCCAAGCCCGCCAGCTGGTCCTGGGTCAGTTCATACAGGTCGGCGGGAGATTTTACCAAGCCCTGGCCGGTAAGCTGTTCCAGCAGCGCGGGGCCCAGGCCGTCAATGTCCATGGCGTCCCGGCTGGCAAAGTGAATGAGATGCCGTAGCAGCTGGGCCGGGCACTGGGGATTGGTGCAGCGGGCCGCCGCCTCCCCCTCAGGCCGGACCACCGGCGCGCCGCAGGAGGGACAGGCCTCCGGCAGGCGGAAGGGCTCCGCCCCCTCGGGGCTGGAAATCACCCGCACCACTTCGGGAATAATCTCCCCGGCCTTGCGCAGAACCACCCGGGAGCCCACCCGGACCTGCTTTTCATCGATGAAGTCCTGATTGTGCAGGGTGGCCCGGCTGACGGTGGTGCCCGCCAAGGTGACCGGCTGGAAAACCCCGGTGGGGGTCAGCACGCCGGTGCGGCCCACATTGACCTCAATATCCAGCAGGGTGGTCTCCTTCTCCTCCGGCGGGTATTTGAAGGCCTCGGCCCAGCGGGGGAATTTGGCGGTGCTGCCCAGCTCTTCCCGCTGGGCAAAGTCGTTGACCTTGACCACCGCGCCATCAATGGGAAAATCAAACCCGCCTCGCTTCTCGCCGATTTCCTGAATGTAGCGGACGATTTCCTCCATGTCGCCGGACTTGAAATACGCTTCCGTCACCGCGAAGCCCAGCTTCCGCAGCAGCTCCAATGCCTGGTCGTGGCGGGAGAGTTCCAGACCCTCCGCCCGCTGGACGTTAAACACAAAAATGTCCAGCTCCCGCCCAGCGGTAATGCGGGGGTCCTTCTGCCGCAGGGAACCCGCTGCGGCGTTGCGGGGATTTTTGAAGGGCTTCTCTTCCAGAAGCTCCTGACGCTCGCACAGGCGGCGGAAGCTGGAATCGGACAGATAGACCTCTCCCCGGACCTCCAAAAAGGGCACGGGCCGGGTCAGGGTTTTGGGCACTGTGCGGATGGTCCGGATGTTTTCCGTCACGTCCTCGCCGGTCATGCCATCACCCCGGGTGGAGCCCCGGGTAAACACTCCGTCCACATATTCCAAGGCCACGGAGAGGCCGTCAAATTTGGGCTCCACCACATACTCCACGGAACCTACCGCCTCCCGCACCCGGCGGTCAAAGTCCCGCAGCTCCTCTTCCGAGAAGGAGTCGTGGAGGCTTTCCAGCGGCACGGGATGCTCCACCGGGGCGAAGGTATTGTACACCGCTCCGCCGATTTTCTGGGTGGGCGAGTCCGCCTCCGCCAGCTGGGGAAAGGCGGCTTCCAGCTCCTCCAGCCGGCGGTAAAGTTGGTCGTAGGTAAAGTCGCTGATTTCCGGCGCGTCCTCCGTGTAGTACTTTTGGTTGTGATACTGAATCTGCTCCCGCAGGGTCCTAATTTCCTGCTCCGCTGCTTTTTTGTCCATAGCTACCTCTGCTTTATCATTCTGGTTGGTACCCCTCAGCCCTTAGCCACGCTGACCTCCGGCACCTGACCTACCACCATGGTTTCGGCCAGCACGGTACCGGTCTCCGCCTCCACCGAGGTCTCAAAGCGCTGGGACTGGGAAAAGGCCCGGGCCCGCACAGTCATCACCAGCCGGTGGCAGGTCTGATTCACTCCGGCGCTGAGCAGCTCGGTGGAAAACTCCACCTCTGCCGAGCCTTCCAGCCCCAAGGTGATGGGCACTGGGAAGCCCCGGCCGTTTAAAAGACCCACGCCCGTCAGGCTGCCTGCCGGCACATAAACCGTGGCCCGGCCTCGAAGGGCCTTGCCCAGACGCTCCATGATCCCGGCCCGCAGCTGGTTCAGCCGCTCCGGCTGGGCGCTGACCAGCGAGACCTGCCCCTGGCCATCCCGCTCCACGGTGACAAAGGGGCCCTTCTCCTGGGCCAGCTCTTCCTCAACCGCCTGAGCTACCTGTTCCAGCACATAACCCCGGGCCGCTTCCTGGGTCAGCTCGGGCGAGATTCCCTTGAGGCCCCATTCCGAGCAGGCCACGGTTCCCAGCACCGCCAGCAAAACCAGCCCTAGGACCCAGCGCCTGCCTTTCCCCTTCCGGTACCGCCGGGGAAAGGGCCGCGGTTTTCTTATGTATAGCATTTCACCACCCCCCTAATTATACTACTCGGAGGGTGGTTTTTTGTTCATGCAAATTGGAGCGGCGGGCGGCAGCCTCTCGGAAAACAGCCTGCCCAGGCCGCGCCTCTTTCCGTTGGGCTACAGCATCTCCCGCAGCCGCCGCAGGGTCTCCGCCACAGGCAGGCCCACAATATTGGGGTAATCCCCTTTGATCTCCTTTACCAGCATCACGCCAATGCCTTCGATGCCATAGCCGCCTGCCCGGCCGGTGGATTCGCCCATGGCTACATATTCCGCGATCTCCTCTTCAGACAGCGGGTAAAAGGTCACCTCTGTCACCTGGTGGAAAACCTGTTCCTTTTCTCCCATCATGAGGCATACGCCGGTGCAGAGCCGGTGGGTGCGCCCGGAAAGCCGCCGCAGGGTGGCCTTGGCCGCCTCTTCGTCCGCCGGTTTGCCGATGATCAGCCCATCAATGCTCACCACCGAATCCGCGCCGATGACAGCCCCGCCGGGCCGCAGAGCCGCCACAGCCCGGGCCTTTCGCTGGGCCAGCGCCTCCACGGTCTGTTCGGGGGTAAAGTACCCGGGCACGTCCTCGTCCACCCCGGAAACCACCACCTCCAGCTGGACCCCAGCCTGTTCCAGCAGCATTTTCCGGCTGGGAGACTGGGAGGCCAGAATCACCCTTTCCTCAATCTTCAAAACCATTGGGATTCATCCTCTGCCAGCGCAGGGTGTCGGCGCACATGTCGTCCACGCTCTTCTTGGCCTCCCAGCCCAGCTCCGCCTTGGCCAGAGAACAGTCGGCGTAACAGGCGGGGATGTCTCCGGGACGGCGGGGATCAATCACATAGGGAATCTCTTTGCCCGCCGCTTTGGAGAAAGCCGCGATCATCTCCAGCACGGAAGCGCCCCGGCCAGTGCCCAGGTTGTAGATTTTCAAGCCGCAGGGGCCCTTCTGAAAGAGCTGCAATGCCGCCGCGTGTCCCCCGGCCAGATCCACCACATGGATATAGTCCCGCACGCCGGTGCCATCAGGCGTGGGATAGTCATTGCCAAAGACATGGACTTTTTCCAGCTTGCCTACCACGGTCTGGGCAATGTAGGGAGCCAGGTTGTTGGGAATGCCGTTGGGGTCTTCGCCGATGAGTCCGCTCTCATGGGCGCCCACCGGGTTGAAGTACCGCAGCAGCACCGCGCTGAACTCCTTGTGGGCATAGGCATAGTCTGTGAGGATGTGCTCAATCATCAGCTTGGTGTTGCCATATGGGCAGTTGGCGCTGCTGGGCAGGGGGAAGTCCTCCTTGATGGGCACTGTGGCGGGTTCGCCATAGACGGTGGCAGAGGAGCTGAAAATAATATTGTTCACCCCCTGGGCCTCCATCACCTTGAGCAGCACCAGAGTGGAGCCGATGTTGTTGTCATAGTACTCCAAAGGCTTGGCCACGGACTCGCCTACAGCCTTGAGCCCGGCAAAATGGATGACCGCCTCCGGATTCTCCTTTTGGAAGACCTCCGTCAGCTTGGCCTCGTCCCGCACATCGCATTCGTAGAAACTGGGCTCCTTGCCGGTGATTTCCTTCACCCGTTCTACGGAAGCCTTCTTGCTGTTGGAGAGATTGTCTACAATGCAGACCTGGTGGCCCTGCTCCAGCAGGATAACCACCGTGTGGCTTCCAATATACCCCGCGCCGCCCGTTACTAAAATTCTCATGTCCGTCCCAACCTTTCTCTCAGAATTCCGGCTTTCCGCCGTCTGCCAATATTATAGGCAAAACCAGCGGAAAATACAAGGATTTTTCTCTATGAGATCAATATATTACAGGAACTGGTCAAAATAGTTGGCGTATGGCCGGGGACACTAAAAACCAGCGGAAGAAAGCGGCCTCCGCTGGTTTTTTAAATTCCACTGCCGTCCCAGTAAAAGGAGGAATCAAGCATGAGCAAAGAAGGAGCCATCTTTTTAGCCGGAAGCTGCGCCTACCCCACCTTGGAAATGGCCTGGCGGGGGCACACCCACTACTCCATGGCCATTGCGGGGGGCCTATGCCTGTGGCTCATCGACCGGGTGTGCTGCGGCGCGCTGGGAGGCAAAAGCCTGTTTCTGCGCTGTTTGGCCGGGTCCGGGCTGATTACCGGCGTGGAGCTGGCTGCTGGCATTGTGGTCAACCAAATCTTCGGCCTGGGGGTGTGGGATTACTCCCAAATGCCCCTAAACCTAATGGGTCAGGTCTGCCTGCCCTACTCCGTCCTGTGGTTCGGCCTTACGCTGCCCGCCATGGCCCTGTGCCAGCTGTGCCGGAAATCAGACTTGCTGGCCTAAGCCCCTATACCGGAAAACCAGGTCAAAATTGCCGCCCTTGGGGTAAGCGTCTTTGGCCAGCACGGGAATTCCCCGGTCAATAAAGCTCCGCAGCTTTTCCTTAAGGGACTCTGGGTCTTGCCTCCACTGGGCCGGAAGGGCCAGCTCATAGGCCAGCCCAATGCGGCCAAAGGTTCTGGCCAGGAAGGTTTCCGTATCCTCGCAGACGGAAACGCAGTCGTTATAGCGGCCGTTGCTGCCATAGCACTTGACAAAGTCATCGCCGGAAAGCCCCGCGAAAAAGCCGTACGTATACAGGGCGGGGTCGCCGCCCAAACACTCCATCAGCTTCTTCATACAGGCGGAAAAGGGATAGTTCTCCCCCCAGTCCCAGTGAATAAAGTTTCCCAGCTGAATACGGTTCCGCGTCATAGTCATTCTCCTTTTATTGGTCCAAAAGCGCCAAGATTTCCGGGAAGGCCTCCAGGCTCCGGCGCAGAATGCCGTGCATTTGGGCAATAGCAACCCCATAGTTGACAATGGGGACTCCCGCCCTTTGGGCCCGCCTCACCCGGCTTTGCATCTCCGCCTCGTTGAGCATGCAGCCGCCGCAGTGAACCACCAGCTTATACTCCCCCAGATCCTCGGGGAACTCGCCGCCGGAGGTAAAGCGGTAGCGGGGCTTGCAGTGGGTAAAGTCCTCAATCCAGCCGGGCAGCTTTACGGTACCAATGTCCCCGCACTGCCGGTGATGGGTGCAGCCCTCGGAAATCAGCACCTGGTCCCCCTCCTTCAGCCGGGACAGAGCCGCCGCGCCCTGGGTCAGTACCGGCAGGCTCCCCTTATACCGGGCGAAAAGAATGGAGAAGCTGGTGAGCAGCACACCGGCGGGCACATCCTTGGCGACCCGGCCAAACGCCTGAGAATCGGTGACAACCACTTTGGGCTTTACCGCCAGACGGGCCAAGGTTCCGGCCAGCTCTTCCGGCTGGCATACCGCAAAGGCGCAGTGCGCGTCCAAAAGGTCCCGCATGGTCTGCTGCTGGGGCAGAATCATCCGGCCTTTGGGCGCCGCCGCGTCAATGGGCGTCACCAGCACCGCCATCTCGCCAGGAGACAGCAAGTCCGATACAATGGCTTTCTGGTTGGCGGTCTTGCCCACAAGGGCCCCCAGCTTTTCTTTCAGTTGGTGGACGTTCTCCCCGGTTTTGGCGCTGACATACAGGCTGTTCTCCGGCAGGTTGGGCCGCTGGGACAGCAGGTCGGCCTTGTTATAGGCGGCAATATGGGGCAGCTTCCGCTCCTGGAACAGGGCCAGCAGCTCCTGGTCCTGGGGGCTCGGGCCGGTTCCGGCATCCACCACCAGCACGGCGATGTCGGTCTTTGCCAAAACCTCCCGGGCTTTTTGCACCCGCAGGGCCCCCAGCTCTCCCTCATCGTCCAGACCAGGGGTGTCGATGATGACAACCGGGCCCAGGGGCAGCAGCTCCATTGCCTTCTTCACCGGGTCGGTGGTGGTGCCCTTTACATCGGAAACCACTGCCAAGGCTTGCCCGGTGACCGCGTTTACCAAACTGGACTTGCCCGCGTTGCGCATGCCGAAAAAAGCAATATGAGTGCGTTCGGCGGAAACGGTTTCGTTCAAGCTCATAGAATCACTTCCTCTACTCAAAAATTCGGGTTACATACCCGTCTATCGTTGTAAAAGGCCAACTTTCATTTCCATCTCACATCTCAATCTCAGGCATTTTCTCATAAAGTCTTCCCCCTTTACAGCACCATCAGCAAGGTGCCTGCGCCGATCAGCGTGCAGCCAATGGCGGCCTTGATGGTAATCTTCTCATGCAGAAACAGGAACGCCAGGATCACTGTGATCACCACGCTCATTTTGTCGATGGGCGCCACTTTGCTGGCTTCCCCCATTTGCAGGGCATAGTAGTAGCACAGCCAGGAGACTCCTGTGGCAAGGCCCGAAAGGATGAGAAAGATCCAGCTTTTTTGGCTTATGCCCGAGATGCCTCCCTGGCTTCCGGTGAGAAGCACCATGCCCCAGGCCATTGCCAGCACCACCGTTGTGCGGATGGCCGTGGCCAACGTGGAATTGACGCCCTCAATGCCCACCTTGGCCAGAATGGAGGTCAGTGCCGCGAACACAGAGGACAGCACGGCAAACAGCAGCCACATTTTTTTCTCCCTCACTTCTCTCATCCTGTTTTCCTCAAGTCCCCTTAGCCCAGCGGCTCCCAATGAGGCAGAGCCTTTGCGGCGGCAATCTGCGTGTCCAGCTCTTTGGGAAAGGGCACACTCCTTTTTATCTGATTTTCCTCAATATATTGGGCCATATACCGCTGAAGCTCCTCCCTGTTCTGACGGGAGAAGTCTTTCAGGGTTCTGCACCCGCAGTCGTAATAGAGGCTGGCCCGGGTACTCTTCACCCCCGGCAGCCGCATCAGGTCGCAGATGCAGAACAGCTTTTGCGCATCCTCCTCCGCTCCATTGAAATCCTGTGAAAGCTCCTTCCACGTCCTGCGCGTACACAGCAGCAGATAGTCCTGGGAGGTCTTCACTCCACCCAACGCCAGCCCATCCCGAAACCGGGCGTTCACGCAGTCCACATCCTTGAGGCGGCGGTTAACGAAATCATGCAGGTGCAGGAACCTTTCCAGCAGCTCCACAACCTCCATGTCAAGCTTCAACGATGCCGCTAACTGGGCATGCTGTCCCGCCCGCTCCAAGAACGCGTACTTATCCTCTATCCCCGCGTCCAGCAGCCGCTGAACAAGCGTCTCTTTTATGGAAATCAGCGGGTAAAACCGCTTTAAGGTGGTATTCTCGTTGAGAAGAACTCCCAAACTGGCAACAGCGATATTGTCAAGCTCTCTCATGCCAGCTCCCATCAGAACCGGAAGTCCCGGCGGTTGGAGTTCTTGATGTCCTGGATATTCTGCTCCGCAATCTCCCGCACCTTGTCCTTGGGAATGCGCTTCAACTCCTCCTCCACCATTTTGTAGCCAACCTCCTTGGTCTCAGGGCTGGCGTAGTCCTCTAAATACTCGCTGAGGGTCATCAGGGCGTTGGGGTGGCAGCAGTTGAGAATCTGACCGGACTTGCACAGGCTCATAAACCGGTCGCCGGTGCGGCCCTCCCGGTAGCAGGCGGTGCAGAAGGAGGGAATGTGGCCGTTTTCCATGAGCCAGCGGACCACCTCGTCCAAGGTGCGCTGGTCGGAGACGTCGAACTGCTCGGTATCGTGGGGGCGTTCCTCCTGGGTGTAGCCGCCCACCGAGGTGCGGGAGCCGCCGCTGACCTGGGAGATGCCCAGCCGCAGCAGCTTGGAGCGCACAGCCTCGGTCTCCCGGGTGGAGATGATCATGCCGGTATAGGGCACGGCCAGACGGATGCAGGCAGTGATGTGGGCAAAGGTCTCGTCGTCAATGCCGTTGTCGAACTGGGTGGGGTCAATGTCGTCCGCTTTCTTCAGGCGGGGCACGCTGATGGTGTGGGGGCCCACGCCGTGGACGGCTTCCAGATGCTCGGCGTGCATGATGAGCCCGGCGAACTCATATTTATACAGCTCCAAACCGAACAGTACGCCCAGGCCCACGTCGTCAATGCCGCCCTCCATGGCCCGGTCCATGGCCTCGGTGTGGTAGTCATAATTGTGCTTGGGGCCCGTGGGGTGCAGCTGCTCATAGCTCTTTTTGTGATAGGTCTCCTGGAAAAGAATATAAGTGCCAATGCCCGCCTCCTTCAGCTTGCGGTAGTTCTCCACCGTGGTGGCGGCGATGTTCACATTTACCCGGCGGATATCCCCATTTTTGTGGTGGACGCTGTAGATGGTCTTGATGCAGTCCAGGATGTACTCGATGGGGCTGTTCACCGGGTCCTCGCCGGACTCAATGGCCAGCCGCTTGTGGCCCATGTCCTGTAGGGCGATGACCTCGGCCTTCACCTCTTCCTGGGTCAGCTTTTTCCGGGGGATATGCTTGTTCACCGCGTGGTAGGGGCAGTAGACGCAGCCGTTGACGCAATAGTTGGAAAGATACAGGGGCGCGAAAATAACGATGCGGTTGCCGTAGAAGGCCAGCTTGATCTCCTCGGCGATCTCGTACATCCTTTCAATCTTCTCCGGGATGTCGCAGGCCAGCAGCACGGAAGCCTCCCGATGGGAAAGCCCCGCGCACACATAGCCGGTGTCGGCCTTTTGGGGACGGGCCTTCTCCAGAATTTGGTCGATGAGCTCCACGTTGCGCTTGTTCTCCTCCGCATAGCGCAGGGTGTCGAGGATTTCCCCATCATGGATGAATTCCTCCGCGTGCAGGGATTTGGGGTCGTACTTTGCCATAATAATTTCTTCCTTTCTTTGGGGCAGATTTCTCTTTGCCTCAGATTATTTTGGGGCCAATTGCCATTTATTTTAATTTTTTTGAAAAATAGAGCACCAGATCATCATCGTTGCGGCAGGGCGCATGGGGCTGGCACTGCCTGTCTCTATACCAAAGCCCCGAGCCGTCCGGTATATAGCCGCGCTTTACATACATGCGCTGGGCGCTGCCATATCCGCTGTGCAGGCCCACTCCCAGGTACACTACAGCGGCATACTCCGCGGCTATCCGCTCCGCTGTGTCCATCAGAATACTTCCGATTCCATGCCGCCGGTACTTTTCCAGCACTCCGAAATCTACAATCTCCGGCCAGTTCTTACTGGAGAAAGGGCCATCCTGCCCATGGGGATAGACGTTGATATACCCCGCCACCTCCCCCCGGTATTCCGCAACCAGAGAAACCGCTTTTCCTTCCGACTGGTCCTTCAAACGATTCCGGTGTTTTTCAAGGGTAGGGGCCCAGCCTTGGGCCGCTTCTTCGTCAGACAGTATCTGGGCGTCGCCTTCGCGCATTCTGCGCACCGCTATTACGCCATCATCGTAGTATAGGATTGTCCTCCCCTCCTTACCTTAAGCCTTGGGGCTTTTCTCCAAAAACTCCTCTATTGCCGCCACCCCCTCCTCCAGCACCGCCTGGTACACGTCCATGGAGTGGAACTTATCAAAGGCGTACAGGTCCCGGGCAATCAGCTCTTGCTTAAGCCCGATAATTTGCTCCTTCTGGGCGGCGGTGGCCCGGGCGGCAATACCATCGCAGAAAGCCTCGGCTTTTTCGATGGTCTCCCGGTCAAAGAACCACAGGTCGAAATTCCAGCGCTCGCCGTCAATCATGGCCTCAAATCCCTGGAACCACACGGTCTGCCCTTCATCGTTGACCTCCTCCTTGGCCTCGTACCAGAAGGGGTGGAAGGTTTCTATAATATAGCTAGTCAGCTGGTATAGCTTTTCCAGGGACATACCCTGGTTTTCAATGTCAATATCGATATCGTTCCAGGCCATCATGTCCATGCGGCAGCTGCCAATGACATGGGGCCTGCCATACTTTTCCAAGTGTTCCAACAGGCGGGAGCTTTCCAGGATGCCATCGGCTTTCTCTTTCCTTGTCACATGGTTCCCTCCCTTTTTACATCCCCCCGGTCCGTCGCCACCTGATACCCAATGCGGCCCATGCGCTCCTTTAACGCCGCCAAGCCCTGGGCGGCTTCGGCCCCGGTGTTCAGCTTGTTGTTGTAAAGCTCGTACTTCCCCCGTACGTTTTCCGGCGACAGATTGGGCATCACCACGTTGGCCCCGGCCAGAATGCCCAGCTCCCGGCCCTCGGGGTGGATGGTGCCCAGGGCCGTGGTGGCGGGCAGCAGCACCGGCGGGTGGATCAGCCGGATGATGGAGAGAAGGTAGCAGGTCTGTTCCAAAGTCCCGGCGGGGCGCTCTCGAAAAGGGGTGTCCTTATGGGGCACAAAGGGGCCAATGCCGCACATGTCCGGCTTAAATTCTTCAATGAATTTGAGATCCTGGGCCAATGTTGCACTGGTTTGGAAGGGCGAGCCCACCATGAAGCCGCAGCCCACTTGGTATCCCAGCTCCTTGAGATCTCGTAAGCAGCGCATCCGGTTGTCAAAGCTCATTTCCCGGGGGTGCAGCCTGCCGTAATGCTCCCTGTTGGCCGTCTCATGGCGGAGAAGGTACCGGTCCGCTCCGGCCTCCCGCAGGCGGCGGAAACTCTCCCGGCCGCGTTCTCCCATGGAAAGGGTCACCGCGCAGTCCGGGTGGGCCTCTTTCAGCCGGGAAACCAGTCCGCACAAAACCTCGTCGGTAAAATAGGGATCCTCTCCCCCTTGCAGAACAAAGGTCCGAAAGCCCATATGGTATCCCATTTCCCCGCAACGCAGGATTTCCTCCGGACTGAGGCGGTAGCGCTCACAACGGGCGTTTCCCCGGCGGATGCCGCAATAGAGGCAGTCGTTCTTACAGATGTTGCTGATCTCAATCAGCCCCCGCACGTACACGGCAGTTCCATACACCGATTTCCGAACTTCCACGGCTCTTGCCGCCAGCGCCCGGGCCGTCTCCGGGGACTGGGCCTCTATCAGCTCCCGGTACTCTTCCAGCGTAAGGCTATGGGCCGAGGCCAGCTTTTCGATGAGGGCCGCCGCCCGCTCAGTCATGGCCCGTCACCCCAGAGAGGGCGGTCTTCACGCTGACTCCCGGCAGGTTGCCGATTTTCCCCGCCATAGTGGAAATGGTGTCCTGAGGGGCGTCCAGGGCGATGCTGATAATGCTGATGTTCCGGGCCCGGTAGGGCAGGCCCATGCGCCCGATGATGTAGTCCCCATACTGATGCAAAATGCCGTTGAGCTTCTCCACCGACTCTCCGGCCTCCACAATCATACTCATAACCGCGACTCTTGTTTCCATACCGCAAGCTCCTTTCCAAAATAAACTTAAACTGTGCCGGATCCTTTCAAGTCCCGGTCCCGCCTGGGAGGACGCAAAAAACGCCGTACCCCGGTAAGCGGTACGGCGCAAGGTATGCAAAGCGATCCCAAAGCCAGCCGCACCTTTCACGCAGGGCGGAGCAAGGCTTCCGGTCCTTAATGTCAGGCACTGTTTTTTGACATTTACTATAACAGGTTTTGCGGGAAATGTCAAGGTTTGGGGGCAAAGCGGGATTGTCCAAACCACAGAGAGAACCGTCTGTGTTCCCCTGCCCGTGGGGCGGGGGAACACGAAAAACTCCTCGAAATGGACACTCCCGGGCAAAGCTTTCCCCCGAGAATCCGTTAGAATTCCGGGGGATATAGAGGCGCGTTCCCAGCAGCGTCCGTATGTGTCCTTCGGTCCGTTTTTTTGCCATCTTGCCTGTTGAAAATTCTTGAAGTACGCCTGGAATCTGACAAAAAAACTCCCGAACCCTCACACTCCGCTTATGGGAACACGCCCTAGGAGGATCCTTATACGCTTTTTAGAACCGCACTTCCCGATTGGTTTCCGCCGCCCGGTAGATGGCGTCCAGAATCTGGGTGACCACCAGGGCCTCTTCCGGCTTTACCAGGGGCTTCGTGCCTTGGAGGACCGCTTCCAGCCACTGGCGGTTGTCAACAAACCCCGCGTTCACGCCGCCGCCGGACCGGTAGGCGATCTGCCCGCTGGCGGAGATAGTCTCTTCCATCAGCTGGCCGTTGCGGCCCCGGTTGTAAATCAGCTCGCTTTGGGGGTAGCTCATGCCAGAGCGAATCTCCGCGCCCGCCTTGGTTCCGCAGAGGGTGGCGGCCGCCTCCCGGCAGTCCAGCATGTTAATGGCCCAGGCCGACTCCAGCACAATGGTGGTGCCGTTCTTCATTTTGATAAAGCCCATGGCGCTGTCCTCCACCTCATAGGTTTCCGGGTCCCAGGGGCCGAAGGCGTTGCCCTGGGTAGCCTGCGGCAGGCCGCCCAGCTTATAGAACACGCTGCCGGACACAGCGTCCACCTCATAATTGTTCATGCACCACAGGGTGATGTCCAGGGCGTGGGTGCCAATGTCAATTAACGGCCCGCCGCCCTGCAGGGCCTTGTTGGGAAACACGCCCCAGGTGGGCACGGCACGGCGGCGTACCGCGAAGGCTTTGGCGTAGTAAATGTCTCCCAAATCTCCCGCCTTGCAGGCGGCGTGCAGGTTTTGCACCTCCGGGCGGAAGCGGTTTTGGTAGCCGATGGTGAACTGCTTGCCGGACTTCTTCCAGGCATCCACCATTTTTTGCGCCTCCGCCGGACTGTGGGACATGGGCTTCTCGCAATAGACATGCTTGCCGGCCTCAAAGGCGGCAATGGTAATCTCGCTGTGGGAGACGTTGGGAGTCAGCACATGGACCACCTCCACCTCCGGATTGGCCAGCAGCTCTTTATAATCCCCGCACACTTGGGCCCCCGGAATTCCATACTCCCCGGCGGCCTTCTCCGCCCGCTCCCGGATGACGTCGCAGAACGCCACCACCTGGCACAGGTCCTCGTTGGCCCGCATAGCGGGCAGGTGTTTCTGGTTGGCGATGCCGCCGCAGCCTACGATGCCGATTTTTAATTTTGCCATTTTACCTTTCTCCTTTATCTAGTTTCTTTTCACAGAACAAAAAGCAAGGATATTCCCCTCAACCGCGGGCCAGCCGCCGGCTGTGCCCCGGGCGCCTTAGCGCTCGCCGGTTTTGACGCAGTAGGTTTTGCCGTTAAAGTGCAGATTGTGGGCCAGCTCCACCACCATGCGCAGCTGGTTGGGCGATTGAATCTCCCGCCCCAGAATCTTGATGTTCTCAAAATAGATATTTTGAGGGCGGCTCATCTCGTTGGCCATTTCAAAGCCCCGGATAATGGACACAGGGAAGGGACCGTTTAGAATCTCGATGTTGCGGAAATACACATCCTCCACCTTGCCCCGGATGCGGTCCAGGGAGTACTTGGAGTCCAGCACCTTGATGTCGATGAGCTTTTCCTGGGCGTCCTCAATGCGGATGTCCTCATAGTGGATGTCATGCACATAGGGCCGGTCCGCGTTGTGGATGGTCAAAACCCCGCCGGACTGGTTGCCCTCATACTGGCAGTGGACAATGTCGATGTCCCGGAAGATGATGCCGCATACCTCCCGGCAGCGGAGCTCATAGCCGATTTCAAGGGCATTGCCCGGCTCCGCGTTCCACAGCACGCAGCCCTCCACCAGAATGTCCCGCACGTCCCGGCAGGGCGAGGGATCCATGGTGTAGACGCCCTCCAGGCAGTTACAGGCCTTGATGCACACGCAGTCGTCCGAGGCCCGGATAAAGGCCCCCCGGAGGACCACGTGCTCGCACCCGGCAATGTCGATGCCGTCGCCGGTGCACACCCGGGACATGATGTTGATATCCTCAATCCGCACATCCTGGCAGGCCCCGGGCAGAATCTGCCACATGCCCCCGTCCACCACGGTGACGCCGCGGATCTCCACATCGTTGCACATGACGGTCTGAATCAAGGTCCGGCCGCCGTTTTCCTCTTTGGGGTGCCACACGCAGCCGTTTAGAATCCCATTGCCCAAGATGCGGATGTGGTCCGCCAAATAGCCGTGGATGCGGCCGCATACCACCGCGCCCTCTTCCAGAAATACCGTGTCCCCGGTTTTCAGCTCCAGTGTGCCGATGTTGTAAATGTTCCCCCTTTGGAACAGATGGTCCACCTGTTCCGGTTTTTCCACCCGCTTGGTAAAAAGGATGAAAAGCGGGGTTTTCAGGTCGCCATCCAGCTCCAAAGTCAGCTTTTGGGGCTTGGCGGTAAAGCGGATGAGGCCCTCCTCCCTGCCGGGCTGAATTTCCGCCCGGGCTGGACGGAACACCGCCTCCTGGAACGGCTTTTTCACCTGGATTTCCACCGATACGGGGGAATCGTCCTCCACCACGGGAACCACATAGTCGAAACTGTCCGTGTGGTACACGGTCTCGGTCCGGCCGTTCCAGGAAAAGGCGTACAGCGGGGATGTCTCCAGCTGGTCCAGGGAATCCACCCGGGACAGAGGATCGGTGTTTAGGTACGCAGACACATTGGGGTTAAATCGAACTGCCATTTGCAATCAGCTCCTTTGTCTTGGCCCATCAGCCCTTCACCGAGCCGATGGTGATACCGGTAACGAAATATTTTTGCAAAAACGGGTAGATGCACAGCAGCGGCACAGTGGAAACCACGATTTTGGCCGCGTTAAAGGTGCGCCCGGAAATGCGGGACAGCTCCTTAAGCCGCTCCGGGTCGGTGACGGTGGAAAGGTCTACCGTCAGCTGCTGGATGTAGGTTTGCAGCGGGTAATTCTCCGTGGACTGGATGTACAGGAGAGCCTGGAAATAGTCGTTCCAGTGGCCCACAATGCTGAACAGCCCCACCGTGGCCAGGGCGGGCAGGGAGATGGGCAGGAAGATCTTCAGCAGCATCTGCCACTGGCCCGCGCCATCTATGATAGCGGCATCCTCCAAGGCCTCCGGCGTGCCTTTGAAAAAGTTCATCAGGATGATTACATTAAATATTGGAACCGCCGTGGGCAAAATGAGGGCAAAAAGGCTGTTGAGCAGGCCGGTATTTTTCACCACCAAAAAGGTGGGGATGGTGCCCCCGGAGAAGAGCATGGCAAACAGCACAAGCTTCATGTACACTGGCTGGGCCGGGAAGCGGGTTTTGGGCTTGGAAAGTGGGTAGGCCATCAGCACCGTGAGGCATACGTTGAGAGACGCGCCCAGGGCCACCCGGACCACCGAAATGCCGAAGGACCGCCAAAACTGCTGGTCGGCCACCAGCCGGGAATAGGACTCGGCTGTAAAGTCCACTGGTACCAGCCCCACCAAATTGCCTGTGGCGGCGGCGCTGCTGCTAAAGGAAAGCGCCACCATGTTCAGCAGGGGAAGCAGGCACAGGCAGGCCATTCCCAGCACCAGGATCCACACCGCCGCGGCAGCGGCCCGGCTGCCAAAGCTTTTTGAAGTTATCATCAGAAAATCCACCTTTCCTCGCTGAGAGGCAGCGTTATGGTTAGAACACGCGCACTTTCGCAAAGCGGTTGGCCAGCGTGTTGGAGCCCACGATTAAAATAAAACTGACCGCTGATTTCAAAAGCCCCACCGCCGTGCCCAGGCTGTACTGCCGCTGGACCAAGCCCACCCGGTACACGTAGGTGTCGATGATGTCGCCGGTTTCGTACACCAGGGGGTTGTACAGGTTGTAAATCTGGTCAAAGCCCGCGCTTAGGATGCTGCCCATATTGAGGATGCTCATGAGCAGCAGGGTGGGCAGCAGAGAGGGCAGGGTGATGTGCAGCGTCTGCTTCCAGCGGCTGGCCCCGTCAATGCTGGCCGCCTCATAGAGCCCTGGGTCCACCCCGGTGAGGGCGGCCAGGTAAATAATGGAGTTGTAGCCAAACTCCTTCCACACGTCCGTGGCGATGACCACCGGGCGGAACCAGGTATTGCTGGCCAAAAACAGCAGGGGTTTTCCCCCCAGCAGCGTTACCAGCTGATTAATGGGCCCTTCGTAGGAAAACATATTGATGACCACTGTGGACAGCACCGCCCAGGAAAGAAAATGGGGCAGGTACACAATGGTCTGCACAGCCTTTTTTACCGGTGCCACCCGGATCTCGTTGAGAAGCAGGGCGAAAACGACGGCCACCACCATGTGGAAGATAATCTTGCCCAGGGCAATGAGCAAGGTGTTGGCAAAGATCTGGCTGCTGTCCGGCAAGGCGAACATGAAGCGAAAGTGCTCCAGCCCCGCCCAGGGGGAGCCGAACATCCCCTTGGCTGGCACAAAGTTTTGAAAGGCCATCACAACGCCGAACATGGGCAGGAAGGAAAACACGGCCAGAATCAGCATCCCCGGCAGCAGCATCAGGTGGAAGGCGCCTTGCTCCTTTTTGTTTCGCATCGGCTAAATCGCTCCTTTCATTGGGGCGGAAGGAAGCCGCCTCCCGCCCTGGAAAAGATATGGTGGACACCTGTTTGGACAGATGGTCCACCATGTCGAGTCTGTATCCCAGGCTTATTCGCTTATGCTCTCAATAACCTCTTGGGTGATGGTGTCTCCGCCGGCGGACTTCCAGGTGGAGGCAAACTCGTCAAAATAGTCTAAGGGCTGTTCGCCGGTGATAATCTTCAGCATGGTCTCCGATTCCAGCTTGGAAAGGCTCTCCCACTTGGTCTGCATGGAGGCTGTGACCCCGAAGAAGACCGGATAGACCACATTGACCGGGTTCTCTTTGAGAACCTGTCCGGCCAGGCAGCGGCCGTAATAGGAAATCATCTCATAGATACCGATGTCCGCCACCTGCCCGCTTTCCAGCTTTTCCATAGCCGCGCCAGCCAGCTCCGCCGACTGAATCACCCAGGGGAAGGTATCCACCTCTTCCCCAGCCTGGTGGGCGGTGATGTCGTCATAGGCCCGGTCGATGGCGTCGAAATAGTCCAGATTCACGCTGATAGGCCCCAGGGAGCGCAGGTAAATGGCGCTGTCATAGGGATTTTCAAACTCCAGGCACTCATCCTCGTTCTTGTGCTCGCTAAAGCGGGTGTAGTCATAGGTATAGTTCAGCATTTTGATTAAAAGCTCCGGATGCTCGAAGCCTTTGCGCACCACCAGATAGTTCTCGCTGGGGTTGTTGGTGAACATGGTGACTTTTCCATCCTCGCCGGTGGGAACCACATAGGGGGTCCAGCGGGCGTTGGCGTCCACCAGATGCGTTTGACCCGCGTAGTTGGCCAGCCACCAGGGGCCAAAGGCCGCGCCGCACTGGCCGTTGACCAGCAGGGCGGTGCTGTCGTCAAAGTTCCGCACAGCCATCTGGGGGTCAATAAGGCCCTTCTCGTACCAGTCCGCCAGTATCTTCAGCCCCTCTTTCATCTCCGGCTGAACAGAACCGTACACCACTTCCCCGTCCCGCTCATACCATTGGCCGGGCACGGCCCCGCAAGCGGTGAACACATTGTTGGCATAAAGCACCGTGCTGCCGTATTTTCCGTAAATGGAGTTGGAAAGAGCCAAGCCTACCGTGTCGTTCTGTCCGTTTCCGTCCGGGTCCTGGTTGACAAAGGCGTCCAAAATCTTCTCCACGTCCTCCATGGTTTTGGGGGCGCTGAGGGAGAGCTTGTCCATCCAGTCCTGGCGCAGCCAGAGCATCTCCGCGCCGGTGTCAATGCAGGTGCCCGGAATGGCCATCAGCTTGCCGTCAATGGTGGCGTCCTTTAAGGGGCGGTTGTCGTAGGATTCATAGATGTCCCGGGTCACGTCGCTGATGGTCGCGTCGTATACCTCCGTCAGGTCGGCGATCAGGTCGTTTTCCGCCAGCTGGACCAAAGTGGCCCGGTCGGTCACCATCATGATATCCGGAATCTCGCCGGAGACAATCGCCATGGAGACCTGCTGGTCGTAGGCCTCGCCCGCCGCGGCGGAGAAAGCCACCTCCATTTTGGCGTTCAGATGCTTCTCATAAAAACGGGTGCGGATGTTGTTGGCCTCATCGTCGCCCTCGTACTCCGTGCCGTCCAGCACCGAGTAGCTGGCGTCCGGGGCCTGCTTGCCAACGGTGTAGACGACCAGCTCCGGATAGGCCGCCCAGGGATCGGCGGCGGCTTCGGCCCAAGGGTCCGCCTCCTCTCCGCCCTGGCTACCCGCCGCTTGGGACGAGGCCTGGGAGGAAGAGCTTTCCCCCGCCTTGGAGGAGGGCTCCGCCGGAGTGGAGCATCCGGCCAGCAGCAGGGCGGCCATGCAGAAACAAATAATCTTACGTTTCATTACCATTTCTCTCCTTACTTTAAAAAATGTGGAGTTTGGATGAACCTTCCTCCGCCGGCTTGCAAAAGCGGCGGGCGGTTTCCCCAGAGAGCGCCCCGTTGGAGAAGGAGCGCGGGAGAAGCGGGCAAAGGCCCGTCGTTTCGCTGTGTCTTCAAAGGGCGCAACGGGATGCTTCTGTCACTTCGTTCAAATTCATCCGATTCTCTCTGGCTACTATTATATCTTTTGCCGCCTTCCCTGTGAATATCATTTTCTTCGGATTCATGTTCCATTTTTCACGACTTCCCGCCGCCAGGGCTTTTCCCAGTTTACTCATATTGAATTTCCCTCGGACTTGTTATAAAATGAAACATCATAACGCGGCCATTAAAGAAGAATACAGCGGAGGGGGCGGACTGGATGTTCCAGACATTGATTGTAGACGACGAACGAATTGAGCGGGAGGGGCTGAAAAAGCTGATTCAGCGGTTTCAGCTGCCGCTGCGGGTGTCTCTGGCCACCAACGGCCAGGAGGCTCTGGAGCAGCTGCGGGCGCGGCCCGCCGACCTGCTGCTTACTGACGTGCGCATGCCCTTTATGGACGGGCTGGAGCTCTCCAAGCGGGCTTTGGCGGAGCATCCCCACCTAAAGGTGGTGCTGGTCAGCGGGTTCAGCGAGTTTGAGTACGCCCGGACCGCCCTGCAGCTGGGCATCAGCGACTACCTGCTCAAGCCCGTGCAGGTCAGCGAGTTCCTTTCCACCATGAATAAGGTCATTGCGGGTTTGCGGGCCAGCGCCTCGCAAAAG
This sequence comes from uncultured Oscillospiraceae bacterium, assembly GCA_910587995.1. Taxonomy (GTDB): domain Bacteria; phylum Bacillota; class Clostridia; order Oscillospirales; family Acutalibacteraceae; genus Acutalibacter. The sequence continues at coordinate 25,740 of CAJUNS010000009.1, read as the reverse complement.
GAGGAGCAGCTGCTGCGGGACCAATACATGCGAGAGCACACCCTGATGATGCTGGTCAACGGCATGCCCCTGGAAAGCCTGCGCCAGCGTTTTCAAAAAGCAGAGGACACCTTGTTTCTGGACTCCTACCGCAGCGTCTTTATGCTGGAATTTGAAAACCTCTGCTTCGGCAAATCCGACGCGGGCGAACGGCTGGTGGCTTATCTGGAGCGGGAAATCGGCCTGCCCTTCGACTTTATTTATTTGGGCGATTCTTCCGGCATGATTCTGTTTCGCGGCGCGCCCGCTTCCGGAGGATTCGCCGCCATTGCGGAACGCCTGTACGGCTGGATGGCTTCGGTGTTCGGGTACATTTTCTGCATCGCGGTCAGCGGGAGCATTGGCCAGGCGCAGGAGCTGGTGCGGGCCTTTGGCGAGCTGGAGGCTTTGCTGGAAAACCGTTTCTTCTCCCAAAGCCGCGTTCTGTACGCCAATAAGCAGACGGATTTTGGAAGCCTGCCCACCGAGCTGGAGGAGGAGCTTTTGGAGCAGCTGCAAACCATGGTGGCGGGCCGCCGCTTTCCCCAGGCCAAGGAATGCCTAAACCGGCTGCGGGCTTCCTTTCCCTCCCATAGGCCCTTTTCCCACATCTATGTAAAATCCATCTTCTCCAAAATATTGGCGGAGGTTCTCAAGGACCTTCCGGATGTTTCCGCCCAGCGGTCCTACCAGCTGGTGACAAGGATCTATAAGGCTGGCTCCATCGCGGAACTGGCGGATCTTCTGCTCCCCCCCCTGGAGGCCCTGGAGGAGCGGGAGAGCCTTTCCGCCGGAAGCGGCAGCCGGGTCTCGGAGCTGGTGAAGCAATATGTTTACGCCCACTATCAGGAAGACCTTTCCCTCAAGTCCCTGGCCTCTGCGGTCTTTCTCTCGCCCCAATATCTGAGCAGCGTGTTCAAAAAGGAGACCGGAGGCGGGTTGGCAAAGTTCATCAAGGACTACCGCATGAAAAAGGCCCAGGAACTTCTGCGCAAGACCAACAAGAAGATACACACCGTCTGCGCCGAGGTGGGCTATTCCAACGAGTCCTATTTTTGCAAAAGCTTTCGGGAGTGCTTTGGGGTCTCCCCGGAAAAATACCGCCTGCAAAGCACTGGCAAAGCCGGAGAGGAGGACGCGGGATGAAACGGGTCATGGCTTTTTTTCACGACATGAAATTCCGCTACAAGCTGCTGTGCACCTACCTGTTCGTCTGCGTCATCCCCATTGTGCTGCTGGGCAGCTTCTGCGTCTACAAAACCCGGGATTACTTTATCCAGCAGGCCGGCAGCCGCCTGGCCGTCTCCCTCAAGCAGGCGGAGGCTTCCATTGACCGCAAGCTCTCCGACCAGGAGCGCATCGCCTGGGCCCTTTCCTTTAACTCCACAGTGCTCAGCGCCCTAAACAAGCAGTACGGCAGCTACTATGAGATGTACGACCAATGCATTGTGCAGCTCTCCCCTGTGCTGCAAACGGTTTTCACCTATAACTCCGTTTTGGAGGAAATCCGCTTTTACAGCGGCGCCAACGACCTGCGCATCGGGCCCTATATTTTGCCTATTTCCGAGGTCTCCGGCGCGGAATGGTACCAGGAGGTCATGGCGGACGGGGTGCCCCATTGGATTGTCCAGGACGGGGAGCGGCTGTTCCTGGCCCAGCAGATTGTCAACCTGCGGGGGGAGTCCTTCCCCAACCTGCTGTATCTGGAAACCAGCTACCGGCAGATGTTTGAGCCCCTGTACCAGATTGACAATGGAGACTATGGCTTATACGTGCTGGACGGACAGGGACGGGTGCTGTTTGAAAAAAAGCCCTCCGGGTTTCCCCAGCTTCCGCCGGAAGGCCTGGGGGACATCTCCCAGAGGGAGGCCAAAGGAGAAGGGGCGGCCTACAGCCTTTTGACGGTTCCCTTTTCCTCCCACGACATGTCCATCTGCTTCTACCAGCCTGTGGGGGCCGCAGGGGCTTATGTGGGCAATATGCTGGGAATCGTCTTTCTCATCATCGCCCTATGCGCGGTGCTGTCCATGGCGGTCAGCTGGCTGATGATGCTGTTTGTGGTGCGCCGCATCGAGTGGCTGACCGGCAACATGCAGGCCATTCAAAACGGCGAAATGGAGGTCTGGGTCACCAGCCAGGCCAACGATGAGATCGGGGTGATGATCCACACCTTTGGCGCCATGATGGGACACATCCGGCAGCTGATTCAGCAGGTGCGGGAAACCGCCGCCGCCAAGCGGGAGTTCCAGCTGAAAGCCCTGTACACCCAGGTGAACCCTCACTTTTTGTACAACGCTCTTTCCGTTATTAACTGGAAGGCCATCGACGTGGGCGCGGAGGACATCAGCGAGGTGACCCAGCTGCTTTCCACCTTTTACCGCACCGCGCTCAACCACGGCAAGGACACCATTACCGTGGCCAACGAGCTGGAAAACGTCCGCGCCTACCTGCGGATTCAGCAGATTATGCACGACCGGGAATTTAAGGTGGACTTTCAAGTCCAGGAAGAGGCCCAGCCCCTACAGATTCCCAACTTTATTTTGCAGCCCCTGGTGGAAAACGCCCTGCTTCACGGCATCGACAACATGACCGGGCGCCAGGGGCTGATTCAAGTATCCTGCTCTCTTCGGGAGGACCGGCTGCTGTTCCAGGTAACGGACAACGGCTGCGGCATTCCCGCCCAGCGGCTGGCAACGGTTCTCACGCAGGACTCCGACGGCTTTGGCATCAAAAACGTCAACGAGCGCATTCAGCTGTTTTATGGGAAAGAATACGGGGTGTCCGTGGCCAGCACCGAAGGGGAAGGCACCCAAGCCGCGGTAACGCTGCCCTGCGTCCGCCAGCCCTAAGGGCCGGTTAATCATAGTCCTCCAGAAGGGCCCGGGCCTCGTTTAGGGTTTGGACCCAGAGGCCCCGGCGCAGAAGCTCCAAATCCTCTTGGGGCAGAAGATAAACCTCTGTGTCCGCCGTGAGCACCGGCTCCGCCTCTCCCACCCGAAAGGCCCCCACCCGGCCTTTGTAGATGGTGATATAATATCCCGCGCCCTCCTCCCCCGCGCCGGTTCCCCGGCTGTCTTGACTTACCGCCGGGTTTGGGGTATAATAAGCAGTACCGGAATCCGCCGGGCCCCCCGCCGGGCTGGCCTGGACCGCCTTGGCCTCCCTTTTGAGAGAGAGCATGGCCGCTGTCACAATCAGCGCGGCTATGGTGATGAGCAGCAGCGCCAGGGTATAGGTTTTGTACTTTTTATGCGTCATATCCGCCACCTCGGTTCGGAGTTTATTTCAGCTCTAGTATAGGCCGGGGGCCGGTGGGCTAATCACCCGCCGGAAATTTCGCCCGAAGCGATTTGACGCGGCCATCCGGCCCATACTGAATGGTAGGCCCGGATTCCAGAGGCTCCCGCCACCCCTACTACCAATGGAGGAATACCGCAGTGAGAAAAGAAGATATCAATAAATACAACACCACCACCTTCCAGGCTCCCAGCCGCCACACGGAGGGGGAATTCACCCAGTCTGCCGGGGCCACGGTGAAGACCATGGGGGGAATGCTGTGGAAGGCCTTTAAAACCGTGTTTTGGGTTTTGGCCATCACAGGCGTTCTCTGCATGCTCTCCGTGGCCTCCTTCATTTTAAGCTTCCGCGATGTGGAGCCCCCGGACATCAACGCCACCAGCCTGAACTTTTCCAGCATGATCATGCTGGACGACCAGGAGGGCAACTCCTCCGAGTATCTGCCCATCGCCCGCAACGAGGACCGCATCTGGATGCCTCTTTCCGAGATTCCCCAGGCCATGCAGACCGCCCAGATCGCCATTGAGGACCACCGCTTTTACCAGCACCAGGGCGTGGACCTTAAGGGAACCTTCGGCGCGGTGTTTAAGCTGCTGACCAACAGCGGAAACGGCGGCGGCGGCTCTACCCTGACCCAGCAGCTCATTAAAAACATCACCAATGAGAACCAGGTCAGCGTTCTGCGGAAAATTAAAGAGATTTTTACCGCCCTTAACATGGAGGACAACAAATATACCAAGTCGGAGATATTGGAGGCCTATCTTAACATTGTAAACTACGGCGGAATCTGCCAGGGCGTGGAGGCCGCCGCCCGGTGCTACTTTGACAAGAGCATCACCGAGTGCAGCCTGGCCGAGTGCGCCCTGATTGCGGGCATTACCCAAAACCCTTACCAGTACAACCCGCTGATCTTTCCGGAAGCCTCCAAGGAGAAGGCGGAGGTAGTGCTGGACCGCATGCTGAAGCTGACCCAGGAGGGCGAGCTGGATACCGAGCACCTGATGCCCCTCTCTCAGGCCGAGCACGACGCGGCTGTGGCCGAGCTGGCTCAAATGGACTTTGTGGGCGCGGAGATTGAGGAAACGGACAACCAGGAAAACCAGGACCACACCAAGTGGAACTGGTACATTGACTACACCTTCAACCAGGTGGTCAGCGACCTGATGGACCGCTACGGCTACTCCTGGGACTATGCCTGCAACATGATCTACAACGGCGGCCTGGAGATTCACTGCGCCATGGACTATAACCTGCAAACAGATCTGGAGCGCTACTTTTTAACCAACACAGGCATGCTGCCCGATGACGAGGACATTGAGGTGGGCTTCTTTATGATGGACCCCTACACCGGCCGGGTGCTGGCCACCATCGGCGGGCGCTATGAGCGGGAGGGCAGCCTGCTGGAGAGCCGCTCTACCGACTCGCAGCGCCAGTGCGGCTCTTCTATGAAGGGCCTGAGCCCCTATGCCCTGGGTATTGCCAACGGCACCATCACCTATGGCAGCATCTTAAAGGACGAGCCCTTGGCCGACTGGAACGGCGAGGGCGGCGAACCCGGCCCGGCCAACTGGAACGGCGTGTATAAAAAATACATGTGCGTGGACGAGGCCATCGAGCGGTCCATCAACGCTCCTGCGGCACAGCTTTGCACCACCCTGACCCCCGAGTCCTGCTACGAGTGGCTGACCCAGTCCCTGCACTTCACCTCCCCCACCGAGGCTGACTCCCACAGCCGCTCTGCCATGTCTCTGGGCGGCTTGAGCTGGGGCGTCACGGTGGAGGAAATGACCGCCGGGTACCAGATTTTTGCCAACGGAGGCGTTTACCACAAGCCCTTTGGCTACTATTACGTAAAGGACCACAACAACAACGTGATTTTGGACAACCGGGATACCGAGGGCACCCGGGTGATGAGCGAGGAGCGGGCCACCATTATGAACAAGCTGCTCCACGGGCCCATCTTCGGCGCCCAGGCCACCGGCGGCCAGCTGGCCGGGCTCAGCTATGAGTATGGCATCGACCTGTTTGGCAAAACCGGCACCACGGACGATGAGTACGACCTGTACTTTGTGGGCGGCACCCCCTTCTGCGTGGCCGGCATCTGGAACGGCTACGACATCCCCCGGGACCTGATTGACCAGGGCACCCACATGGACACCTGGTACGCGGTGATGGCCCATTTGATGGAAAATTACGACTGGTCTGGCAAGCAGTGGGTTTTAAGCGACAATGTGTACGCCGCCGCTTTCTGCCGCAGCAGCGGCAAGCTGGCGGGCTCCAGCTGCTTTGACACCGCCACCGGCTGGTATGAGCCGGGCAACGCCCCCTCCACCTGCAACGGCGGCTCGGACCACATTGCCGGCCCCACGGTCTCCCCCTCTGTTTCGCCTTCTGTGGCGCCTTCCGTCGGCCCCTCTGTAGCCCCCTCCGTTGGTCCCTCTGTGTCGCCCAGCGCCGGACCCAGCGCGGAGCCTTCGCCCAGCGGCGGAGACGGTACGCCTGAGCCCTCGCCTACGGAAGATCCCCAGCCCACGCCCACCGAGGAACCGGAGCCCAGCTTCCCGCCCAATCCCTGGGAGCCGGACCCCACGCCCACAGATGAACCGTCCAGCAGCGATCCGGGCATTTCCAGCAGCCCCAGCGAGCCGGGCGATGATCCCGGCGGCGAGGACCCGCCGGGCATCCACACGCCGGACGTGCCCCAAGGATAGCTTTTTAGGCAGAAGTTTTACAGCGAAAACCAGCCGGGACGTCCCGGCTACATAGCGGCCGGGAAAACATATTTTGAGGAAGTGGTAGACATGGCAGACATAGCGGTATTAGGCCACGGCGTTGTTGGCTCGGGGGTGCTGGAGGTACTCCTCACCCACCGGGAGAGCATCACCCGGCGGGCCAAGGAAGAGATTCGCGTCAAACACATTTTAGACCTGCGGGACTTTCCCCAGCTGCCCTACGCCGGGCTGTTCACCAAGGATTTTAACCAAATTCTGCAAGACCCGGATGTGAAGATTGTGGTGGAGTGCATGGGAGGCCTGGAGCCCGCCTATGGCTTTGCCAAGGCCTGCCTGGAGAACGGCAAGTCCTTTGTCACCTCCAACAAGGAGCTGGTGGCCGCCAAGGGAGCGGAGCTGATCGCCCTGGCCCAGAAGAACAACCTGAACTTTCTTTTCGAGGCCAGCGTGGGAGGCGGCATCCCCATCATCCGGCCCATCAGCCAGTGTCTGGCGGCCAACGAGGTGGGCGAAATCGCGGGCATTCTCAACGGTACCACCAACTTTATTCTGACTAAGATGATCCGGGAGCAGATGGGCTTTGAGGAGGCTTTGGCCATGGCCCAGGAGCTGGGCTATGCCGAACGGGATCCCTCCGCCGATGTGGAGGGCGCGGACGCCTGCCGGAAGATCTGCATTTTGGCCAGCTTGGCCTTTGGCACCCATGTATATCCCCAGGACGTGCACACCGAGGGCATCACTCAAATTACCTTGGGCGATGTGGCCTACGCGGAGGCCTGGGGCGGCGTCATCAAGCTCATCGGCATGGTGAAGATGGGAGAAAACGGCAAAATCTCCATTCTGGTGGCTCCCATGTTCATCCACCGGGAGAGCCAGCTGGCCAATGTAGACGATGTGTTTAACGGCATTTTGGTGCGGGGAGACGCCACCGGCGATGTGGTCTTTTATGGCAAGGGCGCGGGCAAGCTACCCACCGCCAGCGCTGTGGTGGCGGATGTGATTGACTGTGTAAAGCATTTTAAAGCGCGGAAATACCTTTACTGGGAGGACGCTAAGCCGGACTATGTAGAGCCCTTTGCGCGGATGGCCGGTGAGTTCTTTGTGCATATTAAGGGTCCGGGCTCTTCGGACCAGGCCTTTGCCGCCGCCCAGGCCCTGTTCCCTCAGGCGGCGCGGATTATCCGCAAGGACGAGGAGCCCGGCGAGGCGGGCTTTTCCGCGGCGGGCCTGACCCCCGCCGGATTGGACGAGAAGCTGGCCCAGCTGAAAAAGGCGGGCATGTCCGTTTGCGGACGGATTTTGATTTCCGATTTTTAAGGAGGCTGCCACATGATTCGAATCGATGTACCCGCCACCAGCGCCAACCTGGGCTCTGGCTTTGACTCCCTGGGGCTGGCCCTCACCATGCAGAACCGGGTGTGGGTGGAGGAATACGACGGCCTGGACATCACCTGCACGGACGGCATGAAGGTGCCCACAGACGAGAGCAACCTGATTTTCTGGGCGGCCAAGCATCTCTACGAAATTTGCGGCAAAAAGCTGCCGGGGCTGCGGATTATTCAGGAAAACAACATTCCCATGGCCCGGGGGCTGGGCAGCAGCTCGGCCTGCATTGTGGCAGGCATTCTGGCGGCCAACCGTTTTATGGGCAATCCCCTTTCTAAAACGGATTTGATCAATCTGGCCGCGAAAATTGAGGGCCACCCGGACAACACCAGCCCGGCTCTTTCCGGCGGGCTGGTGGCTTCCGCCATGGAGGGAGAGCGGGTGTACAGCGTCAGTGTGCCTGTCAGCGAGAAGATCCGCTTCGCGCTGATGATTCCCCCCTTTGAGCTGAAAACCGAGAAGGCCCGGGCCGCCCTGCCCCAGGCGTACAGCCGGGAGGACGCGGTGTACAATCTGTCCCGCTCCGGGCTGATGACCGCCTCCCTCTTCTCTGGGGAGCTGCATAACCTGAGAGTGGCGGTCCAGGACCGCATCCACCAGCCCTACCGTTCGGGGCTGATTGAAAACTACGACAATGTGTTCCGCATGAGCTATGAGCTGGGAAGCCTGGGTACTTACGTCAGCGGGGCGGGCCCCACCATCATCGCCATGATTGACGCGGAGAACGCCAAGGCCTTTGGCGAGAACTGCGCCTCTCATCTGGCCGACAAGGGCATTACCGGCTGGCGGGTGGAAATTCTCCAGGCGGACCAGGAGGGGGCCAAGGTGGTCATTGAGTGAAAAGGCGGTTTTCATGATTTTCAATCTGCCGCCTTACAGATATTGACAGCGGCCAGCTTTCACTGTATAATAGCACTACTTGACTATACTGAATCCAGAGGGGTTGTATATGGCTTTAATTGTACAGAAATTCGGCGGCACCTCCGTCCGGGACGCCGAGCGCATTGACAATGTGGCGGACATTGTGACCTCCGCCTATAAGGACGGCAACGATGTGGTGGTGGTGGTTTCCGCCCAGGGCGACACCACCGACGACCTGACCGCCAAAGCCGCGGAGGTGAACCAGCGGCCCAGCAAGCGGGAGATGGATATGCTGCTTGCCTCTGGCGAACAGGTTTCCGCCGCGCTGCTGGCCATGGCCATTGAGCGCATGGGTTATCCGGTGGTTTCCCTGCTGGGCTGGCAGGCGGGGTTTAATACCACCTCGGACCATGGCAGCGCGCGCATCAAGAGAATCGACACCTCGCGGGTCAAAAAAGAGCTGGACAAACGCCGCATTGTGGTGATAGCCGGTTTTCAAGGCGTGAACCGCTATGGCGATTTAACCACCATTGGCCGGGGAGGCAGCGACACCAGCGCCGTGGCCTATGCCGCCGCCATGCATGCCGATTTGTGCCAGATTTACACCGATGTGGACGGCGTGTACACCGCGGACCCCAGGAAGATTCCCGGGGCGAAAAAGCTTTCCTGCATCACCTACGACGAGATGCTGGAGCTGGCCTCTTTGGGCGCGCAGGTGCTGCACAACCGCTCGGTGGAAATGGCGAAAAAGTATAACATTGAACTAGAAGTCCTCTCCAGCCTTACCCGGGCCCGGGGGACCATTGTGAAGGAGGAGAACAGCGTGGAACAGATGCTTTTAAGCGGCGTGGCCAAGGATGATGACATTGCCCGCATTTCCATTATCGGCGTGCCGGATAAGCCGGGCCTGGCCTTTAAAATTTTCTCCAAGCTCTCGTCAAAGGGCACCAATGTGGACATTATTCTTCAGTCCATTGGCCGCAACGGCACCAAGGACATCAGCTTTACTGTGGAGAAGGACCGGATGGAGGAGACCATTGAGCTGCTGAAGGCCTACACCGAAAAGCTGGGCGCCACCAGCCTGGTGGCAGACGACAATGTGTCCAAGGTGTCCATTGTGGGCGCGGGCATGGAGAGCCACCCCGGCGTGGCGGCGGAGATGTTTGAGGCCCTGTTCAGCCGCAATGTAAACATTCAGATGATCTCCACCAGCGAGATTAAAATTTCTGTGCTGGTTCACAAGGCGGACAGCGACCGGGCCGTGGAGGCCATTCACCAGAAGTTCTTCGAGAATTGACGGAATTTCCCCAATAGAAAAAACAGGCGGGGCCTCTCCCCCACCTGTTTTTCCGCTCAGCGGCGGAGCATCAGCTCGTTCACCAAACGCCGGTAATCTTCCTCATTGCGCAGCTCGTCTTGATGCTCTTCCAAACCTGCCCGCACATCCTCGGGCAGGTCCCGCAGGCCGGGAAACCCTGCCAGCGGCGGAACCCCGGCGGTCATACCAGCCGGGTCCCCGATGGGCGCTGTGCCCCATTGATACGGAAACATAACATCACCCCCAGGCTTATTCTGCACTGCCTGGGGGTGATTAGCACCGGCAATTTTTGCAAAAAAGGAGGCGTTTCCTTTGCAAGTGGAATGGAAAAATCTGGCAGACCAGCTTTTCGCCTGGCTGGTCCATTTAGGCGGCAACCTGGCTTTAGCCGGGCTGATCTTCTTCGCGGGCTGGCAGCTGGCCAAGCTGGCCGCCCGCCTGGCCAAGCGGGCTGTAAAGCGGGCCCACGGAGACCCGCTGGTGGCTGGTTTTGTGGCCTCTATGGTTAAGGCCCTGGTGCTGCTGATGGCGGCGGTCAGCGCCATTGCCCAGCTGGAGATTAACATTACCTCCCTGGTGGCCGCCCTGGGTGCGGCGGGCCTTACCGCCAGCTTCGCCTTGCAGGGCAGTTTGTCCAACTTTGTCAGCGGGGTGCAGATCCTCTTCACCAAGCCCTTTAAGATGGGCGATTATCTGTCCTTTGGGGGCTATGAGGGGACTGTGAAGCGCATTGAAATTCTTTACACGGTTTTGGCCACATTTGATAACAAAGAGGTTATTGTACCCAATTCTAAAATTACCGGAGACGTGGTGGTAAACTTTACCAGCAACGGCACCCGGCGGCTGGACCTAAGCTATGGCGTAGCCTATGACGCGGACCTGCAGGCCGCGAAAGCCATTCTGGTCCGGCTGGCGGAGCAGGACGGGCGGGTGCTGCCGGACCCGGCCCCTGTTATTGCCGTGGGCGAGCTGAAGGACAGCTCGGTCACTTTGGTGATGAAGCTGTGGTGCAGGCAGGAGGCATACTGGGACTTATACTTTGCCATGCAGGAAGCGGTAAAGCTGGCCTTCGACCAGACGGGCGTCCGGATTCCCTTCCCCCAGCTGGATGTGCATATGGACCGGTAAAAACAGAAACAGGACTGCTCTGAAAAGAACAGCCCTGGCTCATTTCGAACCGGTTTGTGGTACGCATTTTAAACGGCCCGCGTCACCTTGCCGGAACGCAGGCAGCGGGTGCAGGCGTATACGCGCTTGGGGGTCCCGTCAACAATCGCCTTGACCCGGCGGATGTTGGGCTTCCAGGTCCGGTTGGAATGCCGCATAGAGTGGGAAACCTTGCAGCCGAAGGACACGCCCTTGCCGCAGAAATCACATTTTGCCATAACTGCACCTCCTTTAAGTAAACAGCTTGTCTTGTTTGCAACAATAAGGATTATACCAGATACGGGGCCGAAATGCAAGTTTTTTTTGAAAAGAATTGTGTTTTCTCCAAAAATAGGTTATAATCCATGGGTAGCGGTGCGTGCGCACCGGAAAAAACGCCCCTTACTCTGGGAAAAGGAAGGTCTTTTTATGTTTTTCAGCGTGATTCGAACCATTATGGCCGGACAGCCCGTGGACCTCTGGCAGGTGACCGCCCAGGTGCTGGCCATTGTTTTCGTCATTCTGTGCATTCTGCCTCTGCACGAGTACGCCCACGGCTGGGTGGCCGGCAAGCTGGGCGACCCCACCGCCCGGCTGGAGCGCCGCCTGACCCTGAACCCCCTGGCCAGCGTGGACCCAGTGGGCACGGTGTGGCTGTTCCTGTTTGGCTTTGGCTGGGCCAAGCCCGTGCCGGTAGACCCCCGGTATTTTAAAAAGCCCAAGCGCGATATGGCCATTGTGGCCCTGGCGGGGCCGGTCTCCAACCTGCTGGCGGGTTTGGCGGGGGCTGTGGTGATGCAGGCCATGCGGGCCTTTCTCACCGGCGGCGGCGTCAACGCGGTAACCCAGTTCATCTATGCGGTGCTGAATTTCTATGTGCTTGTGAACATCGGCCTGGCGGCCTTTAACCTGCTGCCCATCCCCCCTCTGGACGGCTCCCGCATTTTAGGGGCTTTTCTCAGCGACCGGGCCCTGGCCACCTACTACCGGTATCAGAATATTTTTGTCATGGTCATGTTTATGCTGCTGATTTCCGGGGTGTTTTCCATGCCCCTGGCCCTGGTGGAAAACGCCATGTCCCAGGCGCTGTTCTGGCTGGCCGGGCTGCCCTTCCGGCTGTTTGGGGTCCTGTAAATGGATAAGCTGCAATATCGGCTGGAGGTTTTTGAGGGCCCCCTGGACCTGCTGCTGGCGCTGGTGGCCAAAAATAAAATCGACATCTACGACATCCCCATCGCGGAACTGCTGGAGCAGTACCTGGAGCAGATTGACCTGATGCGGGAGGCGGACATGGACGTGGCCAGCGAGTTTTTGACCATGGCCGCCCGGCTGGTGCTGATCAAAACCGCCTCCCTGCTCCCCCGGCAGGAGGAAGAAGAGGATCCCCGCCTGGAGCTGACCGGGCTGCTCATCGAGTATCAGCAGTGCAAGCTGGCGGCGGAGCTGCTGCGGGAGCGGGCGGCTTTTGACACGGTGACCCGCTCCCCTCAGGAGCTTCCGGCTGACTACACGTATAAGCGCATCCACCACCCGCTGGAGCTGTGCCAGGCCCTGCGCGCCGCCTGGGGCAAGGGAAAAAGCCTGCTGCCCCCCAAGCCGGAGAACTTCTCCGCCCTGGTAACCGCGCACATTGTGTCCGTGGCCAGCCAGACTGTGTACGTGCTGCGCAAGCTTTGGAAGCGGGGCAGCATCGCCTACTTAGCTCTGTTTGCGGAAAAGGACGACCGCTCCGCCCGGGTGGCGGTGTTTTTGGCCGTGCTGGAGCTGGTGAAGAAGCGGCGCATCCGGGTGGAGGGCGAGGGGAAATTCTGCCGGGTGGAGCTGCAAGAAAGGAATCGAGCGGAAGTGAAGGAAGAGGCATGAACAACATAGAAGAGCTGATGGGCAAAACCGAAGCCATCCTCTTTGCCAGCGGGGAGCCCGTGGCTTTGGACCGCATTGCCCATGTGCTGGGCATCCGGACCTATGCGGTGGAGGAAATCTCGGCCAGCCTGCAAAAAAAATACAATAAGCCGGAAAGCGGCGTGCATCTGCTGCTGCTGGACGGCAGCGCCCAATTCTGCACCAACCCGGCTTTCATCGAGCCAGTGCGGGAGACCCTGGACCTGAAGCGGAACACCCCGCTCTCCCAAGCCGCCATGGAGGTGCTGGCCGTGGTGGCCTACAATCAGCCGGTAACCAAGGCCTTTGTGGAGCAGGTACGGGGCGTGGACTGCTCCGGTGTGGTGGGAAGCTTGGTCCAGAAGGGCCTTCTGGAGGAGCGGGGCCGTTTGGAGCTGCCCGGCCGGCCGCTGCTCTACGGCACAACGGAGAACTTTTTGCGCTGCTTTCAGCTGGGCTCCATTGACCAGCTCCCTCCCCCGCCCGGCGGGGAGAGCGAAGAGGAAGAGTCCGATGGCAGCGGGGAGGAACCTCCGGGGGAATATACAGAACGGGATCAAACCAGTTTTTAGAAAGGGGCGGCGGCTATGGTGGTTTTGTACTGCGTTTTAGGGCTTCTGCTCTTTTTGCTGCTGCCCATGTGTTTCCCTGTGGGGGTACGGCTGGGCTTCCGGGAGGAATTCCAGCTGGAACTGCGGTATCTGTGGTTCCGGCTGCCTTTGCTGCCCGCGGAAGAGGAAGAGTCCCAGCCTTCCGCCCCAGAGCCAAAAGAGGAAAAGCCCCCCAAAAAGGAAAAGAAGGCCAACAAGCGCAGTTTTGGGGACCGGGTGAAAGCCGCGTTCAAACGGGAAGGACCCGGCGGTTTTTTAGAGACCTTGGGCGAGATGGCGCGGCTGGCGGGCCGGGTCTCGGCCAATTTGCTCCGGCATGTTAAGCTCCGGCAGTTTGACCTGTATTTGTGCATTGGCGGCGGTACAGACGCAGCGGCCGCGGCGGTGCGGTACGGACAGGCTTCGGCGGCGGTTTATGGAGCCTGCGGCGAGCTGTTCGCGTTGATGCCCTGCAAAGAAAAGGGAGTCACCGTAGACCTGGATTACAGCGCGGCGGAGCACCGGGTGGAATTTTCCGCCGCCCTCTCCCTGCGGCCTATTTTCCTCTTGACCGCCGGAATAGCCCTGCTGGTACGGGGCCTGCCTCTACTGCGGCGCGTCACGTAAAGGCGCCCTCCGTCAAAGGCTTCGCCGGGCTTCAAAAAAGACTCACGCCACAGCACAAAGTGCGCGGAAAACCATGCGCCCCTTTTCATTTGTCCGTAATGGGCAGCGGGGATCTATAGTAAACGCACTTGAAAATCGGTACCTAGCGATTTTCAAGCAGAACGGCGCGGGCATACCCGTGCCGCCAGGTTCAAAAGAGGCATCACCTCTTTTGAACTGCGTTAACTATAACATCCGGCCTGCACGATGGCTGACCTTGGATAAAAGGGAAGATGCCGCATACGGGTATGGGAGCTTGGAGAATCACAGCAAAGCTTCTAGTGCATGCTCCATCACGCTCCGCTTGACCCCCAGCCAAGTCTGTTCTTGTGGGCCCCGGCATTTTATTTCAGCTAATATTCTGTTGAGAAAAGCAAAAAAAGCAGAAAAAAGCATTGACAAGAGGCCATAGCAATGGTATAATATCGAAGCAGTCGGTCATATAGGGGTATAGCTCAGCTGGTAGAGCAGCGGTCTCCAAAACCGCGTGCCGAGGGTTCGAATCCTTCTGCCCCTGCCAATTTTCCCCCGGAAACTCAAGGGTTTCCGGGGTTCTCTTTTTTCTTTCTATCAGTCTCCAGCAGCTTTTCTATCAATTTTCTATCACCCAATCCATCAGGTAGGTTGATAGATAGCCTTCTCCATTGCAGCAGCCATATCCAGCTTGGAATTTTTATCCACGTGGGCGTAGAAATTCAAGGTGGTAGACGCGCTGCCGTGACCCAGCCACTGTTGTACTTGGACGATGGAAAAGCCCATGTTCAGCAGATTTGAGGCCGCACTATGCCTCAAGTCGTGAAGTCTGACACTAGGTAAGCTGCTTTTGGAAATGACGTTATGGAACGTCCGGGACAGATAGTTGGGCGAGATAACATTCCCATCAGCCCAGGTGCATACATAGTCGCTCTGTATGTAGCTTGTCCCCAACGCTGCTTGTAATCGCTCCTGGTCGCGTTTCTGAGCCTTTAGGAGATCGTACACGCTGTCCGTCATGGGTAGAGTGCGATAGCTGCTGTTAGTCTTGGGTGTATCCACATAATCACCGTTCACGCCTTGCTGGAGCGTTTCTGTGACCGTTATAGTGCGGTTTTCAAAATCGATATGCTCCCATTTCAGACCCAGCACTTCGCTCCGGCGAAAACCGTATACAGCACACAGATTGACCGGTAGTTCCACCACGTTCCCAATAAACAGGGCCAACAGAGTGTCTATCTCTGCCGGGTTAAGAAAACTTGCGTTATAGCGCTCCGCTTTAGGCTTTCTGGCGGTTGTGGCGGGGTTGTACTGAATCAAGCTGTCATGCACCGCATCATTTAGCGCTTTGGAAATCACCTGATGGTGGTGCCGGATGGACATAGCTGACAGCGTACCCTTGCCGTTCTGCTTGCTCCCTGGCTGCTGTTTGACCTGATAGTATGCGTCCAAGTCGGTGGGCTTTAGTTCTTGCAGAAGAACTGGGTGCTGCTTGAAATACGGCACGATGTGGTTAGCTACCATAGCTTGATAAGTGCGGTAGGTGTTGGGCTTGATGTTCGTCCCGGCGCGCTTGACCCACTGCTCTAAGTAGTCCGCAAAGGTCAGTTGGCAGTAGGGTACGTCTTTTGCCTCCCACTCATCAATCAAATCTCGCAGAATCTTCTCAGCGTTACGCTTGTTTCCTCTCAGCGGCAGGTCGGTGCAAATCCACTTTTGCCTGCGTTTTCCGTTCTCGTCATGGAGATTCAAAACGGCATAGTATTTGCCGCCTTTCGTTGTTACAAAGCCCGTGATTGCCATTGTCTACTCCTTTCGAGGCTTGCACGCGCTTTTACCTGATGGGTTCATTATATCAGGTTTTGCGGCCTTGTTCAAGCCCAGAAAATCAATAACACTGGCTTTTGGGATAATGTACTTCTTTCCTACTCGTATCGTAGTGATGGCACCGCTTTGCAGCAGGCCGTAAGCGGCATTTCTGCCGATGTGGAGCATAGCTTGTACGTCCTCCACTGATACGATATCGGGATAATTTGCAAAAATGCTATTTGGCATAGTTCATACTTCTTTCATCTGGGTATAGATACAGCACACAAGCCCACGGTGGCGCGTGGCGCGATACCAGCGGATGGTGACAACGGCTGACTAGACCGTCCAGGCCAATCTACCAGTATCCCCCTTTGACCCTGCGGTACGGGTTGTGCATTACTTGTGTGCCGTTATGCGGTTTTCAAGGTTCATGTATGTAGATTAAGGAGCAAAGCCGGTGATAATGCTGTCAAGAGTATCTATGTCTTTTCCCGATAACATTTTCCTTATCCGCACGAGCAGCTCTGTTTGTTCACAATTTAGCGCGCGTTTCGAGGTATGGCGGTCATAGGGATAATCTCCTACGACCCTAACCCCGCCTCCATAACGTCCACGAACCGTTTCGATTGGATATGAGCATATGAGTATCTCGACATCACGCTGAATCGTCTTTTTAGACACGCCAAATTCAAAGGCCAAATTCGCATAGGTGTCAGACCGTCGGCGGCACAGGACTTCAAGCAAAGCTTGACGCCGCTCGACGGGACTCATATACTCATCTCCTTCCCTTTGCTCCTTTCCACAAAGGATATACTATAAACTGGACACCTAACGTCCTGTTTGCAAAAGTTCTACTAAAAATCCATATATATTACGCCTTGTGCCGCCCGCCGCGTATTCTCTGGCAAACTATTCCGACCACTTAACAAAGCAAAACGGCGGTTTTGCTAGATTGCAAAACCGCCATATAATATTATGTTTGTGGCTTAGTCAAGCGGTCTGCCCAGCCTGTTCCTTTCGTACCATTCAAAATTTCAAACCACAAACACTGGGTCCTATGTGGCAAAGCGTTACTTCCATACTGACCTCTGCTTACTATTACTTCTGAACGGAATTATCGGAAAGGCAGTATACGGTATAGAGTTCTGGAAAGTAAGCTTTGAGCCTCGCCTGCCGGTTCGACCAAGGCATAACACCCTTCACCGGGGACCTTCCCCTTGATCACGCAATATTTTCCTGCTTTGTTACTCAGGAGTAATACAATGGCATTATCATTCTTTCATTTCTCAATAAAATTGCGCCTGTGCCTGCCAAAGCTCCGCATAAAGCCCATCCTGCTCCAGGAGTTCCTCATGCTTTCCCGTCTGTACGATACTCCCGCCGTCAAACACAAACACCCAATCACAAAAACGGCAGGAGGACATCCGATGGGAAATATAGACACTGGTCTTGCCCTCTACCATCTGTCCGAAACGGCTATAAATCTCATATTCGCTGACAGGATCAAGAGCAGCGGTAGGCTCATCCAGAATGACGATGGGCGCATCCTTGTAGAGCGCTCGGGCAATAGCCAGCTTCTGGGCCTCGCCGCCGGAAATCTCCACTCCATTCTCTTTCTGCTGGTAGAGGTCAGTTTCCAGGCCATCCTCCATCTTCTCCGTGCGCTCCTTCATCCCCGCTTTATCCAGGCACGCCCAGACCTGCTGCGGGTTATAGTCTATACCGGCTGCCACATTCTCCCCTAACTTCATGGAGAATAGCTTGAAGTCCTGGAACACGACCGACATCAGCGACACATATTCACCATAGTCATACTTGCGTACATCAATTCCATTTAGCAGAATTTCTCCCTCTGTTGGGTCATAAAGGCGGCAGAGGAGCTTGATAAATGTGGTTTTCCCCGCTCCATTTGGGCCGACAATCGCCAGCTTTTCCCCTTTCGGCAGACGGCAGGACACATGGCGCAGGCTCCACTGCTCCTGGTTTGGATAGCGGAAGGAAACATCCCGAAATTCCAAGTCGCAGTCTCCATCGTCCCGCTTTTCTACAGGAAGAGTGCCATTGTATTTTTCCGAAGAGATGGCCAGGAAATCCGCATACTCCTTTAGGTACTTGCGTTGGAGGTCCAGACGGCCCACCAAGGCTACCGCCTCCCGCACTGCCCCTGCCAGGGCTGTGATGGCCCCAACTTGCATGGACACCATGCCCACCGTAATGAGGCCCGCCATGGCTTTCAGCCCCACAAAAAGATAAGCGACAAGCGCCGTCGTCAGGTTTACCAACGCTATAAGGCTTTGGATAACTTGGGTGCGCAGGCCAAAGGTCTTAGCGTGTTTACAAAAAATATCCACCACCCGCTTATATTTATCCATCAGCATATCACTCATGCGGTAGGTTCGCAAATCCTTGCCCTGCCGGTAGTCTTCAACGATACGGCTGACGGCTCCCCAACGGCGGTTTCCGTCCACGTTTATGTTATACCACTCCAGGTTTACCCGGTTGGCCCACTTGGTCAGCGGCACGCAACCAAGTGGCGCTGTCAGAGCCAGTACCACCGCCGCCAAAGCCAGCCAGGGAGAATTCAGCGCCTGAACCCAGGCATTTGCGTCTGACGGGAGAGAGTTGCTGACAAAGAGGCGGCTAACAGTGATGAGAGCGTAAAGCACCGTAAGGCCGTGGCCCAGGAGTTCGGAGAGGCCCCAGACAAACTCAAAAAAACTTCCCCGGCTGGTGCAACCCTCTTCCGCGCGGGCCTTTTTGTCCATGATCTCCTGTGTCTCTAACTGTTGATAGTCCATGGTCATGCACTTCTTCGTCATGGCTCCAAGGGCCAGCTCATCGGCGGTGAGTGCCTCCGCCCGACAGAGCCAGCGCAATACACGGCTGCTGCACCCCAGTACAAAGTCCAATCCGATCATCCACCAGACCAACACCATAACTCCCCCATCCCCTGTTAAGAGATGATCCAGGATCAGTGCGCCGAAGATAATGTTTACAAAGGGAAACGCGCTCTCCAGTATAGCAGTGAGCAATGCCACCGGGAGCGTAGCGGGACGTTTGTGCTGTACCAGGGCGATCAACTGACGGCAGTCCCGGAAAAAAGCATTTTTAGGCGTTTTCATGCTACGCCTCCTTTTCGTCGCGGTAGTAGGAACTCTGGAGCTGAAACAAATCCGCATATTTTCCGCCTTGTTCCAGCAGTTCCCGGTGTGTGCCTACCTCGGTGGCGCGCCCATGCTCCATGTATACAACTCGGTCACAGAACTGGGTGGAGCTGAGGCGGTGAGAGATAAATACGCTGGTCTTTCCCCCAGTAGTTTGGGCATACTTGTGGTAAAGATCCGCTTCTGCCAGAGGGTCGAGGGCAGCGGTGGGTTCATCCAGAATGAGTAGGGGCGCACTCTTGTACAACGTCCGGGCAAAGAGCAGCCTCTGTTGCTGTCCGCCGGAAAGATTTACTCCGTCACGCTCCAACTGCTGGGTGATGGAAGTGTTCAGCCCTTTAGGCAAAGCCTCCACCGCCTCCTTCAGACCCGCCTGTTCCAGACAGGCCCAGACCCGGGCGTGGTCATACTCCTCCCTGCCGGAGACGTTCTCCCCGATGGTGAAGGGCAGAATGTTCACGTCCTGATACAGCGTTCCTACCAGTCGGAGGTATTCGGCAGCATTGAAATCAGTGGTGGGTATTCCGTCCACCAGAATTTCACCGCTGTCCGGCTTGTAAAGACCGGAGAGAAGTTTGACAAGGGTGGTTTTTCCCGCACCGTTGAGACCAACCAGGGCAATTTTCTCCCCTGGACGGATGGTGAGAGACAGGTGATTGATAACTGGCCGTTCTTGTCCGGGATAAGTAAAGGTAACGTCCCGCAGCTCCACCTGGGGCGGACGTTTGACCTGAGAGACATCCGACCCAGGGCCGTGGTTGAGTACATCCTTCTGTTCCAGAAAATCTCGCAGATCGTCCACCTCCAATGTCTCATAGCGCCAGTCATCGCTGGTGGCCACAAACTCGTTGAGCCAATTTGTGAACGTAGAGATGATGCCGACGGTCAGGGTAAATCCCGCCGCGTCAAGATTTCCGGCCAGGAAAGACCCCACCAGCATGGTATATGCTAGGGCATCTCTGACCACCAGAAACACGCTATCGCTGACCGAGCGTAAGGCCCTTCGTCCAAAGGACTGACGCCTCCACTTATCCCGGCCCATGACACAGGCATTGTGGGCGTCCATGAGCCACTTCTCCATATGATAGAGGCGGATATCCTTGCCGTTGGCGGGCTGCTCTCCCTCTCGCCGCAGATATTTTTGTCCTTGAAGAAAGGTATCCGCCTTCGGCTTCGTTCGCATATTAAAGCGCCAAGCCCAGAGGGCAATGAAATAGTTAGCTCCAGTCATTGCCAACAGCACCAGCAGGATACGCCAGTCCAACCGCACCGCCGCAGCCCCATAGAGTACCATTCCGATAAGGTTTAGCAGCCACGGCTCCAGATGCCGGAGCATTCCCTCTACACCAACTCTGTTGCTGCTTAATGCCGCATCGGCAGTAGCAGACTTCTTCTGACCCGCCGGTGATTCCAGCAGACAGAAATCCATCGTGAGCGCCTTTTGGTATTGAATCGGCACAAAAGTATGGGTACGCAAACGCATATTCTTCAAGCCCATCACTTTAGTCAGATACCCACTGAGTACTGTCCCCAGAGCATATAGGGCCATCAGTCCTAAAATTGCTACCAGATACTGTCCCATGCTCCCGTTCTTGGTCAGCGCCGCTACCGCCGCTGTAGGCAGCAATGTCGCCACTACCGGCAGCACCAGCTTCACTGCCAGTGTTGCCGCTAAAACCATCAGATATGTGCGGTCCACTCTCGTTACATGACGCAGCAGATACAAAACATTTGCCGCTGTCGAGTGCCGCTTTTTTTCATCCAAATAAATCACTCCTTCCTGCTTGCTGCCTAAGTATAGCATAACCTCACACAAAAAACGAAATCGCGCGCGAATTGTTGAAATTCGAGCGCGAATAGCACAAAATCCCTATAATGGCAGCAATATCTCCGTGACGAACACCCCCGGCTCGTTCTTGCGGTTGACGTAGCCGTCATACTTTTTCACCACACGGTCAATACGTTTCAAGCCGTGGCCGTGATTACCGCGTTTTGTGGAGATGTACGCGGCGTCGATTTTTCGGACTGTTTCCGCAGTAGCATTGGTAATTGTGATGTAAAGCTGTTGTTTCAGCACGTTAATGTACAGGCGAAGAAAGCGCCCGCCTTCATCCACCTTTTCGCAGGACTCCATAGCGTTATCAATGAGATTGCCCAGAATCACGCACAGGTCAATATCAGATACCGTCAGATTTTTGGGAACCGTGGCCTTTACGTTTAGGTTGATCCCCTGTTTCAGCACCAAAGAAAGCTTGGCGTTCAGAATGGCGTCCACGCTGACGTTTCCAGTTTCAGCCAGAGCATGGATACCGTCCAAATCCTGCTCCAATGTGTCAAGATATTCTCTTGCGCCGTCTGTTTGTCCCATATCCAGGCGGGCTTTGAGGGTCTGTAGGTGGTTGTGATAATCGTGCCTCCATCCCCGCATGGTGGTGTAGAGGTTTTCTACTTCTATAATCTGCCGGGCTAGGAGTTTATTCTGATAAGCGGCAATGCGGCGATCGGAACGGCGGTGGATCAGCCAAACTGCCAGTGCCACTGTGCCACAGCAGCAGACCGCAGACAGTGCCGCTAGTAAAATTATCCAGCCCATGCTATCCCTCCCGATAGTAAGCAATAAACGCTTGGTTGAGTTTCTCCCAGGCTCCCCGGCTGACAGGAATACTGCGGCCATCATCCAACAAACAATCCTTTCGGCCCACCCGCTCCACATGGCGCAAATTTGCAATAAAGCTGCGGTGTGTTGGGATGAAATCAGTGCTCAACTTTTGGAAAAGGTTTGAAATAGCAGCTTTTACTTCCAATGTCCCGGTTTTCGTCTCTATCAAAACCGTATGGTTCCGCGCCTCTAAGTAGATAATATTATCCTCCTCCACCCGGCGCTGCTCCCCATCTATCTCTACAACCAGATAACGGCTGATTCGCCCCATGCGTTCACGGACCAAATCAAGCAGAGGAAAAAGATTTTCTTCCATGACAGGTTTCATCAAATAGCGGAGCGCGGATACCTCATAGCCCTCAAAGACATACCCTGAATAATTTGTCAGGAAAGCAATGTCCACACGCTGGTCTGCCTCCCGTATTTTCCGGGCCAGCTCCATGCCAGTGACATTTCCGTTGCCCAACTCAATATCCAGCAGAATCAAATCGAATGGAAAACTGCCTGCTGTTTCAAAAAACAATTCCTCGCCACTGGCATAGGAGCGGACTTCACAGGGGCAGTTCCTCAACTGACACCAACGCATAATAATACTGTGCAGCTGTTCAATCAGGCTATTCTCATCGTCACAAATGGCGATATTCATTGCGGCGCCTCCGTTTTCAGATTGCTACGCAGTATAGTATACACCATTTTTGCTGACGGAGCAAGTGGGAAAGCTTTTGCTTACTGGGTGCCGATTCCCTGTATCGAAGCTCTTGAAATTTTATGGTTTAGCCCAGCACTGCTTTTTCAATCCGCCTCAGACTATCCCGCAGATGAATCACGTTCTCATAATAGGTAGCCTCGTCAATCAGGCCAGTAGCGTTCGCCATAAAAGCCAGTTGATTCATATTGTTGCCTATCTCTTTTAACTCTCGGGTCATAGCAAAGTAATCGGCAGGCGGTGATTCTCTTGGCTCATATCCAATGATAAGCTGACGAACATAAGCCGACTTGGTAAGCCCGCAAGACTTAGCACGTCTTGTAATCCTCTTGTACTCCTTTTCGCTCAGCCGAAGGCTCAGTTTCTTTGTTCTGCTTGTATTGATATAATCATCTCCTTTCTGCGCGTAACAGTGCGGCTCTAAAACCGCCGGTGCTTTCACCAGTAGGGTTGTAGGGGCTGTACCCCTACCCAGCCGCGCAAGCGGGCATTTGATGGCAAGTGTCGGACAGAATGTCTGACACGTTGTCCTACAAATGCGATGCTGGCGCGTACTTAAAACTCAAAAATTTTCGTTTTAAGTACTTTTGGGCTTTCGGCCCCTTTTTGCGGCCGAAAGCCGCTTACGAATCCTCGCCCCAGCAGAAATCTTCGGCGCTTTCGCTGCCGAAAAGAATCACGCTCAGCGTAGCAACCGCCCGATTTAAGTTCTTGTAAAATGTCGAATGTTCAATCGCAAAACGCTCCTCAATAGCGGATATGCTTATCGGAGTATCGCAAAGATAGCGGGCATAAATGAGCTTATAACCCCTTTGGGCAGAAGGACTGGTTTCATTTTTGCACATTTCTTTGTAACAATCCAGAGCCGCATTTAGTCGCGCCCATAGCACCTGATTCGAGGCAGTTAAGAGCGCCATTGAGGTCAATTTCTGATTCCTGACGCTTTCTTCCTTTTCCATCAAGCGCTGGTATTCGTAGTCTTCCAGCAATTTCAGGTTGTGTTCCATGCCGCATTTCAACGAAATCTTCAGGTTGCGATAGTTCTTCAGCAGCTTTTTTGTGGCGATAATCCTCGAGTTTTTCTGATTTTTACGCTGCTCTTTTGCAACCGTTTCAGCCTTTTTCTTGGAAAATCCGGCTACCAGAGCCAGCACTTTTTCAGCCTGCTGTGGTGTCCAGCCGGTAATCAGGGCCAGTTCTTTAGCGGTATTCTTGTACTCGTTTTCCAGCGTATCGTACTTGTTTTTCATGATGAAATCCTCCAATAATTCAATTATTTGCGTTGAAGATTGCCCGTGTTGCGGCGCTGCATGAAGCCGGAGCGTTGAACAAAACCGCCAGCAAATACCTGTGCAGGTTATGTACCGGCCCTGCTTTCCCAAGGTTATCCAGCGCATAAGAGACGTGCTCATATGTCAAGGAGCGCATACGTTTTCGCACCAAGGCGGTTGGAAATACTGTGCCTCCAATCTTCATTTCCGGCCCATCACGGCAGAGGGTTTCCGTGATGATTTCAACGATTTCGTCCGCTAAATCCTCGTCATAGTTCTCACAAAGAACGGTGTACTCGATTTGCGAACGCACATCAGCTTGCAATTCTTCAACATCTTCTTCTGTCATTTCGTTTACTTCACACTCCCCCCTCTCCGGAAGGAAGGTAGGAAGGATAAGGTCTTTATTATTAAGTTCTTTACTATTAAGTTCTATAGATGAAAGATTTTTAACGTCCAGAAGTTCATTTTCATTACTGCAAGAAGTCAAATTTTCTAACTTGCAGAGGTTAATATCCGGCAATTCTTGGGCGCCAGTGTCCCCAGAAGTAAAGTCCTTTATGTAAATTCTGGCGGGTTTTCCCTGTCCTTGTTTTACCTTTTCAATCAGCCCAATATCAGCTAACTGCTTGGTAAATTTGATTACCGTGGGGTGTGACCGCTGGAGGTCTTTTTCCATCTGTTCCACGGTGTAAATGATGAAAAGTCGGCCCTTTTCATCGGTAAATTTGTCCTCATGCTGGGCCGACAAGCTGGTCCTTTCAAGCATTTTCGCGTACAAAATGACAGCGCCATAGTCCAGCCCTGAGAACACCGGATTCTCCAAAAGCTCCTTCGGAACCGAGAGGTAGCGATAGCCTTTTGCGGTCTGAGGACGCATATAATCCAGTTCGGTTTTGCTCAAACAATCATCTCCTTTTCTCCTTCTAACGATAGATTTTACCGGTCAGCTTGTCCATAAGCACCACCCTTTCCACAATCGAAAACCCAGACAATTCTGCCAAACGCCGTAATTCACAAATCAATTTCTTGACTTTTTCGTGGCGCTCCTGCATGATGTTATCCAGGGCTTGCCCGGATGTGGGGTCGCAATAATGCTCTGCGTTTCTGTATATCTTCATTGATTCTCCTTTCTGTTCAATCCCAAAAACACAAAAAATGCCCCGATAACCGAAGTCATCAGGGCCAAATATGGGCTATTATAGCTGACTTATCACATCGTATACTGCTTGAATATGCGCTTTCCAGCGCTCCCGGTCAGCCAGGCTTTTCCATCTGGAACACATATCGTGGGCAGGATTCTGAACCTTTAGGAGCACTCGCAAGAGCATATCTGCCTGTGTTCCCGTTAAAACAATCTGCCTGATTTCGTGGTCGATGTACTCCCATGCGTTCGTGTCCAACTCTGAAAAAATAATCTTCCCGGTTAGGAAAAACTCTGCTATATACTCTGCTATCAGCACCCTAGCAGAATCAAAGTAGGTTGGGTACATAAATCGAAGTTCAGAGGGGTACTCGCCTTTTCGGGGCGAGAATTTGCTGGCGATATAGCTTTTCATAGTCTTGATAGCCTGTGGAACGTCCAACTCCTTGAACCTCACTTGCCGGAGCTGCTTATCAATCAGCACTTCTAGCATATCATGGCCGAAGGCGGTTTCTTTTGCGCTGATTTTGTTATTGGTCGTATTCATTTTGTAGTTCTCCCTTTTATTTATTTTTCAGTAGCTCTCTAAATATAAAAATCAGGTAAAAGCGTTTTGAAAGCCCTCTATCATGTTATTGGATTCTTTCTATCATTTCTTCTATCAAGCGTGCAGGAAATTTGCAGATTCAGAAAAGTTCTTCAACCTGGATAATGTCAAAAAGCTAGGTTTTAAGCCATTTTTCGGTATCCTCTAACACTTGCTAAAATACCGCAAAACAAGTTAAAATCATTATAGCTGTTCTCCAAAACCGCGTGCCGAGGGTTCGAATCCTTCTGCCCCTGCCAAAGATGTTGCCTCCGGCAAGTCTGACAAAGCCCGGAATTCCAAGGAATTCCGGGCTTTTCTCGTGTTTTGGGGTGGTGGGCTGCGGTCTACGATGCCGCTCTCTATGGCGTGTATTTTGCGCTTTTTTCGTATCTGGTCGTATCCGTTTCTAACCTTTCCGTCTGGCACATCATCAATAAATCATCAAAAATCCGGGGTGCGCTCCCCTGTGCTGGCCTGCTCCTGCTAAAAATTAAATCCGTCTGTGATTCCTTGCAGGCGGGTCGTGTCTT
>CAJUNS010000008.1 GCA_910587995.1 uncultured Oscillospiraceae bacterium | reverse complement strand
GCCATGAGGTTGGTCATGTCGCCGGTGCCGGTGGTGTTGTGGGTGTGCAGGTGGATGGGCACGCCCACGTTTTCCTTGAGCTTCTTTACCAGGGAGTAAGCGTCATAGGGCAGCAGCAGGTTGGCCATGTCCTTGATGCAGATGGAGTCAGCGCCCATCTTCTCCAGCTCCATGCTGAGCTTGACAAAATAGTCCTCGCTGTGCACAGGGCTCTTGGTGTAGCTGATGGCCACCTCGGCAAAGCCGCCGTACTGCTTCACAAACTTTACCGCTGCCTGGACGTTCCGGGGGTCGTTCAAAGCATCGAAAATACGCACCACATCAATGCCGTTTTGCAGAGACTTCTTAACAAAGGCCTCTACCACATCGTCAGCGTAATGGCGGTAGCCCAGAAGGTTCTGGCCCCGCAGCAGCATTTGCAGCTTGGTGTGGGGCAGGCCCTTTTTCAAGGTGCGCAGGCGCTCCCAGGGGTCTTCGTTCAAAAAGCGCATGCACACGTCAAAGGTAGCGCCGCCCCAGCATTCCAGGGACCAGTAGCCAATGCTGTCCAAAAGGGGCAGCACCTTCACCATGTCCTCCAGCTTCATGCGGGTAGCCGCCTGAGACTGGTGGGCGTCGCGCAGAATGGTATCCATTATCTTAAGGGGATTTTTAGCCATAATTTACCATATGCCTCCTTCTCAACCAAATAGCGCCATCAGCACGCCAGCCGCAACCGCGGAGCCAATTACGCCCGCCACATTGGGGCCCATGGCATGCATCAGCAGGAAGTTGGAGGGGTCCTCCTTCTGGCCCACCACCTGGGACACGCGGGCAGCCATGGGAACGGCGGACACGCCTGCGGAACCAATCAGGGGGTTGACCTTCTCCTTGCTGAACACGTTCATCAGCTTGGCCAGCAGCACGCCGCCGGCGGTGCCCAAGCCAAAGGCCACAATGCCCATGCCCAGAATCAGCAGGGTATCCGGCTTCAGGAAGTTGCCGGCAGTGGCGGTGGCGCCCACAGAGATGCCCAGGAAGATGGTGACAATGTTCATCAGCTCGTTCTGGACGGTCTTATTCAAGCGCTCCACCACGCCGCTCTCCTTCATCAGGTTGCCCAGCATCAGGCAGCCCACCAGGGCCGCAGCAGAGGGCAGCATGAAGGACACGAAGATGGTAACGATGATGGGGAACAGGATCTTCTCGGTCTTGGAAACAGGACGGAGCTGCTTCATCTTGATGCGCCGCTCCTCCTTGGTGGTGAGAGCCTTCATAATAGGAGGCTGAATCACCGGCACCAGGGCCATGTAGCTGTAGGCCGCCACGGCGATGGGCCCAAGCAGGTGGGGGGCCAGCCGCGCGGTGGTGTAAATGGCGGTGGGGCCGTCCGCGCCGCCGATGATGCCGATGGAGGCAGCCTCGGGGCCGGTGAAAATGGTGAGGCGGGCGGCAACATAAGTAATGAAGATGCCCAGCTGGGCGGCAGCGCCCAGCAGCAGGGTCTTGGGGTTGGCAATCAGGGGGGCGAAGTCCGTGCCAGCACCCACGCCCACAAAGATCAGGCAGGGGTAGATGCCCAGCTTCACGCCCAGGTACAGGTAGTCCAGCAGGCCGCCGTGGCCGGTGCCCAGCTCCTGCCAGTTGATAACCCCATCGGCGAAATACTCAGCATGGTACATGCCGGCGCCGGGCAGGTTGGTCAGCAGCATGCCAAAGGCAATGGGCAGCAGCAGCAGGGGCTCAAACTTCTTAACAATAGCCAGATACAGCAGCACGCAGGCGACAACGATCATCACCAGGTCCAGGGGCTCGTTGGCCACAATGGCAAAACCTGTGCTCTGCAAAAAGGTCTGTATTGCTTCCATAGGTTACACTCCTTTTTAATTTCATCAGCCAGATAGCTCAGCCGTTTCCTCGTTTCGCTTCCTTCCGCTGGTAAAAGAAATTGGGAAACCGCCAGTTTTCCATTTCCAGAACCGCGGGCGAAGCGCAGCAAAGTTAAGCTATTGTGCAGAGGAGTGCGCCGCTCTCCACGGAAGCGCCCTTGGAGACAGCCACGCTGGACACAGTGCCGTCCTTGGGGGCCATAATCTCGTTCTCCATCTTCATGGCTTCCAGGATCATCAGCACGTCGCCAGACTTAACGGCCTGGCCCGCGGCCACCCGCACGTCCAGAATGGTGCCGGGCATGGGGGCGCTGACCGGCTCGCCCGCGCCAGCGGCGGCAGGGGCGGGCGCCGGGGCGGGAGCGGCCACAGGGGCGGGGGCCGGGGCGGCTCCGCCCTTAACCTCTTCCACGGTAACTTCATAAGCGGTGCCGTTTACGTTTACATTATATTTTCTCATAATGACCATTTTCCTTTCTTGGGTTCTTGGGTTGGGTGGGGCAAAGAGACAGGTTACAGCCGGCGGATGGAGAGAATCTTAATGTGGTCCGCGCTGCCGCCCATATCTTCCGCGATGGCGGCGGAGATGGCCGCCACCAGCTGCTGCTTGTTGGGCTGGGCAGGGGCCGCCGGAGCTGGAGCCGCGGGCCGGGGAGCGGGCGCGGCTGGGGCCGGGGCCTGGTTCTTGCCCATCAGGGCGCCCATGATCTTGATGATGATAATAAGGCAGATGAGCACCACGAACACGGTGACCAGGCCCATGGCGACTACTTGGAGAAAGCTGGGCTCGGCCACGTTGGCAACCTCTAACAATCTTGGCATAGCTTCTTACCTCCTTTCATCGGAAAATTATAAAAACTTTAGAACGAAAACACAGGATGGACTTTGAAAAACACCATTCTTCCGCATTTTATCAAAATCAAATAAATAATACCACGCCCAGCCCCGTTTGGCAAGGGGGTTTATTCACAATTTTTTAAAAAATCTTCTCCGTTTCCAGGCCCTCGGCGTCAACCAGCCCGGCGGCCCGCTCCCGAGCGGCCTCATAGACGAACTTGTCGATTAAGTAGGGCTTGGTGGGGCGCTCCTCGCTGGGGCTGGCGGGCGTTAGGGCATAGCGCAGCACCCGCTGGTCCTCCTCTTCCCCCGCCTCTTGAAAACCCATGGCCAAAAAGAAGTCCAGGGCCTTCTGGTTCTCCCGGTGCACCCGGGCAAAAACCTCCCGGCGGTTGCCCTCTTCCATAATGTCCCGCATCAGGGACCAAAGGGCCCGGCCCACGCCCCGCCGCTGGCAGTCCTCCCGCACATAGAGCTGAAATTCCACCGAAAACAGGTCCTTTGGGGCATGGCGGTTCTCCGTCAGGTGGCAGAAACCCGCCGGGTGGCAGTCCAGCTCACACAAAAGCCAGCCCAGGCCGTAGGTGTATTGGTCAATGCGCTGGATGTAGGCCTGCAGCTCCGGGGCCTGGGGCTCGGGGGCGGCGGCGGTGCCCGCATAGGGCGTGTAAATCTTTAACATAGACGGGCCATCCCATTCGTTGACCCGGCGCACGGCGACTCTGACCATAGCTTCCGCTCCTTTTTTATAATTATGTATGCTTGCCCGCCTGGGGCTCATCCCGCTCCGCCTTCCCGGCGGCCTGGCGGCTGAAGAAGGATTCCAGCTTCTTGTCCCCATCAAAGGAATTGTTGTATTGCAGCGCCGCGTAATCCCGCAGCAAGCTGTCATAAGGGCTGCGCTCTCCCGACCGGTACAGGCTGCCCCGGCTGTCCATCATGCCAATGTCCGTAATCACCGGCAGGGTCCGGCGCAGGCCCTCCAGGTACTTGGTGTAGCCCGTGCCCTCCAGCCCCGCCGCCCGCAGCAGCAGGCCGGAAAGGTAATTGAGACTTACACGCTGAATTTCCTGGGCCTCCAGGGGGTAGTTGGCCCAGATGAAGAAGGGCACCTGGTACTGGGCCATGGTGACCTCAAACCCCCGCTTCTCCCGCAGCAGCTGGGACACAAAGCCCTCCTCCAGCTTGGGCCAGTGGTCCCCAAAAAAGAGGATGACCACCGGGTCCTCCCTGTGCTCAAAGTATTGAAACAGCTCTTTTAGGGCCTGGTCCGAGCTTTTGGTCAGGGTCAGGTACTGCTCCGCCCGGGGCCATTGGCCCTCAAAGCCCTCCACCCGCACCTGGGTCCGGTAGTTCTCGTCCTCATAGCCCCCGTGGTTCTGGATGGTCACATTAAAGAGGAACAGCGGGCTTCCGTCCACCTCGTTCCAGCGCTCATATTCATAAATCAGCTGCTCATAGCAGGACCGGTCGCTGGTGAGGCGGTGCTCGAAGGAGCGCTTCACGTCAAAGATTTCCGCGTCCACAAATTCGTCAAACCCCATGTGGGGGTATGCCTCCATACGCTGCCAAGCGTCCCGGTCCCCTGGGTGGACGGCCACACAGTGGTAGCCGTAGCTTTTCAAAATGGAGGGCAGAGCGGTTTGGGGGCTGTCCACATACTGCTGGTAGGGCTTGCTCCCATTGGGCAGAAAGCTCATGCTGTTGCCCGAGAGAAACTCATACTCGCTGTTGCAGGTGTTGCCTCCATATACCGAGGAATAGGCCGTGCCCCAAATGGCCGTGCCGCTTTTTTGCAGGCCGTGAATCAGCGGCATATTGTCCGGCTCAAATTTCAAGGTGCCAAAGCTGCCCAGGTCCGTCATACTCTCGTTCATGATGGCGATGATGGTGGGCCGCCCCCCGGGGCGGCCCAGAGGCGCGGGCTCCGTATCTTGAGCCTGCGCCTGGGCCAGACGGTTCACCTTGGAGAGGGAGTAGCCCTCGGGCCGGTCCACCAGCATATACTGCACATTGGCAAAAAAGCCCGCCGCAATGCCTGTCAGCTCAGAGCTGGCCTTTTGGTTCCAGGACCAGACGGAGATGCCCATATTTTCCAAGCCGTTTAGGGGCAGCAGCACCACCGTAACCGCCAAGGCCACAGCCAAGGCGCACAGGCGCTCGGCCCGGCGGACCCGGCGGGCAGCCTCCGGCCTGCTTTTGGGCGAGAGCTTCATGCAGGCGGTAATGGCGCACAAATAGCTCATGACAGCCACGGTCATCTTCCGGGTGGGGGTATATTCGTAGCCCCCAGAGACAGTCAGGGCCGTGGAAAGAGACTGGAAGTCCCAGGGCAAAATGGGCTGGCCCCGAAACTGCACCACGAAATAGTTGGCGATGCCAAAGGTAAGCGCCACGGCCCCGCCAATCACCGCCGCCCCCCAGGCCCGCCGGGTAAGGGCATAGCCTAGGGCAAACACCAGCAGGTAGCACAGGTAATTGGCGGCCCAGCGGATGTGGGGAAAGGACCAGAGCTTGGTGCCGTTAATCACGTCTACCGTGACGAACGCCCACACCGGCAGAGCCAGCACCAGCGCCCAGCCCAGCCTGTGGCCGGCGGCGGGAGAAATATCCAGCTCCACCAGGCACAGGGCGGCGGAGAGGACAGTGAGGCCTCCATAGGTCCAAAGGTACCACCAGCAGGGCTCCTGATGCCCATCCAGGTTTTCGTAAAAGGCCAGCCGCCACTCCACGCCGAAGATGAAGGCGGAGGCCGCGAACACCAGCGCCGCGGCCAGAAGGTTTCGCCTGCTGGCGCAGAGCCGGAGAAAAAGCTTATCTTTCATAGGTCTTTTGCTCCATGATTTCACAAATTTGAAACAGTGGTTTTTTTGCTTAAGGCTTTGGTTGAGCTAGATGATTTGACACGGTGGTTTTGCCTCCGGCAGCCAAGCTTCCAAAGGAGGCTTGCAGAAACTTTCGTTATCTCAAAAAGCCCCTTACCCATCCTCAAAAACCTTTTCACGCCTGAGGCGTGGCCTTGGCTCGGGGCGGGTTTCTAGCTTTCTTTCTGGCCGGCGAAGCGGGCCGCAATGGCGTCCGCGATGCGGGCGCTGGCCTTGCCATCCCCATAGGGGTTGCTGGCGCGGCTCATGCGCTGGTACTCGGCCTGGTCCGTCAGCAGCTGCCGCACCAGGCTGTAGATGGCCTCCTCACCGGTGCCCGCCAGCTTTAGGGTCCCGGCCCGCAGGCCCTCAGGCCGCTCGGTGGTGTCCCGCAGCACCAGCACCGGCTTGCCCAGGGAGGGCGCTTCCTCTTGAATGCCGCCGCTGTCCGTCAAAATAAGGTAGGACCGGGCCAGCAGGTTGTGGAACTCCACCACCTCCAAGGGCTCCACCAGCTTCACCTGGGGGCAGTCTCCCAGCTCCTCTTCCGCGGCCTTTTGCACCAGGGGGTTCAGGTGCACCGGGTACGCCACCTTTACATCCGGGAACTCCTCCACCACCCGGCGGATGGCCCGGAACATCCGGTGCATGGGTTCTCCCAGGTTCTCCCGCCGGTGGGCTGTCAGCACAATGAGCCGGGAGCCCGCCGCCCACTCCAGAATGGGGTTGGAAAAGTCCTCCCGCACGGTGGTGCCCAACGCGTCGATGGCCGTGTTGCCTGTCACCACAATGGAGGCCGGGTTCTTGCCCTCCTTGAGCAGGTTCTCCCGGCTGAGCTCCGTGGGGGCGAAATGCAGGTCCGCCATGCAGCCCACAAACTGCCGGTTCATCTCCTCCGGGTAGGGAGAGTATTTGTCATAGGTACGCAGGCCGGCCTCCACATGGCCAATGGCGGTCTGGCTGTACAAAGCGGCCAGGGCCCCGGCAAAAGTGGTGGTGGTGTCCCCATGGACCAGCACCATCTGGGGCTTCTCCTTCTGGATAACCTCCTCCAAGCCCTTAAGCACCCGGGCGGTAATGTCCGAGAGGGTCTGGCCGGGCTTCATCACGTCCAGGTCGTAGTCCGGGGTAATGTGGAAGGCCTCCAGCACCTGGTCCAGCATCTGCCGGTGCTGGGCGGTAACGCACACCAGGGTTTCAAACTCCGGCCGGCTTTTCAGCTCCTTGACCAGGGGGGCCATTTTGATGGTTTCCGGCCGGGTGCCGAAGACCAGCATGACTTTGATTCGTTCCATGACGCTTGCCTCCAATCTCATTCATATTCCCGCGCGGGGAAAAACTTTCCAGCGCGCCGCTTTTGGCCGCCCGGCGCCTTACCGGCCGCCCCGGGCGGCCCGCCGCACCTCGCCCAAAAACTTCACGTTGTTGTTCCAAAAGCGCCCCAGCCGGGAGGGCTCCCGCAAAATGCGGTAGAGCCACTCGGTGTTGGTGCGCACAAAAAAGGCTGGGGCCCGCCGCTTGCTGCCGCTGAGCACGTCGAAAGACCCGCCCACCCCCATAAACACGCCTCTGGAAAAATCCTTCAGGCGCCGGTAGATCAGCAGGTCCTGGGCGGGCGCTCCCAGCGCCACCAGGGTAAGGTCTGGGGCGATGGCGGCGATCCCGTCAAAAATTTTATCCTTGTCTCCCTCATACCCGTTGCGGTAGTGCACCGTAACGCCGGGGTACTCCCGCCGCAGCTTTTGGGCCAGGGCAGAGACCACCTCTTCTTTGGCCCCCAGCAGAAAGACGGTTTTGCCTTGGCGTCCGGCGGCCCGCAGCAGCTTGTCCGCCAGGTCCACGCCGGTCACCCGCTCCCGGGCCTCCAGGCCCAGCATGCGCATGGCCTTTACCACGCTGATGCCATCCGGCACAATCTCCGCCTCTTTGGCCCGCAGCAGCCGGTCCACCTCCGGGTCCTTTTGGGCATGCATAATAATCTCCGGGTTAGCCGTTACAACGAACAGCCGCTCTCCCGAGAGCATGGCCCGCTCCGCCCGCTGGGCGTACTCCTCCGCCGTGCCGCCAAAAATCCTCTCCAAATATTCCGTTATCGCCAACAACATCCCATCCTTTCTTTTTGGCCTCCGGCGGCTTAAGACCCTTTCTGAAGAAAAGATCTTAAGCATCCCCAAAGACTTTTGCGTTGCTATGGGTGGTGGAAGGAGTAGGCCGGGAGCTCATTGGGGGGGCTTTTTTAGACCACAAGCAGCTGCGGCAGGCAGCGTTGAGCACCCTCCCGCCTCCGTCCGCTACTTCTTCTTGGGCTTGTCCCGCTCCCGGTCCTCGTCAAAGTCGTACAGGTCCTCCTTGCCAAAAGCCGCCGTGCTCTCCGAGGCTTTCAGAAACACCGTGATGGTCTGGAAGATCAGCTTAAAGTCCTGCCAGATGCTGTAGTTTTCAATGTACATCAGGTCCATGACCAGCTTGTCCTTGGGGGAGGTGTTGTACTTGCCGGAGATCTGCGCCAGGCCCGTCAGGCCCGCCTTCATCCGCAGCCGGTAGGAGAACTCCGGCAGCTCCTCGGTGTACTTCTCCACGTTTTCCAGCATCTCCGGCCGGGGGCCCACCACGGTCATGTCGCCGTTTAAAATGTTGATCAGCTGGGGCAGCTCGTCAATGCGGAACTTCCGCAGCACCCGGCCCACCTTGGTGATCCGGTCGTCGTTCTCCGTCACCGACTTGTTGACGGAGTTTTCCTCCTTCATGGTGCGGAACTTATAGACCTCGAACACCCGGCCATACTTGGTCAGGCGCTTTTGCTTATAGAGCACCTTGCCGTGGTCCTCGGCCTTAATGGCAATGGCGCAACCCAACATAATGGGGCTACTGAGCACCAAACCCACAACCGCCACGGCCAAATCCGTCAGCCGCTTCACAATGCGCTGCTCCATGGTCAGGTCCTTGGCGGTGTACATCACCATGGACTTGTCGTCCAGCGTCACATATTTGGCGCCCTGGGCCACCACGTCGATGGTCTCGAAATTGTAGTAGATATTCTTCTGGGTCTGGTAGCAGAAAGCGATCAGGTCGTTGCGCTCCTTAAGGGGCACATCGTACAAAAACACGGTGTCCGAGCGCAGGATGACGTCCAGCACCTTGGGGCTGTCGTAGCGGACAATTTCATCGATCTCGTACTGCTTCTGAAAGCGCCGGACTTTTGGAATCACGCTGCCCAGGCTCTGCCGGGAGGAGGAAATGACGCAGCATTTCTCCGGCGGGGCCAGGGAGAAATAAATATAATTGCCCACATAAGAAAAGAAAATGATGACCAAAACCTGCAAAACCATCACCAGCAGCAGCAGGTGGGGGGTCTCATACACAAAGTGGTCGTTGTTCTTTTCGCTGGTGTTCATAATGGAAAGCTGTAAATGCGTCACCAGGTCCGTCATGATGGTGGCCAGGGCCATGGAGTGCACAATGGGCTTGGACTTCTGCGTGCCCACCGCGTAGCCGCCGTATACCGACATCAGCGCGATGCCCAGCACCACAAAGGTCACCATGGTGACGCCTGTGGTCCGGGAGAGGTTGAAGAGCCAGGGGTTGTTCATGCCGAAAATGCCGAAAAATATGCCGAACAGCGAGGCAAACAAAGCCAGCTTGAGAATAAACACCACGGTGCGCTTAAGCTTTTTGATCATTCCATGCATAGGGTCACCTTCTATATTAATTTTTGAATCGTTGTTTTTCGTTTGAAATTATAGAGCCGCAGCCGGGACGTCCGCCCTGCCGGGCAGGGGTACGGTCCCAGCGGCTTTGGGAGCAGCTCCCGCAAAAGCGGCCAAAGCCCGCATACATCATACCACAGAATTCCCCAAAATGCAAAAACTACCTGCTTTCCAGCCAATCCGCCACTTTTTTTGCGGCGGTTCCATCCTCTTTTATTCCAAATTCCCGGCAGAACGCCCCAATCCGCTCCCGTTGGGCGGCTTCGTCAAACTGGAGGATCTCCTGCTCCAGCTCTTCCCTGGTCTCCCCCCGCACAAAGGGGAGCCGGTCCAAATCAAAGTAAAAGTTCCGGTCGTTTTTATAATCTTCCAAATCATTCACATACAAAAAGCAGGGCTTGCCTGTGCAGAGATAGTCGAACATCACCGAAGAATAGTCGGTGACCAGCGCGCCGCTGGCCAGGTACAGCTCTTGAATATCCGCGTACCCAGAGGCGTTCACCACATAGCGGGGGTCCAGGTCCATTTCCGCCGCCTTTTGGGCAATGTTGGGGTGCAGCTTGGCCAGCACCAGCCACCGGCCCCCAAAGCGCTGGGCCAGGGCCTCGGTTAACCGGCGGTAGTCCAGGTCATAAGCCGCCACCCCTTTGTCCTTGCGGAAGGTGGGGGCATAGAGCAGCAGCCGCTTGTCCGCGGGCAGAGAGAGCTCCCGGCGCACCTTTTCCGCCGCCTCCCCGCCGGGGCCGAACAGCAGGTCGTTACGGGGGAATCCGCACTCCAGCACCGGGCCCTCATACCAGAACGCCCGCCGGTAGATTTCCGTCAAAAAGCCGCTGTTTGAGAGAAACAGCCCGCACATTTGGGAGTCCTTCCGGGCGGCTCTCAGGTAGTCCGGGGGCAGAGCGTCCACCGCGTCGCCCTCAATGCGCTTGAGGGGAAAACCGTGCCAGGTCTGCACATAACGGGTAGCGCCTCTTTTTTGGGTATAGGCCCATTTACGGCAGTTGTCCACCCAGACGCCGGCGGTGCACTGGTGGTAGATGGCCCGGGGGCTGTCTACAGCCAGGGGGCGGATTCCCTGGGGGAGGGAGGCCGCTTCCTCCGGGGTTTTCACAGTCCAGTAGACGGTCCAGCCCCGGCGGAGGAGCTCCTGGGCGATGGCCTTGGGGCTGTCGGAGAAGCCCCGGCCGTAGAAGCTTTGGCATACGGCTTTGCGGGGCTGTTTGGGAAGGAGGGAGAGGGTTTGCCACAGGGTGTTGCGCAGAAGCTTGGAGAAAAGATTCATAGGGGTAACGCCTCCAAAATCAGGGGTAAAGAAAGCAAAAGTTAAAATACAAAGCGTAACGCTGGCTATCGCCAAGATGACATTGGCTAAATTAAAGTTTCTTTCCACAGAGAAAGAGCACGGGCGGCTGCGCCAAGCGAATGCCAGCGTCTGGCGGCCTTGGGCTAGCCCCTTAGCAGCCTTCGATTCTTCACGATGACCACTACCCGGAACGCCAAAATGGCAAACTCTGTTACGGAGCTCAACAGGCATAGGCTCACCCAATTGATCCCCACCACAAAGTAGGCCAGCGCCGCTCCCGCCAAATACACCCCTGTGCCAAAGGCCACGGAAATGTTGGCGTACTTCACCAGCCCCATTGCCCCCAGCGTTGGGTGGCCCAACACATAGTTGGGAAAACAGAACACCGCCACCGGCATCAGCAGCCGCAGGGGCGCCACCACCTGCTCCCCGTCCGGGCCCAGCCAGAGGGTGAGCAGCGGCTTGGCGAAAACAAAGACAAAGGCGCATCCCGCCAGGATAACCGGGTAGACAAAAAGCAGGGCCTTTTTCACGATTTTAAAATTTTTATGCTTTACCATATGGGGGTACAGGCTGTCCGCAATGGGGGACATACCGCTGCGGGCCACTGCGATCACCCGGTCGGCGTTGGTGTACATGCCCGCCGAGGCCGAGCCCGTAATCTGCTTGAGCAAAATACCGTTTAGGTTGGCATTGACAGCCCCCGCCGCTTTGGAGGCGAAAAACTGGGAGGACTCCTTGATCTCCGCCCAGATCTCCCAAAAGCCCACCCGGCAGAAGCCCACCCCCACCTTGCGGTAGAGATGCCAGTAAACAAAGGCCAGGGCTCCGGCGTTGCCCAAGGCGGTGAACAGGGGAACCAGATAGTAGTCCTCCGGGCGGCGGAGGAACAGGAAGATCATCACCGTGGCGAACACCTTAATGGTTACCGCACGCACGGTGATGGCCGCCATCTGCTCCAAGCCCCGGTAAAGGAAGTCCGGCAGCAGGGCCATCATCACCACGGAAAGCATGGAGAACAGATAGACCAGCACCTCGCCGGAATCCGCCAGACGGGGGCAGATAAACAAAACCAGCACCGCCGCCGAAAGCCCGCTGAACAGGCACTTGGCCGCCACCACCCGGGTTAGGATGCGGGACAGGGTCCCCTTGTCCTCCCGGAACCGGGAGGCTTTGGCCGTGGCGGAGAGGATGAAGCCAAAGTCGATGAAAATTTGAAAAAAGTTGGTGGCGTACTGGGCCGCGCCCAGCGCGCCGATTTTCTCCATGCCCAGCACCCGCTGCTGGTAGCCCTGGGTCACCAGACCCAGAGCCATGGTAGAAAACTGCAAAATATAGAGCATCAGGGTGTTTTCCAGCAGGCTGTGCCGCCGGAAAGCCCCTATCATTTCCTTTATCTTTTGAACCATAACGCCCTCCTCAGCCCTTCAGCCGGAACAGCAGCCGGATGGCCCGGTATTGCCTGTGCTCCAGCAGCCGGAACAGCAGGCGCCTCTTTCTGCCCAGGCGGGGCAGGTATTTGCTGCTCCGGTAGTCTGGGAAGCGCTGCCGCAGCCAGCCGGCGAATTCCTCCAGCAGAGGGCTTTTAGGGTCTGCCCGCAGCACCCGCACCGAGGCGGTCAGGTACCCGTGGAACAGCGCCAAATACTCCAGCTCCGGCCGGTATTGGTCCAAAAGCCCCCGCTTTTGGTACCAGTCCAGCAAGTCCTCCAAGGCCTCCAGAATCTCCACGTTCCGGGCCAGGTTCCGGCTGTTCATAATGGACCCGGCCCGCTGCAGGTAGTTAACCCCCACCGTGGGGATGGCCACCACCCGCTCCGCCAGGGGCAGCAGCTTAAAGGTGGTGCGCAGGTCCTCATACCAGGCCCGGGGCGGGTAGCGCAGGCCGGAATCCCGGAAAAGCCGGGTCCGGTAAAGCCTGCCCCAGGCGCAGGGCGACATAAGCAGCAGCTGGGGATGCCGGGCCAGGGCCAGGCCGGTGTTCTCCGGCAGGTCCTCCCGCATAACGGCCAGCTCCCGCCCCGTCTCGTCCACGGTGCGAAAGGCCGGAACCACCATGTCCGCCCCAGCGCGCTCCGCCGCCTCCAGCGAGTCCGCGATCAGGTCCGCCTCCAGCCAGTCGTCGCTGTCCACAAAGAGAATCCACTCCCCTTGGGCGGCCTCAATGCCGGTGTTCCGGGCTCCGCCCAGGCCCTGGTTCTCCTGGTGGATCACCCGGACCCGGGGGTCGGTTTGGGCCAGCTCCTCGCAAAGGCCGCCGCTGCGGTCGGTAGAGCCGTCGTCAATAAGAAGCACCTCCAGGTCGGAGTAAGTCTGCGTTAAAATGGAGCGGAGGCATTTTTCCAAATAGTCCTCCACATTATAGACGGGCACAACAACGGAAACGCAAGGCATATGAAGCGGCCCCTTTCCCAGTGGATTTTATCAAAACAACAAGCAGTCAGGCTCCAGGGGGCGGGAGCCTGGAAAAGCCCGGCGGCTCCGCCCGCGAAAAGCCGGAAACCAGCCCAAGGCGCGCGGCTTCCTTTCTTACTATTTCCTCCAATTATACACGGTTATCCAAATTTTTGCAACTCGTATGTGGGCGGCTCCTGGGGAGCCCTGCGCTCGCCCGCTTTTTTGGGGCAAAAAACCGCGAAATATAGTTGCAAAGTCAACTAGTATAGGCTATAATGGAACAAAACACCAATTCCCCGCGAAAAGGAGCTCCCATGAAGACCATCTTCCGCTATTTAAAACCCTTTGTGCCCCGCATGAGCCTGGGGCTGACCATCAAGTTCATCGGGTCGGTGATGGACCTGCTGCTGCCCTGGATCCTCTCCTACATCATTGACGAGGTGGCCCCCACCAAAGACCTGCCCCGGGTGTTTTTGTGGGGCGGGGCCATGGTGGCTGCCGCCCTGCTGGCCTGGGGCACCAATATTTTGGCCAACCGCATGGCCGCCTGGGTGGCCCAGCACACCACCGAGTCCATCCGCCACGACCTTTTTGCGAAAATCAGCTCTCTCTCCTGCGCCCAGGTGGACGCCTTCTCCATCCCCTCCCTGGAGTCCCGGCTGACCACCGACACCTACCAGATTCACCAAATGCTGGGCATGATGCAGCGCATTGGCATCCGGGCCCCCATTCTGCTGGTGGGCGGCGTGCTCATCACCCTGACCCTGGACCCGGTGCTCACGTTGGTGCTGGTGTGCACCCTGCCTTTCATCGGCGTGCTGGTGTACAGTGTCTCCAAAAAAGGCGTGCCCCTCTATGTGCAGCTGCAGCAGAGCGTGGACGCCATGGTCCGCACCGTGCGGGAGACCATCTCCGGCATCCGGGTCATCAAAGCCCTTTCCAAAGTGGACTACGAAAAAGAGCGCTTTGCCGGGGTAAACGCCGGTGTTTCCGCTAAGGAGGCCAAGGCCGGCATCACCATGGCCCTGACCAACCCCCTGATGAACCTCTTTTTAAACCTGGGCCTCACCGCCGTAATCGTGGCCGGGGCCTACCGGGTCAACGCGGGCCTGACCCAGCCGGGAAAGATCATCGCCTTTTTAAGCTATTTCACCATCATCCTCAACGCCATGATGGCCATGACCCGGATTTTCGTCAGCTTCTCCCGCAGCTCCGCTTCCGGCGGGCGCATCGCCCAGGTGCTGGCCGCCCCGGCGGACCTGGCCCCTGTATCCGCCCCCCAAGAGGACTCCCCTTACCATGTGGAGTTTGACAACGTCTCCTTTTCCTACCACAAAACCGAGCCCAATGTGGAGAACATCCGCTTCCGCCTGCGCCCTGGGGAGACTCTGGGCGTCATTGGAGCCACTGGCTGCGGCAAGTCCACTTTGGTCAACCTGCTTATGCGCCTGTATGACGCGGACACGGGCAAAATCGCCATTGGAGGCCGGCCCATCCGGTCCATCCCCCCAGAGGAGCTGCATACCAAGTTTGGGGTGGTGTTTCAAAACGACGCTCTTTTCGCCGACACCATTTATGAGAACATCGACTTCGGCCGGGGCCTGCCCCGGGAGGAGATTGAAAAAGCCGCCCGCTGCGCCCAGGCTATGGAGTTCATCTCCGCGCTGCCAGAGGGCTTTGAACATAGGCTGACCTCCAAGGGCACCAATCTCAGCGGCGGGCAGAAGCAGCGGGTGCTGCTGGCCCGGGCGCTGGCGGGCCGGCCGGAAATTCTCATTCTGGACGACTCCTCCTCCGCCTTGGACTACCGCACGGACGCGGCCCTGCGCGCCGCCCTGCGGAAGGAATACGCCGGGGTAACCACCGTCATCATCGCCCAGCGGGTCAGCTCCATTTACCACGCGGACCACATTCTGGTGCTGGACGAGGGCCGGGAGTTGGGCTATGGCTCCCATCAGGATCTGATGGAGGGCTGCGAGGTCTACCGGGAGATCGCTACCTCCCAAATGGGGCGGGGCTCCGGCTCCGCCGCTTCTACCAATACATCGGAAAGGGGGCTTGCCTGATGCCGCCGCGTTTTATGCCCCGAGGGCCCATTGAAAAGCCCAAGGACCGGAAAAAGGTTTTGCTGCGCCTGTGGGGCTACATTTACGCCCGCAAATTTATGGCTCTGGGGGCCTTGGCTCTTACGGTCTCCAGCAATCTGCTGGCCCTTTTGGGCCCCTATCTCTCCGGCCGGGCCATTGACGCCATCGGCCTGGAAAAGGGCGGGGTGGACTTCCCCTCGGTCTTCTACTACTGCGGGCTCATGGTCCTGTTCTACGCCGCCTCCTCGGCGCTCTCCTACATCCTCTCCATTCTGATGATCAAGCTGAGCCAGTCCATTGTGCGGCAAATGCGCGGCCAGGTCTTCGACCGCCTGACCACCCTGCCTGTGCGCTACTTTGACCAGCACCAGACCGGCGACATTGTCAGCCACATCTCCTACGACATCGACACGGTAAACGCCTCCCTCTCCAACGACCTGCTGCAGATTGCCGCCTCGGCCATTACGGTCTTCGGCTCCCTGGCCATGATGATCGCCATCTCCCCCATTTTGGTGCTGGTGTTCGCGGTGACCATCCCCCTGTCGGTGCTGTTCACCCGCTATATGACCCGCAAGGTGCGGCCCCTGTTTCACAAGCGGTCCGTTAAGCTGGGGGAGCTGAACGGCTTTGTGGAGGAGGTTATCAGCGGCCAAAAGACCACCAAGGCCTACCACCAGGAGGCCACCCAGACCCGGCGTTTTGACGGCAAAAACAAAGAGGCCGTGGACGCCTATTACAATGCGGACTACTATGGGGCCATGACCGGCCCTTCCGTCAACTTCATCAACAACCTGTCCCTGGCCTTCATCAGCGTGTTTGGGGCGGCGCTGTTTTTGCTGCAAAGGCTCTCCATTGGCGATTTGTCCTCCTTTGTGCTCTATTCCCGGCGCTTCTCCGGGCCCATCAACGAGATGGCCAACATTGTCAGCGAGCTGCAATCCGCCTGCGCCGCCGCCGAGCGGGTGTTTGAGCTTATGGACCAGGACCCCGAGCCCCTGGACCTGCCCGGGGCGGCGGACCTGCGCCAGGTGGAGGGCCGCGTGGAGATGGAACAGGTCCGCTTTGGCTATGACCCGGACAAGGTGGTGATTCACGGGCTGGACCTGCACGCGCCCCCAGGGGGCCTGACCGCCATTGTGGGCCCCACCGGCGCGGGAAAGACCACCCTGATCAATCTGCTTATGCGCTTTTACGACCCGGACAGCGGGCGCATCACCTTGGACGGGCGGGACATTCAAAGCGTCACCCGCAAAAGCCTGCGGCTCTCTTACGCCATGGTGCTGCAAGACACCTGGCTCTTTACAGGCACCATTTTCGAGAATCTGGCCTATGGCCGCAAGGACGCCCGGCGGGAGGACGTGGAGGCCGCGGCCAAAGCGGCGCGGATTCACCGGTACATTATGGCCCTGCCCCAGGGCTACGACACCGTGCTGGACGAAAACGGGGTAAACATCTCCCAGGGCCAAAAGCAGCTTTTGACCATTGCCCGGGCCATGCTGCTGGATGCCAGGATGCTTATTTTGGACGAGGCCACCTCCAATGTGGACACCCGCACCGAGCAGCAGATTCAAGCGGCCATGCGCACGCTGATGCGGGACAAAACCTGTTTTGTCATCGCCCACCGGCTCTCCACCATTCAAAACGCCAACAACATTCTGGTGGTCCGGGACGGGGACATTGTGGAGCAGGGAACCCACCAGGAGCTGATGGCGCGGGGTGGCTTTTACGCGGAGCTGTACAACTCCCAGTTTCAGTAGGGCGGGGCGGACCGGGCCCGCCAGGCCTTTTCCTGGGGAGTGTCCCTTTCGGAGAGCTTTTCGTGTTCCCCCGCCCGGTAGGGCGGGGGAACACAGAGAGAATCCCTTTTCCTGTTTCCGCTTGCATTTTGGAGAAAGTGGAGTATAATGGTATACATTGTCCGAAACACTCCACCAGAGAAAGGACGGGTCCCAAATATGACCATAATTGAGCATCAAACCTTTGACCAAGAGCGGGCGCTCTACGCCAGCCAGGATATCTCTGTTGAGAACTGCTCCTTCGACGGCCCCGCCGATGGGGAAAGCGCCCTCAAGGAAAGCCGGAACATACGGGTGGACCACTGCTTTTTCAACCTGCGCTACCCCTTCTGGCACTGCCAGGGCCTCACCATTGCCAACAGCGAACTGACCGAAC
This sequence comes from uncultured Oscillospiraceae bacterium, assembly GCA_910587995.1. Classification (GTDB taxonomy): domain Bacteria; phylum Bacillota; class Clostridia; order Oscillospirales; family Acutalibacteraceae; genus Acutalibacter. The sequence goes on along the minus strand of CAJUNS010000008.1, from coordinate 57,265 downwards.
TCTGCCGCGCCGCCCTCTGGTACTCCCAGGGCGTTTCCATCACCGGCTCCAAGCTCCACGGCATCAAGGCCCTGCGGGAGTGCGGGGACGTAACCATGCGGGACTGCCATGTGGCCTCCCCTGAGTTTGGCTGGTTCAACCATGATGTGGAGATGGAGAACGTCTGCGCCGAGAGCGAGTATTTTATGATGCGCTCCCGCGGCCTTCGCTTCCACGGGGTTACCCTAAAGGGCAAGTATTCCTTCCAGTACATTGAGGATTCCGTATTTGAGGGCTGCACCTTTGACACCAAGGACGCTTTCTGGCACGCGAAAAACGTTACCGTGCGCAACAGCACCATCAAGGGGGAATACTTAGCTTGGTACTGCGAGAATGTCACCTTTGAGAACTGCAAGATTTCCGGCACCCAGCCCCTGTGCTACTGCAAGGGCCTCAAGCTCCTTGACTGCCAGATGATTGGCACGGACTTGAGCTTTGAGAAGTCGGAGGTGGAGGCCGTTTTGACCGCCCCCATTGACAGCATTAAAAATCCTCTCTCCGGCCGCATTTCCGTGCCCGCCGCGGGAGAGATCATCCGGGACGACCCGGCCTCCCAGGGCCAGATCATTTTGGGCAAGAGCTGCTGCTGCGCCTAAATATCTTCTCCCAGCAAAAAAGACAGGTCCGGAACGCTCCGGGCCTGTCTTTTTTTAGGGAAAAGCGTCAGCCGCACCGGAAAACCGGCTGCAGCTGCCGCCCCTCCAGCGCGGCCTGGACGGTCTCTTCCAACAGGGAAAAATCCGCCACCAGAGAGAAGGGCTTCTTCTCCGGGTCGTCCTGACCCAGAGGGACAAAATAGATGTTTTTGGTGTTCATCAGCCGGGCCGCGTTTTGGCCCGAGGCCGCCAGGGCGTCGTTGCTGGCCAGGCACAGCACTACGGGCTTTCCCACCCGCAGGGTGGATTTGACCGCCATGGTCACCGGCGTGTCTGTAATGCCCAGGGCCAGCTTCGAGAGGGTGTTCCCCGTGCAGGGACAGACCACCATGGCGTCCACCAGCCCTTTGGGGCCAATGGGCTCGGCCTCCACAATGGTGTGCAGAGGCTCCCGCCCGGCAATGGCCGTGGTCCGCCCAATAAACTCCGCCGCCGTGCCGAACCGGGTGTCCGTCTCATAGACGTTTTGGGACATCACCGGCAAAAGGGCAAACCGCCGCCGCAGGCTTTCCATCTGTTCCACCGCCTTGCCCAAGGTGCAAAAGGACCCGCACAGGGCAAAACCCAAGGTCTGCAAGCAAACCATCTCCTTTCTCAGGGCCGCGCCCATAGGCCGCCCCGCTGTTCTTCCAATATATTGTAGACCGCTTCTTTAATCAGCTCGCCGGAGGCCTTGGGAGAGAGCTTTCCCGGCAGGGAGGGCGCGGGCAGAACCCGCAGGCCCAGCCGCCCGGCCGCTTCCAGGTCCACGCCGCCCGGCGGGGAGGCCAGTTCCAGAATCAGCCCCTCCGGGCTTTGCGCGGCCAGAACCCGTTGGCCCAGCACCCGGGCGGGCACTGTGTTGAAAATCAACTCGTACCGGTCTCCCAGCTCCTGGTAGGCTACCGCCCGGCAGCCAGAGGCCCGGATCAGGGTCAGGTCCTTGGCCTTGCGGGCGGCGCAGTCCACCTGGGCGCCCATGCCCCGCAGCATGCCGCACAGCGCCCGGCCAATGCGTCCATATCCCGTTACCAGGCACCGGGCCCCGCCCAGGGCCCCCTTATATTCTTGAATGGCCAGCCCTATGGCGCCCTCGGCGGTCAGACAGGCATTGCCCGCCACCAGCTCCTCCCGGGCATAATAGTCATGGCAGTCCGCCGCCCGCCACAAATCCGAGCTGGCGGTCAGGGGCCCCAGCATGCCGCCCAGCACCGTCTTGCCAGAAAACAGCCGGGCAAAGCCGTCATCCAAGGGAATCTCCCGGCGGGACAAGGGCGCGTTCAGGGTTCGGCCATCCCGTGTGGCGGGCAGGGGGAGGAGAATATACTGGCTCTCCACGGCCAGTTGGGCCAGGTCTGTCTGGGGCAGCCCGCCAGAGCCCTCTTCCAGGCAGCTGACCCGCACGCTGCATCCATCGGCCATTAAAGAGCGGGCCAGGTAAAGCTGGCGCTGGTCCCCGCCGGCCACGCCGAAATTCCCGCGCATCGCTACCACAATCCTTTCCGTTGCGCCCCCGGCTGGGGGCTTGCCCCGCCAAAGCCCGCGGGGATATTCCATCCTATGGAGATAGGGGGATTTGGTGAAGCCCTTTTCCGTATTTTGGGAATCCCCGCTTTTTAACGGGAAGGCGGAGTCCCTTTTCAAGCCTTTGCCGCCGCGCCGGAAAAACGGCAAACACCCATTTTTAAGCTGGCGCATAGCATGGGAGGAAAGGTGGGATGGCCTATGGCGGACTTTGTGGCCAACGGGATCGATATTTCAGAATTTAACGGGGATGTGAACATCGCCGCCCTAAAGGGGAAGGTGGACTTTATCATCATCCGCTGCGGCTATGGCGGAGACTATGAGAGCCAGGACGACAGCCAATACTGGGCCAATGTGCGCAAGTGCCAGGAGGCGGGCATCCCCTTTGGGGTGTACCTCTACTCGTACGCCCGAAACATGGAAATGGCCATGAGCGAGGCGCGGCATACCCTGCGGCTGATTCATGGCCTGCGCCCGCTGTACGGGGTTTGGTACGACCTGGAAGACGCCAGCCTGCCCACGGGCAAAGCGTTGGTGGACAATGTGCTGGCCTACTGGACCACCATCCAGCAGTGCGGCTACTACTGCGGCATTTACGCCTCGCTTTACTGGATGGAGCACCGGCTGAACAGCCCCCGGCTGCAGGGGGTGGACCGGTGGGTGGCGCAGTGGGCCCCCCAGCTGGACTACCCGGGCGCGGGCATGTGGCAATACAGCGACCGGGGCGTCATCAACGGAAAGACCTTTGACCTGGACCGGGCCTTTAAAAACTACCCGGCCATTATCAATGGAGAGGAGTGGACGGACATGACGGCGGAAGAGGTGAAGCGCCTGGCCCGGCGGGAGGCCCAGGCGGTGTATGACCAGAACGAGGCCAAATACAAAACCATCAACGATGTGCCTCAGTGGGCCAGGGGCTCGGTGGTGGAGGTGTACGACCGGCTGAAGCTGCTGGGTGTGAAGGACGGAGCCCAGCTGGACGCCAGCGCCACCTATGTGCGGGCGCTGTATGTCATCGCGAAGGTGCTGGAGCTGATGGACGAGAAGGCGATTATAGAGGGAAACTAGAGAAACGCCGGAGGAAAGCCGCCAGCGCGGTAAGAACGCCCCAGGGCTTTTCCCGCGCCGGCGGTTTTCCTTTTCAAAAGGGAGTGTCCGTTTCGGAGAGCTTTTTGTGTTCCCCCGCCCTGCGGGCGGGGGAGCACAAATGATTATCTCTGTGGTTGGGACACTCCCTTTTCAAAAAAAGCCCTACCATTTTGTAGAAATTCGTGGTATACTATTCCCATAGGTTACGTAAAAAAAGCAAGCCCCCCGGGGGCTTTAGGAGGATAAAAACCATGTGTGGATTTGTAGGCTTTACCGGCGACCCCCAGGAAGGGGTTCTGCATTCCATGGCGGACGCCATTGCCCACCGGGGCCCGGACGACGCGGACTATTATTTGGACGGGCGGGTTTCCCTGGGCTTCCGGCGGCTTTCCATCATCGACCTGGAGGGCGGACGCCAGCCCATGCGCAATGAGGACGGCAGCAAGGTGCTGGTGTTCAACGGCGAGATTTACAACTACCAGAGCATCCGGGAGGACCTGCTTAAGGCCGGACATGTCTTTCAAACCGCCGCCGACAGCGAGGTGGTGCTCCACGGCTATGAGGAGTACGGCCCCGCCCTGCTGGACCGGCTGCGGGGCATGTTCGCCTTTGTCATTTGGGACCAGGCGAAGGGGGAGCTTTTCGGCGCCCGGGACTTCTTCGGCATTAAGCCCCTGTACTATGCCCAGATGGGAGAGGCCTTCCTGTTCGGGTCGGAGATCAAAAGCTTTCTGCCCCACCCGGCCTTTCGCAAGGAGCTGAACCTCCGGGCGCTGGAGCATTATCTGAGCTTCCAGTACTCCCCAGGGCCCGAGACCTTTTTTCAAAATGTGTATAAGCTGCCGCCCGCCCACTATTTTACCTACCGCCAGGGCAAGCTGAACCTAACCCGCTACTGGCTGCCGGAGTTCCACGCGGAAGAGGACAAGAGCCTGGATTACTGGGTGGACGAGATCGAGAAGGTCTTCGACAACAGCGTGGAGGCCCACAAGGTCAGCGATGTGGAGGTGGGCTCCTTTCTCAGCTCCGGGGTAGATTCCAGCTATGTGGCCTGCTCCGCCCATGTGGACAAGACCTTTACCGTGGGCTTTGACAACGGGGAAAAGTACAACGAAATCAGCTACGCCAAGGGGCTTTCCGAGCGGATTCCCGTGAAAAACATCAGCAAGGTGATCACGCCGGAGGAATTTTGGGGGACCTTCCCAAAAATCCAGTACCACATGGACGAGCCTCTGGCCGACCCCTCTGCCGTAGCCCTGTACTTTGTGTGCAACACCGCCAGCCAGCATTTGAAGGTGGTGCTCTCCGGCGAGGGGGCGGACGAGATTTTCGGCGGGTACAACATCTACAAAGAGCCTTTGGCCTGCCCCTGGTATGATAAAATTCCCTTCCCCATCCGGCGGCTCATCGGCAAAATTGCCGGAGCGCTGCCCGCCCGCCGGGGGCTGAACTTTTTGGTCCGCCGGGGCAAGCGGCTGGAGGAACGGTTTATTGGCAACGCCTATATGTTCACGGAAAAGGGGCGGCGGGCTATTTTGAAAAACCCAACCGGGGCCCCGGCTCCGGAGGCGCTGGTCAAGCCCTACTACGACATGGTGAAGGACCAGGACCCCGTGACCAAAATGCAGTTTGTGGACCTTAACATGTGGATGGTGGGCGACATTCTGCTGAAAGCGGATAAAATGAGCATGGCAAACTCCTTGGAGCTGCGGGTGCCCTTTTTGGACAAAGAGGTCATGGCCCTGGCAGGCCGCATTCCCCAGCGCTACCGGGTAAACGGAGAGAACACCAAATTCGCCATGCGCAAGGCGGCCCTGCGGCGGATGCCGGAGAAGTGGGCGGACAAAAAGAAGCTGGGCTTCCCGGTGCCCACCCGGGTGTGGCTGAAGCAGGACCCGTACTATGAAAAGGTGAAAGCGGCCTTTACAGGCGAGGCTGCGGAGAAGTTCTTCCACACCGGGAAGCTTATGAAGCTCCTGGACGACCACCGGGCGGGCAAGGCGGACAACAGCCGGCGGATTTGGACCGTGTACGCCTTTTTGGTGTGGTATGGGGTGTTCTTTGAGGAAGAGAAGAACGCACGCTGAGAACGTATTACCTCTTTTGAGCCTGGCGGCGCGGGCGTGCCCGCGCCGCCAGGCTTGAAAAGCAGTAAATGCCGATTTTCAAGTGCGTTTACTATCAAGTGATAGAAGGGAAATGTTTTTATGCAGGAAATCATGATTCTTGGCACCTTCCATTTTCACAGCCCGGATAACGGAGACCGATTCCACCAGGGGGCGGACATCCTTTCCCCGGAGCGGCAGCGGGAGGTTTTGCAGGTGGTAGAAGCCCTAGAGGCGTTCCAGCCTACAAAAATTGCGGTGGAGCAAAAGCCAGAGCAAAGCGCCGGACTTCTGCGGCAATACCAGGCGTACGTCCAGGGTGAGGCCGGTCTGGCGGCGGGGGAGGTCCAGCAGATTGCTTTTCGCCTGGCCAAACGCCTGGGGCAGGAACAGCTGTACTGTGTGGATTGGAACGAGGCCCAGCCCCATGTGGGCAGCATCTTTCAGTGGATGGCGGACCACCCCTGCGCGCGCATTCAGGAACTGGACGCCAAGGCAAAGGCCTCCCATGCCGGAAATCAGAGGCATTTAGAGTCCTCCACGCTTCTGGATCATTTCATCTTCTTGAACCAGCCAGCCCGCGCCCTGGAAGACCACAGGGCCTATCTGGACTATGCCCTGCTGGGAGACGCCCAGGACCCGGCCGGGGCGAAATGGGTGGCCCAGTATTGGTACTACCGTAATTTGCGGATCTGGAAAAACGTGATGGAGCTTTTCCAAGCGCCCAATGAAAGGGTATTGCTGCTCATAGGGGCTGGGCATCTTCATTATCTTCGGCAGGCTTTCTCCGACGCAGGCGGGGTTCAGGTGGTTGACGCAGCGGATTTTCTCTCAAAGAACGGGTAGTCCTTCCCCTGTCCCGCAAGGGGCGGACCTCTCTGCGCTGGGAAAAGCGCCGCCGCGAAAGGCCCTGCCCTTCGCCAGAGGCGAAGCGAAAGGAAAGAGGGCCCAGGCGTTTGCCTGGGCCCTCTTTCCTTTCGGCCCGCTGTAAGCGGGCGGCTGGGCCGGGGTTTACAGCAGCACCACGCCCGCCTCCCGGCACTGGTCCCGGGTTTCCTGGTCCCACAGGGAGGCCTGCACCTCGCCAATGTGGGCCTTGCCCAAAAGCAGCATGCACAGGCGGCTCTGGCCAATGCCTCCGCCGATGGTCAGGGGCAGCTCCCCGGCCAGCAGCATTTTGTGGAAGGGCAGCTCCCGGCGGCTGTCGCAGCCGGCCTCCCGCAGCTGGCGGTCCAGGCTCTCCCCGTCCACCCGGATGCCCATGCTGCTGATCTCCAGCGCCAGCCCCAGCGTCTCATGCCAGAAGAGCAGGTCGCCGTTCAAGGACCAATCGTCATAGTCCGGGGCCCTGCCATCGTGGGGCTTTCCGCTTTTCAGCCGGCCGCCGATCCGCTGAATAAACGCGGTGGGATGCTCCTTGACAAACAGGTTCTCCCGCTCCTTGGGGGTACGGTCCGGCCAGCGGTCCTCCAGCTCCTGGGCGGTGACAAAGGCCACCTCCCGGCACAGCTGGGTGGGCAGGTCCGGGAACTGCCACTGAAGCTCATCCAATGTGCCGCAGATGGCCGTGACGATCTTCCGCACAGCGTCCTGCAAATAAGCCTCGGTTCGAGACTCCCGGTCAATGACCTTTTCCCAGTCCCACTGGTCCACATAGATGGAGTGGAGGTTATCCAGCTCCTCGTCCCGGCGAATGGCGTTCATGTCCGTAATAAGGCCGTTTCCCACAAAAAAGTCGTAGTCATGCAGGGCCAGGCGCTTCCACTTGGCCAAGGAATGGACCACCTGCCCGGTTTTGCCCACAGCGGGGATGTCAAAGCCCACCGGGCGCTCCACGCCGTTCAGGTCGTCGTTAAGGCCCGTGGCCGGGTCCACAAAGAGGGGCGCGGTGACGCGTTTCAGATGCAGGGCGGCGCAGAGCTTTACCTGGAAGATATTCTTGATCAGGCCGATGGCCTTCTGGGTATCGTAGAGCCCAAGCGCGGGGGTATAGTTTTGAGGGATGGTAGTCATAAGGGTTCACAGCCTTTCGGGTAAGGTAAGAAATTGATTACAGCATAACACAAAAAACGCCATTTGTCCAGGGGACAATGACCGGGGGATGGTCCCAACCACAGAGAGGACCATCTGTGTACCCCTGCCCTTATGGTGAGGGAACACGAAAAGCTCCTGGAAATGGGCACTCCCATGGCCGGGAAGCCTGTCCCCATTTTTCGTGTAGCAAATCTGGACAAACTGTGTTATAATGAACCCAAAGTGTCCATCCCTCCCCACTTCTCTCTCCAAGGAGGCCCCCATGCTCCCTTTTTTGAAAAAACACATCGCCTGGTTCGTCAACCGCGCCCGGGTGGACCGGCTGGATTCCTCCGCCGCCCATGGGGCTTTCTTCCTCATCACCTCCTTTCTGCCCTTTCTGGCCTTTTTGCTGACGCTGATGCAGCGCGTGCACTTTTCCTCCGGCCTTTCCATGGTTGAGGCTGCTCTGGACCAGCTGCCCGCTGTGTTTTCCTCCGCTCTGTCTGAGGTCATCCCCAGCCCCATCGACTCCAGCGGCGTTCTGCCCGCGGCGGTGATTACGGCGGTGTGGTCCTCCTCCATGGGCATGGTGGCGGTCATTAAGGGCCTGGACCAGATTTACGGCGGAAAAAAAGGCCGGAATCTGGTAGCTCTGCGGGTTATGGCTGTGGTCTATGTGCTTATGCTGGCCATTGTAATTTTGGCCGCGGCCCTGCTGCTGGTTTTCGGCTCCACCATTTACAAGTTTCTTTTGGACCGCTGGCCCCTGTTTGCCGCTTTGCTCATGAAATTTAAATCTCTGGTAAGCTTTGTGCTGCTTTTCGGCTTTTTTACGCTGCTGTACAATTTTGTCCCAAAGCGCCGGGTCAAGTTCCGCCACAACCTGGCGGGCGCGGCCTTTGGGGCGGGCGGCTGGGTGCTGTTTTCCTTCTTCTTTTCGCTGTTTGTAGAAAATTTTTCCAATTTTTCCATCTACGGCAGCCTGGCCACGCTGGTCATTTTGATGTTTTGGCTGTTTTCCTGTATGTATATTCTGTTTTTAGGCGGCGAGGTCAGCGTTTGGCTGGAAACCAGCGGCGTAAAGAAGGACCTGCGGGCCCTGTGGCACAGGAAGCCGAAGAAATATAAAATCAAGCGCGTCCCGGCCGGCACCCAATCCACCGCCGGGTCAAAGCCGGAAGGGGAGGATGAATAGTGGAACTTTGGGACATTTACGATGGAGAGGGCAGGCCCACCGGCCGCACCCAGCCCCGGGAAAAACCCCTGGCCCCTGGGGACTACCACCTGGCGGTGACCGTGGTGATCGTCAACAAGGCGGGGCAGGTGTTCTGCACCCTGCGAAGCCAGGCCAAGCGCCAAATGCCCGGTATGTGGGAAAACCCCGGCGGCGGGGTCTTGGCCGGGGAGGAGAGCCGCGCGGCCGCTGTGCGGGAGCTCTGGGAAGAGACGGGCATTCAGGCCGTGCCGGACGAACTGCGGTTTCTCTGCCGGAGAAAGGCGGAAGGCCTAAACGCGGAGGGATTTTTCATGGACGTCTATGGCCTGCGGCGGGATTTTCCGGCGGAGAGCGCGGTTTTGCAGCCTGGCGAGGTGGACGGCGCCCAGTGGGTGGATCTGGACCTGTGGGAGAAAAAGGCCCGGGCCGGGGAGATCTTGGCCGGAGCCTACACGGACCAGTTCTTTGCCGCTGTGCGGGCTTTGGCGGAGGCCCCCGCCCCGGAGCTGCTGGACATCTATGACGCCGGGGGACGTTCCACCGGACGCCTCCACCGGCGGGGCACGGACTTGCTGCCCGGGGAATTCTGTCTGGCCGCCGCCGTGGTAATTTATAACGCTTCGGGACAGATCCTCTGCACCCTGCGCAGTCCAGAAAAAGAGGTGCTTCCCCATACCTGGGAATGCCCCGGCGGAAGCGCCCTGGCTGGGGAGACCAGCTTGCAGGGGGCGGTGCGGGAGCTGCGGGAGGAGACGGGAATCGCGGCCAGCCCCCAGGAGCTGCAATTTATTCTGCGGGTTCAAGGCAGGTTTTCCGACGGAGGCGAACTGCTGGATGTATACGCCCTGCGCCGGGACATTCCCGCCAGCGGGGTGAGGCTTCAGCCGGGAGAGACCGTAGACGCCCGGTGGTTTTCCCTGGAAGAGTGGGAGGACAAGGTTCGGGCCGGAGAGATCTGGGCCGGGACTGACACAAAGGAATTCTTTGGCTTGGTGCGGGCCTTTGCCGCGCCAAATCATGAGGGAGGTTTTTAAGATGCCGGTAAAGGTTGGAATGATTAGCCTGGGCTGCGCCAAGAACCAAGTGGACGGAGAGGTCTTTATGGCCTCGCTGAAGGCGGCGGGCTATGAGCTGGTAGACGACGTGGCCATGGCCGATGTGGCCATTGTCAACACCTGCGGCTTTATTGAGAGCGCAAAAAAAGAATCCATCGACGAGATTTTAGAGCTGGCGCTCCTTAAGAAAGAGGGCCGCATTAAAAAGCTGGTGGCCACGGGCTGCATGGCGGAGCGCTACCAGCAGGAAATGCGGAAAGAAATTCCCGAGCTGGACGGCGTGCTGGGCATTGGGGCCAACGCGGACCCCGCCGCTTACCTGCGGCGGCTGCTGGATGAAGGGAGCGTAGAGGCTTTCCCCCCCAAGGACAAGCTGCCCCTGTGCGGCGAAAGAGAGCTGACCACCCCCAGCTGGTCCGCCTACCTAAAAATCGCCGAGGGCTGCGGCAACCGCTGCTCTTACTGCGCCATTCCCCTCATCCGGGGCGGCTACCGGAGCCGCCCGATGGAGGACATTGAGGCGGAGGCCCGGGCCCTTGTGGCGGATGGGGCCAAGGAATTGGTGCTCATCGCCCAGGACACCACACGGTATGGCATCGACCTTTATGGCGCCTACTCCCTGGCGGAGCTGCTCCGGCGGCTCTGCCAGATCGAGGACCTGCGCTGGCTGCGGGTGCTTTACTGCTACCCGGACGCCATCACGGACGGGCTTTTAGAGGTGATGGCCCAGGAAGAAAAGGTGCTTCCCTACATCGACCTGCCCTTGCAGCACTGCTCCGGAAAGATTTTGCGGGCCATGAACCGCCGGGGGGACCGGGACTCTCTGGCGGCGCTCATTGAAAAAATCCGGGCAAAGGTACCCGGTGTGGTTTTGCGCACCACCCTGATTACAGGCTTCCCCGGGGAGACGGAAGAGGACTTTACAGAGCTGGCGGAGTTTGTGAAAGAAACGGGCTTTGACTGGCTGGGCTGCTTCCCCTACTCGCAGGAGGAGGACACCCCCGCGGCGGAGCTGCCGGACCAGGTGGACCAGGAGGAAAAGGAACGCCGGGCGGAGATCATTATGGACACCCAGATTGATAGTATGGACCGCAAATGCCAGGGCTATGTGGGCCAGACCCTGGAGGTGCTGGTGGAGGGCTTCGACCGGTACGCCGAGTGCTGGTTCGGCCGGTCCTATCGGAACGCGCCGGATGTGGATGGCAAAGTGTTCTTCACCACAAACGGCAGGCGTCCGGCGCTGGGGCATTTTGTCCAGGTGGAGATTGAGGGCTGGATGAACGGCGACCTGACCGGGAGTCTGGTTTGAAAGGGGGCGGCGGCATGAAATGGAACCTGCCCAATCAGCTGACCATGCTGCGGGTGGCGCTGGTGCCTGTGTTCATGGTGTTCGCGGCGGCCTCCCACTATGGCCGGGAGGATTTCAGCCCCTTATGGTCCTGCGTGGCCGGGGCGGTATTTGCCATTGCCAGCCTGACGGACTTTTTAGATGGCTACCTGGCCCGCAAGCACAATTTGGTTACGGATTTCGGCAAGTTTGCCGACCCCCTGGCGGATAAAATGCTCACCACCGCCGCCCTGATCTACATGGCCGTGGACGGGGTGTGCAGTCCGGTGGTGCTGGCGGTGGTGCTGTTCCGGGAGTTCGCCGTGGCGGGCATTCGGATGCTGGCGGCGGCGGGCCAAAAGGTGATTGCGGCCAACATGTGGGGCAAGGTAAAAACCGTGCTGCAAATGCTCACCATTCTGTTCTACTATTTCGCGGCGGCCCTCTCCGGCCCTACCCATGAAATGGCCGTTTCCATGGCCGCCCAGGTCCTTTGCTGGGCCGTGGCGGCGGTGACGGTGGTTTCCGGCGTAATTTACATCAAGGATAATGTGGACGCGATCAAGGGATAGGCGTCCATGCAAAAGCGCCCGCATTCTGCATGAAATGCGGCGCTTTTTTTCCTATAAAGAGTTATCCTGTTCTCAGAGAGGAGAGATGGTATGGACTGGCTCAGCGGGCTTAACCAGGCGGTGGAATACATGGAGAAAAATCTGAGCGGCGCCATCCGCTATGAGGATATGGCCCGGATGGTAGGCTGCTCCGTTTACGAATTCTCCCGGGTGTTCTCTTTCGTGGCAGGAGTCCCTGTGTCCGAGTATATCCGGCGCAGGAGGCTGACCCAGGCGGCCTTTGACCTGAGGCAGGGAAAGGGGAAGGTGATTGACATTGCCCTGAAGTACGGCTATGATTCCCCCTCCGCTTTCGCCCGGGCCTTTAAGGAGCTCCAAGGAGCGGCCCCCTCGGCCGCGCGGCGGGAGGGCGTCCTGCTGAAAACCTATCCGCCCGTCTCTTTTCTACTAACCATTCGAGGAGAGCATGCTATGGAGTTTCGCATTGAGAAGCGGGAAGCCTTCCAGATTGTGGGCCTGTCTGGCTGGGAAGACCCAGAGTGCGGCTCGGACGACGCCCTGACTCCCCTATGGCGGGAGTTTATGGACCGCTGCAACCCCCGGCTCTACAACGGCGGCGGAGGGGACAGCCTGTACACCGGGCCCTTCTGGCAGGTGGCGGCATACCGCTTCCACACGGAAGGCGGCAGGATGCGGACTATAATTGGCGCCCAGTACAGAGGCGTAAGGCCGGAGGGCATGGCGGTGGAGGAGGTTCCGGCGGCCACATGGGCCGTGTTCCCCATTGCCTCGCCCACAGGCTATCCCCATGTTCCCAAGGCCTATACCCGCATTTTAACCGAGTGGCTCCCCCAAAGCGGATGGCGGCGGGACGAGGCGGTTCCCCACTTGCAGTCCTTTCCGCCGGGAGACGGCCCAGTCAGAAAGCTATGTGTGGGAAATTTGGATTCCGGTGGCTAAAAAGTAGAAAAGGATGGCTCCCCTGGTTTTAGGGGAGCTGTTCTTTTTTCCAGCTTTTTGGCATACGCGCCCTGTCCCCGCGCATATATTTGGAGCACACAAGGGGGGATTCCACTCATGGCGTTTTCCGATCGGGAGATTCTGGCCCGCATCATTGAGTGCGAGGCGGGCGGCGAGGGCGACACCGGCATGCGGGCGGTGGCCTGCGTGGTAATGAACCGGGTGCAGGTTACCTATGGAGAATACGGGCGGCTGCTGACCATCCGGGAGGTGGTGTACCAGCCCCGGCAGTTTACCTGCGTCATGGAGATGGTGGGCGGGCAGTACAACATGCAGAACATCTACAACATGCGCCCCACCGACGTGCACTACAGCATCGCCGACTGGGCCATTGCGGGCAACCGCCTAACCAACCTGGGCTTTGCCCTGTGGTACTTCAACCCCTTTCTGCCCACCTGCCGGGAGAATTTTCCCTCTCCTGTGGGGCGCTTTGTCATCCGCCTGGGGGACCACTGCTTCTACAACCCCACCGAGCGCTACGCGGAGACCTGAGCCGGACAATATAGTAAACGCGCTTGAAAACCGGTATTTACCGATTTTCAAGCAGGGCGGCGCGGGCGTGCCCATGCCGCCAGGTTCAAAAGAGGTATCATCTCTTTTGAACCGCGTTAACTATAGTAAACAAAGCAGTTCTTTTTTTGAAAGGCGTTAACCATATCACACAGGGGAGGTCATTACTATGATGAACAACCAAAGGGAATGCGGACGGAACTCCGCCGGAATGCGCCGGGTCCATGGCCGGGCGGACTACATTGCCGAGGCCGATGGAGCGGCCCAGATGGACAATTTTGAGCATCTGCCCCAGGAGAACTTTGACACGGAGGAGATGCGGGGCTCCATGCAGGCCATTTTGTCCCAGAACATTGGAAATTTCGTGGTCATCGAGTTCCTCATCGGCACCGGGGAGATTGTGCGCAAGCAGGGCATGCTCTACCTGGTGGGCCGCAGCTTTGTCACCCTGTACGACGAGCCGGTGAACAACTTTATTGTTTGCGACATTTTCTCCGTCAAATTCGTCTATTTCTTTATGCCCAACGAAAGGCCACGGTTCAACTATAACATTCTGCCCCATCCCAACCAAAACGGACGGCGCTCCATGTAAGCCGGCGGCGGACAAAGGAACTGGAAGCCACACCCTCTGGGCTCCATCCTTTGTCCGCCGTTCCATTGTGGGCTATGCCCAGCTTTGTCTCCCATTTGGAAAGGAGGAGTGTCCGTTTCGGAGAGCTTTTCGTGTTCCCCCGCCCTACGGGCGGGGGAACACCGGTGATTATCTCTGTGGTTGGGACACACCCCCTGGAAAGGGATTCCCTTGTCATTTCCTTTTTCATGTGTTAGGATGGCATAATGTACGTGACGAATCCGCTACGAAAGGGACATCAGTATGGTTGACGCGGTTTTTCTCAGTTTTTATGGCGCGGTGGCGCACAACATCCAGCAGGTGGTGACGGATATGGCCCAAAGGATTTGGGAATCCGGCCGGGCCAAAGACCGGGCCGAAGTGGAACGGTATTGGCAGAGGAAGTTTGAACTGGCCCAGCTCTCTGCCCATGGGTCCAGCTTTCAGTCTCAGCGGCAGCTGGTCATGCTGGTTCTGGAAAAGACCCTGCGGCGCTTCCGCTCCCCGGTTCCGGCCAAGGAGCTGAGCCTCCCTCTTTTTCAGCACTGGGTCCGGCCGCCCCTGTTTGAGGACGCCAAAGCCTTTTTGGCCGCCTGCCCGGCGCCCGTGTATCTGCTGGCCAACATGGACCGCCGGGACATTGAGAACGCCCTGCACTTTCATCAGCTAAAGGTCCAGGGCCTGATTACCAGTGAAGACGCCCGGGCTTACAAGCCCCGCAAGGAGCTGTTCCAGCTGGCCCTGCGCCAGGCCGGGGTGGAGCCCAAGCAGGCCCTTTCCCTAGGCGGCTCCCTGAGGGGCGACCTGCGGGGCGCGTCAGCCTTGGGCATTCCCGCCCTCTGGCTCAACCGGAGCGGCCGCCGCGCGCCCAATGGCATTCCCTCTGTGCGGAGCCTGTCTGAGGCTCTGGACACCCAGTGGCTGCGGGAAAGCCCCCCGCAGGCTCAAAGTCCAGACTGAACCCGGCGTCAGGCTCTTCCTGAGGCCCGGCGGATTCGCCGGACCGCCATGCTCCAAAACCGCCTGGCCAGCCAGACCAGCCCCAGCGCCGCGCCATATACAGCCAGGGCCCGCAGGGGGATGGTCAGCCAGGTCCAGCCCAAGGGCTCCATCCAGGGGGCGAAGAGCTCGCCCAGCATGGGGTGGAGCAGGTAGACCCCAAAGGCGCACTGGGACAGCTCCAGCAAAACCCGTCCGGCTCTTTCTCCCAGCCGGAGCCTGGGCAAAAAGGCCCGCGCCGAGGCAAAGCAGCCCGCGCCTCCCAGCATGGCAAAGGGCGAGAAAAAACTGAGCCACAGGGTGTCCAGGGCTCCCGCCGGGCGGGACCGGGCCAACGTCAGCAGAGCCGTGGCCAGGACGGAAAGCAGCCAGCCCAGGGTCAGCCCCCAAACCGCCCACCGGGGCAGGGGGTACCGCCGGAAATAGCCCCCCAGCAGGTACAAAAAGAGAAAGCCCATGGAGTAGGGCAGGTGCATTTTGCCCTCGACAATAAGGCCCAGGGTGGGCCACCAGTCCGCCCGAATGGCCATGGTAACCAGGGAGCCCAGCAAAAAGGTAAGCCCCAGGGCATAGAGATACCGGCGCTGGCCGGCGTGCTGGACAAACACATACAGCACCGGCGTAAAGGCATACAGCGCCGCCGCCGCGTAAAGGTACCACAGATGCACGGGCATGGTCAGCAGGTAGCGGGCCAGCGCCCGCGGGCCCTCCCAGTGGAGGGTCCCCCGGGCCAGGCCGAACAGGTAGTAGGCGGCGGACCAAAGGAGCATTTGGCCCAAAAGGGCCAGGAGCTTTTTCCACAGGCGGGCGGTGGAGTACTCCCGGCCCAGCAGGTAATAGCCGCTGATGATGAGAAAGACCGGCACGGAGAACCGGGCCAGGGAGCCATAAAACACGCTGGCGGCGGAGTAGCGGGCGGAAAGGTGCAGCAGCACCACGGCGAAAGAGGCCAGAACCCGCATGAGGGCGGTATCCAGATCAGGCTGGGCGTGGGATTTCATAGGGCTGATACCTCGCTGGAAAAGAATGAAGAACGGGCGCCAACGGGGGGCCCGTTCTTATTTTACCCGAAAAAAGGAGGCGGCGCAAGAGGGAGGAACGCGGGGCGCAGCGGAACGGCGTCCAAATGGCGCGGCCCAGCTATGGCGGTTGGAAGGGGAGCCCTCCCAAAGCCCGCATCCATTCTTTCCAGCCAGAAACCCCTGTTCCTGTTTTTTTCTAGCGCATCCGGCACAATATACAAGCTGTTCAAAAAGTGTTCACAAAACTCTAACTAAAACTTCAAAAACTCGTGAAATCTAGGTCACAATTGGGGGGTAAACTAAGACCATCGAAAGCAAAGGAGGCGGTCACAGAGAAAAAACCGGGCGCGGCAGGGCCGCGCGGCATACGCTGTCAAATATCATCACTCTACATATTATGTTCGTTGACGAGCAAATCTCTTTTTGAGCGTGGATTCTGCCGGCCCCCATGCCGGAGCGCGCTGGAGAGTCCAGCTCCCCTTACTGTCCCTTCGACTGGGCGAGACCGGCAATAGCCGGGTGCGGTTCTGCCAGCCGCTGTGCCCGGTCGTTGCGGCAGACCAAAAATTCTCGCTCCTGCACCCTTTGTGCAGGGGCGTTTTTAATTTCCATCATATTTTCCCCGCCTTGTGGCAGAGTAAAAACGGGGCCGGTTTTCGCCGGCCTTCCATCGCGCCAACGAAGAAGACAGCTTTTTTCGTTGGAAGAAAGCGAATCCATGAAGCCGGAAGAACCGGGAGGAATGGAGGGCGCGACGCGGCCCTCTTCCATTCGCCCCCGGCGCTTTTGGCTCAGGAAACGAGGTGAGGGAGATGGCAAAAAAATGGAAGACCGCCAAAAGGGGCTTCCGCCAGGCTTTGCGGGCCTTTACCCTAAGCGTAGGCGTAACGGCCCTGGGGATGGTGGCCACGGCGGGCCTGCTGGGCCTGACCGAGCCGGAGGCCCGGCAGGCCGCCGCATTCCAGCCCCAGCAGGCAGCTGCGGAAGCTCCGGCGGCCGCGGCTAAGGCGGAGACGGGACCCAACCAGGTGGTGCCCCTGGGACAGGCCTTTGGCATCAAGCTCTTTACGGATGGGGTTATTGTGGCTTCTCTTTCCGACATTTATTCCGCCTCGGGCGTTTGCTGCCCGGCCTCTGAGGCTGGGCTGCGGCCGGGCGACTACCTGCTGGAAGCGGATGGCATGGAGATTCAAAGCAACGCGGCCCTGGCGGCTTATATCGGCAGAAGCCAGGGGCAGGAGATCCGGCTGAAGGTCCGGCGGGAAGACGAGGAATTTGAAGCTGTGGTAAAACCGGTATTCGGCGACGGGGCCTTTAAAACCGGCATGTGGGTTCGGGACAGCGCGGCTGGGGTAGGCACCCTGACCTTTTACGACCCGGCCAGCGGAACCTTCGCGGGGTTGGGCCACGGCATCTGCGACGCGGACGTGGGGAGCCTGATGCCCCTAAAAACCGGGGAGCCGGCCCGCATTACCCTATGCGGGGTGGTGAAGGGGATTCCGGACAGCCCTGGGCAGCTGCGGGGGTACTTTACCTCGGACGAGCCCATGGGCGATCTGCTGGCCAACAACGAGACAGGGGTATACGGCACCTTGACGGAAGCGCCCGCCGGGGAGGCGGTCCAGGTGCTGGGCCGGAACCAGGTGAAAACCGGGCCCGTAGAGATTTTGGCCAGCATTGACGGCAGCGGACCCCAGCGGTACAGCGCGCGGATTGAAAAGCGCAACGGAACGGACCAGCCCACAAAAAACCTGGTCATTAAGGTAACCGACCCTCGGCTGCTGGAGGCCACGGGAGGCATTGTGCAGGGAATGAGCGGCGCGCCCATTTTACAGGACGGCAAGCTGGCTGGGGCGGTGACCCATGTGTTTACGGACGACCCGGCCAGAGGCTACGGCATTTTTGCCCAGACCATGCTGGAGCAGGGCAGGGCCATTGCCTCCCAGGCGGAGCAAAACGCGGCGTAAAACAGGAACAGAGTATCCGGGCATTCTGATAAGTGTCCGGATACTTTGCTCTTTTCGGAAGATATAGATAAATTTTTGTTTTTATGAAGGCTGAGCCCTTGAATATAGAGGTTAAATATAATGAAATGATTATTATTACCACAGATAGGGGTGCAACCATGGAATACCGATACGATATAGCCTTATCATATGCTAAAGAAAATGAAGATATTGTGAATACCGTATATCACTATTTGAAAGCAGAAAATATTACTGCTTTTTTTGCTCCCTCCTCTGAAGCACAAACCCTTCTCAGTGGACAAAATCAGCGCAAGATCTTTTACCGGATATTTGGAATGGAATCGAAATATGTTGCCTTGTCCGTTACAAAGCATTATGTTGCTAAGAAAGTGCCTATGGAAGAGGCTGCTATAGCATTTAGTAAACACCATGGCGACGGAAGAGTCATTCCCATTTATCTAGATGGCACTCCTTTGCCAGAAACCCTGTTCGATCCAAACAGTACAAACTACTATTGTTCTTCTAATGAAGCTGAAATTGCTTCTCTTATAGCAAACCGCATAAAATTGGACAAGCAACCTGAACAAATGCCAAAAGCTGCAGTGCCTCCTGCCCATGCGGGAAATACTATGAATATTCATGATAACGTAGCGGGAGTCATACTCTCAATTAATGAGCTTAACCTTGGAAAGAAGGATGATTAATGGATGCATCTACCCCTCGTGTAGATGTCAGCGTACCAGAAAACGGGACATCTGAAGCTTTGGAAGATACGCACGAACCAGAGTCCAATAGTTCAGCGCCAAATTTCACTGGCAGCCCTGAGAAACTGCAAGAAGAAAAACGCATACTACAAAATCTTGATGCATCAGGAAATATTGCGGAGAACCAAATTTTCATCAATGCGCTCTATATGGGCAACTCTCCTCAATACAAAGAAGCTCCTAATGCCCCCAAGAGAAAAAAAGAAGTATCTTTTGATTTGGGGGATCAGAAGGAATGTGAAAGGTTTGTGGAAGAATACCGCAACGGAGAGTATCTGGCCTTAGCGGTTACACTGGCTATATTTGATGTTGTCGCAATAAGTGACCTGCCTGGTATTGAGAGTAACTTGATTAGCTTTCTTCCAGATGTAGATGAACCTGACGATGACGGCAAAGCAGTAAATAGCCATTATAGCGACCCATATCTTTCCCTGCAGTCAAAACTAACGGTAATCGGAGCGAAATCTTTTATTCGAAACGACGGTCAAAGCTGTGTGGGCTTTGGAGACAAATCAAAACAGATATTACTTAATATTTGGACCCAGTTTCCAGCTTTACGTAACCCCATTATTTCTTGGCTAATGGAATTAAACCATATTCATAAATATCGCACATCATTTGAACTTCAACAGATTATAGGGGCCTTTTCGAAAATTATTTCAATAGATTTTAGCGATGCGGAAAAAAGGATATTCCCCAAATTGTACTCTAGCCCAAATAATATGTTTTTCTTGGGCACACTGACCTGTTTACTAGTTAAAAACCCTTACATGAAAGGTAGTGCCCGTAGCTTGTTATTAAAGTGGGCCAGATCGAATAGCGAATGGATTTGGAAGTCGGCACTGCTCTCCTACTCTGGAATGAACACACCAGAAGAATATGACGATTTGAAGACCTTATTACAAGATAAGCTTAAAAGTCAAAACAGTATTTTCATGAAGATTGATAATACCCATTTCTTAATGAAAGGGCAGATTAAAAATTTAGATTCCTCTCCTGTTTTGCAGAATGAGCATCCATATCTGCCTGTCCGGGATATTTCAACTGCTCTTGGCGGGACTGTCAGCTGGGATTCTGAACGGCAACAAGCGGTGATCGACTTGGGACAAAACACAATTAGGATGGCGGTTGGCTCCTCTGAAGTGTTTGTAAATGATGAGGAAATACCTTTGGTGAACAGACAACTACCTATTTCTATAGACTCTAAAATGTACATAGATTTACAGGCGTTTTCGATTCTGCTGGGTTTTCATTATTATTGGTTTCCCAAACATGGCTTTCTGGCAATCAGTTCCAATATTGACCACAATTTCGGCCCCCTTACTTTACAGACAGTAGAAGAAAAGCTATCTCCTTATTATAGATCCAAAATAGTGTTTCCCAATTTATAATAAGTCATCTGGTTGAATATACATATTAGCGCTCTCTGGACATTTTCTTCTAGCGTCCTCCGTCTTTTTGCCGGATTAGAGACCCAATAAATAAGAGTTTTTTTGATTAAAACATCATTATGCACTTCCCATTTGCCATCTGCTTGATATTTTCAGCAGATGGCAAATGTTTGGCGTAAGGGATGCTGCCCTATGTCCGGCTCTATCCGGAATCCAATATGGAGCTAAACTTGCAAAGAAGCCATGGCCACTTATATTAATTGCTCTGCATGATGCGGTTACAAACAACGGATAGAGAGTCTGCTTTGAGCTGAATAGACAGATTAAAAAAATAAATATATGTTTCTTATAAACATAGCGCAACTTTATATTATAATTAATGAAGCAGTTCACGCAAAAGGAAGAGCATTTTTGAGCGATGCGAAAGGGCCTCCGGCGGTTTAGGGGCTTTGCCTCTAAGAACCCCGCCGCCTTTGAAAGGGTGGAGGAAGCTTTTATAATAAGCTCACGAAAGTCTTGCTGTTTCACGCTGCGCCTGGGCGTTTCCGCTGCCGGCGCGTCCGATCACCACCCGGTCCAGCCCGGCCAGGTCCGGAAGCACCCGGACTTCCTCCAGCCCGGCGCTTTCAAAGAGCTCCGCCACCGCTGGCCCCTGGGTTTCCCCAATCTCCACCGCGGCCACGCCCCCCGGCCGCACTAACCCCAGCCAGTGGTCTGTAATCGCCCGGTAGAAAACCAGCCCGTCCCCACCGCCGTCTACGGCCAGCCGGGGCTCTTGCAGCACCTCTGGCTGTAAGTCCGGTACTTCCGGCGAGGGCACATAGGGAGGGTTTGACGCTAAAAAGTCCAGTCCGCCGTCAAAGCCACAGGGAGGCTCCAGCACATTGGCGCGCACTGCCGACGCCTGGTATTGGGGGTACCGGGCCACATTTTCCCGCAGGTAGCCCATAGCGGCTGGATCCAGCTCCACGCAGGCCACCTGTGTTCCGGGGATGAGCGAACAGAGCCCCAGCCCCACCGCGCCGCTGCCCGCGCACAGGTCCAGCCCCCGTGGGGCGGGCCTGCGCGCCAATGCTTCCGCCAGGGCCTCCACCAGCACGGCAGTGTCCTCCCGAGGGACCAGTACCCCCTCGCCCACCCGCAGGCGCAGGCTCAAAAAGGGCCACTCGCCCAAGATGTATTGCAGAGGCCGCCGTTCCGCCCGCTGGGCCAAAGCCTCTAAAAACGCCGCCTCCGCCTCCGGGGCCGGCATCTCCCCGCCCCGCACCGCCAGAGCGGGCCGGTCCAGCCCCAAAAAATGTTCCGTCAGCGCCGCCGCGTCAAAGCTGGGGGAATCCACCCCGGCCCCGCCCAAAACCCGGCGGGCCTGTAAGTACAGCTCCCGGCAGGTCAACGGACCAAATCCTCGCCGTTTTCCGGGATGACAGCCTCCATGGCGGCAATGGCGGCCTCAATCATCTTATCGTCCGGCTCCTTTACGGTGATGCGCTGCATCCACAGGCCGGGGGCGGTAATCAGGCGGCACAGAAGGTTGTCGTGGCGGGCGCAGGCTTTTTGCACCTCATAGCCCAGGTTGACAATGACCGGGATGCACAGCAGCTTCACCACCGTGCGCAGCACCGGGTTGGAGAAGGGAATGAAGAAGCCCACAATAATGCCTAAAAGCAGCATCAAAATCATAAAGCTGGTGCCGCAGCGGGGGTGGAAGCGCCCCTGCCCGCGCACATTTTCCACGGTCAGGGGCAGGTCCGCCTCATAGCAGAAGATGGTCTTGTGCTCCGCTCCGTGGTACTGAAAGGTGCGCCTGATCTCCTTCATCTGGGAGACCATGAGCACATAGCCCACAAAAATGCCGATGCGCAGCACGCCCTCAAACACTGAGCGCCAGCCAGAAATATCCCCGGGCAGGGCCCCCTGCAGCAGGTTAAACAGAAAGGTGGGCAGCATGAAGAACAGCACAATGGCCAGCCCCAGCCCCAGCACTGTGCCAATGGTCATGATAATGCCGGTCAGCTTGTCGCCCAGATGCTCGTCCAGCCACTTGTCCAGGCCGGTCAGCTCCTCCTCTCCCAGGTCCTCGGTTACCTTGTCGGCGGAAAGGGACAGGGCTTTGTAGCCCAGCCGGAAGGTGTCGGCCATGGCGAAAACGCCCCGGATAAACGGCTTGCCCAAAATGGGATATTTCTTGGTGATGCGGGAGACCGAAAGGTCCTCCGTGGAAATGACCCCGCTCTCGCTGCAAAAAGCGGCGGTGGTCCGGGTGGGTCCGACCATCATGATGCCCTCCATCAGGGCCTGCCCACCAATGGTGGTAATTTTCTTTGCCATACTTACCTCCTAATTTTGCCTCCGGCGGCTTAAGGAACTTTTCGAGAAAAGTTCCTTAAGAATCTTCAAAAGCTTTTGTAACGTTATGTTGGGACGAAGGAGTGAGCTGGGTGCTCATTTTGGAGCTGAGAGATGAGGAAGGGGAAAGCCTTTTAGAGCCACCCAAGACTTTTATCTCGTTGCGCGGGGATTAGGGAGTGGGCTGGGCGCTCATTTTGAAGCTTTTGCCATGCCGCGCGTTTTTTTCGTTCTGACCCGCCGCTCCTACCCAAAGTCTGCCTAAGCCTTACATAGCGGCAGCGAGATGGTCACCTTGGTACCCTTGCCCTCCGTGCTCTCAATCTCCAGGGTTCCGTTGTGCATGGCGATGATCTCATCGGCCATGGCCAGGCCAATGCCCGAGCCCCGCACCAGCTGGTTGGCTTTGTAAAACTTCTTTTTCACATTGGGCAGGTGCTCCGCCGGGATGCCGCAGCCCGTGTCCTCAATGATCACCCGCACCCTGTCCTTGTCCAAAGCCGGGCGCACGGCCACCGAGCCGCCCTCTCCCGTATACTTAAGGGCGTTGTCAATGATGTTTACAAATACCTGCTTCAGCCGGTTCCGGTCCCCATACACAGGGGCCAGGGCGATGGTCTCTTCATAGCGCAGGTCCTTGCCCTCGTTGCGGGCCCGTTCTGTGAACAGATACACCGCCTCGTCCAGCTCCGCCAGAATGTCCATTTTTTCGCTGATAAGCTGCATCCGGCCGTTTTGCAGGCGGGAAAAGTCCAAAAGCTCTTCCACCAGGCCGGAAAGCCGCTCCGACTCCCGGATGATCACATCCATTCCCTTGGCCTCCGTGGCTGGGTCTGTGCCCAGGCGCAGGGTCTCGGCCCAGCCTTTAATGGCCGTAAGGGGGGTGCGCAGCTCATGAGAGACCGAGGAGATGAACTCGTTTTTCATCCGCTCCGCCGCCCCCAGCTCCCCGGCCATGTCGTTTACCGCGTCGCAAAGCTGGCCGATCTCATCGTCCTTGGCCTTTTCGATGCGCACCTCAAAGTCCCCCTGGGCAATCTGCCGGGCGGTCTGGCTCACCTGGCGCACCGGCACCAAAATGGACTGGATGAAATAGATCCCCGACAGGGTGAGCATCAGCATAATGAACAGCCCCGCCACCACCAGCAGCACAATGACGAAAAAGGTCTGCTGGTCCGCCCGCTCCAAAGAGACCATGTACCGCACCGAGCCGATGAGCCGGCCCTCTCCGTCCCGCACCGCCCGGGTCACGGCCATCACCTTTTCGCCGGTGTTCAGCTCCCCCACCCATTTGCCGGAGCTGTCCGGGCTGCGCAGGGCCAGGTCATAGTCCGGCATGGGCTGGTCCCGGTCCGGCTCAAAGCCTGTGGATGTGGCAAACACCTGCCCGGCCCGGTCCAGCACCATAATTTCCATTTTTGCCTTGTCCTGAAAGCTTTCCACATAGTCCCGGCTGATGGGGGCGAAGTCCCCGGTTTCATAAGTCTCGTAGGTGTTGGAAAGCCAGGTGAGCAGTTCGTCCATGCGGCCGGTAAGGGCCTGCTCGATGCCGTTGTAGGTGGAGCTTTGCACCATGGAGGAGAGCACCACAATAAACACCACCAGCACCACAAACATGGCGCCCACTGTGTTTACAAACCAGCGCCGGGAGATGCTTCTTTGAAACATGCCCGTCATACCGCTAGGCCTTCCAGCGGTAGCCCAGGCCCCACACGGTTATAATGTGCTGGGGGTTGCTGGGCTCGTCTTCCACCTTCATGCGCAGGCGGCGGATGTTCACATCCACAATCTTCTCCTCGCCCACATAGCCGGGGCCCCACACCCGCCGCAAAATGTCCCCCCGGGACAAGGCCAGGCCCGGGTTGTCGAAAAAGTATTCCATAATTTGAAACTCCACCTGGGTCAGCTCAATGAGCTCCCCGCTTTTGCTGAAGGAGCGGTTGCGCAGGTTCAGGGTAAACTCTCCGGAGCTTACCTCGCTTCGGCGGGCCACCTGTTTCTGCTCGGCGGCCAGGGCCACCCGCCGGTGCACCGCGTCCACCCGGGCCACCAGCTCCGAAGGGGAGAAGGGCTTGGTGACATAGTCGTCGGCGCCCATCATCAGGCCGCTTACCTTGTCCATCTCCTGGGTTTTGGCCGTAAGGAGGATGATGCCCAAGGAGGGGTTGCGGCTGCGCAGCTCCCGGCACACGGCCAAACCGTCGTTTTCCCCGGGCATCATAATGTCCAAAATCACCACGTCGAACTGCCCGCCGCCCAGGTCGTAGAGCTCCAGGGCCTGGTCGCCGGTTTCCGCCTCGGTGATGGTATAACCGGCCCGCTCCAGGTTAATCACCACAAATTCCCGGATGTTCTGTTCGTCCTCAGCCACCAATACTGTTTTCATAAGCGCCTCCCAAGTTTTCTTCCGTGTGTTCCACGCCTAGGGCTTGTTTGAAAATAGAGAAAATGCCGGATTTTTGACCAAAAGGAGGCGATTTCAAGGAGAAAACCGCAAGTCAATCTCGCGATTGACGAGGATTTTCGACGCAGAAAGCCACTGCTTATGGGCACAAAGGCGGTGTTTTTGATTTTTCAAACGAGCCCTACTCCGCCATAAGCTGAAAGCCCTTGGCAATGTCCTCCACATAGCGCCGCAGCTCCTGGTCCTTGGTCAGAATCTGAATGCCGTACACCGAGTCGTTCTGCCCGGCCAGGCGGGTGTAGCCGCTGGTCTCCCCCCGGCTCTCCCAGGAGGACAGGGTAAACACCCGGATGGAAAACAGGGTGCTCCCCAGCAGCTCGCTGCCATCCTCGCCAGGGATGACCTGGGTGTAGGTCACAGTGCGCAGCTTGGGGTCGTTTACCGCGCAGACCCGCCCCTGCAGCGGGAAGGGCAGGCGGAACCAGTAGTTTTCCCGGGTGTTCATCAGGGCGCGCAGCACAGGCTGAAACCCCATGGACCCGGTAATGGCCTGCCATTCCACCAGGTAGCTGGTGGAATCCAGCTCCGCCTGGCCGGACAGGCCGGGCAGCAGGGAGACCGCCGGAAACTCCAAATACCCGTCCCCGTTTATGTCCTGGGCGCTGAAGGAGGCGCCCGAGGGCCGGGCAAAGGGGTTCACATAGTCCTCCTGGTTCACATTGTCCGGCAGGCTCTTCATGGCAAGGCCCTCCAACCGGAAGATCTGGGTGGTGGTTATGCCGCTGGCGGTAGAGCCATCCACCACCACCGCCGGGCTTTGGGCGTTGAGCTGGCCAAAGGACACGGAGGAGTAGTTGGAGATGTCGTTGTCCGCCTGACAGTAGGTCATCTGGTAGGGCTCGTCCTGGCGGAAGAGAAAGAGCCGGGCCATGGCCGGCGAGGGCTCGGAACCGTCCTCCTCGGCGGGAATGTACTTGTCAATGGTGAACACCTCATGGACGCCGTCCCCGTTAAAATCCGTCAGGGCCATCTCGCCATAGTTGCCCAGGCTGTATTCCTCCACGTCCCGCCCGTCGCACACATAGGCCTTAAGCTCGGCCGTGCGCCCGGTAGCCCCGGCGGTGCTGCCCCAGCCGATGAGCACCGCCTTGCGCCCGCCGGCCAGGTTGGCAAAGCACACCCGGTCCACCTGGGTGGCCACGTTCTGAAAAGCGGCGGCGGCCAGCCAGCGCCCCTCCTCCTTCACCAAAAACTGCACCCCCACCCCGGTGCTGTTTTCCACCGAGTGAAAGCCAATGGCGTCCTCCACGCCGTTGCCGGTAAAGTCCTCCATAATAATGGCGGAGCGGTAGCTGCCGTTGCGGGGGTACACAAAATTCACATCGGTCTGCGTCCCTTGCAGCTGGCGGTAGATGGCCTGCTGGTCGGCGTTGGCCTTGGGGGCGGTCATCAGGTTTTGGGCCGAAAGGCCGGTGAAGGAGCAGCTGGGAATCTCCGTCACCAGCAGAAACAGCGAGAGCAAAAGGGCCAGCTTTTTGTGCATGGGGACCTCCTTGTTACGCCCCGGCCACAGAGAGCATCAGCTTAATCCGGTTCTCCTGGTTCACCCGGGTGGCGCTGGGGTCGTAGTCGATGGGCACAATGTTTGCCTGGGGATACACGTTCTTCACCTTACGGATCATGCCCTTGCCCACAATGTGGTTGGGCAGGCACCCAAAGGGCTGGGTGCACACCACGTTTTGGTAGCCGTTTTCAATCAGCTCCATCACCTCGGCGGTGAGCAGCCAGCCCTCGCCCATTTTGCAGCCATAGCCAATGACCTGCCCGGCCAGCTGCTTTAGGTGGGCATAGGGGGCCGGGGCGGTAAACTGGGGGAACTTTTTCACCGCCCCGATCAGGTCGGACTCAAACTTGGAAAAATACCACTTGAGCATGGTGCACAGCTGCTTTTTGGCCGGGCTTCCTCCATAGAGGGCGATGTCCTCCAGCCGGTTATCCACCTTGAAGATCATAAAGCCCATAATACCCGGCACCATCACCTCGCAGCCCTGGCCGAAGAGGAACTCTTCCAGCCCGTTGTTGGCAAGGGCCGAGTACTTCACGTAAATCTCCCCCACAATGCCCACCTTGGTGCGGCTTATGGAGCGGTCCACGGGAATATCCGCGAAGGACTGGGCAATCTGGTCGAAATAGGCCCGCACCTCCCGCTGGGTAAAGGCCCTGCCCGCCTCAAACAGGCCGGTAAGCTTCTGAATCCACTCCTGGACCAGCCCGGCGCTCTGGCCGGGGTTTCGCTCATAGGGGCGGGTCTGGTTTTTCAGCAGCATCAGCAAATCCCCATAGGTCAGGGCGGCAATGGCCCGGCGCAGCATGGGCAGGGTCATTTTAAAGCCGCTGTTCTGCTCCATACCGGAGAGGTTTAAAGAGATGACCGGTATGTAGTCCAGCCCGTCCTTTTTCAGGGCCTTGCGCAGCAGGTGGATGTAGTTGCTGGCCCGGCATCCGCCGCCGGTCTGGGTCATAATAAGGGCCACCTTGTTCAGGTCGTACCTGCCGCTGTGCAGGGCGTGCATCAGCTGGCCGATGGACAAGAGCGCCGGGTAGCAGGTATCGTTGTGCACATACTTTAGGCCCTCGTCCACAATTTCCCGGCCGGTGGTGTGCAGCAGGTCCAGGTGGTAGCCAAAGCTGTTGAACACGTTTTTAATCAGCTCAAAGTGGATGGGCGCCATATTGGGCGTCAATATGGTATAGTCTTTCTTCATTTCACGGGTAAATTCCACCCGGTTTACACTGCCGGACATAGGGTCCCCCTTTTCTTGCGTGGTATCAGGATGATTCGGGCGGGCGCGGGGGGCGTGGAAGCTGCCCCCGGGCCGTTACTCTCCCAGCCCCAAAGCCGCGAACAGGCTCCGCAGCCGGATGCGCACCGCGCCCAGGTTGGTGATCTCGTCGATTTTGATTTGGGTGTAGATTTTCCCCCCAGCCTCCAAAATGGACCGGACCTCGTCGCCGGTGATGGCGTCCACCCCGCAGCCGAAGCTCACCAGCTGCACCAGGTTCAGCCGGGGATCTTGGCTTTGGGCCACAAACTGGGCCGCGGCGTACAGGCGGGCGTGGTAGGTCCATTGGTTGAGCACCCCGGTGGAGAATTTTTCCACCAAATGGCTCACCGAGTCCTCGCTGACCACCACCGCGCCGCATTCGCAGATGAGCTTGTCAATGCCGTGGTTGATCTCCGGGTCCAAATGGTAGGGCCGGCCGGAGAGAACCACCACAGGCAGGCCGTTCTCCTTGGCGTATGCCAAGTACTCCTCCCCCTTTTGGCGGACGCGCCCCATGTAGGCGGCATACTCCTCATAGGCGGCCTGGGCAGCGGCTTTTACCTCCCGCGGGGGCAGGCCTGGAAAATACTTGGCCAGAATGGCTGCCATCTTCTTGGGGAAGTCTCTGGGCCGGTGGGGGCCCACATAGTCGTAAATAAATTTGGTTTCCGCCAGAGCGGCCACATTGGCGTCCAGCACCTCCGGGTAATAGGCTACCACCGGGCAGTTGTAGTGGTTGTCCCCCAGGCCCTCGTCAAAGTTGTAGCTCATGCAGGGGTAGAAAATCGCGTCGGGCTTCTGCTCCAGCAGGGCCTCAATGTGCCCGTGCATCAGCTTGGCCGGGTAGCACACGGTGTCCGAGGGGATGGTGTGCTGGCCCTTTAGGTACAGGGTGCGGTCCGAGGCCGGGGAGGCGGCTACGCCAAAGCCCAGGCGGGTGAAAAAGGTGTGCCAGAAGGGGTAAAGCTCAAACAGGTTCAGCCCCATGGGTATGCCGATGACGCCCCGCTTTCCCCCGCAGGGCGGGTAAGAGGCCAGCAAAGACTTTTTATAGTCGTAAAGATTATACTTTGCGGTGGGGCTGTGCTTTTGCAGGGGCTTGTCGCAGCGGTTGCCCGCAATGTATTTGCCGCCGTTTGCGAAGGTGTTCACTGTCAGGCGGCAGTGGTTCTGGCAGCCGCCGCAGTTCACGGACTTCACCTCATGCCGGAAGCCCGCCAGCTCCTGGGGCTTTAGAACGCCGCTTTGGGTTCCGCCCGTCTGGTCCTGGCGCTCTTTGGCGTAAAGAGCCGCGCCATAGGCCCCCATCAGCCCCGCCACAGAGGGCCGGGTGACGGTTTGGCCGATCTCCTGCTCAAAGGCCCGCAGCACCGCGTCGTTTAGGAAGGTGCCCCCCTGGACCACAATGTGCCGGCCCAGGCTTTTTGCGTCGGTGACCCGGATGACCTTGTACAGGGCATTCTTCACCACGCTCATAGAGAGCCCGGCGGAAATGCTGCCCAGCGACGCGCCGTCCTTCTGGGCCTGCTTCACCGAGGAATTCATAAACACCGTGCAGCGGGAGCCCAAATCCACAGGGTCCTTGGCGAAAAGCCCCTGCTGGGCGAAGTCGTGCATGCTGTAGCCCAAAGCTCCGGCGAAGGTCTGCAAAAAGGAGCCGCAGCCCGAGGAACAGGCCTCGTTTAAGAAAATATTGTCAATGGCCCCGTTCTTTATTTTAAAGCATTTAATGTCCTGGCCGCCAATGTCAATGATGAAGTCCACATCCGGCTGGAACTTCCGGGCGGCGGTAAAGTGGGCCATGGTTTCCACAATGCCAAAATCCAGGCCAAAGGCGTTCTTAATGATTTCCTCCCCATAGCCTGTGGAGGCCGAGCCCACAATCTGAATGCCGGGATAGTCCCGGTAGAGGTCCTGTAAAAATTCCAGCACCAGGGGCACCGGGTTGCCGTTGTTGGGCAGGTACCGGGAGCACACAATTTCCCCGGCGCTGTTGATGGCCACGGCCTTTAGGGTGGTGGAACCCGCGTCCACGCCCACATAGGCGGCCCGGTCCCGCTTCAGCGGGGCCCCGGTGGGCACGCTGTCCCGCTGGTGGCGGGCGGTGAATTCCTCATACTCCCCGGCGCTGGCAAAAAGAGCCTGGCCGCTTTGGTAGTTGTGGCTGGAGCTGTAGTTTCGAATTTTTTCCGTGACCGCCCGCAGCGCAAACTCCTGGCTGTCCTCCGAAAGGGCGGCCCCCGCCGCCACATAGTATAGGGAGTTTTCCGGGCAGTGGCCGGAGAGACCCAGCACGCTGTCAAAGGCCCTGCGCAGCTGGGGCAGAAAGGTAAGGGGCCCGCCCAGGTACACCACGTTTCCGGCAATTTCCCGGCCCTGGGCCAGCCCGGCGATGGTCTGATTCACCACGGCCAGCAAAATGCTGGCGGCTACATCGTCCTTTTGGGCGCCCTGGTTCAGCAGGGCCTGGATGTCGGATTTGGCGAACACCCCGCAGCGGGAGGCGATGCTGTAGGTCCGCTGGCTTTGGGCGGCGGTTTGGTCCAGCTCCCCGGGGGTCATGTCCAGCAGGGTGGCCATTTGGTCGATAAAAGCCCCCGTGCCGCCAGCGCAGGAACCGTTCATCCGCACCTCCATAGAGCCGGAGAGGAAGAGAATTTTGGCGTCCTCGCCGCCCAGCTCCACCACCACGTCCGCCTGGGGCAGGTATTTTTTTACCGCGGTGCGGGTGGCGTACACCTCCTGGACAAAGGGAATGCCCAGGTCCTCCGAGAGGCCCATGCCAGCCGAGCCGGAGACGCAGAGCTTGGCCCGTTTTTCCCCAGGGAAACGCTCCATCACCCGGCGGAGCATCTCCGAGGCCTTTTCGGCGACCTGGGAAAGATGCCGCTCGTACTCCTGAAAGACCAGAGACTCCCCCTCGTAGACCACGCATTTTAGAGTGGTGGAGCCCACGTCCAAACCGATTCTCATAGCTATCTGGTAACTTCCTTTCTCCGGGCGGCGCAAAGGGCCCGCGTCAGCCGCGCTCTTTTTCGAATGATCCGTTTCATCCGTCTCTTAAATAAATGGAACTAGTGCAATGATACCATTTTTCGACCAAAAAATCAACACACCGGGCAATAACAATATATGGTGGGTATCTTCTAAGTTTTTGGTAAAAAACCACTAGTTGTTTTGGGCAAGGCCGGAAAAAGCGGCCGGTGGAGGCGCGGGCGGCCCTGTTTTTTGGGCTATGTACGCCGTTTTTCCTCCCTCCTATATTTATCATTGGGGGAGTTTAAAAAGTATTAAATCCGCAATTTTTCCTTTCGTCCCTCCGGCTGGCAGAGCTTGCGGGCGCGTCGGATGAAATTTCAAGCCTCCCCAGGGTCTTTGTCCTTTCGCCCGGAGGTCCGGCTTCCAGGCACAGAAGAGGCTTTTGCCCCGGCACAAAGAGAACCGGAGGCCCTTTCGGACGTCCGGTTCTCTTTGCGGCGGATGTTATAGCCTCTGGCCGGCTCGTCCGTAAACACATGGGTCACCGCTATTTTCAAGTCTTCCCCCTTTTTGTCAAAGACTAAATTAGGGAAGCCTCTCTGCCCTTAAGCAGACATTTTTTAAATTTAACCTTAAACCCTTTACTCCTCTTCCCCTTGCGAAAATCCTCTTGACAACCCTCTCCTTTTGCGCTATAATAGGCCCACATTATAATGCGAGGTGAAAAGATGTTAGCATAAGCTCCACCCGTTTTCTCGGGTATCAGGAAAACCAGGAAACACCAGCTTTGGGGGAGTTTTCTCCCAAGAGCGGATTTTTTGCCGGTTTTCGGGCTTATGCGCGTCTTTTTGTTTTGCTCTTTTTTTACTGGCCCTCCCGCCTGCCCGGGACGGTCCGCGCGCGTTCTCCCGGCCCGGCCTGTGAGGAGGCGTATTTTTTATGCTGCAAATTCGAGGACTTTCCGTTACCATGCGCAAGGACCTGCGCACCCTGCTGCAAGATTTTACCTTTGCCCTAAACCCCGGCGACAAAACCGCCATCATTGGCGAGGAAGGGGATGGCAAGTCCACCCTGCTTAAGCTTATTTACGACGAGGCCCTGGTTGCGGGCTATGCCGACTGGTCCGGCGTAATACAAAAAGACGGCATGCTGCTGGGCTACCTCTCCCAAGAGGTGGACCCAGAGGCCGCCCGGCAGACCGGCTATGAATTTTGCTGTGCGAACCCGGCCTTTCTGGAGGCCAGCCCCAAAGAGCTGGCCTCCGCCGCGGCGGAGCTGGGCCTGCCGGTGGAGCTCTTCTATACGGACCGGCCTATGGCCAGCCTCTCTGGCGGGGAAAAGGTGAAGCTGCGCATGGCTCTGCTGGCTCTGCGCCGCCCGGACGCCTACCTGCTGGACGAGCCCAGCAACGACCTGGATGTGGAGACCCTGGAGTGGCTGGAAGCCTTCATCCGCACCTGCCCCCAGCCGGTGCTGTTTATCTCCCACGACGAGGTGCTGCTGGAAAACGCCGCCAACGTCATTTTGCATCTGGAACAGCTGCGCCGCAAAACCCTGCCCCGCTGGACCGTGGCAAAAATGGGCTACCGCCAGTATGTGGAGGAACGCTTGCAGCGCTTTGATAAGCAGGCCCAAAACGCCAGAAAGGAGCGGGAAGAGGACCGCAAGCGCCAGGAAAAGCTGCGGCAGATTGAGCAGCGGGTGCAGCACGAGCTGAATGTCATCTCCCGGGCCAACCCCAGCGGCGGGCGGCTGCTGAAAAAGAAGATGAAGTCCGTCAAGTCCATGGAGCACCGCTTTGACCGGGAGCGGGACGGCATGACCGAGTTTCCCGACACAGAGGAGGCCATTCTGGTGGGCTTCGATGAAAAGCTGGCCCTGCCTATGGGCAAGCCTGTGCTGGATCTGGAACTCCCCCGGCTGGCCGCGGCGGACGGGTCCACCTTGGCGGAACACCTGAGCCTTCACCTGCGGGGGCCAGAGCATGTGTGCATTGTGGGCAAAAACGGTGTGGGCAAAACCACCCTGCTGCGGCACATCGCCGGAGAACTGCTGGCCCGCCCGGACTTGAAGGCCGCCTATATGCCCCAGGATTACGCCGAAACCGTGGACCAAACCCTGACCCCGGTGGAATTTTTGGCCCAGTCCGGCGAAAAGGCCCTGCTGACCCAGGCCAAGACCTACCTGGGCAGCATGAAGTACACTCCCGAAGAGTGCGGGCACAGCATCGCCGGGCTTTCGGGAGGGCAAAAGGCCAAGCTGTTCTTTTTGAAGATGATTCTGGACCGGAACAATGTGCTGGTGCTGGATGAGCCCACCCGCAACTTCAGCCCCCTTTCCGGCCCGGTGATTCGGGAGATGCTGCAAAGCTTTGGCGGCTGCGTCATCAGCGTGTCCCACGACCGGAAGTTCATCCGGGAGGTGGGGGAGGCTGTCTACCAGCTGACCCGGGAGGGCCTGCGGAAGCTGGACCAGGAAGAGGAATGGTTCTAAGGCGAGCTCTGGAGGCATTCTTGTAAAACAGAAAAGGACCCGTCTGCCGGAAACCTTTGGCAGGCGGGCCTTTTTGTGTTTAAGGGCGGGCGCGCCGGCCAGACCCGCAAATTACACGGCCCACGGGCCTTCCCAACGGCTTTGGAGGGAAAAATGAACGATAACAAGCCAATATATCTGGGTTTTAACAGCCCTTCTCCGGGCAAACGATTGACAAATCCGCCCAAATCTATTAAAATAAAGGAGATAATGTCCTGTACTCTACTCGGAAAAGCTTCCGCCCCGCTTATGGCGGAGAGAAAGGATGCGATACTATATGAGTTTTCAAATTCTTGGCACAGGCAGCTTCCTGCCCCAGCGGGTGGTCACCAATGAGGAACTCTCCCAGATGGTGGAGACCTCCGACCAGTGGATCACCCAGCGGGTGGGCGTGAAGACCCGCCATGTGTGCACCAGCGAAACCGCCCTGGATCTGGGGGCGGAAGCCGCCCGGCGGGCCCTGGAGGCCGCCCATACCCAGCCCCAGGAGCTGGACCTGATCATTGCCGCCACCATCAGCGCGGATACCATCTCCCCGGGCCTGGGGGGTATGGTCCAAAAGCGCCTGGGGGCCGCCTGCCCGGCCTTCGACATCAACGCCGCCTGCCCCGGCTTTCTCTTCGCTTTGGACATTGCGGCCGGGTTTTTTGCCCGCAAGGCGGTAAAGAAGGTGCTGGTGGTCAGCGCCGAGCGCATGAGCGGCCTGCTGGACTGGTCTGACCGGGGTACCTGCTGCATCTTCGGCGACGGCGCGGGAGCGGCGGTGCTGGGAGAAGGAGAGGGCTATGCGGCCAGCGAGCTGCACACCCAGGGCGGCGACGATGTGATTAACATCCCCACGGCTTGGGACAGCTCCCCCTTCTACGGGGTAGAGCGGGACAAAAACTGCGTCCACATGAAAGGGCAGGACACCTACAAGTTCGCCGTTACCTCCATGGTGCGGGACATCCGCTCCGTAATGGAACAGGCCGGAATTACCGGCGGGCAGGTCAAGGCGGTGATTCCCCACCAGGCCAATCTGCGCATCATCAGCGAGGCCCGGCGGCGGCTGCCGGAGATCAGCCCGGAAAAATTTTTGACCAACATCGACCGGGTGGGCAACACCTCCTCTGCCAGCGAGCCCATTTTGCTGGACGAGGCGGCCCGGTCCGGGATGTTCCAGCCGGGAGACTATATTGTGCTGTCCGCCTTTGGAGGCGGGCTCTCCAGCGCGGCCTGCGTTATAAAGTGGTAACAAAAAATACGGAAAATCAGCAAAGCCCTTCTACAAACCGCTTTTCATAAGGAAAAGGGAAGGCGCGCGGCGAATAAGAATTTGGAAAGGCTTTTAAGGAAGTTTCTTCCAGAAGCTTCCCCATCTGCCGGAGGCCGCTCCGCAAACCTTCCTGTATTGTATAGAGAAAGGACGCCACCATGATAAAAACACCCCTTTGCAGCCTGTTAGGCATCGAATACCCCATTTTCCAGGGGGGCATGGCCTGGATTTCCGATGGCAAGCTGGCCGCCGCTGTCTCCAATGCCGGAGGCTTGGGCATCATTTCGGCCATGAACGCCGACGCCCAGTACCTGCAAGAGCAGATTGCCCTGTGCCGCTCCCTGACGGACAAACCCTTCGGGGTCAACATTATGCTTATGTCACCCTTTGCCGCCGAGGTGGCGGAGCTCACCGCCCGGGAAAAGGTGGCGGTGGTCACCACCGGGGCGGGCAACCCCTCTAAATATATGCCCGCCTGGCTGGAAGCCGGGGTCAAAGTGATCCCTGTGGTGGCCTCGGTGGGCATGGCCAAGCTGGTCACCAAGGCCGGGGCTTCCGCCATCATCGCCGAGGGCGGCGAGTCCGGCGGGCATGTGGGCGAGCTGACCACCATGGTGCTGGTCCCCCAGGTATGCGACGCCACGGACCTGCCGGTTTTGGCGGCGGGGGGCATTGCCGATGGCCGGGGCATTGCCGCCGCTTTCCAGCTGGGCGCGGTGGGCGTGCAGGTGGGCACCCGGTTTTTGGTGGCCGAGGAATGCGGCGTGCATCCCAATTACAAGAAAAAAGTTCTCAAGGCCAACGATATCTCCACCATGGTGACCGGCAAGCGCCTGGGGCACCCGGTGCGGCAGATTAAAAACCCCTTTGCCAAGGATTTCCTCAAGGCCGAGTACAGCCAGATTTCCGACGAAGAGCTGGAAGCGCTGGGCCGGGGGGCTTTGTACCGGGCGGCCATTGAGGGCGATGAGAAAACCGGCGACTTTTTGGCCGGACAGATCGCGGGCATGGTCAATAAAGAACAGCCTGCCGCAGAGATCATAAAGGAAATGTTTGAGGAAGCAGAGGAAGTGCTGAAAAACGCCGGGAAGTGGCTGGCGTAAGCCGGACGGGGAGGTAAACTTCTTTTGGAACCTACTATACTTGTAATTATACTGTTTCTCATAGTCCTGTCGGCATCCTGCGCGGTTTTGTACTTTATAGTTAAAGCAGCCGTAACCCAGGGAATCCAGGACACCCTATGGAACATTGAGGTCAGTATGCGTAACGCCGTTAAGAATGGCGTAATAGAAGCTCTGCAGGAGCTGGATAAATCCAAAGCAGAAACGGAGAAAAACCATGGGTAAAATCGCTTTTGTGTTTTCGGGCCAGGGGGCCCAATACCCGGGCATGGGCCAGTCTCTGGCCGGGTTCAGTCCCGCGGCAAAGGCCGTGTTCGATCTGGCCGACAGCCTGCGGCCCGGCACCTCCCAGCAGTGCTTTGCGGGCACGGCGGAGGAGCTGGCCATCACCCAGAACACCCAGCCCTGCCTCTACTGCGTGGACCTGGCCGCTGCCAAAGCCCTGGAAGAAAAGGGCGTGCGCCCGGACTTCGCCGCGGGCTTCTCTTTGGGAGAGGTGGCGGCGGCGGCTTTCGCGGGGATTTTCACGGAGGAGGACGGCTTCCGCTTTGTGTGCAAGCGGGCCCAGGCCATGCAGGAGGCGGCGGAACAGAACCCTGGCAGTATGGCCGCTATTTTAAAGCTGCCCAACGAGACGGTGGAGGCCCTGTGCCGGGAGTTTACCCAAGTTTGGCCTGTGAACTACAACTGTCCCGGCCAGCTGGTGGTAGCCGGAGAGGCCGGACAGCTGGCGGAATTTCAGGCAAAGGTGAAAGAGGCCGGAGGCCGGGCCGCTCCCTTGGCGGTAAGCGGAGGCTTCCACTCGCCCTTTATGGCGAGCGCCGCCGCCCGGCTGGAGCGGGAGCTGGCCCAAACCGCCCTGCGCCCGGCCCGTATTCCGGTCTATGCCAACTACACCGCCCAGCCCTACGGGGAGGACCCGGCGGGCCTGCTGGTCAGCCAGGTGAAGAGCCCGGTGCGCTGGCAGGAGACCATTGAGGCTTTGGCGGCAGAAGGCGTGGACACCTTCTTCGAGTGCGGCCCAGGCAAAACCCTGTGCGGGCTGATCAAAAAAACCGTGAAGACAGCCAAAGTGTTCCAGGCCCAGGACGCGGAGAGCATCCAGGGCGCGCTGGCGGCTTTGGATGGATAGCCCGTAGAACGCGGGGAAAGCGGGCCTCTGGCGGGCGGAAGACTTTGGAAATTGCGGGCGCTGGGGGCCTTAGAGTCTGTCTTAAAACCGGAGAAACGCCGGATTTTGGGCTAGAAACGAAGGGGTTCTAAGGAAAGAAACCGGGACGCCGGAACCGCCGTTTCTGGTCTAAGCAGACCGTATTTCAGAGTCTTCCAACAGACTCCAGCACAAATGCCCTTTGCACCTTTGGAATGGATGCTTTGGTCAAGAATCTGGTGAAACAGTTTCTATATTTTAAAAGGGGGATTTTTTCATGAAATTGGACGGAAAGGTAGCCCTGGTAACAGGAGGCTCCCAGGGGCTGGGGCGGGCCATTGCCCTGAAACTGGCGGAAAACGGCGCGGATATTGCCGTGGTGTATGTGGGCCCCGCCGGACCGGCGGAAGAAACCTGTAAGGAGATTGAGGCCCTGGGCCGCCGGGTAAAGTCCTATGTGTGCGACGTGCGGGACGAGGCCGCTGTAAACGAGACCGTAACGGCCGTGGGCGCGGACCTGGGCAAGGTGGACATTCTGGTAAACAACGCCGGCGTTACCCGGGACGGCCTGATGGTGGGCATGAAGGATGACGACTACAACATGGTGCTGGACATCAACCTAAAAGGCGCGTTCCACATGATTCGCGCCTGCTACCGGGACTTTATGCGCAAGCGCTCCGGAAAAATCATCAACATCAGCTCCATCGCGGGCCTGGTGGGCAATGTGGGCCAGGTGAACTACGCCGCCTCCAAGGCGGGGCTCATCGGCATGTCCAAGTCTGTGGCCAAAGAGCTGGGCAGCCGGGGCGTGTGCTGCAACTGCATTGCCCCCGGCTTTATCGAAACTGATATGACCAAAAATATTACGGAGGACAATCCCCTGCTGCTGCAGGTGCCCATGAAGCGCATGGGCAGCCCGGAGGACGTGGCCAACGCGGCGCTGTTTTTGGCCAGCCCCGAGTCAGACTACATCACCGGCGAGACCCTGCGGGTAGACGGAGGCCTGGCGACCTAAAGGATGGAGAGGGGCGGCGGTCCGCTCCCCCTGGATAAACCCAAAAAGCAACCCAAAAGGTTAGGAAAGATTTTATGGCTCGGGAGCCTTTTCCAAAGCTCCCGAAGCGGAACGCGGGCGGCTTGGCAACGCGAGGGCGGAGTCCCGCTGCCTTGAGAAAGGACGGATCCATATGAATCGTGTGGTGATTACCGGAATGGGCGCGGTCACGCCCATTGGGAACGATGTGGCGAGCTTTTGGCAGGGGCTTTGCGCCGGACGCCGCGGCGTGGGGCCCATCACCAAGTTTGACGCCAGTGAGTACAAGGTAAAGGTAGCGGCCGAGGTCAAGGACTTTGACCCCAGCCAATATATGGAAAAAGCGGAGCTGCGCAAGTACGACCCCTTCTGCCAGTACGCTTTGGCGGCGGCCTCCCAGGCCATGGAGCAGAGCGGTCTGGAGGGCGCCTGCCCGCCGGAGGAAGCCGGGGTTTACTTTGGCTCGGGCATTGGCGGCATTGACACCTTTTGCCAGCAGTATCAGGTTATGATGGAGAAGGGCCCCCGGCGGGTTTCCCCTTTCTTCATTCCGGCGCTGATCATCAACATGGCCGGCGGGCTGATTGCCATCAAATACAATCTCCAAGGAACAGCGGTATCCTCGGTCACGGCCTGCGCCACAGGCAACAACGCCATCGGCGAGGCCTACCGGGCCATTAAGCACGGCTACCTGACCGCCGCCCTGGCTGGAGGCGCGGAGGCCGCCATAGTCCCTCTGGGTTTGGCGGGATTTTCCAACATGAAGGCCCTTTCCACCGAGGAGGACCCCCAAAAGGCCTGTGTGCCCTTTGACGCCCGCCGGAGCGGCTTTGTCATGGGCGAAGGGGCGGGAGCCCTGGTGCTGGAGGAATATGAGCACGCCAAGGCCCGGGGGGCCCGCATCTTCGCGGAGGTCTGCGGCTATGGGGCCACTTGCGACGCCCACCACATCACCGCCCCGGACCCGGAGGGCAAGGGTGGCGCCCGGGCCCTGAAGCTGGCCTATGAGGAGGCCGGAGGCTGCGGGGACCCCCACAAGCTGTACATCAACGCCCATGGCACCAGCACGCCCTTAAACGACGCCTGCGAAACCCTGGCCATTAAAAATGGCCTGGGCGAAGAGGCTGCCCGGGCCTGCATGGTCAGCTCCACCAAGTCCATGACCGGCCACATGCTGGGCGCGGCGGGGGCGGTGGAGGCCATTGCCTGCGCCATGGCCCTGCACCAGGGGATGGTCCCCCCCACCATTGGGTACCAGGAGCCCGACCCGGCCTGCGACCTGGACTATGTGCCCAATACCGCCCGCAAGGCGGAGATTGAGCTGGCCCTGTCCGCCTCCCTGGGCTTTGGCGGGCACAACGCCTACTTGGCGTTTCGGAACGTTTCGTAAGGAGGAGCGGCAATGGATATCAAATCAATTGAGAGCCTGGCAAGGCTTATGAAAGAAAACGGACTGACCGCCCTGGAGTTCTCCCAAGAGGGGATCAGCTTGAAGCTGGAGCGCCAGGGAGCCCCGGCCCTGGCCGCGCCGGCGGTTCCGTCCCCCTTTGTCTCGGCCCCGGTGGAGCCGGAGCCCGCGCCTAAAAGCGGCTCGCTGGTGCTTTCGCCCACAGTGGGCGTGTTCTATGCCGCGCCCTCGCCGGAGAGCAAGCCCTTTGTGGAGGTGGGCGACAAGGTGCGCCAAGGGGACACCCTGTGCATCATTGAGGCCATGAAGATGATGAACGAAATTCCCGCGGAGATGGACGGCACCGTGGTGGAGATCTGCGTGGGCAACGGCCAGGTGGTGGAGTACAACCAGCCCTTGTTCCGCATCTCCCAGGGCTGAGAAAAGGCGGGGAGCACAGGTACGGGGCAGCGCCCAGCGGCCTTTGCGCCTGCCCAGCCGCAAGCCCGGGCTGCTTGCCATTCTCTGTTATTTACGAGATACGAGAGGAAGTCTGTCATGAACCGAGAGGAAATTAAAAAAATCCTTCCCCACCGGGAGCCCATGCTCTTGGTGGACGAGGTGGTTTTGGAGGACGGGAAGTCCCATGGGAAATACCAGGTCCGGGGGGACGAGTTTTTCTTGCAGGGGCATTTCCCTGGGAATCCGGTCGTCCCCGGGGTCATTCAGTGCGAGATGCTGGCCCAGTCCGCCTGCGTGCTGCTCATCGGCCAGGCCGAGGGGGCCACTCCCCTGTTTACCGGCCTGCAAAATGTGAAGTTCCGGGGCCAGGTCAAGCCCGGGGACCTGTTTGAGACCCAGTGCGAGCTGGTCCGCAGCCGGGGGCAGTTCTACTTTGCCAAGGGCTCGGGCTTTGTAAACGGCAAGCTCTGCGTCTCGGCGGAATTTTCCTTCGCGCTGGTGAAGGCGGAATGACCGGAACACAAAGGGGGCGGGCAACATGTTTACCAAGATTTTGATTGCCAACCGGGGAGAAATTGCCATCCGGATTATCCGGGCCTGCAAGGAAATGGGCATCTCCACGGTGGCGGTGTATTCCCAGGCGGATAAGGACTCGCTGCACACCGCCCTGGCCGACCAGGCGGTGTGCGTGGGCGGGCCCCGGGCGGAGGAAAGCTACCTGGACGGCCAGCGGATTATCAGCGCGGCTTTGGCCACCGGGGCGCAGGCCATCCACCCGGGCTATGGGTTTCTTTCCGAGAACGCGGCCTTTGCGGCCCAGTGCCGGAAATATGGGCTTACCTTTATTGGCCCTCCGGCCGGGGTTATTTCAAAAATGGGCGACAAGGAGGCGGCCCGCCGCCTAATGCAGGAAAACGGCGTGCCCACCACCCCTGGCACCGATGTGCTGGACAGCGTGGAGGCCGCGAAAACCGCCGCCGGGGCTTTGGGCTATCCCGTGCTCATCAAGGCCAGCGCCGGCGGGGGCGGCAAGGGCATCCGCCAAGTGGACCGCCCGGAGAACCTGGAGCGGGCCTTTCAGACCGCCTCGGCGGAGGCGGAAAAGGCCTTTGGCGACGGGCGGGTCTATATGGAAAAGTTTTTGGACCCAGTGAAGCACATTGAGGTGCAGCTTTTGGCGGACCAGCAGGGCAATACGGTCTGTTTGGGCGAGCGGGAATGCTCCATCCAGAAAAACAACCAGAAGCTCATTGAGGAGTCCCCCTCTCCGGGGGTAAGCCCGGAAACCCGCCGCAAGCTGATAGAAGCCGCCACAAAGGCCGCCAAAGCCGCCGGGTATGTAAACGCCGGAACCGTGGAGTTCTTGATGGATAAGACCGGCCGGTTCTACTTTATGGAGATGAACACCCGGCTCCAGGTGGAGCATCCGGTGACCGAGCTGGTGACAGGCGTTGACATTGTCAAATGGCAGATCCGCATTGCGGCGGGGGTCCCCCTGGACTTTACCCAGGAGGACATCCATTTGCAGGGAGCGGCCATTGAGTGCCGCATCAATGCCACAGGCGCGGGCAAGGTGGAATTTTTCCATCCGCCGGGGGGGCCCTGGGTGCGGTTTGACACCTGCCTGTACCAGGGCTATGAGGTGCCGCCCTATTACGACTCTATGCTGGGCAAGCTGATTGTTTCCTCCTCCACCCGGGAGGAGGCGATCCGCAAGATGCAGTCCGCCCTGTGCGAGCTGATTATTGACGGGGCCGGAAACAACATTGAAGAGCAGATTGAGATCGTGCGGGACCGCAGGTTCCGGGCCGGCGACTATTACACGGACCTGATGAAATATTTCCGCCCAAAAAAGGATAGAACCTGACCGCGGCCGGCCAAACGGGCCGGGCATTCCATGTGAAACCATAGAAAGGATCACCGCTTATGAACCTGATGGGACTGTTCCGTTCCCCCCAAAACGAGCTGGAGAAAGGCGGCAAGGAGGCCGAGGACGCGGGCATCCGCTCCGCCTGCCCCCGCTGCGGGGTGCAGCTGCCCCTTTCGGACCTGCAGGAGAATATGAACGTCTGCACCGCCTGCGGCTACCACTTCCGGGTGGGGCCCAGAGAACGCATCGCCTACCTGACCGACGAGGGCAGCTTTTACGAGCTGGACGGCGACCTGCTCAGCCGGGACCTGCTGGACTTTCCCGCCTATGACCAGAAGCTGCGCAACGCCAAGCTGGCCTCTCGGGAAAAGGACGCGGTGGTCACGGGCGCGGCCCACATCTTGGGGCATCCCTGCGCCCTCTTCGTGATGGACCCCAACTTTATGATGGGCAGCATGGGCACAGTGGTGGGGGAAAAGATTACCCGGCTCTTCGAGTTCGCCACCGGGACCGGTGCGCCGGTGGTGGGCTTTACCGTTTCCGGCGGGGCGCGGATGCAGGAGGGCATCCACTCCCTGATGCAGATGGCCAAGACCAGCGCCGCGGTGCGCCGCCACAGCGAGGCCGGGCTTTTCTATCTGACCGTGCTGACAGACCCCACCACCGGGGGCGTCACTGCCAGCTTTGCTATGGACGGGGACGTGATCATGGCCGAGCCCGGGGCCACCATCGGCTTTGCCGGGGCGCGGGTCATCGAGCAGACCATCCGCAAGAAGCTGCCTCAGGGCTTCCAGACGGCGGAGTTCCTGCTGGACCACGGCTTTGTGGACCTGATCGTCCCCCGGGCCCAGCAGCGGGAGACCATCGGCCGGCTG
Organism: uncultured Oscillospiraceae bacterium; assembly: GCA_910587995.1. GTDB lineage: Bacteria > Bacillota > Clostridia > Oscillospirales > Acutalibacteraceae > Acutalibacter. Next base: position 15,165 of record CAJUNS010000008.1, on the reverse strand, counting down.
CTCCAGCTCCACGACCCGGGCAGCATTGGCATGACGGAGGAAGAGATGGGAGGCGGCTTGGAATGAGCGCGTATGACAAGGTGATGCTGGCCCGGTCCAAAGGACGTCCTACGGGCGCGGCTTATATTGAGAATATCTTCGACGGTTTTGTGGAGCTGCACGGCGACCGGCGCTTTGCCGACGACCCAGCCATTGTGGGCGGGCTGGCCCTGCTGGGCAACATCCCCGTAACGGTTATCGCCATTGAGAAGGGAACCGACACCAAAGAACGGCTCCGGCGGAATTTCGGCATGCCCAACCCAGAGGGCTACCGCAAGGCCCTGCGGCTGATGAAGCAGGCGGAAAAATTCCAGCGCCCTGTGGTGTGCTTTGTGGACACCTCCGGGGCCTACTGCGGCCTGGGAGCCGAAGAGCGGGGCCAGGGCCAGGCCATCGCGGAAAACCTCATGGAGCTCTCCACCCTGCGCACTCCAGTGATCTCCATCCTCATTGGCGAGGGCGGCAGCGGCGGGGCTCTGGCTCTGGCCTTGGCAGACCAGGTGTGGATTTTGGAAAACGCCGTATACTCGGTGATCTCTCCCGAGGGCTGTGCCAGCATCCTCTGGAAGGACTCGAAAAAGGTGAAGGAGGCCGCCGAATGCCTCAAGCTTACCGCCCAGGACCTGGAAGCCAACGGCGTGGTGGAGCGGGTAATTCCGGAAGAGGACTTTGAGTCGGCTTTCGCCCAAATCAAGGAGCTGCTGGCCGAGGCTCTGCCCGGCCTCATCGCCACCCCCACCGAAGAGCTTCTGGAAGCCCGCTACCAGCGCTTCCGGAAGTTCTGAGGGTCCGGCATGATCCGCCCTATGAGGCCCGAAGAAGCTTTGGCCTGCGTCCGGCTGATTCGGGAGAGCTTTAACACAGTGGCCCAGGAGTTTGGCTTCACCCCAGAAAACGCCCCCCGCTTTACCGCCTTTGCCATCACAGCGGAACGGCTGGAGGCCCAGCGGCAAGACCCCCGGCGGGTCATGTTCGTGTGTGAGCGCCAGGGGGAAATCCTGGGCTATGCTTCTCTGCTGGCAGGGGATGGAGAAGGCTGTGAGCTGAACAATCTCTGCGTGTCCCCCGCCCACCGGCACAAGGGCATAGGCGGGCGGCTGCTGGAGCATGCTTTCTCCCAAGCCCAGCGGCTGGGAGGCTCCCGCATAGAAATTGGCATTGTAGAAGAAAACCAGAGGCTCCGCCGCTGGTATGAAGGCTATGGATTTACACACATAGGCACAAAGAAATTTGATTTCTTCCCCTTTACCTGCGGATATATGGAGAAGCGGCTGTGAGGAGGCTTTATGAACGTGAGAACCCAGTATGGCGGCGAGAATCTGGACCGGATTTTCCGGTACTTCATGCGCACTATTCTGCGTATGGAGAAGTCCAGCCTGCTGGCCCTGCCTGTGAAGAACGATCTGGAGGGGGAGCCCCTGCGGTCCTATTTAGACCTAGCTATGCGGCTTTTTACCGACGCCCAGCCAGAGGCGGTATGCCGCCCTATTTTGGAGTCTCAGTACAATTTTATTCTGGCAAACTCCAAGCTGGATGCGGACATGGCCCTGCAAATGTGGCTGGTCATGGAGCTCTCGCTGCACATTCACTACGACCAGGACCCCTGCGAGTTTTTGTTCGGAACGGGCAATCTGTGGGGGAACTTGGCGGAGGAATTCGCCACGCGGACCTTTTACCCCAATATGGGTGAGGAATGGCAGAAAAAGTACGGTGTGGACCAAGTGATGAAGCATGTGCCGGAACGCTTTCTGCGGCCGGAAGATTACTAGCGCGCAAAGCCAGCCAAAGCCTCCGGCGCAGCAAGCGGGGGCGCGCCTCGCGCTTCTACCGCAAAGGGCTTTCTGTGCGATGCCCTGGGACGCAAAAAAACAGTGGACTCCTTGATGAGGCCAGCCATAGAGAAAGTGGCTGGCTGCATCAAAGAGCCCACTGTTTTCGCGTTGCCTAAAAGTTTTGGAAAAGGAGGAGGCTCACAGCGCCTCCTCCTTTCCTTATCCTTCGTTGGCTCTATGTTTAACCGAAGAGGCCTGCCAGCCGCTCCCCGGCGGAAGCGTCTGTGGTTAAAAACAAGCTGTTGAGCAAAATTACGTCCTCCGCTCCTTCCTCCGCGGCCAGCTCCTTTACGCTGCCCTCATAGTAGCGGCAGTCCACCACCACCACCTTCTGGTAATGCCGGGTGAGGAAGGGGATGAAATAGTTGCCAAAGGAATCCTGCACCACCACACACACCGGGCCCTCAGGCAGATCCTCGTTGACCAGCTCCTTGTAGGCATGGTCCCCCGCCGCGAAGATCAGATAGAGCAGAGAGGAATCATAGCCCTCGCCGTTTAGGATCACCGGCCACTGGGCCAGCTCTCCCTCTTCGTCATAATACCGCAGGGAGGTTTTTCCTCCCGGAAGATAGGCGGTCACTGTGTCCGGGTCCAGGGCATAGGCCTCCCCGGCCTCTGTGCTCAGGCCCCCCAAGAAGCCCTCATATTCCTCCTTTGTAAACGAATCCAAGGCGGCGGGCTCTATGCCTTTAGTCTTGCAGAACTCCACATAGGCGTAATAGCCTCCCAGCTGGGTCCAGGTCCGGTCCGAGCCGTAATAGACAGCCTCGCCGCAGTGAGCCCGCAAAGGCTCGAAGAGGGGAACGGTCTTCACCTCTGGATTCATGGCGTTGATGGAAGGAATGAGGTACCGGTCCAAAGCCTTGCGCTGGTCGCTGCTGTTCACGTTGTGCTGAACCAGATATTCCTCGGGCAGCAGCACGTCCATGCTGGTGGGGGCGATGAGGCTGTACAGGGCAGCGGTGTCAGAGAGGGCCCGCCCGGCGGCGTCCACGGCCAGAATGTACTGGTTGGCGGCTTCCTCGTCAAAGTGGTAATAGGCATAGCCAAAACCATCCGCTGCCATCAGGGAGCCCAAATCCTGGGGCTCCGACTGGGGGGCCTGGGGCTCTTGAGCCGCTGGAGGCTGGGGCGTGGGCGTAGGATCGGGTATGCTCTCCGGGGGAGGGCTATAGAAGAAGGAGGATGAGGCGCTCTCCGGGGGCTCGTCCAGGCCTGCCTCGCCGCCGGTGCTCAGCTTCACAATGACCACCGTGGCCAAAACAATCAGGGCCAGGGCCAGCAGCACCCACACAATCCAGGGGGGGCCGCCCCGCCTGCGGCGTCCGCTGCCGTAAAGCTGGGGATGCCGCTGAGGCCCGCTGTTTTGGCGGCGTAGGTATTCACGCTCCACGGAAGGTCCTCCTTTCTGTGGTGGGATGGAGATGAAGAGATGGGGGGAAAGTGTTGGAAAGGCCGCGCCGCGCAGGCCTGGAAGAAGCCCATGGCATGGGCTTGGCCAAGCTATGAAGCCCTTGCTCTTGAGCGGAGGGCGCTTGCTACACTTGGCGGCGGGCCTGCGCGTCTTTTAAGAATTTACGGGAGGCTGGGGCGGTTGAGGCGGCTGGGGCTGCTCCTGTACCGGGGGCTGGGGCGCTACCGGCGGGTAGCCCACCGGGGGCTGAGGCGGCACGGGAGGCTGCCCATAGGGGGGCTGCTGGCCAGGAGCCTGGCTCGGATACGCCGGCTGGCCGGGCTGGGGAGGCTGTCCGCCATAGGGCGGGGGGTACTGGCCCGGATGGGGCAGGGCCTTGGGCCGGGTCTTTCCATAAAGCCGGTAGGCCAGCTCGGCGAAAAAGGGCAGGTTGGCCTCGCCGCCGTGCATGGTCCGGATAATGGCCAGAATACTCAGGAAAATCGCCGCCAGGTAGACCACCACAAACAGCACCGTAGAGGCCACCTCCAGCATAATGGACACCACCGGAATGTCCATGCGGGCGGTGACCAGCCGGACCGCCTTGTCGAAAAACCAGACCAGGGCGCTGAGCATCCAGGCCTGGAGCGTCTGCCGGCCGGCCCACTCGTCCCGCTCCACAAACACCGCCAGGGCCGCGAGGGCGGCGGCGATCAGGGGGGAATTGAGGATGACGGCGGCAAAGGCCGCGATGGGATAGAAGCATAGGACAATGCCGAACTTACCTTTTTGCATGGGTTTGCCTCCTTAAAACTAAAGTCTATTCTATTAGTTTACGGCATTGGGGTGGGCAAGTCAAGTGGATTCTGAGCCAGGATGTGAATGAAGCGTAAATTTTCCGGGAAGGAGGCATGCCTCTTACTCTTCCTCCTGGTCTGTCCGGTAGATGTCCTCCACCAGCCGGTCCAAGTCCGCCAGGGTGCTCAGCTGGCCCGCCCGCCGCCGGAACTCCGCCGCGCCCCGGATGCCCTTTAGGTACCAGGCCGCGTGCTTGCGGGCCTCGGGCATGGCCCGGCCTTCGCCCTTATATTGGCACATCAGGCCGATATGCCTGCGCAGGGTTAGCAGCCACTGGGTCAGGGTGGGCGGGGGCATAATCAGGCTCTCATCGCGCAGGTGGGCGTTGATGTCTCGAAAAACCCAGGGATTGCCCAAAGCGCCCCGGCCCACCATCACCAGATCGCAGCCGGTCTCGGTGAGCAGGGCCCCGGCGGAGAGGGGGTCCGTCACGTCCCCGTTGCCGATGACAGGGACGCTTACCCCGGCCTTCACGGCCCGAATCACGTCCCAGTCCGCCCGTCCCTGGTAGAGCTGGTCCCGGGTGCGGCCATGGACGCAGACCGCGTCCGCACCCGCGGCCTCACAGGCTTGGGCCACCTCCAACGCGTTGACGCTGCCTTTGTCCCAGCCAGCCCGCATTTTCACCGTGACGGGCAGGCCCGCCGCTTCCTTTACCGCCCGGACGATTTGCCCGCACAGCTCCGGGTTCCGCATCAGGGCGGAGCCCGCCCCAGGCCCGGTGATTTTGGGCATGGGGCAGCCCATGTTAATATCAAGGCCCGCCGGGTTCAGCCGGGCCAGCTTTCCGGCGGCATGGGCCATGCACAGAGGCTCCGCGCCAAAAATCTGCAAAAACACCGGCCCCTGGTCCTGGGTGATGTCCGCCAGGGAGGCGGTTTTTTTATCGTTATATTCCATGGCCTTGGCGCTGATCATCTCGCTGACCGTATAAGCCGCGCCCAGCCCCTCGCACACCTGCCGGAACGCCGCGTCCGTTACCCCGGCCATGGGGGCCAAGGCGGCCCGGCCCTTAATCTCAATGCTGCCAATTTTCATATGCCGCGCCTCCTAGTCCAGTGCTTTGAAAAAGAACATCTGAGAACTGTCTGATATTTTTACCCCTGCGGTGGTAGAATAGTTCTGCTCGTCCAGAGTCAGGCCGTAGCTGGGCAAAAACTCCTGGAGAAAGTACTCCGCCTCAGGCAGGCCCATGTCTTCCAGGGCCTTTAGGGTGCTTTTCTCCGCCTCCCGAAAGTCCCGGTTGCCGCTTTGGCGCTCTTCCACGCACTTGATGATGGCGGAGATCCGGTCCGCCGCCTTCACAAGAGGCCGGAGCTCCTGGTCCCCGGGAGCGCTCATGGTCATCAGCTCCCGGTAGGCGGGGCGCAGCTCCTGGGGCAGCATGGAGGCCAAATGCTCCACCGCCCCATGCTCCACCTCGGCGTAAGCCTGACGGATCTCCTCCGAGTGATACTTCACCGGCGTAGGCATGTCCCCTGTGATGATTTCGGAAGCGTCGTGGAGCAGGGCCAGCATGGCGGCCCGGTCGGCGTTGTAGCTTCGGCCAAAGCGCTGGTTGCCAATGCTGGCCAGCCCATGGGCAATGAGGGCTGTTTCCAGGCTGTGCTCACAGATATTCTCCTGGCGGGTATTGCGCATCAGGCCCCACCGGTTGATGTATTTCATCCGGGAAAGCATGGCGAAAAAATGATACAAAAAATCATCTCCCATCCCAAAAATCACAAATAGCCCGCGCCTCCGGCCGCTCCCGGCCTTTCGGCGGCGCTGTCTTTCAGTATAGCACAAGCCCGGCCGGATTGGTAGAGCCGCCTTTCTTTTTTCCGCAAAGTCCATGTCTGAGATGCGGTTTTTGGCAAAATACATAGAGACGGCTCCAAAAACCCCTTTTCTCTTCTGGAAAAATGTGCTATAATGAACTCAAGAACATGCGGGGCAAGAGCGGTGCCGCGCCAAACCGGAAACCCATGTGTCCCATTCCATTTATATTCTGCTTACCGAGGTATTTCTATGGCAACTGCACAGACGAAAAAAACCTTTCGTGACAATTACTTTTTAAAATCCTTCCTGCTGGGCCTGGGGCTCTCCTTCGCCGTTTTCCTCCCTTTTCTTGTGGTGGATGGCGGGCGCTTTCTCTTTTATGGAGACTTTAACGTACAGCAGGTGCCCTTCTATCGAATGGCCCACGACGCCATCCGCGCCGGCAACATTGGCTGGAACCACTTAACCGACCTGGGAGCCAACTTCATCGGGTCCTACTCCTTCTACCTGCTGGGCAGCCCCTTCTTCTGGCTGACCATTCCCTTCCCATCGGAGTGGCTTCAATTTTTAATGGGCCCGCTGCTGATTCTTAAGTTTGCCTGCGCCTCCTTTACGGGCTATGTGTATCTGCACCGCTACACCAAGTCTCCGGACACCGCCATGATTGGCGCGGTGCTGTACGCCTTTTCCGGGTTTTCCATCTATAATATTTTCTTTAACCACTTTCATGAGGCCATTGTCTTTTTCCCCCTGCTGCTGGCCGCTCTGGACGAATACATGGAAACCCGCCGCCGGGGCCTGTTCGCCTTGGCTGTGTTTGCCTGCTGCTTTGTCAACTATTACTTTTTTGTGGGCCAGGTAACCTTCTGCCTCATCTACTTTTTCCTGCGCCTCGCCTGCGGCAGCTGGCGGCTCTCTTTCAAAGACTTTCTGCTGCTGGCGCTGGAAGCGGTAACCGGCGTGGGGCTCTCCGGCCTGCTTCTGCTGCCCTCGGTGCTGGCGGTGCTGCAAAACAACCGGGTGGACAACATGGTCAACGGCTGGAACGCCGTGCTTTATAACCGCAACCAGCGGTACCTGCACATTCTGGAGTGCTTCTTCTTCCCGCCGGACCTGCCCGCCCGGCCCAACTTCACCCCGGATTCCGAGTCCAAGTGGTCCTCCTTGGGAGCCTGGCTGCCCCTGTTCGGCATGACCGGCGTAATCGGCTGGCTGCAGCTGCGGCGGAAGCATTGGCTGAAAAAAATGCTCTGGGTGTTGTTTGCCATGGCCCTGGTGCCCTTTCTCAACTCTGCCTTTCAAATGATGAACGCCTCTTACTATGCCCGGTGGTACTACATGCTCACCCTGATGATGGCCCTGGCCACGATTATGTCTCTGGAAAGCGAACGGGTAGACTGGCGGCGGTCCGTGTTGTGGACCTTCACCATCACCGTAGCCATTGGGGCGGTAATTGGCTTTATGCCCAAAAAAGAGACGGTGGACGACCAGGAGTTCTGGGCCATGGGCCTGATGGAGTACCCCACCCGCTTCTGGACGTATGTGGCCATCTCCCTTATCTGCCTGGCCCTGGTGGTGTACCTATTCCTCTTCTGCCGCCAGTCCCGCCGGGTTTTCAAGCGGGCGGTTCTGTGGTGCCTCTCGCTGGTTTCGGTGCTGTATTCCATCTGCTTCATCGCCCTAGGCAAAACCCAGAGCGACTACACCTGGGACCACATCATTCCCTATGAGCTCAACGGCGGTGCCAACATCGACCTGCCCGACCTGCAGGTCTGCCGCTCGGACTTCTACGAATCCATGGACAATGCCGCCATGTTCTGGCAGATTCCCTCCATTCAGGCCTTCCACAGCGTGGTGCCCGGCTCGGTGATGGACTTTTACGACTCCATCGGCGTGCAGCGGGACGTGGGCTCCCGGCCCACGGTAAGCCACTATGGAGTGCGGGGCCTAACCTCGGTGCACTGGCTCTTTGACGATGACGACGACCCGGATTTCTTCGCCGGCAAGGACGCGGACAACCCGGCCATGCCCGGCTGGGCCTACTATGGCAATGCCAACGGCTATGACATCTGGGAAAACGAGTACTACATCCCTATGGGCTTTTCTTACGACCACTACCTAACCCGCAGCGAGTACGAGGCCTTTTCCAAAGGCAGCGATACCTCCGTGGGCCAGCGGGAGCTCTCCATGCTGCGGGCCGTCGTGCTGGAGGACGGAGATATTCCCAGCGTGGAGGGCATGCTGGAGCATCTGGACGCCATGAGCCGGGACTTTACCGAGGAAAACTACCTGGCCGACTGCCAGAGCCGCCGCTCTATGGCCTGCGAAAACTTCGCCTACACCAGCTCGGGCTTCCGGGCCAATATGACCAACATCACCCGGGACCGGCTGGTGTTTTTCAGCGTACCCTATGAGGCGGGCTGGTCCGCCCGGGTCAACGGGGAAGAGGCTTCCATTCTGCGGGCCAATGTAGGCTTTATGGCCGTGCGGGTCCCCAAGGGCGAGCTGGCGGAGATTGAGTTTATTTACCACACCCCTGGGCTGGGGACCGGCATACTGATTACCTTGGCCTCCCTGATGCTGCTGGTAGGCTACCTGACCTTGGCCCGCCGCTTGCAGAAGCCCGATCCAGAAGGCCCCCGCTACCCCAAAGTGCGCCGGGTGGGACGCTTTGCCGGCTATGCCAAGCGCCGGCAAGCCAGCTTCCGGCAGCCGGGCAGCATGACCCTCCACCGGGGAGAGGTGGAGCACGCTCCTTTGCCCGCCTCAGAGCCGGAGCTTCCCCCTCAGCCCCAGCAGCCTGAGGCCGCCCCAGAAGGGTCCGCCCCGGCCAAGCCCCGGCCCAAGCGCCGCTACCAGCCCCGGCCCTGGCCCCAAAAAGCCCCTGGGTTGGAAGGGGCCACCCCAAACGGGCCGGAGTTGGAAGAAGCGCATAAGCTTGAAGAGTCTCACGAGCTCGAAGAGTCTCGTGAGCTCGAAGAGACTCATAAGCCCGCCGCTCTCCCTGTTGAGCCCCCTGCGGCTCCTGTGGAAGAGCCTAAAACAGAACCCACAGCCAAAGAGGACAAGCCCGAAGAGCCTTGACCCAGCAAAAAACGGCAGACCGGACGCCCCCCTGCACGCCCGGCCGTACCATACCCCAAGGAAAGGAAGTCTTTGCCCATGAACCCAACGGTATACCTTGTCATCCCCTGCTACAACGAGGAGGAAGCCCTGCCCGAGACCGTCCGCCGCCTGACCGCCAAGCTGGACTCCATGCGGGCCCAGGGGCTGGCCAACGAGCACAGCCGGATGCTGCTGGTGGACGATGGCAGCAAGGATAAGACCTGGCAGCTCATCACCCAGCTGAACCAGGAGAACCCCTATGTGGAGGGTGTGAAGCTGGCCCACAACCGGGGCCATCAAAACGCGCTGCTCTGCGGCCTTATGGCCGCCATGGAGAGCTGTGACTGCGCCATCAGCCTGGACGCGGACCTGCAGGACGATGTGGACGCCCTGGACGGGTTTGTGAAAAAGTACCTGGAGGGCTGCGACGTGGTGTACGGCGTGCGCAACAAGCGGGAGACCGACACCTGGTTTAAGCGCACCACCGCCGAGGGCTTTTATAAGGTGATGAAGCTGCTGGGCGTGGACGTGGTCTTTAACCATGCCGACTACCGGCTTATGAGCCGCCGGGCCCTGGAGGGCCTCTCGGAGTATAAGGAGGTCAACCTGTTTTTGCGGGGCATGGTGCCGCTCATTGGCTACCGCAGCGACTATGTGTACTACGACCGCCATGAGCGCATTGCGGGGGAATCCAAGTACCCCTTGAAAAAGATGATTTCCCTTGCCCTGGACGGGATCAGCAGCTTTAGCGTAAAGCCCTTAAAGCTGATTTCCAACTTTGGCATTCTGGTGTCCGTCCTCAGCGTGCTGGGCCTGCTGTATGCTCTGGTCTCCTATTTTATGGGCTGGGCTGTGTCCGGCTGGACCGCCATTGTGTGCTCCATCTGGCTTTTGGGCGGCTTGCAGATGCTGTGCCTGGGCGTGGTAGGCGGATACATCGGCAAGATTTACAGCGAGGTCAAAGCCCGGCCCCGGTACCGGGTGGAAGAGCACCTGCGCAAAGACAATGGTTCGAAATAGGGTTTGAAAAACGCGTAAAGGAACCGCGCTCCCAAAGGAGGGACGCGGTTCCTTTTTTGCATTCCTTTTTACTTCAGCGCCTTCTCCAAAGCCTCGGTCACAATTTTCAGCGCCTTAATGCGGGCGTACTTCTTGTCCACCGACTCCAAAATGTGCCAGGGGGCATAGGTTGTGCTGGTTTTTTGCAGCATCTCGTCAATAGCCGCCTCATACACATCCCACTTCTCCCGGTTGCGCCAATCCTCATCGGTGAGCTTCCACTGCTTGGCCGGGGTGTTCTGCCGGTCGGTGAAGCGCTCCAGCTGGGTGTCCTTGTCAATCTGCACCCAGAATTTCAGCACCACGGCTCCCCAATTGTGCAGCTCCTGTTCAAACTCGTTCATCTCATAATAGGCCCGCTGCCAGTCGTTCTCCGAGCAGAAGCCCTCCAGGCGCTCCACCATTACCCGGCCGTACCAGCTTCGGTCAAAAATGGCGATGTGCCCGTCCTTGGGCAGGCGGGTCCAGAAGCGCCACAAATAATGCCGGGCCTTCTCGTGGGGCTCCGGGCTTGCCACCGGGTGGACCTCAAAGCCCCGGGGGTCCAGGGCCCCGGTCAGGCGCTTGATGTTGCCGCCCTTCCCGGCCGCGTCCCAGCCCTCATACACAATAACCACTGGCACCCGCTTGCGGTACAGCCGGTTGTGGAGCATCCCCAGCTTCTCTTGCAGCTTTTTCAACTGCTCCTTATATTCCTCTTCCGTCAGGGTTTTGCCCGCCAGGGGCACCTCGCTGAGCTTTGGCATTTTGATCAGGGGGAAGGCGTTTTGCAGCAGGGGCACGGCCAGGCTCTCGTTGTGCAGGGCGGTATCGATGCCCGTGCAGAGGATCTCCATGGCCTGCAGCTCCGCGAACTTTTTGGATTTGGCGTCAATGATATACCAGGGCGCGCTGGGGGTGTTGGTGTCGTCCAGGTACTTGTCGAACACCTCCAGGCAGCGGTCATAGTGCTGGTTCTGCCAAATGTCCCCCCGGCTGACCCGCCAGGCGGTGTCCTTGTCTTCCGTCAGGCCCCCAATGCGGGCGGCCTGCTCCTTTTTGCTGATGTGGAAAAAGAATTTCAGCACCAGATAGCCGTTGTCCGTCAGCTGGCGCTCAAAACGGCGGACGCTGTCCACCCGCCGGGCGTACTCCTGGTCGTCCAGCACGCCGTTCAGGCGTTCCTTGGTAATCTCGTCCATCCAGCCGGAATCCAGGAAGGTGAACTTCCCGGCCTCGGGGATTTTCTCGAAATGCCGGGCCAAAAAGGGCTTGCGGCGCTCCTCCTCCGTGGGGGTGGCCATGGAGAAAACCTTGAAAAAGCGGGGGTCGATGCGGCGGATGATCTGGCCGATGGCGCTGCCCTTTCCGGCGGCGCCCCAGCCCTCAATTAACACCAGGACCGGGAGTTTTTTATCTTTCAGCAGCATCTGCTGGGCCGCCAGCTTTTCCTGGGCGGCTTTTAGGCGGGATTTCAGTTCTTCCTTTTCGGGGCGCTGGGGCTTAACCCAATTTTTTAACACATTGCTCACCTCAACCAATTGTTTTGCAAAAACGCGGGTAGAAACTTCCCTTTTATCATAGCACTTTTTCTCAAGAAAAGCCATAGCTTTGGCGAATTTTTTGGGACTATTTTGGAAGAATGTCCGGCAGCGTTCCGGTTTGGAGCTGTTTAACAACACGCTTCGTGCCCGGCGCGTTATAAAAAAGCCCGTAACCCTTTCGCGGCTTCCCAAAGCAGCCCCGCGGCCCTGCGCAAACATGCCGGGCCCCTTGTGAAAATTTCTCAGAATCCCCATTGACTTTTTGCGCCCGGCGGGCTAGAATGGTGCCAAAGCCCCACCCATCTTACTCGGAAAAGAGGAACCCCTATGCAAAACAAATTTCTTGGGCTTACGCCGCCCATGGGCTGGAATTCTTGGAACACCTTCACCCACGCCATCAACGAGGACCTGATTAAGGAGACCGCCGACGCCATGGCCAGCTCCGGCCTCAAGGACGCGGGCTATGAGTATGTGGTCATTGACGACTGCTGGAGCCTGCGCCAGCGGGACCAGGACGGTTTTTTGGTGCCGGACCCGGAGAAGTTCCCCCACGGCATGAAGGCTGTGGCGGACTATGTCCATGAGAAGGGCCTGAAGTTCGGCATGTATTCCTGCGACGGCACCCACACCTGCGCGGGATATCCCGGCAGCTTTGAGCACGAGTTCCAGGACGCGGCCACCTTTGCCGCCTGGGGCGTGGATTACCTAAAGTATGACAACTGCTACAAGCCCCGGCATATGGACGGGGAGATGCTCTACAAGCGCATGAGCCTGGCCCTGCGCAACTGCGGCCGGGACATCCTCTTCTCCGCCTGCAACTGGGGCTCCGATGATGTGTGGAGCTGGATTCAGGGCAGCGGGGCCCAGCTGTTCCGCTCCACCGGGGACATTCAGGACAGCTGGGAGTCCATTAAAAACCTGGCCCTCTCCCAGATGGACAAGATGGCCTACTCCGGCCCCTTCTGCCACAACGACATCGACATGCTGGTGGTAGGCATGCACGGCGGCAGCAACAACGAGTTCATTGGCAGCGTGAAGGGCGGCTGCACCGACGAGGAGTACCGCACCCACTTCTCTCTGTGGGCCATGATGAATTCCCCCTTGATGATCGGCTGCGACATCCGTAAGATGAGCGAGTACACCAAGGAGACCCTGTGCAACCCGGACCTGATCGCCATCAACCAGGACATTGAGTGCCGGGGACCCTATGTGGTGCCTGGCCACGACCCGGCGGCTCTGATGGCTTTGGTGAAGCCCATGAGCGACGGCTCTCTGGCCATTGGCCTGTTTAACCTGGGCGACCGCAAGGCGGAGATGTCTTTGCAGTTCTGGGATATGGGCATCCCCGCAGCGGCTGGCGTGGGCCTGGAGATGTATGACTGCTGGGCCCATCAGACCGAGGGGACCTTTACCGAGCGCTACGCCGCCCAGATCGAGCCCCACGGCTGCCGGGTATTCCGGGCCAAGCTGGTCAAGGTCCGGTGAGCAACTACCTGACCTGCCGCCAATGCGGCGGACCTTTGGGCCAGGACGACCGGGCCATTTACTGGAAGCTGGTTAACCGGGGCGCGGAGGATTTTTTGTGCATTGGCTGCCTGGCAGAGTACTTCCAGGTCCCCCGGGAGGAGATTGAGAAGAAAATCCGGTTTTTCCGGGAAGAGGGAATCTGTACGCTGTTTCGGTAACCGCCGGGAGCGCGGAGACTCCCCCGCCCTTTGAAAAACAAAGGGCTTTCTTAAGCGCACCTAGGACAAACCTTTCGTCATTCCCCCTGGCGGCTTGGCTGGCAGAGGGGAATGGCGAATTTTTTCTCCAGCCCTTTGCCCGCTCCCCACCCGGGCCCTGGGAGTGTCCGTTTCGGAGAGCTTTTCGTGTTCCCCCGCCCTACGGGCGGGGGAACACAGGTGATTCTCTCTGTGCACAGTTCCAGGCCCTGCGGGGCTTGGGAGTGTCCGTTTCGGAGAACTTTTCATGTTCTCCCGCCCTACGGGCGGGGGAACATAGATGATTCTCTCTGTACACATCCCGGGCCCCGCAGGGCTTGGCAATCGGGAGAGAATCTGATATAATAGACTTGGAAAAAGGTTGGTGAAGCCATGCGGATGATCATCTCCCCCGCCAAGAAAATGAACGTGGATACGGACAGCCTTCCTCCATTGGGCCTGCCGGTTTTTCTGCCGCAGGCCGGCCGGCTGTTGGAGACGCTTCGGGCCATGCCGCCCCAGGAGCTGCAGGCCCTCTGGAAGTGCAGCGCTCCCCTCGCCCGGCAAAACGTGGAGCGCCTGCAAAATATGGACCTGCGGCGGGGTCTTACTCCGGCTATTCTGTCTTATGAGGGCATACAATACCAATACATGGCCCCAGGCGTAATGGAGTCCGGCCAGCTGGACTACTTGCGGGAGCATCTGCGCATTCTTTCCGGCTTCTACGGCCTGCTGCGGCCTTTCGACGGAGTAGTGCCCTACCGGCTGGAAATGCAGGCCAAGCTCTCTGTGGACGGGGCAAAGGACCTTTACGCCTTTTGGGGCCGCCAACTGGCGGAAGAGCTGGAGGCGGAATCGGACTGGGTGCTGAACCTGGCCTCAAAGGAATACAGCCGGGCGGTTGTGCCCCATCTTCCCGTCTCCGCTGTGCTAACCTGCCTATTCGGCCAGTGGGAAGAAGGGCGGCTGCGGGAGAAAGGCACTCTCTGCAAAATGGCCCGGGGCCAGATGGTCCGCTGGCTGGCGGAAAACCGGGTGGAAAGCCGGGAAGGGGTTCGGGCCTTTGCCTGCCTGGACTACCGCTTTGACCGGGAGCTGTCCGATGAAAGGCAATATGTATTTATCAAAGGAGGACGTTGAAATGTTGGAAGTGGGAACAAAAGCGCCGGCCTTCACTCTGCCGGACCAGAATGGAGAGCCCGTCTCCTTATCAGACTTCGCGGGGAAAAAGGTGGTGCTGTACTTCTATCCTCGGGACAATACCCCTGGCTGCACCCGGCAGGCCTGCGCCTTTGCGGGCGCCTATGAGGCCTTTGAACAAGCCGGTGTGGTTGTAATCGGCGTAAGCAAGGACTCAGCCGCCTCCCACCAGAAGTTCGCCGCCAAGCACCAGCTGCCCTTCCTCTTGCTTTCCGACCCGGAACGGACCGCCATCCAGGCCTATGGCGTGTGGCAGGAAAAGAAGAACTATGGCAAGGTGAGCATGGGCGTGGTGCGCTCCACGTTCATCATTAATGAGGATGGAATCATTGAGAAGATTATGCCAAAGGTAAAGCCGGATACCAACGCGGCGGATGTTTTGGCCTATTTGGGACAGGAACAGTAATCCATATATTGTGTCGGTGGGAGAGATATCATACCGTATCAACGAAATTGAAAACTATTTGAGATTTTCTCAAAAAAACTCTTGCATTTTTTGGCAGGCTGTGGTATTATATTGGAGCAGTCGGAAAAACCGACAGCAAGTAGTTGGTGTTGATTACGGCGAGGGTCCACCCGTTCCCATCCCGAACACGGAAGTTAAGCTCGTTCGTGCCGAAGATACTTGGCTGGAAGCGGCCTGGAAAAATAGGTGTTCGCCAACACAGAGGACGGTCTCTTATGAGATCGTC
>CAJUNS010000007.1 GCA_910587995.1 uncultured Oscillospiraceae bacterium | reverse complement strand
TTTCCCTACACGACGCTCTTCCGATCTATGTGTACGACTCCGCCGCCCAGGTAGCCGCCATTTTTGACGATCCCACCAAGGGCCTGTGCTACTCCCGTTTCGGCAACCCCACGGTTATGGCGGTGGAAGACAAAATTGCCGACCTGGAGGGGGGCGTGGGCGCCATGTGCACCACCTCCGGCCAGGCCGCCACCCTGCTGGCCATTCTCAACCTCTGCCAGGCTGGGGACAGCATTGTCAGCCTGCCCACCATCTATGGGGGCACCATCAACCTGTTTTCCTTCACCTTGAAAAAGCTGGGCATTGAGTGCATTTATGTGGACAGCGCCTCCACGGATGAGGAAATCAAGGCCGCCTTCAAGCCCAACACCAAGCTGGTCTTTGGCGAAACCATTGCCAACCCGGCCCTCACCGTGCTGGACATTGAGCGCTTCGCGGACATTGCCCACCAGATGGGCGTCCCCCTGATTGTGGATAACACCTTTGCCACGCCGGTTCTGTGCAAGCCCTTCCAGTTCGGCGCGGATATTGTCATCCATTCCACCACCAAATACATGGACGGCCACGCGGTTCAGGTGGGGGGCGTGATTGTGGACAGCGGCAAATTTGACTGGACCAACGGCAAATTCCCGGAGCTTACCCAGCCGGACGAGTCCTACCACGGCATCTCTTACACCGAGGCGTACGGCAATATGGCCTATATCATCAAGGCCCGGATGCAGCTGATGCGGGACTTTGGCGTGTACCCGGCGGCGCACTCGGCTTTTCTGCTGAATTTGGGGCTGGAAACCCTGTCCGTGCGCATGCGCCAGTACTGCGAAAACGCCACGAAAGTGGCTCAGTTCTTGGAGCGGCACCCCCAGGTGGAGAGCGTCTCCTACCCTGGTCTGCCCTCCAGCCCGCACTATGCCCTGGCCCAGAAATATCTGAAGGGATGCAGCGGCGTGGTGTCCTTCATCCTCAAGGGCGGGCGGCCCGCCGCGGCCAAGTTTATGGATGCCCTCACTCTGGCCTCCAACGAGGTCCATGTGGCGGACATCCGCACCTGCGTGCTCCATCCGGCCAGCGAAACCCACCGGCAGCTCACCGACCAGCAGCTGGAGGCGGCGGGCATAAACGGCGGCATGATTCGCCTCTCTGTGGGCCTGGAAAATGTGGAGGACATTCTGGAAGACGTGGGCGGCGCCCTGGATTCCATCTAAGGAGGAACGGTTATGGCCTTAGCCCATCTTAATTTTCAAAGCGGCTGTTTGGGGAACAACACGGATGTAAACATTCTGCTGCCAGACCGGCCCTTTGACAGCAAGCCTGGGGATTTCTATGCCTCCGGCAAGAAATATAAGGTTTTGTGGCTTTTACACGGCACATTTGGCGATTACAGCGACTGGCTGCGCAAGTCCAATATTGAGCTCTATGCCAGTGAGCGGAACCTCATGGTGGTTATGCCCAGCGGGGCTAACTCCAACTACGTAAACTGGCCGGGCTTTGCCACCGGCTACAATGCCTGGGATTACCTGACCGAAGAGCTTATGCCCCTGGTGCAGGGCTGGTTCCCAGCCTCGGCCCAGCGGGAGGACAACTTCATCGCCGGTCTTTCCATGGGCGGCAACGGAGCCATGCAGTACGCGGCGGCCCACCCGGACAAGTTTGCCGGAGCCGCCAGCCTCTCCAACGCCCCCACAGATTTGAAGCAGATGAAAAAGCCTCAATATGACGGCAAAGCGGAAGCGGGCGCCGCCGCGCTGTTTCATAAGCGGGTGGAAAACCTGGTGGAAAACTTTGGGGGCCTCGAGGGCTATATCCATTCCCCCATCAATGTGTGGGACCAGCTGCCCAAGCTCATGGAAGCCGGGACGCTGCCAAAGCTCTATTTCTGCTGCGGCGAAGCCGACAGCCTGATTTGGGAAAAGTATCAGACCTTCAAGGCTCACGCCCAGAGCATCGGCCTGCCCGCCCGTTTTGAGGAGGAGGCGGGCTACTCCCATGAGTGGCGGTTCTGGGACAAATACCTGGAGCGGGCTTTGGACTATTTCGGGATTTAGACCGCAAAAAAACGCCGGGGCAAAAGGCTCCCGGCGTTTTTGGTTCTTATGAGTTAGGGATACTGGCGGGGCGGAAGGTCGGAAACCTGCGCGTCCGGGCCCTCATTGGCCTGGGCCGCCGCTGCGTCGTTGGGGCCGCCCTCCTGGGGAATGGGTTCCGGCTCGGGCTCCAGCTTAGCGCCGCAGGTGCTGCAGAAGGTGTCCGTGTTGGCGCACTGCTTGCCGCACACCGGGCAGACCGTCTTGTTCTGCTTGTCGCCCAGCTCCTTGGCAATGGAGGCCGCCTGGGCCCGCAGCTCGTCAATCTCGCTCATCTTTCCAAAGGCCTCTGGGTCGCCGGCCAACAGCCCATGACAGTTCTCGTAGACATAACGGCCCAGCGTCTCGTAGCGCTTGGTGATCTCGGAGTTCACCTCGGCCGCGCTGATGCGCAGCTTGGAAACATCCACCAGCTGCCCAGCCTTGCGGCCCACAGCCTCAGCGGCAGATTTGGCGTTTACAACCACATCATCTAAAATTCCCATGTAAACAGTCCTCCTTGTAATTTGATTGGGGGTCGTCCCCCTGTGATTCTATTATAGCAAGCTCGGGCGGGAAAGTAAAGCGTAATTCTCTTTCAAAATAATTACAAATTCATTAATTCTGCGGCCGCGCCCCTAAAAATTCCCGCAGCATGGAGCCCTCGGGCACCAGCTCCGGACTCACCGGCTCAAAGCGCATTAGCCGGGATTCCAGGTCCCGGGCCTTTTTATAGTAGAGGCTGTCCGCCGCAATGGCCCGCAGCAGAGGGATGGCCACGGTGCGCAGCACACAGGGCTCGTAAATGTGGATGGAGTTTACCGTGTAGTCCGCGCTCATGCGGTAGGGGCGGATGTAGCGGTTTTCCCCTTCCACCACCTGGGGCCACATGGACAAGGTCTGCTCCGCCGGAGCGCCGCGGAACTGGATATCCCGCACAATGCGCCGCACCAGCCGCAGGTCCCAGGGAGAGATGACCTCTCCGTTCACGTCTTTAATCTGCTGCTTTACGCTGACGTAAAGCTTCATGCAGGACTGCTCCGGCAGGTCCCGGGTGAACACCGGGTTCAAGCCGTGGATGCCCTCCACAATGGCCAGTTCGTCTGGCGCCAGCTGGTAGCGCTGGTCCTCTCCATTGGGCCGGCCCAAATTGAAGTCGTAGTGGGGCACGGTAAAGGCCTCATTGTTGACCACGCTGGCCAGGCACCCGCGAATGCGCTCCTCGTCCAGAGCGGCCACGCTCTCATAGTCGTAGCTGCCATCCGGCAGGCGGGGGGCCAGCCCCCGGCCCAGGTAAAAGTCGTCCATGGAGATAATCACCGCGCGGACGCCGAAGCCCTTCAGATAATCCCGCAGCAGGTGGGCGGTGGTGGTCTTGCCGCTGCTGCTGGGGCCAGAGAGCATCACCACCCGCACCGGCTCCCGCCGCTCGGTAATGTTCCGGGCGATGTTCCGCAGATGCTCCCGGTAAGAGCCCTCCACCTCCTCAATCATCCGCTTGGGATGGGAAATGGCCGCGTCGTTGATCTGCTCCAAATGATTGATGTATTTAATGTAGCCGCTGGCGAAATTGCTCATAAAGCCCAATGACACCGTCCTTTCTCTGCAAAATCTCCCCGTGCCGCTCAATGTACTCGGCCGGGTACTTAAAGTTAAAAATGCGGGTCAGGTCCCCGGAAGCCGGGTCCTTAATCTTGCTTACGCCCCCCGCCCCGCAGGCGATGACCGTGCAGCTTTCGTCCATGGTGTAGATGTTGTACCGGCAGATGCTCCCCGGCAGGGCCCAGCCGGTGTTTTCCAGGTTGCCCGCCATACGGGTCTGGCGGTACAGGTAGTAGGGCACAAAACCCGCGCCGGTAAGCCGTTGGATGGAATGCTCCACCATAGCGGCGGCCTCGGCGGACTTTTTGTGGGAGGAGATATCCTCATCTTCGGTCACCAGCCGGGAGCTGCGCTTAAGGGCCAGGGCGTGAACCGTCACATTGGCGGCCCCAAAGGCCAGCACCCCTTCCAGGCTTCTCTGAAAGCCCTCCAAACCGTCTCCGGGCAGGCCCACAATCAGGTCCGCGTTAATGTCCCGGAAGCCCACCTGACGGGCCAGGGCAAAGGCCGCCTCCACACCGGCGGCGCTGTGGGCCCGGCCAATGGTTTGCAGCACCTGGTCCGACAAGCTTTGGGGGTTGATGCTGATGCGCCCCACACCGGCTCCCTTTAGGGCTTCCAGCTTTTCCCGGGTAATGGTGTCGGGCCGGCCCGCCTCCACGGTGAACTCCCGGCAGGAGCTCATGTCGAAAAGCTGGGCGATGGCTCCGCAGAGCCGCCCCAGCTGGGCCGCGCTCAGGGTGGTGGGCGTTCCGCCGCCCATGTAGACGGAAACCAGCCGCAGCCCTAAGTCCCCCGCCATCCGCGCTGTTTTTTCCAGCTCGGCCAAAAGCAGCTGAAAGTAAGGCTCCACCAGCTTCTTGGCATGGGCCAAGTCTTGGGAGATAAAGGAGCAGTAGGCGCAGCGGGTGGGGCAGAAAGGGATGCCCACATACAGGCTGAAGTCCTCGGGCCTCAGGGCCTCCACCGCCTCCCGCTGGGCCCGGAGCACCCGGCCCGCCAGCTCCGCCTTGGGAGGCGTCACATGCCATTTCTCCTGAAACTCCGCGAGACCTGCCTCAAGACTTGCCGCAAAGTCCGGCCCTTCCCCGGCCCGTTGGACGGTCTGCCGCAGCAGCTTCACCGGATGGACCCCGGTGAGCATCCCCCAGGCTGGGCGCAGGCCTGTCAGCCGGGAAAGCACCTGATACAGCAGGTCCGTCAAGGCATATTCCTCCTGGACCGGCACCAGGCGGGAATCCTCCAGCGCCTTCTCCCCGTCTCCCGCCCGGACCTGGTAGCGCACGCCGCCGGGTTCCGCTTCCGCCAAGGCCTGGGCCCAGGGCTCCCCAGGCAGGGGCTCCCCGTCCTCCACCCGCACGGGGCTGTACGGGAAGAACAGGCGGCACAGGTTTTCGCATTCATAGTGGTAGCTGTGGCCGGAAAGCCGCAAGACCATAGAGGGAACGCTCCTTTTTCAGAAAGATTTTTCAAACAGACTCTAAGTCCGGTCGATGCTGAGTACGCCCTTTACCCGGGAAACGCGCTCGATGATATTGTGTAGCTGGGGCAGGCCGCTGATGGAGATGGTGGCGGAAATGACCGCGTTGCCCCCCCCTTTCTCCTGGCGGCAGTTCAGCGAGTGAATGAAAATATTCATGGCCGAAAGCTGCTGGGTTACATCGAACAGCAGGCCCGCCCGGTCCACAGCCACAATGTGCAGGGTGGACTTAAAGTCGTCCTTCACGTCCCCCTCCCAGTAGGCTCCCACCCAGCGCTCCGGCTCGGGGCAGTCGCTCAGGTCCCGGGGGACGTTCCGGCAGCTCCGCTTGTGGATGGACACCCCGAAGCCCCGGGTAATAAAGCCGATGATCTCATCCCCGGGCAGGGGGTTGCAGCAGCGGGAGAACTTGATCAGGCAGTTGTCCACCCCTTCCACCAGCACGCCGCTGGCGGCTTTGGCCGTTCTGGGCTGGGGCTGGGGCGGCAGGTTCAGCGCCGCTTCGTCCTGAGCCTGGGGCGAGACCGCCTTGGCCATGCGCTGGTGCTCCTCCCGCACCCGGGGCATCACCTTCCACAGCTGAATGCCTCCATAGCCAATGGCGGCGTACAGGTCCTCGGCGGTGTTGCAGTTGTGGCGCTTGCCAACGCTCTCCACCATGTAGGAGACCAGTTCGGGGCCCAGGGCAATGCCGCTGCGCTTGAGCTCCCGCTCCAGCTCGGCCTTGCCCTCCACAATGTTCTCTTCCCGGCGCTCCTTTTTAAACCAGGCCCGTATCTTGCTGCGGGCCTCGCTGGTGCGCACCATGGTCAGCCAGTCCCGGTTGGGGCCCCGGCCCGCTTCCTTGCTGGTCAATATCTCAATGATCTCTCCGGTACGGACCTTGTAGTCCAGGGGCACGATTTTTTTATCCACTTTGGCCCCCACCATACGGTTGCCCACCGCGCTGTGAATGGCATAGGCAAAGTCGATGACGCTGGAGCCCTGGGGCAGGTTCACCACATCTCCCTTGGGCGTGAAAACAAAAACCTCCTCGGGGATCAGGTCCGACTTGATGGAGTGGACCAGATCGGTTACGTCCTCGGTGTCCGCCTGGTTTTCCAGCATCTGGCGGATCCAGGAGAGCCGCTCGTCCAGAGAGCGGTTGTCCGCGTGCTTGGCGGTCATGCCGATTTTGTACTTCCAGTGGGCGGCAATGCCGTACTCGGCGGTCTGGTGCATCTCCCAGGTGCGAATCTGCACCTCAAAGGGCACCCCGGCTTTGGTGATTACCGTGGTGTGCAGGGACTGGTACATGTTGGGCTTGGGGGTGGAGATGTAGTCCTTGAACCGGTTGGGCAGGGGGGTGAACATGTCGTGGACAATGCCCAGCACATTGTAGCAGTCCTCAATGGTGTCCACAATCACCCGCATGGCAAACACATCGTAAATCTGCTCAAAATCCTTGCCCTGCATAAACATCTTGCGGTAGATGCTGTAGATGCTTTTGACCCGTCCCTCAATATACACCTGGGGCATAAAGGCCATCACCCGGCTTTTCAGCTGGGCCTTCAGCTCCTGGATAAACTGCAGCCGGGTGGTGCTGCGGGAGGACAGGTAGTCGTTAATTTCCCGGTAGGCCTCTGGGTCCAGGTACTTTAGGGACACATCCTCCATGGTTTCCTTGACCGTGCGCATGCCCAGGCGGTGGGCGATGGGGGCGTACACCTCCAGGCATTCCCGGGCCTTGTCCCGCTGCTTTTGGGGCGACATGAATTCCAGGGTGGAAAGATTGTGCATCCGGTCCGCAAACTTGATGATGATGACCCGGATGTCCTGGGCCATGGCCATAAGCATCTTCCGCAGGTTTTCGGCCTGTTCCTCCTCCCGGGAGGAGAAGGGAATCTTATCCAGCTTGGTTACACCGTCAATAAGCAGCGCCGCCTCTTGGCCGAACTCCTGCACAATGTCCTCCAAAGTGCAGTCCGTGTCCTCCACCACATCGTGCAGCAGTCCCGCCACCACAGACTGGGTGTCCATGCCCAGGTCCACCAGGTTGGCCGCCACAGACAGGGGATGGATGATGTAGGGCTCGCCGGAGCTGCGCTTTTGGTCCCGGTGCTTGCGCTCGGCCAGCCGGTAGGCCTGGCCAACAGCTGCCCGGTCGTAGTCCTTGCCGCTCTCTTTTATAATCGTTTGCAGCTCTTCATAAGTGCTGATCTGCCGTATCTCCGGCATAAGAATCCCTCCTCGGTCTAATGGCGTGGCGCTTGACCCGCACGCGCGTGATGGCTTCGTAATGTTGGCCAGCTGTGCCGCGCCCAGCGCCTTTGCGGGCGGCTGACCGGACAAGCGGCCTCCAAGCCCCCGCGTGCGCCCGCTAGGTGTTTAGGCGGGCAAACAGGGGGGAGGCGAAAATGTCCACCTTTTGGCTCACTGGGATCAACCGCGCTGAGAGCGCGTTGCCCTTTACCTGATATTGAATCAGCCCCCGCTCTTCTAAAATATCGCAGCACACCAAAATCATGCCCAGGTTGAAGCGCCGCTCCCGTAGGTTCCACAGCAGAGCCTCCCCGCTGAGCCAGGCCCCGCCCTGGCTTTGCAGCAGCCGGTACACCGCCGCCAGCTGGTCCCGGCTGGGCGTCAGGGCCCGGCCCTCTTTGGGGGTCAGAGGCTCCCGGCGGCGGAAGCGCTCATAGGCCCGCACGCTGCGGATGCAAGCGTCCTGGTCCAGGCCGGAGAGCTTCACATCCCGCACAATGACGCTGAGCTTTTCCACTCCCCGAAAATGGTCCATGTCCAGGTTTACCGCCAGGTCTACCTTCGCGCCCGCCGGAAAAGGGAAGTCCGCCGGACTGGCCCCAAAGCGCACCGCCTCAAACCGGAAGCCATCTTTGGCGCAGGAGAGGCGGGTGTGGCTGCCCGTTGCGCCTACCGCCCGCAGGGCCTTCAGCTCCACGCCATAGAGACCGAAAAGCGGCTGGGGATTTCCGCTGCCAAAGGGCTCCAAAGGCTTCAGCTCCCGCACCAGAGCGGGGGAAAGGTCTCCCGGCTCCAACAGGCAGTCCAGGTTCAGCACCGGCGAGGGCATGTCAGGGCAGGCCTTGCGGGCATAGTCGTTGATTCTCCGGCGGAATTCCTCCACATGCTCCCGGTTCATGGTGACTCCCGCCGCCATGGGGTGGCCGCCGTACTGGGCCAGCAGGTCCTGGCAGGCGGTTACCGCGCTGAACAGGGAGAAGCCCTCCACGCTCCGGCCGCTGCCCCTGGCCTCCTTCTCATCCACAGAAATAACAAAGCAGGGCTTGCCGTAACGCTCTGTAACCCGGGCGGCCACAATGCCCACCACGCCGTGATGCCAGCCGGGGCCGTCCACCACGATGATCCGGGCCAGCCGCAGGGCTGGGTCCGACTCAATCTTTTCCACAGCCTGGGCGGTAATTTCCGCCTCCACCTGCTTGCGGCGGGCGTTGTCCTCCCGAATCTCTTCCGCCAGGCTCCGGGCGGAGTCCGGGTCCTCATAGACCAGCAGGCGCACCGCCCGCTCCGGCGCGCCCATGCGCCCGGTGGCGTTGACGCAGGGCACAATGGAATAGGCCAGCCCCGTGGCGGTGGGCTTGGCCCCGCAGAGCTCCAGCAGCGCCGCCAAGCCTGGGCGCTGGGCAGCGGCTTCCGGCTCCCCAAAGCGCTCCATCATCTCCAAACCCGCCTGGACGATAACCCGGTTCTCTCCCAGCAGGGGCACCACGTCCCCCACGGTGCCAATGGCGGCCAGGTCCGCGAACTCCTCCAGCACCATGGAGGCATCTCCGTCTTCCAGGGCGATGATAAGCTTGAGCACCACCCCGGCCCCGGAGCAGTCCTTAAAGGGGCTCTCATCCCCCGGCTGGTGGGCGTCCACAATGGCATAGGCCTGGGGCAGGGTCTCGTGGGGCTGGTGATGGTCCGTGACCACCACCTCCATACCCAGGGAGTTGGCCAATTCAATCTCCTCCATGGCGGAAATCCCGTTGTCCACGGTAATAATCAGGTCAACGCCCTCCCGGGAGAGAGTCTGCACCGCGCCCCGGTTCATACCGTAGCCCTCGCCCTCCCGCTGGGGTATGTAAAAGCGCACGTCAGCCCCTAAAGTTTGCAAATACGTATATAAAATCGCCGTGGCGGTTACACCATCCGCGTCATAGTCGCCGTATATGGCAATCTTCTCAAAATCATCCAGGGCCCGGCGGATGCGTTCCACAGCCCGGTCCATGTCTTTCATCAAAAAGGGGTCGGCAATCTCCCCCTGGCCCAGCAGGGCGTCCAGGTCCGCCGCGCTGGAAAAGCCCCGCAGTTCCAGCATGGCGGCCAAAAAGGGAGACAGGCCATGGCGTGCCGCCAGCTCGCCGGCCTTGTTCCGATCCAACGGCGGCGCCGCCCAACGTTTGATATTCACGGAGCACCTCCTGAGAAACGTGTATATTCATTTATATTGTACCACATCTGGACTTTATATGCAAGATAAAGATGGAGGCGGGGTGTGCCACAGAGATAATCATCTGTGTCCCCCGCCTACGGGCGGGGGAACACGAAAAGCTCTCCGAAACGGACACTCCCATGGAGGCGAGCCTCTTCTCCAAAGAAAAAAGCCGCCCGCTTTTCCCGCCGGGCGGCTCTTGTGCCAGCAAACCGCTGGAATCATCCACTATTCGGGCCGGGGCTTCCCTTCCCCGTCAAAGCGGCGCTTCAACGCCCGCTCCACCGGGAAAATTGACCCCACGAGTACGATCATCTGTACCGTCACAATCCCCAAAATCAGGAACCCCGTCCGGTCCAGGTTTTCCTCCACGCCCAGCTGGGACCAGCGCCAGCCCGCCAAGGCCAGACTCCCCAGCCCGTAAACTAAAATGGAAAGAACCAGCGTGGCAAGACCCAGCCGCCGCCACAGCCGGGAAATGCAGGCATGGGCAAAAAACCAGGTCTGCTGGTTTTTGCTGGACATGGCCGTGCGGTAGCCGTAGAGGCTGTTGATGTCCCGGGGCGGCCGGGTCTTCCATAAAAAGCCGAACAAAACCATAGTCAGCGGCGCCAGGAGAGAGCAAATCAGCGAAAAAAACCACATACCCATACCAGTTCCTCCTTGATTGGATTTTACTGTTATTCTAACCAAACTATAGCACAGGGCTGGCCGAAAATCAAGGGAGATTGGAAAATAAATTTTCCCCTGCCGCCCAAATCTTACAAATTTCTTACGCCCCCTCTCCCCACTTGACACTTTGGAAACTAGATATTATAATGATATCATAACAATACAGGAGAGTGAGCGATATGATCTTAGTGAACACGGAAACCATCAGCGGCCGGGAGATCTGCCACCTGGGGCTGGTGCGGGGCAGCACCATTCAGTCCAAGCACCTGGGCAGCGACATCAGCCAAAGCTTTAAAACTCTGGTGGGCGGCGAGCTGAAGGCCTACACCCAAATGATGGACCAGGCCCGGGAAATTGCCACCCAGCGGATGATGGAGGACGCCCAGCGCATGGGGGCCGACGCCATTGTGGCCGTGCGCTATGCCACCTCCGCCGTTATGGCCGGAGCCGCCGAGGTAATGGCCTATGGAACGGCGGTGAAGTTCGCATGAACTGGGCGGTGGAACTGCGGGAGCTGTCTAAGGAGTTTCCCGGTGGAAAAAGGGCGGTAGATTCCGTCTCCGTCCGCCTGGAGCCCGGCCAGGTTTTCGGGTTTCTGGGCCCCAACGGCGCGGGAAAGACCACCACGGTCAAGCTGCTGACCGGGATGCTCTCCCCCAGCGGGGGCGGGTGCGGCGTCTTCGGCATTGACCCGGCGGCAGAACCGGAGCGGGCCCACGCCCTCTCCGGGGTGGTCACGGAGCACGCCCAAATGTACGACAACCTGACCGGCCTGGACAATCTCCTGTTCTATGGGGCGCTCTTCGGCTTGGAGAGCGCAGCCTGCCGGCAGCGGGCCCAAACCCTGCTGGAACAGCTGGACCTAAGGGATGCGGCGGAGAAAAAATTGGGGGCCTATTCCACCGGCATGCGCCAGCGGCTCTCTTTAGCCCGGGCTATGATGCACCAGCCCAAGGTGCTGTTTTTAGACGAGCCCACCTCCGGCCTGGACCCGGAAAGCGCCCAGAACGTCCACCGGATGATTCGAAGCCTGGCGGAAGAGCAGGGGGTTACCGTGTTTTTATGCACCCACCAGCTGCGCTATGCCCAGGAAGTCTGCACCTGCTATGGGCTGATGGACCAGGGGCGGCTGCTGGCTCAGGGCACCTTAGCCCAGCTCCGCGCCCAGGTCAGCCAAGGCGTGCGGGTCGAGGCCCGAGCCAGCCGGGTGCCGCCGGAGGCGGGCTGGCGGCAGATTGAGCCTGGGCGCTACGCGGTGCAAGTGGAGTCGGAAGAGGCGGTGCCCCAAATGGTGCGGGACATTATGTCCTGCGGCGGCGACCTTTACCACATCTCCGCCGCGCCGCCCTCCTTGGAAGAGGTATATTTTGCGCTGACAGAACGAAAGGAGGCCACGGCATGAGCCAGAAACGCCAAACCATCGCCATCATCCAAAAGGACCTGCGGAGCATTACCGCCAACAAGCGGATGCTGGCCGCCCTGCTGGTGGTACCCATTGTGCTGACGGTGGTGATGCCCAGCATTTCTTTGTTGGCCCTCCGCTTTCTGCCGGAGGACACCCAGGATATGGAACGGATGCTGGCCCTGCTTCCCCTAGGGGAACAGACCGGGGACCTGAGCCGGGACATGCCCGGACTGCTGCTCAACTATGTTATGCCCACATTCTTTTTGCTCATCCCCATTATGGCCGCCAGCGTGATGGCGGCGGTAAGCTTTGTGGGAGAAAAAGAAAAGCGCACCCTGGAGACCCTGCTGTACTGCCCCCTGTCCCTCCGGCAGGTGTTTCGGGCCAAGGTGCTGGCGGCCTTCTCACTCAGCGAGCTGGTATCCCTGGCCTCCTTTGGGCTGATGCTGGCCATACTGGAGGCGGAAACCATCTTGCTGGTGGGCGCGCCGGTGCTGCCAGGGTTCACCTGGGTTTTGGTGATGCTGCTGGTGTCCCCCGCCCTCTCCCTTATTGCGGTGACGCTGATTGTGCGGGTTTCCGCCAAAGCCAAAAGCGTGGAGGACGCCCAGCAGGGAGCCGTGTTCCTGATTTTACCGGTAATTCTTTTGGGGGCCGGGCAGTTTAGCGGGCTGATGCTGATCAGCCCCTGGATGCTGCTGGGGATAGGGCTCCTGTGCGCGGTTCTGGCGGCGGTTCTGCTGCGCCGGGCCCTGGGGCGCTTTACCTATGAGGCCTTGCTGGAGCGGCAATAGTGCCTTAATCATACAAAAACACGGCGCCCCCGGAGTTTTTACACTCCGGGGGCGCCGCTGTGCTGCCATGTATGGGTGAAACAGCGCAAGTCTCCATAAGCTGGCGGAGAAACTTACTCCGCCTCAAAGTAGGCCTTAAAGGCCTTATACGCCATATACAGGTCCAGCTTGGAGATCACCTCAAAGGGCGCGTGCATGGAAAGCACCGGCACGCCGATGTCGATTACATCCGCGTTCAAACGGGCCACATCATAGGCCACGGTACCGCCGCCGCCCTGGTCCACCTTGCCCAGTTCGCCGATCTGCCAGAGCACATCCCCATTGTCCAAAATGCGGCGCACCCAGCCCAGGAACTCGGCGGAGGCATCGTTGCTGCCGCCCTTGCCCCGGCTGCCGGTGTACTTGGCAATGCCCACGCCCCGGTTCAAGAAGGTGGAGTTGCCCGCCTCATAGGCGGAAGCATAGGTGGGGTCCATGGCCGCGGTCACATCGGCGGAAAGGCAGTTGGACATGCTCCACACATGCTGGGGCTCCAGGCCCTCGGCCCGGGCCAGGTCGCAGACAAAGTAGTTGAGATACTCGGAGCACAGGCCCGTGTTGCCCACGCTGCCAATCTCCTCCTTGTCCGCCAGCACGGTGATGGCCGTGCGCTCGGGGACCTCACAGTCGAACAGGGCCTCCAGGGCCGGGTAAGCGCAGACCCGGTCGTCATGGCCGTAAGCGCCGATCATGCTCCGGTCAAAGCCAATGTCAGCGGCCTTGAAGGCGGGCACAAACTCCAGCTCGGCGGAAATCAGGTCGCTCTCCACAATGCCGTACTGGTCGTTGAGAATCTTCATTACATTGAGTTTGTAAAGCTGCTCGCCCTCCGCGTCCAGAGGCAGGCTGCCCACCAGCACATTCAAGTCCTCGCCAGTAAACGCCTCGCCCAGCTTCTTGACGCTCTGATCCTTGCCCAGATGGGGCAGAATGTCCGTAATGCAGAACTGGGGGTCGCCCTCGTTCTCGCCCACGTTCACGGTAATCTCAGAGCCGTCCTTGCGGACAATCTTGCCGTGCATGGACAGGGGGATGGCGGTCCACTGGTACTTTTTGATGCCGCCATAGTAGTGGGTCTTCAGCAGGCAGAGCTCGCTGGCCTCATAGAGGGGAATGGGCTTCAGGTCAATGCGGGGGCTGTCGATGTGAGCGGCGGCGATGCGCACGCCCTGGGACGCGCCCTTTTTGCCGATGACGGCCAGACACATGGCCTTGCCCCGGTTGTTGTAGTAAACCTTTTCCCCAGCGCTGTACGCATGGTTGGGGTCAAAGGCGCGGAAGCCAGCGGCTTCGGCGGCTTTTACGGTCCAGTCCACGGTTTCCCGCTCGGTCTTGGCGGCGGTGATAAAATCCTTGTAGCCCTCGCCGAAGTCCATGGCCTTATCAATCTGTTCGGCGCAGGCCTTGCGGGCGGCCTTGGTGCGGTCCAGAAGCAGCTTTTCCGCAAGCTCCTTCGCGGCTTTTTGTTTGGTGTTTTCTTCCAATTTATGATCCTCCTTTTGGAAATTCCTTGGGTTTAAGCTCATTGTACTCTCCTTTGGAGGAAAAGTCAAGCGGCAGCGGCGCGGGGGTGTGTCCCAACCACAGAGATAATCATCTGTGTTCCCCCGCCCTACGGGCGGGGGAACACGAAACGCTCTCCGAAACGGACGCTCCCCGGCGCAGGAAAAGTTCTGGAAGGGTCTTAAGCCGCGGGCTTTCCTGTTTCGTCCGCGGCGCTGGCCCCGCCATACAGCCTGCGGTATACCTCCCGGTTGCGCAGCACCTTCTTGACATAGGCCGCTGTTTCCGGAAAAGGAATGCTGCTCAGCGTCTCCCCATCCTCCGAGTGCTTGCCCTCTTCCAGCCAATGGTCCACATTGCCAATCCCCGCGTTGTAGGCCGCCAGGGCTACTTCCAGCTGGCCGTAATGGTCCAAAAGCCGCCGCAGCAAGGCGCACCCGCAGTGGATGTTGTCGTTTACGTCCAGCATGTCGCCGCCGCCGTTTTCCGGGGGATATTCCACCGCCATCCACTGAAAGGTGGGCTCGGTGAGCTGCATAAGCCCCAGGGCACCCGCGTGGGAGCGGGCTTCCCGGTCAAAGCCGCTCTCAGCCCGAATGACCGCGTACACCAGGGCCTCTTCCAGGTGAAACTCCCCCGCCTCCCGGCTGACCACCTGGCTGTACTGCCGGGGGTAGAGCCAGCGCAGGGCTTCCTCCGCCAGCCGCGGGCCAAACCTCCATCCCAGCGCCGCCAAAATCAACAGGGCCAGCACCGCCGCACCGGCTTTTTTCATAGGCATCCTCCGCTTTTCAGTTCCGCCGCCAACGCGGCGCAGCGTTTTTCCAGCTCCACGCCGGGGCCGTTCTCCACAACCCAGTCCGCCCGGCTGGTGTAAAAATCCTCCCCGGGCTGGGCCCTAAAACGCAGGCGGGCCTCCGCCTCTCCCAGACCGTCCCGGGCCATAACGCGGGCCAAGCGCGCCGCTTCCGGGGCTGTTACCGCAAGGATTCTCCGGCAGGCTCCGTCCAGCCCGGCCTCAAACAGAGTGGGCGCGTCCAGCAGCAGAGGGCCTGTCCGCGCCTCCATCCGCCGCCGCACCTCCGCCAAAATTCGGGGAAAGGTGATGGCCTGCAACGTCCGCACCCCCTGGGGGCTTTGGAAAGCCCGCTGGGCCAGGGCTTGGCGGTCCAGGACAAAATCCGGGGCCACCTCCCCGCCAAAGGCCTCCCGCAGGTCTTTGATACAATTATAATCGTACACTCCGGCGCTTTTTGTCATTTTATCGCAGTCCAGATGGAAAAATCCCTGCCGCGCCAAAAACCGCGCCACAGTGGATTTCCCCGCTCCGCTGGGCCCCACCAGCCCGATGACCGCTGGGGTCTGGGGACGTTCCACCCGGAAAGCCGCCGCCCGAATCAGCCGGTTATATACCGCCAGCCCCACGCCCCGCTGGCTGGGCCGCTGGGCATAGACCCGCCGGGCTCCCAGCTGGTCCAGCTGGTGGAGGGCCTCGAAGAGCCGCCGGGCCTGGGCTTCTGGGTCGAAGCGGGGACCATAGCACAGGCTGGGAACCCGAAGCAGCGGAGCGGCCTCATCGAAGCAAAGGGCATAGAGTCCCTCCCCGGCCTGGGCGTTTACATAGGCCGCGAACTCTTCTGGGGAGGCGTCTGCCATAACCACCTCCGCCTGGGGGGCATAGTGCTTGTACTTCATGCCAGGAGAGGGGGCCTCCCGCCCGGGTTCCAGCCGGGATAACACCGCTGGGTCCACCTCCACCGGGCCCAAAACCGATTCCAGCTGGGCCAAGGTCACCCCGCCGGGGCGCAGCAGCCGGGGGCGTTCTCCCGCCAGAGACACCACCGTAGACTCCACGCCCACCGGACAGCCGCCCCCATCTAGAATGGCGTCCACCCGGCCGTTTAAGTCCTCCCACACATGAGAAAAGCAGGTGGGGCTGGGCCGTCCCGAGCGGTTGGCCGAAGGCGCGGCCAGGGGCACGCCAGCCGCTTGAATCACCGCCTGGGCCAGGGGATGGGCGGGCAGGCGCACGGACACCGTGTTCAGCCCGCAGCTCATCTCCGGCGCGGTCAGGCCGGAGCGCTCTAATATAATGGTCAAAGGGCCCGGCCAAAAGGCCTCCGCCAGCCGCTGGGCGGCAGGGGGCACGGCCTTGACCAGGGCGGCCAGCTGGGAAACCTCCCCAATGTGGGCGATCAGGGGGTTGTCTCCCGGACGCTCTTTGGCGGCGTAGATTTTTTGAATCGCGCTGCCATCCAGGGCATTGGCGGCCAGACCGTACACCGTCTCGGTAGGGATGGCCACCAGGCCCCCGGCCCGCAGGATTTCTCCGGCCCGGGCAATGCCCTGGGGGGACCCGTCCAGGCGCTGGGTCCTCATCGGCCGGCCTCCTGATTTTCCAGCTGGGCGGCCCGGTCCGCCGCAATGAGCCCGTCAATGATCTCGTCCAGGTCCCCGGCCATGATCTGTTCCAGCTTGTACAGGTTCAGGTTAATCCGGTGGTCCGTTACCCGGGACTGGGGAAAATTGTAGGTGCGGATTTTCTCGGACCGGTCCCCGCTGCCCACCTGGGTTTTCCGGGATTGGGCCAGCTGGGCCCCTGCCTTTTCCTGCTCTTGCTGCAACAGCCGGGTCCGCAGCAGGCGCATGGCTTTTTCCCGGTTTTGCAGCTGGCTGCGCTCTTCCTGGCACTCCACCACCATACCGGTGGGGATGTGGGTCAGGCGCACGGCGGAAGAGGTCTTGTTGATGTGCTGGCCCCCCGCGCCGCTGGAGCGGAACACGGCGAACTCCACGTCCCGTGGGTCGATTTGCACATCCACCTCTTCGGCCTCGGGCAGAACCGCCACCGTGGCGGCGCTGGTTTGCAGCCGGCCCTTAGACTCGGTCTCCGGCACCCGCTGAACCCGGTGGGCCCCGCTCTCATATTTTAAGCGGGAGTAGGCCCCCTGGCCATCCACCAAAAAGCTGACCTCCTTAAAGCCCCCCAGCTCCGTCTCGTTCAAGCTGACGATCTCCGTGCGCCAGCCCCGGCTTTGGGCATAGGCGGTGTACATGCGGTACAGGTCATAGGCAAACAGCGCCGCCTCCTCGCCGCCAGTGCCGCCGCGAATCTCCATAATCACGTTCTTCTCGTCGTTGGGGTCCTTGGGCAGGAGCAGAAGCTTGAGCTCTTCTTCCAGAGCGGCCAGCTTCCCGGCGTTGTCCCGCAGCTCCTCCTGGGCCATCTCCCGCAGCTCCCGGTCCGTGGATTCCTCCAGCAGCTCCCGCGCCTCCTCCAACGCCTTTTGGCAGGCCTTATAGTCCCGGTAGGCGCTGACCAGGGGTTCCAGCTCCCGGCTCTCCTTCATCAGGGCGGTGAAAAGCTCCGGGTCGGCGGCGCTTTGCGGGTCGTAGAGCTTTTGGGTCAGTTCCTCATACCGGTTTTCAAATACTTGCAGATTTTCAAACATAGTTTACTCCGTCTTTCATTTTTCGCTTTTGCAACAGCTTGAAGGCTGTCCTGCCAACAAGTCAAGCTCTTTGCGCAGCTTATCTTTCAGTTCCTCCAATTCGCTCTGGGACGGCCTCGCACCGGGATCAAACATTTTATCCATAGGATACCACCAAACCGGCCCTTTCCCCTGGTTTCCGTAGCCGTCCAAATCCCCGGCAAACCGGGGGAAGATATGCCAGTGCACATGGGCGTCGCCATTGCCTAACAGCTCGCAGTTCATCTTCTCCGCGCCAAAGGCCCGGAAAACCGCCTCCGCTGTCAGGGACATTTCCTCTAAAAATTTCACCTTCCGCGGACGCTCCAAATGGAAGAGCTCCGTAACGTGCTCCTTGCACAGGAACAAAGTGTACCCTTTAAAATGCTGGTGGTCGCCGATGACCACATAACCGGTCTCCAGCTCCTTGACGAAATAAGGGTTCTCCCCCTTCTTTATCTTCTGGATGCGGTCGCAGATCAAGCACATCGCCGTTCCCCCCTCACCGCCGCACAAAGGCCGCGTCCTGGTCCGGCATCCCCGCCGCGTCCTCCACATACCGCTCCACCCGCATATGCAGGTCATATTTGTCCCGCAGGCGGGCGATCTCCTCCATCATGGGCGTGGCGTGGTGCCGGTCGATGGCGGCCTGGTCCGTCCAGCTGTCGATGAGCAGTACGGTCTCCGGGTCCTCCATGGGGAAGAAATACTCGTAGCGCCGGTTTCCCTCCTCCGCCCGGATGCGGTCTACCAGGCCGCTCTCCAGCATTTCCCGGGCAAAGGCCCGGGCGCTGCCATTTTGGCCGGTGTAATAAATGTTTACGGTGATTCCCATTTTGCTCTCTCCTTTGTTAGACAGGGCCTCCCTTTAAGGCCCGAACCCACTTGCGGCGGGGCAGGCCAGCTTTTGTCCTACTTCCCGTCCTGCTCTTCCTCCCGCAGAACCTTCTTAATATTCTTTTCACACTTCAGCCGGGGCAGCATCACTTCCCGGCCGCAGTTCTGGCAGCGGATTTTAAAGTCCATCCCCACCCGCAGCACCAAAAACTCGCTGCACCCGCAGGGATGGGGCTTCTTCATCCGCAGCCGGTCGCCCACGCGCACGTCCATGGTTTCCCCCCCTAAAACCGGCGCACCGAAGGTTTCCCCGGTGCGCCGCAGTTGTGGTTTCAATTTAACGCCTCATTCCTCCGGCGAGGCCGCTATGCTGCTGATTCTGGGCGCCTGGGTGGCCAAAGCCCCCGGCTCCCGCAAGGTCACCGTCAATGTGTAAGATCCCAGCACCCAGCAGTTCTCGCCAGCAGTGCCCGTTACCGTCACGGTGGCTGGCGCGTCCACGCTGCCCGTGCGGCCATCTACGTTGCTCATATCCACCTGCACGGTCACCGAGTCTCCCGTCAGCTTGCTTACCTGGGCGTCCGGCCCGGCCAGCACCACGTCCAAAGTCCGGGTGGTCAGCTCCGCGTCCAGCCCGGCGGGGGCGTTGAGCAGCTGCACATTGGCCTCGGGCACCGTCACGGTGGCGGTGCGGTAGCCGTTCAGGTTTACCGTCACCGTGGCCTGGGTTACTGTGTTGGTGCCGGTGTTGCTGATATTCCGCGTCCCCACCGGCAGGGGGATCTCCATGGTGAAGCTGGGGGTGCGGGCGTTCAGGTCCAGCTCCGCGAAGTCGATGACCGTATCCAGCCGGATCTCCGACACCGCATCCAGAGCCTCTTGGCTGCCCGCAATGTCGATTTGAGCCGGCTCGACGCTAATGCGGCTGGCCTCGGAGAAGCCGGAGGGCTGGTGGGCCGTGGTCACCCGCAGGGGCACGGTTTTCTTGGGCATCACAGGCAGGGTGACCTGGACCGCGTCCACATCCATGGTCAAATACTGCGCCGCCGTACCGCTGAGTTCCTGGCCGTCCTGGTCGTAGAGGCGCACCTGGCAGGTCAGCTCCTCGCTGGCCCGCAAAGGGGAGCCCACCTTGTAGGACACCACCGCCCGGGCCGCCTTGCTCACCGCTGATTCCGGCCCGGAAACCGCCACCTGCTGCTCCGAAAGCACCGGCGTGCCTGGGTAATAGCCGTTGTCCGCGGTAAAGTCGATTTCGCTTTCAATGGGCAAAGTCACCTCCCGGAAGCGGTCGTATTCCAGGTTGACCTCCTCCGGC
Source organism: uncultured Oscillospiraceae bacterium (assembly GCA_910587995.1). Classification (GTDB taxonomy): domain Bacteria; phylum Bacillota; class Clostridia; order Oscillospirales; family Acutalibacteraceae; genus Acutalibacter. The sequence continues at coordinate 55,720 of CAJUNS010000007.1, read as the reverse complement.
TTGCGGGCCACAATCTCATAGTCCGAGGTGGAGGAGACCTTGGCCACCCGCACCTGCGCGGTCATTTTCTGCATGGTGTTGCCTGTCAGCTTGGTGGAGGCCGGGTTCAACGTGGCCGTGGCCTCAAAGTCGCTGGCTGTCAGTTTGGAGGTAATCAGCGTGTTGCCGGAAACCTCAATGTCCACCGTACTGTAAGAGCTGTTAAACACCCGCAGGCCGTCCGCCTCCGCCTCGGGGCTCAGGACGATGTTAATGGGCACATCGTCAATCCAGTAGTTGGCGTCGCTGCCATCGGACATTATGAACCAGCTTACCAGCGCCGTGATAAAAGAGCACGCCAGCACAAAGCTGTTATGGTACACCAGCTGGCCCAGCGCAAATTTTTTCGGCGCTTTCCGTTCCGGCTCGGGCGTCTTCTTATCTTCTTCCTTCATGATATCCAGCCGCCTCCTTCCTGTTGGCGATCATTTCCGCTGCTGCTTTGTCTTTCCCAGCCCCAGGCGGCCCAAAATCCGGCCCTGGCCCCGGTTCTGGGGCTCGCCCACAAGCTCCCGTTCCAGGGCCTCGGCCAGGGTCACCCGGCTGAAGTTCCGGGTAAGCCGCCCGCCGGTGGCAATGGAGATCTGCCCGGTCTCCTCCGAGACCACCACCACCACCGCGTCCGAGTTCTCGCTCATGCCCAAAGCGGCCCGGTGGCGGGTGCCCAGCTCGGCGCTGACCGCGTTGCTGCTGGTCAGGGGCAGAATACACCCGGCCGCGCAGATGCGCCCCTCCCGGATGATCATTCCGCCATCGTGCAGCGGGGCCTTATTAAAGAATATATTGGCGATCAGCTGGCCCGCCGGGCCCGCGTCCACCAAAGTGCCCGTCTCAATAATCTCGCCCAGGCGGGTGCTGCGCTCAAAGACAATCAGCGCCCCCATGCGCAGCTGCTGCAAAATGGCGGTGGCCTCTACCACGCCGGAAATGGCTTTGCGGGTTTCGGCGTTTTCGGCCTCGTTGTCCCGGGCGCCCACGGCGCTGGCCAGGGACTGGCCCACCTTGCTACGGCCCACCTGCTCCAGGGCCTTGCGGATCTCCGGCTGGAACAGAATGACTACCATAACCACAGCGGACTGCAAAAACGCCCGGAGAATACCGTTGAGCATGGTCAGCTCCCCATAGTGTGAGACCAAAAACAGCGTGGCCAGCAGCACAATACCCTTGACCAGCTGGCCCGCCCGGGTGTCCCGCATCAGCTTGACCAGCCCGTAAATCAGGAAGGTGACGATCACCACGTCCAGGGCGTCCTTTAACGTAAAGTGCCGCGCCAGATTTAAGACGTTCTGCCCGGCCCGGGCGATGGTTTCCATGACCGTATCCACATCCGTCATTCCTTTCTACGCGATATATTGCGTCCTTCGCTTTATGTATCCGCCCCATGCCGGCTTTTTACGCGGCCGGACCCGGCCCCCGGCTGGGGCGGCGGTTTTTCCTTTTTTCTTACGCTCTCCTATTTTACCACAAGCGGGCCGCAAATAAAAGCTTTTTTTCGCCGCTTCCTCCACCTTTTTTCATCCCGTCCGGCCTGTCCGGCGGACCGGCTGCTGGGAAAAAAATTTTTCACCCCGTTGCATTTCCTCCGGCCTTCGTGTATAATAGGGGTAAATACGATGGCTCCCCTGCCGGGGCCCTTTGGGCGCCGCGTTTTTTGTTGCCCGCCGGACCGCCCGCGGGGAGGGCCTTGATGAGAAAGGACGCAAAGACTATGCGCAAGAGCATCAAAACCATGGTATGGGTTCGGGTGGCCGCCGCTTTGGCCTCCACCCTGCTGTTCAGCTTCATGATCTCCTTCAACATCTTCCGCATTAAGGCCACCCAGGCCTCTTCCGCCGAAGCCAACAGCCTGCTGAGCCGGGCCCAGCAGGCCGAAGCCGCCCACTACCGGTGGGCCTCTAACCTGAGCAATGCCTTGTATGCCGGCACCGAATTTACCGGCAGCATAGACCCCACCACCTGTGTGCTGGGCCAATGGCTCTATGGCGAGGCAGGCTCCGAGGACCCAGAGATTCTTGCCCTGCGGAACCAGCTGGAGCCCCTGCACAAAGAGCTTCACGCCTCGGCCACGCAAGTGCTGGAGCAGTTGAAAACCGACCCTCAAGGGGCCCAGGACTACTTCCAGAATACCATTCAAACCAATTTGGCCACCTTGGTGGGCTATTTGGATCAGGTGGTTGAGCGGGGCACCGCTTTGAGCAACGAAAACCAAGAGAAGCTGGAAACCACTATCCTGGTTATGAACCTGACCTCCTTGGTCTGTCTGATGCTGGCTCTGGCCTGCCTAATCAGCCTGGTATTGTATGTGCTCCATAAGGTGGTGCGGCCCATCATCCGCATTACTGAGAGCAGCCGCCCCATTCAGGATGGCTGCCTGGAGCTGGACCTTACTTACAATTCTCCGGACGAGTTGGGCGAACTGGCCCGAACCCTGCGGGGGTCCATGGGTCTAATCCACGGTTATGTGGCGGATATTAACCGTATTATGAGCGAGCTCTCCCAGGGGAATTTCGATGTGCACACCTCTTCCGCTTTCATTGGGGACTTCCATTCCATTCAAACCTCCATTGACAGCCTGACCACCACCCTCTCCTCCGCCCTCGCGCAAATCGCCCAGGCGGAGCAGCACATTTCCGGCAACGCCGACCAGCTTTCCAGCAGTTCCCAGGCTCTGGCCCAGGGTGCCACCGAGCAGGCCTCTTCCGTTGAGGAGATGCACGCCACGCTGGACGAAATCTCCCGCAGCGCCGCCGAAAACGTGAAGACCGCCTCCGGCGCCCAGGAGCATGCCCGCCTGACCGGCGAGCAGGTTGCGGCCAGCGAAGAGCTGATGGAGAAGATGGTTTCCGCCATGGCCCAGATCAGCGGCACCTCCGAGCAGATTGGACAGATTATCAAAACCATAGAGGACATTGCCTTCCAGACCAATATTTTGGCCTTGAACGCCGCTGTGGAGGCCGCCCGGGCTGGAACCGCGGGACAGGGCTTCGCTGTTGTAGCCGATGAGGTGCGCAGCTTGGCGGCTCAGTCTGACCAGGCGGCAAAAGCCACCAAGGAGCTAATTGAAAACTCTGTGGAAGCTACGAAGGACGGCAGCAAGATTGTGGGTCAGGTCTCTGAGGCCCTGCACAAAACCCTGGGCCTGGTCACCCAGTCCAACGCGGACATTGGCACCATTGCTGACGCGGTGCGCAACGAGGCCGATTCCATTATGCAGGTCACAGAAGGCGTGGGACAGATCTCCTCGGTTATTCAGATGAACTCCGCCAGCAGCGAAGAGTCCGCAGCGGTTAGCGCCGAGCTCTTCGATCAGGTCCGGCTGTTGCAGGACCAGACCCGGAAGTTCCGTCTAAAGCGGTAAGCCCCAGCTGTTGCGTTAACAAAATAGTCAAGAGTCTCCCGCCTGGGGGGCTCTTCTTTTGCGTGCGAACCGCTTCTCTGGCGGAAGGGAAATCCTTGCCACTATAGTAAAACGCACTTGAAAATCGGTGTTACCCGATTTTCAAGCAGGGCGGCGCGGGCGCGTCTGTGCCGCCAGGTTCAAAAGAGGTATCACCTCTTTTGAACTGCGTTAACTGTATTTTACTACAAACACGCTGTTCCGCGCGCATAACGGTCCTGCACAAAAGCACCACAAAAAGAGGCTGTTGCGTCACACAACAGCCTCTTTCTATGTTTCTATTTGATTTCCCGCAGGCCGGCTTTCTAGGAAATACGGAACCGGCTGATCAGCTGGTTCAAGGCTCTGGCCTGCCCGGAGAGCTCCTTAGATACAGCGGCGCTATCCTCCGCGGAGGCGGCGTTTGTCTGCACCACGTGAGAGATTTCCTTAATGCCCCTTTCCACCAGAACGATCATCTCGGACTGCTGGGCGCTGGCGGCGGAGATTTCATCCATCAGCGATTTAATGGACTGGACGCAGCCGTTAATCAGCTGCATGGCTGAGACCGCCATGTCTGTGGACTCGGCTCCAACTTTTACATCTTGGATAGAGCGGCTTACCAAAGTGTTTGTGTCCTGGGCGGCCTCCGTTGACTTAGAAGCCAGGTTCCGCACCTCCTGCGCCACCACAGAGAAGCCTTTTCCCGCCGTACCGGCCCGGGCGGCCTCCACCGAGGCGTTTAAGGCCAGAATGTTGGTCTGGAAAGCAATGTCCTCTATGGTTTTGATAATGGTCACAATGCGGGAGGAGGAAGCGTCGATGTTCTGGGTGGCTGTCATCAGTTGGCCCATTTTGGCGTCGGCCTCCGCCGCGTATGCGGCGGCCTTGTCTACCAGCTCTCCCGCGCTGCCGCAGCGCACCTCGCTGGTTTGAATCTGGGCGGTAATGGCGCTTACATTCTCAATCAGTCCGTCAATGGAGGTGGCCTGCTCCGCAGTGCCCTGGCTCAAGGCCTGGGCGCCGGTGGAGACCTGGTCCGCGCTGGTATCCACCTGGCTGGCTACCTGAGAAATATCCCGGAGCACCCGCATCAGGTTGGCGTGGATGGAGCACAGGCTTTCCCATAAAACCCGGAAGTCTCCAATATAGAGGCTTTCGTTTTTCTCCACATCCACGGTCAGGTTTCCTTCCGCAATCTCGCCCAGGACGCGCCCCACGTCATCAATGGTCTCCCGCAGCTGGCCGCATACCTGGTGGGTGGTTTGGGCAATTCTGCCAATCTCATCCTTTCTGCCGTAAAAACGCTTCAGTTCCCCATCGGCAGATAGGTTCAAATCTCCCAAACGGCTGATGGCCTCCTCTACCACCAACAGCTCCCGGCTCTCCCGGCGCAGAATCAGCAGGGTGATTAAAATAATGGCGGCGGCCACCAGGGCGCACAGAACGCCTACAATAATCCGAACGGCGGTTACGGCACGGAAGACCTGCGCGGCGCTTTCCCGGACCAGGAACACCCATCCCCGGTCTTTCAAGTATTTATACACCGCAAGCTGCTCCCGGCCCTTTTCATCCCGGTAAGAATATGTACCCGCCTGGGTGCTCTCCTCTTCCCGGATCCGCCGGAGAATTTCTTGATATCCTATGTCCGTGGTCTCCGTGTTTAGCAGCTCCTGGTCCTCGTGGTACAGGTATACGCCGGAATCCACGTTAAGAAAGGCATACTCGCTGTCCGGCAGGCCTTGGACGTCTAAATTCAGCAGCGCGTCCATCAGGTGGCTGGCATAAACCCCGGCCCCCACATAGCCAATGCAGCGCTCCCCCTCAAAAATGGGATAATACATAGAAAGAATCATGCTGCCCGTGCCCGGAGACTTCATGATTCCAAGATTTGTCAGCTCCTGCCGGGCTAAAATGCTTTTTTGAAATTCTTCTAAGGAATCTCCCGTCCGGGTGGTCATGCCAATGGCCCCCTGGGAGGTGTGGGTAAGAACATGGGTAACAGGGGTGGCGATATACAGCCCTTCGAAAACACCCTTTACCGAGGCAAAGTCCTCGGTATACCGCTGGGCCTTTTCCACCAGCTCCGGATTTTCCGGATCCCGCAAAAGCTCCCGTACCTCGCTACCCAGGGCGAAGGCCTTTACATATTCCTCCGCCGAGGCGACATAGTCGTTGATGATGGCCGCGCGGGATTCCACCGCGTCCGTCAACTGGTTGGTGATGTTGCCCTGCACCGTCGCGGACGCGTTGGTGGACACTGTGACCCAGAGCAAAAGCATCCCGCCTAAAACGAGCACGGTTGTGATGATGCCAATGCGCGTAGCAAGTTTTTTGTTTGCAAGGAACTTCATAAACTCTCCTCCGTAGAAAACAGTTTGGGAAGACGCCTTGGGGAACCGCTCCCTGACTCCTGGGATGGACCAGCCGGACGGACCGCCTCTTACCCTCTGGCTCCGCCAGATTGCAGAGGGATTTTCCGTCAAAGGAATCAGGCAAGCCTAACCTCATCCGGCGCTGCTTGAGGCCGCTTTCCCTGACGGTGGGACAGCGAAAAACCGCTTCGCGGCCTTTCGCTGTCCCACTGGTCTCATTGATAATATTATAGCATAGAAACTATTTCCTGTCCAGATATTTTTTCGCGGCCTGCCTGGCCCTTCATTCCAAAAAGAGCCCGGTAAAGCGGAAAAAGGACGGGCCAAGCGACCGTCCTTTTTCCGTTTGCCTCAGGCTCCCGCCTGGTCCGCCAGATAGCGGCCTGTGTGGTACATCAGCCGCAGCGCCTCGGGAATCAGCGGCTTAGGGAAGCGCAGCAAGAAGGCGTCCGCCTCCAAGGTGAAGTCCCCCCGGTAGCCGGTCTCCTTCAGCGCCGCGGTAAGCGCGGCAAAGTCCACGCCGCCCATTACAAAAGGCAGGGTGTGGCTGTCGGCGCACTGGTCGTTGTCGTGTACATGAAGGGCCTGCAGGCGGTCCGGACCCATGGTCCGGACAAAGGAGGGCAGGTCCTCATCGGTCAGCACGGTGTGGCCCACGTCCAGGCAGCCCACAATCCAGGGGCTGTTCAGCTCGTCGATGTACGCGCAGAACTCCTGGGGCCGGGAGCACACGCTGTCCCGGATGTGGCGGGCCTGGTCGTTATACTGCCACATGTTTTCGCAGGCCACTTTGATGCCGTACTCTTCGCAGTAGGGAATCAGGCGGCGGTAAAACTCCAGGTTCAGCTCCATCAGCTGGGCAGCATGGGTGCGGTAGTCCAGGTGCTGCTTGGGGTGGACCACAATGATCTTCGCCCCCACAATGGAGGCGATCTCCAGAGAGCGGACAATGGTCTGAAAGCGGGCCTCGTCTTTTGCCGGGTCCCCCTCGCTGGAGGCGAAGGGGGCGTGGGCCTGGTTGCACACAATGCCCGCCTCTTGGGCCACATTGCGCAAAGAGGCGGCATACTCTTGGTAGTCAGGGCGGTTCATGGCATAGTTGGGGTCGGAGAACATGGAAAACAGGCTCAGGTCAAAGGCGTCGAAGCCGGCCTGGGCCAGCATGCGGATGGCCTGGGGCTCGCCGAACAGGGGGCCCAGGACCTCGGTTTGCGTGGAGAGCAGCATGGGGCACGGTCCTTTCTCAATGAAGAATGGATGGGTGGAGCTGGTTGGCTTTAGTGTACATCCGCCAGAGAAAAATGTCAAGACAGGAAAGTACAGGGGATTGTCCAAACCACAGAGAGATCCATCCGTGTTCCCCCGCCCCACGGGCTGGGGAACAGGAAAAACTCCTCGAAATGGACACTCCCAAGTGGGGAGAGGGGCTCCCGCCCGCGTTTTTTACGGCCTCTTTATAAGGTATGGGCTAGGTCCGCCACAAAGCGGATGCGCTCATAGGCCGTTTCCGTAGGCAGCGTGCAGTCCGCGCCCAGCAAAAAGCCCTGGCCCCGCTGCTGGGCAATCAGCTTTCGCACCTCGGCCTCCAGCTCCTCCTTTGTGCCGGAGTCCAGGGGGCCGCCCCGGTTGGCCAAGCCGCCCATAACCGCCTTGCCGGGAAACAGCCTCCGGCCCTCCTCCAAGGAGAGGGGCGCTTCGTACACACCCCAGTTCACCACGTCCGCCGGATAGTCCCGGTAGCGCTCCATATTGAGGCCATCCTTGCAGATGTGCAAAAAGGCGTGGAGCCCGGCCTTTTGAATTTCGGTGAGAATCAGCCGGTCCAGAGGGGCGATCCACCGGGCGAACTCTTCGTCGGTAAACCAGCGGGGCTCACCGCCCAGGGAGGCGTAATAAACTCCCTGAACGCCCATTTCCTGATAAGCCCGCACCAGCTGGCACTGCCGCTGGGCAATCTCCTTCATGGCGTCCAGCACCGGGCCCTCGTCCTCCCGCAAATGCTCTACCAGCCGGGTCCGGGAGGCCTCGTACCCATAAAACCCCTCCATGGGGTGAATGGCGGAAGCGGTGATTCCATGGAGGGTGCCGAGGAAATAGCCCTCTTCCCTGGCTCCGGCCAGAACGCGCTGGGCAAACTCCCGCTGGGCCTCCACAAAGCCCCCTTCCCGGCAGGCCTTGCGCACGGTCTTCCAATCAGCCGGAGCCGGGACCTCCCCCACATATGTAGCCAGGTTTTCATTCATAATCTTGCTGATGTCCAGGCCGGTCTCCCGGAAAAACCGCAGATGGCTTTCCACCCCGGCCTGGCCGTGCTCTTCCCCTTTGGGAAAGTGCAGGGAAAATCCCGCCGGAACATGGTCCGGCTTTCTACCTTCAATTGCCGCGCATACGCGCTCCCGCTTTGTCATTGGGGTCCTCCTGAGGCTAAAAATTTGCCGCCCGTCCTTTCAGGGTGCGGCCCTTGGAGAAATTATAGCATGGGCGGTGAAAATATGCAATCTCTTCCAGCCGGTTTGGATGTGGCAAAAATCCCCCTAATGCCGCGCCTTTTCGCGGCTGGGCCCCCCAGGGGAGCGTCCGTTTCGGAGAGCTTTCTGTGTTCCCCCCCGCCCTACGGGCGGGGGGGAACACAGATGATTATCTCTGTGGTTGGGACACTTCCGCCCCCTAGCTTTGTGTTGACAGCCCTTAGGCAATCCGGTATAATATTTTTGAGAGTCTGTTTTAAAGCCAGAGGGATGCTTGAATTTTAGCGGAGATGAGGAAGCTTTCTGGGCAAAAAGACAAGCTGCCGGGGTTTTAAAACAGATTTTCACGTCAAATTATCAAATTTCGCCAAAAGGAGAGAGGTTGCTATGGAAAACAAAAACGCCCCCGCTTACCAGATCTATCAAAACCCTGACGGGCCGGAGATCGGCGCCGCTGGGGCAAATGTGCTGCAGGTGGACGGGCTCTACTTTAAGGACCTGGCCGGAACCGGAGAGCTGCTGCCCTATGAGGACTGGCGGCTTGACCCGGAAGACCGGGCCCGGGACTTGGCCAGCCGGCTCTCGGTGGAGGAGATCGCGGGGCTGATGCTCTACTCGCCCCATCAGATGGTCCCCGCCCAGCCCCACGGGCCCTTCCCCGGCACCTATGGAGGCAAGACCCTCTCGGAAAGCGGCGCGGAGCACTGGGACCTGACTGACCAGCAGCGGCATTTCATCGAGAAGGACCATGTGCGCCATGTGCTGGCCATGGCCCTGGAAAACGCCGGAACCGCCGCCCGGTGGAGCAACCAGCTGCAAAGCTTTGCCGAGAGCCTCCCTTGGGGCATCCCGGTGAACATTTCCAGCGACCCCCGGCACGGGGCCAGCCAGGCCGGGGCCGAGTACAAGTCTGGGGCGGGGGATGTGTCCAAATGGCCCGAGGGCCTGGGCATGGCCGCCACCTTCTCGCCGGAGCTGTGCCGGGCCTTTGGCGACGCGGTCTCCAAAGAGTGCCGGGCCATGGGCATCACCACCGCCCTGTTCCCTCAGGTAGACCTGGCCACCGAGCCCCGCTGGATGCGCTTTGAGGACACCTTTGGCGCCCACCCCCGCATGGTGGCGGAGTTTGGCAAGGCCTATTGCGACAGCTTGCAGACCACCCAGGGCTCCCCCACCGGCTGGGGGCGGGACAGCGTCTGCGGCATGTCCAAGCACTGGCCCGGCGGCGGCCCCTGCGAGGCGGGCCGGGACGCCCACTACCCCTTTGGCAAGTTCGCGGTTTACCCGGGGAATAACCTGAGCGGCCACCTTAAGCCTTTCCTGGAGGGCGTGTTCCAGCTGGACGGCCCCACCAAGACCACCTCCGCCATTATGCCCTATTACACCGTCAGCTGGGGCGTTGACCAGAAGGACGGCAAAAACGTGGGCAACTCCTACAGCCGCTACATCATCCACGACCTGCTGCGGGAAAAGTACGGCTATGATGGCATTGTCTGCACCGACTGGGGCATTACCGCCGACCCAGAGCCGGAAATCGACTCCTTCTCCAGCCGCTGCTACGGGGTGGAGGACCTTTCCGAGGCCCAGCGGCATCTGCTGGCCATTGAAAACGGAGTGGACCAGTTTGGCGGCAACTCCGCCATGGGCCCCATTTTGGAGGCCTATCAATTAGGCTGCCAGCGCCACGGCCAGGAGGCCATGCGCCGGCGCATGGAGGAATCGGCGGTGCGGCTGCTGAAAAACATCTTCCGCTGCGGCCTCTTTGAAAACCCCTACCTGGACCCGGAACAAAGCGAGAGGACCACCGGCTGCCAGGCCTTCTGCCAAGCGGGCTATGAGGCCCAGCTGAAGTCCGTGGTGATGGTAAAGAATCAAGGAGCCCTGCCCCAGCGGGAGCGGAAAAAGGTGTACATCCCCACCCGGCACATTGGGCCCATGAAGGCTTTCTTCCGCAACAGCCTGCCCGCCCAGGACATAGACCCGGCCAGCACGGAGCTGGTAGAAAAATACTACCACCGGGTGAGCGCCCCCCAAGAGGCGGACTTTGCCCTGGTCTTTATTGAGAGCCCCCTATCCGATGGGTACTCCCAGGCGGACCGGGAGGCCGGGGGCAACGGCTATGTGCCCATCAGCCTGCAATACCGTCCCTATACCGCCGCCAACGCCCGGGAAGAGAGCATTGCCGGAGGCGATTTCCGGGAGGGCTTTACCAACCGGGGCTACAAGGGCAAAACCGGTTCCGCCGCCAATGAGGCCGACCTGGACCTGGTTATCGACACCAAGCGGGCCATGGGCGAAAAGCCCGTCATCGTGGTGCTGCGTATGCACAAGCCCACGGTCCCCGCCGAGTTCGAGCCCTACGCGGATGGCATTCTGATCGACTTTGGCGTGCAGAGCCAGGCCATCTTCGACCTGGTGAGCGGCCAGGCGGAGCCCAGCGGCCTGCTGCCGGTGCAGATGCCCGCCAACATGGACACGGTGGAGCGCCACTGCGAGGACGTACCCCTGGATATGGAACCCTACACGGACGGCTGCGGGAACCGGTACGACTTCGCCTTTGGCATGAACTGGAGCGGGGTTATAGATGATGAGAGGACCCGGCGCTATCCCCGGTAAAAATGTTTGAGAAACGAGGTATACCTATGGAATCCCTCCATAAACAAGAAAAGGTGCTGCAAAATTTCCAGTTTGACGGAGCTTCCGCCCAGCTGGTAGAGTGGACCGAGACCCTTTGGTGCGGTAAGGTGAAGTACGCGCCCAACTGCACCGATGAGCCCGATGTGGAAAAGCTGATGGAAGAGTTTGTGGCCCTGGGCGAGGCGGAGCTCTCTCCCGTGGACCCGGAAGAGGGCTGGGATGTGTGCTTGAGCATCAATTATCTCTCCAATCAGCGGCCCAGCGGGGTGTTCTTCGGCTTCCATGTGGAGGGCCGCCGCCAGCCGGAGGGCTTTGACCTGTTGTGGCTCCCGGGCGGGCGCTTTCTGCGGGTAGAGATCAACGAGTCCACTGCCCGGGCCCTGGACTCGGAGCCCTGGACCGGTGGCGTGCCCCCCTACCAGTGGGTCAGCGACAGCCTGGGGCCCCGGCTGGGGTTCCAGGTGCAGGACAACGCCCTGCCCATTGTGGAGTACTACCGCCACAACGAGGACGGGAGCATCGCGGGCTGCTGGCTCTATGTGCCGGTGGCCGGTTAAGGTATGCACGATGGTTTCGCTTTGGCCAAACAATGGGAGGTGCCGGAAATGCGAAAAAAACACAGGCTGGTCCTTTTTGCCGGAGCTGCTGCTCTTCTCCTTACCCTAACCAGTTTCACCCTGATTCGGGAGAACGCCGCTTCCATCCCCGCCCTGCGCCTGCCCCAAAAGGGCAGCGGGGACGCCATCGCCTATTCCGTGGACCCGTCCCTGTCCTTCCCCCAGCAGGAAAGCGCGCCGGTCTACGTGCTGGAGCCGGCCAGCCGGGAAGATCTGCTGGCACAGATCGCGGGCCTTTTCGGCATTGAGGACCTGACCGCCTACCCTTCTGTCTACAACGCGGACCTGGGCGAGGAATTCTTCACCCTGGAGGACCGGGACCTGACGGTCTCTCTGAACACCCAAAACGGCATGTGGGCCGTGACCCCAAACGGGACCCAGGAGCCCAACCCGGCCCCCCAGCTGCCCAGCGAAGAGGAGGCGGTCCGGCTGGTCCGGGAAAGCATCGAAGCAAACCAACTGTTTGAAGGCGATTTGGGCGAACCCACCGTCTCCTACAGCTACGCTGGAGAAGGGGACCAACGCCGTGCCTTTGAGGTCCAAGTGGCGTTCCATCCCAGCGTGGAGGGCCGCCCGGTATACGGGCTCTACCGGATTGTGATGGTTCTGGGCAACGGGGGCGAAACTCTAAGCGCATACCAGCAAGCCGCGCCCGTGAAAGCCAGCGGGAGTGTGAAGCTGAAAACCCAGGACCAGACCGTGGCGGAGCTGCTGAACCACCCGGAAAACGCGGCCTCAACAGCAGAGGGCGCGGGAGAGGCCCTGGTTACGGACTGCCAGTTAGGGTACTACTTTGACGGAGCGGCGGAAAACGGAACATGCTATCTGCTGCCCGTTTACCAGCTGTCCGCCAGGACCTATGGGGGCCGCAGCGCCCCCGCCCAGGGCCAAGGCGTCTTTACGGCGCTGATGGACGCCGCCCAGCGGGACAGCCGGTAAGGAAGAGCCAAAGCGGCGCCCCGATGGAGCCGCATAAGAAATGCGGAGAAATCCCAGAGGAAGGGTAATGTTTTTCCATTTTTATCCGATATACTAGATAGAGACATTGGAAAACGTAAGGAGGAATTTATCCCATGGCACTTGAATTTGATCCCAAACTGAACCGTTATCAAACCGTCTCCAATTCCATTCCCGCCACAAAGTCCACCGGCGCTGGCAAGACCAGCGAGGCGGAAAGCACCAAAAAGGCTTCGGAAGCACAGGCCGCTGAAGGTCAGGCCTCCCAGGAAAAGGTGGAGCAGAAGCCCGACAATGTGGAGCTCAGCGGGGACGCCAAGAACGTTAACAAAATGAGCGCCGAGGACCGGGCCGCTTTGGTCAAGAGCTTGAAGGCTGACCTGGACAACCAGATGAACCGCTTCATCGACATGATGACCGGCGTTTTCTCCAAGCAGGGCTTTACCGCCAAAACCGCCCAGAACGATTCCTTCTGGCGGATGTTCTCCTCTGGCAACCTGAATGTGGACATGGAGACCAAAAAGGCCGCCCAGGAGGCTATTTCCGAGGATGGATACTGGGGCGTCAAGCAGACCTCTGAGCGCATCTTCAAGATGGCCCAGGCTTTGGCTGGCGATGACCCGGAGAAAATGAAGGAAATGCAGGCTGCGGTGGAGAAGGGCTATAAAGCCGCTGGTAAGGCTTGGGGCGGCGACCTGCCGGAGATTGCCGGTCAGACCATTGACGCGGTAAACAAGATGTTCGAAAACTACTTCAACCCCGGCGACGGCAAGTAAGCTCTACTTAAACGGAAAACAGAGTTTTGAGAGGACCCCGGTTTCGCGCCGGGGTTTTCTTTTTTTAGGGAAAAGTCCCACCTGCGCTTTCACTTGGCTTCCTTTCTCCCCTCGGGGGTGTCCGTTTCGGAGAGCTTTTCGTGTTCCCCCGCCCCTCTCTGGGGTTGACAAGGCCCCGCGCATGATGTATAATCCATATTATATAATACTGGTTATATAACACAAATTGTACATGGAGGTTCCCATGCCGAAACAGCGTATCACAAAGGAAATGGTGGTGGACGCCGCCTTTGCTCTGGCCCGCTCCGGCGGCTTGGAGCAGGTTATGGTGAAAAACATCGCCGGCGCTCTGCACTGCTCTGTTCAGCCCCTTTACAGCTACTGCCAAAACATTCACAGCCTGCGCCAAGAGGTGGTGGCCCGGGCCGATGCCTTTGTCCGCCGCTTTGCCGCCCAGCGGGTAGACCCCCAAAATCCCTTCCTCACCCTGGGCCGGGCCTATTTGCAGCTGGCCCAGGAGGAGCCCCACCTATTCCGCATTTTCATTTTTCAGCCCCGGCTGGGGGTCTCCTCCCTGTCAGAGCTCTACGACCGTTCCGCCACCCCCGGCACCGCCCAGTCCATTGCTCAGGCGCTGGGCCTTTCCCTTGAAAAAGCGCGGGCTCTGCACATGCACATGCTCATCTATACCTTAGGGCTGGGCACTCTTTTCGCGGTCACTTCCCCGGGCATCCCTTCCCAGGAAGTTTTCGCCCAGCAGGACGCTGCCTATCAGGCCTTTTTCAAAGAAATTTTGGAGGAAAAATCATGAACCGGACCCTTATTCTTTACAAATCGCAAACCGGCTTTACACAAAAATACGCGCAGTGGGCCGCGGATGACTTGGCCTGTGCCCTTGCCCCCTGGGGCCGCAGCCCTATGCGGGGGTACCATACCATCGTCTTTGGCACCCGCGCCCACGCTGGCCGGGCCGATGGCCTAAAGCAGGCTTTAAGCGCCTATGAAAAGTCAGGGGCCCAACGCCTGGTGCTGTTCGTCACCGGGGCCATGCCCAATACCGCCCAGGAAACCATCCAGCAGTTTTGGGAGCAAAACCTGACCCAAGAACAGCGGGCGGCTATCCCTCATTTCTACTTTCAGGCTGGGCTCTGCTATGAGCGCATGGGTTTTTTGGACCGGGCCATGATGAAAGGCCTGGCGCGGTTTTTGGATCACAAAGCGGACAAAACCCCGGAAGAGGCGGAGATGCAAAAGGCCATTGCCGGTTCCTATGACATCTCGGACCGGGCGCTGCTAAAGCCTATGCTGGAGCTGCTCAGGGAAAGCACATGGCCAATGGGTTCATAATAAAAACGCGCGGGAGAGAGGTTTTCTCTTCCGCGCGTCTTTTGCTTTGATTGGCACAAGTCCGCCGCCCCAGGGGACGGGGCCTTAGCCGAACACGTTCTCGTCGTTGCGGACTCTCAGGAAAGAGGTCAGCAGCAGCCCCAGCAGGCACAGAGCCCCCATGCACAGGTACATCACCGGAATGCTGCTGCGGCTGACGGTTAAGCCCGCCAAGTTCTGCATCACGATGCCAGCCAGGTTGTTCACTGCCGCCACCACCGCGAGTCCGGTGGTGGTCAGCCCACGGGGTATCAGGCTGCGGACCATTTTTAAGCAGAGCATCATATACAGCGTAGAGGCCACCGCCTTCACGGCCACCATAACCCCTACCACAGCCCAGGCCCAAGGGGCTGTCCCGTACACCGCATACTGAAACACCGCCAGCAAAAAGCAGGCCCCAGCCAGCACTTTACCAGAGAGCCGGTCCATAAATTTGTTGGAAAAGAGGATCAGGGGAATCTCTACCAAAGTGCTGAAAAACAGCACCGTGCCCACCGCTCCGGTGGACACCCCCATCTGGTCCAGCAGCATGGGGCAATAGTTCATGTTGACGCCGGAACAGCCGGAGAACAGAAAGGCCGCCGCCAGAAACAAAAAGAACTGGGGGCTTTCCAGCAGGGCGGAAAGCCGGGGCTTTTCCCCCTGGGCCTTGGGCGCGGCGGGACGGACCTCCACCCCCAAAAGGCCCGCAAGGCACACCAGGCAGGCCAGGGCCGCAAAGGCGAAGAGGGCCTGGCCCGGCAGCTTTTCAATGAGCAGCCCAGAGACCTGGGCTCCGGCGGCATAGCCAAAGGTGCCCCACACCCGCAGCACCCCATAGCGGAAGGGCCCCTCCCCCGCAATGCGCTCACAGATGGGCGTAATGCTGTTGACAAAGGACATGATGACGCCATTGAGAATAAACAGCGGCCAGAGCCCCCGGCACAGGCCGAAGACCAGCCCCAAGCCCCCAATGGCGGCCATCATCACCGCAGTAACGGCCTTGGGGTTTTTGGCCCGGTCATTGGCGTAACCGGCCAATGGGGCCACAAAAAAGGAGAAAATACCCGCCGCCGAGAGAATCAGGGACATCTCCTGGTCGGACATGCCAATGCCCGTCAAATAGACGGACATAACCGCGCTGAAGGACGCGAAGCATAAATAGTAGCCGAAGAAAAGCAAAACATAAGCTAGATAGCTTTTTTTGTATCGTGAAAGCATAACGCGCGCTCCTTATACGCGAAGAAAGCCCAGAACCAACAGCAGCGCAAAAGCGGCCCGGGTGATGTGGTGAGAAAGATGAACGCTTCCGGCCTCACTTCCGTTTTGTACCGCCGCCCCGCAGATGAGCCCACAGGAGGCCAACGCCGCCAGCCAGTCCAGCCGCCAGCCCAGGAAGCAGGCCAAAATGGCGCAGAGAAGGCCAACGGCTCCCAAAGACATGGCAATGTGGCTGAGGCGGGGCCCACGAAAAACCTGTACGCCCGCGGCCAGAAGATGGGCAAGAGAAAAAACTCCCGCCCCGGCGCAGACCACCAGTTTAACCGTGTTTTCCATTGGCCTTTTTCCTCCTCATTTTCTGCCGGACCCGGCCCGGATAGACAGGGCTTTGGGAGTTGGCGATTACATGGTCCACCAGATGCAGGGCCGCCAGCATGAAAACAATGGCAAACAGCAGAAGGGGCATCAGGGCCACCAGCATGGGCAAAGTCATGTCTACTAAGGCGAAGAAGGGGCCCATGAACAGGAAGGCCAGCAAAAAGGCGGAGAGCATGGCCCCAAACAGCAGCCCCCGCAGGGTGTTGAAAGGAGCGCTGACCTTGAAGAGCATAATAAAGCCCGTCATGGCGGTCATAACCACGGCCATGGTGGAGGCCTCGGCACTGGTGAGCTCCAGGGGCCCTGCCAAGGCGCACAGGGCCACAATATTGGCGGTCATGGTTAAGGCCGCGGGAATGCACATGCGGATTACATTGCCGATGAACTTGCCCCGCAGCCGGTCGTTGTTGGGCTCCAGCGCCAGAATAAAGGAGGGCACTCCAATGGTCAGGGAGCTGATCAGCGTCTGCTGAATGGGCTCAAAGGGGTAGGTATAGTTGATGAAGATGAACAGCACGCCGATGAGGGCCGAGAAGATGGTCTTTACCAAAAACAGCGAGCTGGAACGCTGCAAATTGTTGATGGACCTCCGGCCCTCCTGGACCACCACAGGCATGGAGGCAAAGTTGGAATCCAGCAGCACCAAATTGGAGACCGTGCGGGCCGCGTCGCTGCCCGAGGCCATGGCAATGGAGCAGTCCGCCTCCTTTAGGGCCAGCACATCGTTAACCCCATCGCCGGTCATGGCCACCGTATGGCCGTCCTCCTTCAGCGCCTTCACAAAGGCCAGCTTCTGCTGGGGCGTCACCCGCCCAAACACAGAGTATTCCCGCACGGCCCGGCGGATATCCTCCTCGGTGCGCAGGGTGGTGGCGTCTACATAGCGGTGGGCGTTTTCCAGGCCGGCCTTGCGGGCAATGTTGGAGACGGTCACCGCGTTGTCGCCGGAGATGACCTTTAAGTCCACCCCCTGGTCCGCAAAGTAGCGCAGGGTCCGGGGGGCCTCCTGGCGGATTTTATCGCTGATCAGCACCAAGCCCATGCTGGCCAGGCCGCTGGGCAGCTCTTTCCCGTCAAAGGGCTGGTCCGACCGGGCCAGCAGCAGCACCCGCTGGCCCTTTTGGGAATAACTCTCCACCTGCGCCTGGATGGCCCCAAAGGCGGAGCCCAGAATGAACTCCCCCGCGCCCATTACATAGCAGCCCTGCCTGGCAAAATAGGCCCCGCTCCATTTTCGGGCGGAAGAGAAGGGGACAATCTCCCCCGCCCGCCAAGCGCTGGCCCCCGGCAGGTGGTCCTTTAAAGCCAGAAAGGTGGGGTTGCTGTCCGGCAGGCTGTTGACCAGGGCCGTAAGGGCCTCCCGCATGGCTTCCTCCGAAAAACCCTCAAAGGGAATCATCTCGTCCACCTGCATGCTGCCCTCGGTGATGGTGCCGGTTTTGTCCAGGCAGAGCACGTCCACCCGGGCCAGAGTCTCCACGCAGTACATATCCTGGCAGAGGGTTTTCCGGGCGGAGAGCTTAATGACGCTGACCGCGAAGGCCAGGCTGATCAGCAGCACCAACCCTTCGGGGATCATGCCCACCATGGCGGCGGCGGTGCTGACCACAGAGTTCTGGAAGGTATCGCCCAAAACGAAATACTGCTTCCAAAAGAGCAGCCCGCCAATGGGCAGAATGGCAAAGCCGATAATCTTAACAATAAAGTCAATGGAATTCATGATCTCGGAGTTGCGCTTTTTTACGGTTTTGGCGCCGCCGGTAATCTGGTTGGCGTAGTTTTCCCGGCCCACATGCTCCACCTGGGCGCAGCAGCTGCCGCTGACCAGAAAACTGCCGGAGAGCAATTGGTCCCCGGGCCGCTTGAGGATGGGGTCCGCCTCGCCGGTGAGCAGAGACTCGTTGACCTCGCACTCGCCGCTGGCCACCATGGCGTCGGAGCAGATCTGGTTGCCGGACTCCAGCAAAAGGATGTCATCCAGAACTACGTCCTCCACCTGGATGGTAAAGCGCTGGCCGCCCCGGATGACATTGGCCTTGGGCGAGGAGATGAGAGAGAGCTTGTCAATGGTCCGCTTGGCGCGGATGCCCTGGAAGGAGCCAATGACAATGTTGGAGAAGATGACCCCCATAAACAGGGCGCTGCGGGGGGAGCCCACCAGAATAACGGCCAGAGCCAGGGCGAAGTTTAAAAGGTTGAAAAAGGTGAAGACATTTTCCCAAATAATCTGGCCCTCGGTTTTGCTCTTCACGCCGGAGTCGCCGTTGTGCAGGCCCTGGGCCATGCGCTGCTCCACCTGTTGGGGCATAAGGCCCTGGGCTGGGTCGGGATAAAAACGGGCGGCCGGCCGGGTTTGGGCGGGCGGTTGCGTGGCAGTTTTTTTCAAAGGCATGGGAACTCCTTTCTGTTTCGAAAACTGGCCGCGGAGCGGGCCAGACCGGCCCCGGGCCCCGCGCTTTTCCTAAGTATACACCAATTTCAAAGCTTTTCCAAGAGCGGAATGAACGAAAAATTCAAATATTTTTCTTACGAATTTTAGCCTCGCCCTTTTGAAAGAACTGCGAATTTTTGCTAAAAAACTCCGGCCCAGGAGCTGGAATTCCCCAAATCTCCCGGTTTTTCGGGAAAAAACGGGAACCGGACCCAGGCTTTTGTATTTGACAAAAATTAGGTTATTGGCTATAATACCCTTATAATCGAGATATTGAGGAAACGCCTTGGCGGATAACGCCTATGGAAAGGAAGTAATGGTATGGCAGCATTGGAAAAGCAAGATGAGGTCTTGATCGTCAACCGGCGTACCGGAAAAGCGCTGCAGTGCACCGGTCTGGACAACGGGCAAGTGGTGGTGCAGGCCGCGCCCTCTGGCGAGGACGCCCAGGTATGGAGCGTGGTGAAGGGAAAAGAAGGCGTAAAGCTGATGAATAAAGCCAGCGGCAAAGTGCTGGACGTTATGCACGGCAGCACGGAGGCCGGAGCCTGGGTTCAGACTTGGGAGGATGTGGACGGCCAAAGCCAGGTATGGAAGCTGGCGCGGGCCACCGCAACTTATAAGAAGATCGTCAACACTCTGTCCGGCAATGTGCTGGACATTGTCGATATGCGGGAAGACGATGGCGCTCCCACTCAAATCTGGGAGGACGTGGAGGGCCTTGGCCAGCAGTGGAAGCTGGTAGAGCTGGCGGAGTTTGCCCGCAAGGGCATCCAGACCCGCACCCACAGCGCTAAATCCTCTGAGCCGGACCCGGCTGAGGCTCCCGCGCCAAAAGCCCCCCGGACCAAAAAAGCGGCGGCTCAGGCAGCGGCCCCGGTGGAAGCCCCGGTAAAGGCTCCTGCCAAGCGCGGCCGCAAGCCCAAGGCGGAAGCGGCTCCTAAAGCGGAGGCCCCTAAGGCTCCCGCCAAGCGCGGCCGCAAGCCCGCCAACAAAACCTAAAGATTACCCTAAAAAAAGACCGGCGGAGCGAATTCCGCCGGTCTTTTCGCTTTATGTTCCATGTTAAAACAGCAGGTCGAAATTCACTGGGGTGTAAAACAGCCGGCGGACCTCCTCCGGGTCCCCGGTCTGGCCCAGCACCCACATAAGCTTGGTCACCGTGGACTCCAATGTCATGTCATAGGGCTCCAGCAGCCGGTAGCGTTCCTTAACCCGGCTGCCCACCTGGTAGACGGAGAGATCGCTGCCCTCCTGGGGCACCTGGGTGGCCAGCACCACGGTTTTCCCTGTCCGGGCCAGGGCGTCCAGCTCATCCAAATAAGCGTCGGGAATGCCCCCCACGCCGTAGCTTTCGATAACCAGGCCGTCGCACAGCTGCCCAGCCGCCGGAAAGGCACCGGCAGGCAGGCCGGGGGTAAGCTTTACCACCATGACCCGGGTATTCAGCCGGTGGGTGAAAGCCGGCTCCCCCGCCAGCGGGCAGGGAATAAACCGAACTACCCGCTGGTCCCGCACCTCCGCCAAGTCTGGAAAATTCAAGCTGGAAAAGGCGTTGTAGCTTTTGGTCCGCGTCTTCCGGGCTCGGGTTCCGGCAATTACATGGCCGCCGAAGACAATGCACACACCGCTTTCTCCCGAGCAGGCATAGCGCAGGCTGTCCAGCAGATTCTGGCGGGCGTCGGTGTCCTCCTGGCCAATGGGCCTCTGGGCTCCGGTGAGAACAATGGGCTTGCGGGTGTGCTGGATTAGATAGGAGAGGGCCGCGGCGGTGTAAGCCAAGGTGTCGGTGCCGTGGCAGAGAACAAACGCGTCGAAAGCGGCGTAATTCTTCTCAATCAGCTGGGCCAGCAGCAGCCAATGCTGGGGATTGATGTTGGTGCTGTCAATGGACAGAGGCGCTACGGCCTCCACCTGGCAGAAGGAGCTGGCGTCAGGCACCTGAGCGAGAAGCTCCTGGGGCGAAAGGGCCGGAGCCAGCCCGGAGCTGGTGCGGCGGCAGGCAATGGTGCCGCCGGTGGTAATAAGCAAAACGCGTTTCACAAGGAAAGACCTCCTATGGCAAGCAGTCAGATTTAAACCGGCGGAAAGCCGTCCCCTCCTACCCTAAAAACAGGCATCCTTCCCGCTGGGGCCGGACCAGAAATACCTTTCCCTGGCCCTCCAGCCGCCGCAGGGCGGAGCGGGCCTGCTGCTCTGTTTGAAAAATGCCGTATACCCCCGACCCGCTGCCCGTCATCATGGCCCCCAACGCGCCGGACTCCATCATGGTCCGCTTCAGCTGGCGCACCGGGGCCAAACGGATGGTCTCGTCAAAGCGGTTGGCCACACAGCGGGCCACTTTTTTCAAGTTCCCCGCCTCCAGGGCCTCCAGCATCCGGGGGGTGGCCTGGGCGCTGGCTAAGGGGAACTGGTCCAGCAGGGCATAGGCCCGGGGGGTGCTCATCCCTGTGGGCGGCTTGCATACCACCAGCCAGCAGTCCGGCATGGGCGGAACCTCCTCCACAATGGTCCCCACGCCGGTGCACCGGGCCGCACCGCCTACCACGCAAAAGGGCACGTCCGAGCCTACCTTGGCACCCAGCTCCATAAGCTTGGGCAACCCCAGTCCGGTTTGGAACATCTGGTTTAAGCCGTGAAGCACCGCCGCCGCGTCGGCGCTGCCCCCGCCCATGCCAGAGCGGCTGGGAATGTATTTGCGGATAAATATATAAATGCCTTCGCCGGTCAGCCCCTGGTCCTCCAAAAAGAACTTTGCCGCCCGAAAAGCCGTGTTCTTCCGGTCTGTGGGGATGCTCTCCCGGGTGCACTGCAGGTGCACCCCAGGCTTGTGGCTGCGCTGAATGTCCAGCTCGTCCCAAATGGAGACGGTCTGCATCACCGTGTCCAGCAGATGAAAACCGTCTTCCCGGCGGCCGGTGACATCCAGAGTCAGGTTGATTTTTCCGAAGGCCTTTACTTTCATTGGTCCTCAACTCCTTAGCATCAAAGAATGGCGCAAAGCATCTGAGAGCCCGTTCCTTCTTTGATTTCATCAGGGCCTCCCGCCTGGAAAGCCTTTCAAAGGGCGGGAGCCCGCCTCCAGCCAGAACCGCCGGCTTTTCCGCCGCTTTTCCAGGGCTCCGGGGCTCCCTCCCCTACAGGTCGAACATACGCAGCCGCCGCACCTTTACCACATGCTTGGGGCACATCTCGTGGCAGCAGAAGCAGCGGATGCAATTTTTTAAATCGACGCGCGCCCTGCCCCCTACGATTCGAATGGTGTGCTGGGGGCAGCTCTGGGCGCACTTTCCACAGCCCACGCAGGCCTTTCCGTCAATTTTGGGATAGGGCGTGGCCAGCTTTTTTGCCGCCGGGCGCAAAAAGGCGGGGAGGCGGTCAATAAAGTCGGTGCTGCTGGCCTTGGCGGGCAGAAAATCTTTTACGGCATATGCCTCTATAGGTTCTCCCAAAACTTCCACTTCATCCAAAAAGCTGGGCCCCAGGCCTCTCTCCCCGGCCAGCTTGAGCGTCAAAATTTTTCCGGCGCCGCTGCCGGTCAAGGCCGCGCCGCACACGTCCAGGGCATAGGGGCTGGCAGAGGCCGCCAGCACCCCCAGCTGCCGCCGGGAGCCTCCCGTGGGGCCGTCGCCCTCCATGGCCCATATACCGTCCAGAATGCTTAGGTCCGGCTCCAAAAAGGCGCAAATATCCACCAGCATCTGGGAGAAGTCCTCCTTCTCCGGAAAACGGCAGTGGAGCTCCGGCTTTTGCAGGCCGGGCACCGCGCCAAACAGATTTTTTACCGCCCCAGAATACCCCACCATGCCGTGGGTTTTCAGCTTGGGCAGGTTGATGAGAAAATCCCCGTCCAAAAAGGGCTCTATCAGGCTCACCCGGCGGCAGCGCTCCCCCTGGGGCAGCGATACCTCGCGGGATTTGCAGTCCGTGTAAAGGGCAAACCCCAGCTCCTCCGCCATGGCCTGATAGCCGCAGGCCCCATAGTGGCGCTTGATCAGCGCGGGCGTGTAGGGCCCGCCAGGGCTCTCGGCAATGAGCACTTTGGCCCCCGCCTTCCGCACACACTTCCCCACCGCCGCGGTCAGGGCCGGGTGGGTAATAATCGCCTCTTCCGGTTTGGAGGCCATGACCAAGTTGGGCTTGAGCACAACGGTCATGCCGGGTTTCAGCTGGTCGTATACGTGCAAAGCTTCAAAGGCCTGGTCCACCCGCGCAAACAGGCGGGCGGGGTCATAGTCCGGGCAGCCCCCCAGCCAAACCCGCTCCTTCATAGCTCCTCCAAAAAGGCCTTCATGCGCTCCAGGGCCTCGGTAATGTGTTTGATGGAGTAAGAATAGGAAATGCGCACAAATCCCTGGCCGCTGGCCCCAAAGGCGTCTCCGGGCACCACGGCCACATGCTTGCTGTAAATCAGCTTTTCGCAAAACTCCTGGGAGGTAAGCCCCGTGGACTTTACCGAGGGGAACACATAGAAAGCGCCCTCCGGCTCGAAGCACCGCAGGCCCAGCCCGTTTAAGGCGTCCACAATCAAACGCCGCCGCATGTCGTACTGGCCCCGCATATATTCCATGTCCTCATCGCCGTTTTTCAAAGCCTCAATGGCCGCGTACTGGCTGGTAGTGGGGGCGCTCATAATGGCGAACTGGTGCAGCTTGGTCATGAGGGAGATAATCTCCCGGGGCCCCGCCGCGTAGCCCAGCCGCCAGCCGGTCATGGAGTGCGCCTTGGAAAAGCCGTTGACCAGCACCGTGCGCTCCCACATGCCGGGCAGGGACGCAAAGGACACATGGCCCTCCCGGGTATAGGTGAGGGCGGCGTAAATTTCATCGGAAAGCACCAGCAGATTGTGGCGCTCTACCACCTGAGCCACGGCCTCCAGGTCCTCCCGGCGCATAACCGCCCCAGTGGGGTTGTTGGGGTAGGGCAGAATCAGCAGCTTGGTCTTGTCCGTTATTTTGCTCTCCAGCTGGTCCGCGGTCAGCTTAAAGCCGTTCTCCGGGCCGGTCTCAATGATCACCGGTACGCCCCCGGCCATTTGGGTGATGGGCACATAGCACACAAAGCTGGGCTCCGGAATGAGCACCTCATCCCCAGGGGTGACCAAGCTGCGCACGCACAGGTCAATGGCCTCGGACCCGCCCACCGTAACCAGCACCTGGCTGTCCGGTTCATACTCAACCTGATAATGGCGGGCGAGAAAGCGGGCAATCTCCTGCCGCAGCTGGATAAAGCCCCGGTTTGGGGTGTAGCGGGTGCGGCCCTTTTCCAAAGAGGCAATGCCCGCCTCCCGGATGTGCCAGGGCGTGTGGAAGTCCGGCTCGCCCACCGACAGGGAGATTACGTCCTCCATCTCGTTGGCAATGTCGAAAAACCGGCGGATGCCCGAGGGCTTGATCTGCTGGATGGTAGGATTTATCAGTTTATCATACTCAATCACAAAGGTTGCTCCCTCTCTCGTCGATTTCCTCGTACTCGCTCTGGAAGATGACCCCGCCATCCTTGTACTTGGTGAGCACAAAATGGGTGGCGGTGGAAAGCACCCCATCCAACGTGGCCAGGCGCTTTTGCACAAACATGGCCACATCCTGCATGGTGCGGCCGGTTACCGTCACCGCTAAGTCATAGCCGCCGGACATCAAGTAGACGCTTTCCACCTCGGGGAAATTCATAATGCGCCCAGCAATCTCATCAAAGCCGGTATCCTTTTTGGGGGTGATGCGCAGCTCAATCAGGGCCGAGGCCTTCTGGGTCTCGGTGCGCTCCCAGTTCACCAAAGCGTGGTAGCCCCGGATGACCCCTTCCCGCTCATACTGGGCAATGGCCTTTGCCACTGCCTCCTCGCTTTCGCCCAGCATAACCGCCAGCTGGCTGGGGGTCAGCTGGGCGTCGTCCTGCAAAAGCTCCAAAATTTGTTCCATCGCCATGTGTCGTGCTCCTTTCCGGTTCAGTCCAGTTGATTCGATACAAAATGCAGCGTCCCGCTTTCTGTTAAATAGCCGGCCAGCTGGGGCAGGCAGAACACAGCCTCTCCCCGCTGAATCTGTTCCACCGGCGTCCAGAGGAATTCCAGATCCTCCCGGGCTTTTCCATATTGGTCCAAGCCCCGCCGCACGCCCTCCCAGGGCTTTACAGGCAGGCTCACCCGGTAATATAGTCCAATTTGCTGGCAGGGGCCATGCCAATGAAAAAACACCTCGCCCACTGCCGCCAGTTCTCCAACCTGAGCCGAAAGCCCCAGCTCCTCCTGGAATTCCCGGCGCAAAGCCTCCTGGGCGGTTTCCCCAAAGGCCACATGTCCGCCGGGTACGGCCAGGCCCTCCTCGCCCTTGGCCCGCTGGACCAGCAGTTTGCCGTCCTTTACGGCCAGCCCTGCCACCCGGTAGGAGAAGCGGCCCTGTTCCGTATCAAATAGGATGTCCATCTTCTTCCTCCTATTCCAGGGGAAGCATCACGGGCTGTCTTTTTTCATAAATGGTAAACTCCCTGAAGCCCGCCTCTTTCAGCAGGTCCATGCCCTGGTCGATGCCTTTGCCCAGGTCTTCGGTGCAATGGGCGTCCGAGCCCAACGTTACCAGCCGCCCTCCCAGGGCGTGGTAGCGCTTTAAAATGGGCAGATTGGGCATGGTCTCCCCCAGCTTTTGGCGCAGGCCGGAGGTGTTCACCTCCAGGGCCTTTTCCGCCTGGACCAGAGCCGCCAGCACCTGGTCCAGTTTTTCCTCGTGGCGGCTCATATCCACGGGCACGCCCCGCTCCCCTTGAATGTACCGCAGGGGGTAGGTCAAGTGGCCCAGGGAGTCGAAGCCCCCCCAGGCGATCATGTTCAAAATTTCATCCCAGTAGGCGTCCAGCAGGGCGTGCAGTGCCTCTGGGTCCATGTTGGCGGCGTCCATATAGTAAAAATCGGGCTTATCCCGCAAATTGTGCAGGGAGCCGATGACAAAGTCGTAATCCCGGCCGCTCAGGGCCTCCTGGGCGGCATCCAGGTCCTCCATGGGCTGGCCCAACTCGATGCCCCGGCAAAAGCGCAGGCCTCCGGCCTCCACACCAGCCATCTCCTCCCAAGCCTGCCGGACCCGCTCCCGGTAACGGGTCTCAAATTTCTGGCACTCGCAGTGGTCGGTCAAGGTCCAGGCGTAGAGGCCCAGCTCTTTGGCGCGGGCCAGCATGGCCGGGACGGAATGGTCCCCGTCAGGAGAGCAGCAGGAGTGGTTGTGGCAGTCGCTGGCGTATGTATGCTTCATGGAAAAGACTCCTTTGTGGGCAGAGTAGTTGACTGGACGCGGCGCGGCAAGCTGGCCTTGACACAGCATAGCTGGTCTGGACGCAGCAAGCTGGCCCGGGCGCAGCATAGCTGGCCCGGATATTATAGCACAATTTCCGCCAAAATGGAAGCAAAAGATTACAAAATAATTACAAAAGGCGGCAGGTTTCCCTGCCGCCCGGTGTTCTTCCTCTATCCAGCTAAAAAGTTCTCAATTCTCCATAATTTGCTTGTACAGCTTGATGTACTCGCCCGCCGACTTGCCCCAGCTGTTGTCGCAGCCCATGGCCCGGTCTACCAGCACGCCCCAGCCCTCTTTGTCTGAGTTGTAGGCGTAAATGGCCCGGTGCAGGCTGTGCAGCATGTCGCCGGTGTTGTAGGTCATAAAGGTGAAGCCATTGCCCACCCCATCGCCGCTGTCGGTAATGGAGTCCTTCAGGCCGCCGGTCTCCCGAATGACGGGGATGGTGCCGTAGCGCAGGGCGATCATCTGAGACAGGCCGCAGGGCTCGGACTTGCTGGGCATCAGGAAAATATCGGCTCCGGCGTAAATCTTCCGGGAGAGCTCGGGCACAAAGCCCAGGCACAGCACAAACCGGCCCGGATACTTCTCCTGCATCCACTTGAAGTAGTTTTCATACTCCAGGTCGCCGCTGCCCAACACCACCATCTGGGCGTTGGAATACTCCATTACATTGTCCACGCCCTCTTTCACCAAGTCCAGTCCCTTGTGCGAGACCAGCCGGGTTACCATGCCGATCAGCGGCACATCCGGGTCTTCCTCCATGCACAGGCGCTCCTGAAGCTTCTGCTTGTTCACAGCCTTGTTGGCCTTTTTGGCCTGGCTGTAGTTGGCATAGAGGTTGGGGTCGGTCTCCGGGTCGTATCCCACGGTGTCAATGCCGTTGAGGATGCCGGAAAGCTTCCAGCTGCGCTCCCGCAGGATGGAATCCAGCTTGTGGGAGAACCAGGGGTCCAGAATTTCCTGGGCATAGCTGGGGCTTACGGTGGAGACCCAGTTGGCGCACTCAATGGCGCCCTTCATCAGGTTCACGTCCCGGTTAAACTCCAAAAGCTGGCTCTCGTAGGCAGGAATGCCGAACACATCCTCCAAAATATCCTTGCCATACTGGCCCTGGTACTGGATGTTGTGGATGGTAAACAGGGTTTTAATGCCCGAATACCACTCGTTGTTGGCATAGAACAGCCGGTAGTAGACCGGCACCAAAGCGGTCTGCCAGTCGTTGGCGTGGATGACGTCCGGCTTGTAATCGATGTAGGGCAGCATCTCCAAAATGGCCCGGGAGAAGAAGGCGAAGCGTTCCGCGTCGTCAAAGTGGCCGTAGAGGCCGCCCCGCTTGAAGTAGTACTGGTTGTCAATGAGATAGTAGGTCACCTGGCCGATTTTGGCCTCGAAAATGCCGCAGTACTGCCGCCGCCAAGCCACCGGCACCGAGATGCTGGTGACAAACTTCATTTTGTCCCGCAGCTCCTGAGAAACATTGTCATACAGGGGCACCACCACCCGGCAGCCCACCATGCGGGCGCGCAAAGCCTGGGGCAAAGAGCCGGCCACATCCGCCAAACCGCCTGTGGCGGAGAAGGGGAGAGCCTCGCTGGCACAGAATAAAATCTTCATTGGTCAAATTCCTTTCCGCTTTCCTCTGTGTATTTCGGGTTATGTATGCCGGAAAGCGCCGCCCGCCGGCCGCCTCCCGAAGGTCCGGGCCTTACACCCGGCTGCCCTTGCCTACATAGACCGGGTAGCTCTGGTAGCCGGCCATTTTGCGGCCCGCGTCGAAAATCACGTTCTTGTCCGCCACCACATAGTCCAGCCGGCAGTCCTCGCCGACCACGCAGTCCTGCATAATGACGCAGTTCTGGAGCTTGGCGCCCTTGTGGACCTTTACGCCCCGGAAGATAACGCAGTTCTCCACCTCGCCGTCAATGACGCAGCCATCGGCCACAATGGAGTTGGTGACCGAGGAGCCCAGGCCGTATTTTGCGGGCATGTCGTCCCGCACCTTGGTGTACACCGGGCGGTCCGGCAGGAACAGCTGGGCCCGCACCTTGGGGTCCATCAGGGCCATGTTGGCCTCGAAAAAGCTGTGGAAGGAGGTGATGGTGTAGGCCGCGCTGGTGCACTCGTAAGCAAAGATTCTCAGGTCCTTCAGGTTCCGCTGCAGCACGTCCCGGTCGAAGTCGTACAGGTTGCGGCTCATGCAGTCCTCTACCATGTCCATAAGCATCTGGCGGCGCATAATGCACTTGCCAAAGCCATAGTTGCAGTTGACGTCGCTGCCCCGCTTAATCAGCATATCCCGCACAAAGCCCTCCGGGTCCACGGTGTAGACCACGTTGCGGTCCGTGTCTGGAGAGGTGCCATGGCGGTAGATCACGGTGATATCCGCGTTTTTGTCGGTATGGAAGCGGAACACATCCCGGTAGTCGATGTTGGAGACCGTGTCGCAGTTGGAGAGCAGCACGTACTCCTCCTTGGAATTTTTCAAAAACCGGTGGATGGAGGCCAGGCTGGCCACCAGGCCCTCGGTGCGGTTGGTGTCCGCGCCAAAGGGCGGCAGCAGGTACAGGCCCTCCCGCTTGCGGGAGAGGTTCCAGGACTTGCCGGAGCCCAGGTGGTCCATCAAAGACTGGTAGTTCTGCTCGGTGATTACGCCCACCTTGTTGACCCCGGAGTTCACCAGGTTGGAAAGGGCGAAGTCTACCAGGCGGTAGCGCCCGCCAAAGGGTATGGAGGCCATCACCCGGTTTTCAGTCAGTTCTCTTACACGCTCCTCATGCACATAGGCAAAGAGGATGCCAATTACGTCGTTGCCGCGCATCATATGGACCATCTCCCTTTCGTTTGTGAAAATTGTAAGGTTTTCATCACTTTACGCCCTCCTCGGCGTCCAACATCTCCTGGGGCGCTACGCATCCGCCGGGAGCCACATGGGCCTTGGGGCCTACCACGGCCACGCCCCACTTGTCCTTGTCTTCCATCTCCTCGGGCTTCATGCCCACCACGGCTCCCGCGCCGACCACCGCGTCCTCGGCCACAATGGCGTACTGGACCTTGGCGCCCTCTTCAATGCGGGCGCCGGGCATGATGATGGAGGACATAACCTCGGCCCCGGGGGCCACATAGACCCCGGCAAAGAGGATGGAGAACTCCATGTCGCCGTACACATTGCAGCCCTCGGCAATGAGGGAGTTCTGCACATGAGCGCCCTTGGCGATGTAGTGGGGAGGCATGACCGGATTGCGGGAATAAATGCGCCAGTCCGGGTCGCCCAGGTCCAGGGGAACATTGGGGTCCAGCAGGTCCATGTTGGCCTCCCACAGGCTGTCGATGGTGCCCACGTCCTTCCAATAGCCCTCAAACCGGTAGGCAAACATCTTCTCGCCAGCGTTCAGCATGGCGGGCAGAACGTTTTTGCCAAAGTCGTTGTCGCTGTTGGGGTCCTCCTCGTCCGCCAGCAGGAACTTCCGCAGCTTCTCCCAGGTAAACACATAGATGCCCATGTTGGCCAAGTCGTTTTTGGGCTGCTTGGGCTTCTCGTCAAACTCATAGATGGAGTCATCCTCATTGGTGTTGAGGATGCCGAAGCGGCTGGCCTCGGCCATGGGGACCTGCTGCACCGCAATGGTAACGGCGGCCTCCTTCTCCTTATGGAACGCAATCATCTTGGCATAGTCCATCTTGTAGATGTGGTCGCCGGAGAGCACCACCACATACTCGGGGTTATAGCGCTCGATGAAGGGGATGTTCTGGGTGATGGCGTTGGCCGTGCCCTTATACCAGTCGGAGCCCTTGCTCTTTTGGTAAGGGGGCAGCACATGCACGCCCGCGTCCATGCTGTCCAGGTCCCAGGGCTGGCCGGAGCCAATGTATTCGTTCAGCTCCAGGGGCTGGTACTGGGTAAGCACGCCTACGGTCTCGATGCCGGAATTGACGCAGTTGGAAAGGGGAAAATCAATGATGCGGTATTTGCCGCCAAAGGGCACGGCGGGCTTGGCCAGGTTCTTGGTTAAAACCCCCAGCCGGCTGCCCTGGCCGCCCGCAAGCAGCATGGCTACGACCTCTTGTTTGGGTAACATGTTTCGTCCTCCTAATATATTTCAATTTATCTATCGCAATGCGTCCGCCGGAGCTGGCCGCTGTGAAACCCGGCGGGCGCAAGTACTGCGCTGGCCTCAGCCCGCCGCCCGGACCGGGCCGGGGCGCTCGGCGGGAGCCTCCGCCTTCTTGGGCACAGGCATGGCCTTTGCCTTGGGCTTGGGTTTTTCGCTGCGCTTCACACACTCCAGGAAGAACACCGAGCAGCCGGGCAGGGTCAGGGAGACGCTCTGCTCGCAGCCGTGCATGGGCTCGTCCAGGGTGCGGATGTTTTTGCCGTTGGTTACGCCGCCGCCGCCGAACTCCTTGGCGTCAGAGGTGAAGACCTCGGCCCAGGCGCCCCAATAGGGTACGCCGATTTTATAATCTTCCCGCTCTACCGGCACGAAATTGCACACAGCCACCAGCTCGCTGCCGTTTTTGGCCTTGCGCCTAAAGGCGATGACGCTCTGGGTGTAGTCGTCGTTGCTGATCCACTCAAAGCCCTCCCAGGAGAAGTCGATCTCCCACAGCTCCGGACGGCTTAGGTAAAAGTGGTTCACGGCCTTGAAAAACCGCTGGGCCTGCTGGTGTTCCTCATACTGCAAAAGGCCCCATTCCAGCTCCTTTTCAAAGTTCCATTCATTCTTCTGGGCAAACTCCGTGCCCATAAACTGCAGCTTTTTGCCCGGGTGGCCCATCATATAGCTGACAAAAGCCCGCATTTGGTCCGCCTTCATTTTATCATCGCCGGGCATTTTGTTAATCAGCGAGCCCTTGCCATAGACCACCTCGTCGTGGGAGATGGGCAGAATGAAGTTCTCGGAAAAAGCGTAGAAAAAGGAGAAGGTCAAAGAGCTGTGGTTGCCGCTGCGGAACAGGGGATCCATGGACATATAGCGGAGCATGTCGTTCATCCAGCCCATGTTCCACTTGTAGTTAAAGCCCAGGCCTCCCATAAAGGTGGGCTTAGAAACCATCGGCCAAGCGGTGGACTCCTCGGCGATCATCATGGGGTCCCGCACCTCGGCGAACACCCCTTCGTTTAGGGCCTGCAAAAAGGCCACGGCCTCCAGGTTCTCCTTGCCGCCATCCTTGTTGGGAATCCACTCCCCGTCCTGGCGGTTGTAGTCCAGATAGAGCATAGAGGCCACCGCGTC
The DNA here is from genome assembly GCA_910587995.1 of uncultured Oscillospiraceae bacterium. Classification (GTDB taxonomy): domain Bacteria; phylum Bacillota; class Clostridia; order Oscillospirales; family Acutalibacteraceae; genus Acutalibacter. The sequence goes on along the minus strand of CAJUNS010000007.1, from coordinate 24,560 downwards.
CACACGCAGGCCATCCACATGGTATTCCTTGAGCCAGAACACCGCGCTGGATACCAAAAAGCTCACAACCTCCGGGCTGCTGTAGTCGAACACCAGCGTACCCCACTCCTTATGTTCGCCCTTGCGGGGGTCGGCGTACTCATAGCAGGGGGTTCCGTCAAACTTGGCCAAGCCCGCCGCGTCCCGGGGGAAGTGGGCGGGAACCCAGTCCATAATCACCCCAATGCCCGCCTGATGGCAGCGGTCCACAAAGCGCATGAAGTCCTTGGGCTGGCCATAGCGGGAGGTGGGCGCGAAGTAGCCCATTACCTGATAGCCCCAGGAGCCATCGTAAGGGTACTCGGTCAGGGGCATAAACTCAATGTGCGTGAAGCCCATCTCTTTTACATAGGGAATCAGCTCATCGCCCAGCTTCTCGTATGAAAACACGCTGCCATCGGCATATTTGCGCCAGGAGCCGCCGTGGACCTCATATATGTTCACCGGCTGGGCATAGTGGGGCTGCTTCTCCTTCTTCTCCTGCCAAGCCTTATCCTGCCAGGCATAGTCCTCCAGCTCATACCAGCGGGAGGCCGTGCCGGGGCGGGTCTCGGTGTGGCGGGCGTAAGGGTCGGCTTTATAGCTGTCCTGCCCATCGGCGGTCTTGACGTAAAACTTATACATCTCGAAAGGCTGGAACACAAAGTCCGTGTAGCCCTCCCAGACGCTGTCGTCCACCTTGCGCAGAGGATATTTGGCGCTGTCCCAGTTGCAGAAGTTTCCCACCAGGGACACCGCCCGGGCATGAGGGGCCCACACCCGGGCCACCATGCAGGGCTTGCCGCCTCGAACCGCCTTGTGTAAGCCTAAGTACTCATACACCCGGCGGTTCTTGCCCCGGTGGAACAGGTCCAGGGGAATCTCGCCGGGACTTGGGGCCTTTGCCCCGGCTTTTGCGGTAGACTCAATGCCGGTCTTTTCCGTATTCATGGCTATCGATCTCCTTGTCCTGGTATTGTCGGCAGCCTCCCGCGGTTCCCGCGAAACGCCGCCTTTCAGAATTTACCACTACTATCATACCATATCCCAAAAAAAATTCAAGTGTTTTTAGCTATTTATTTTAAGATTTACAAGCTAACTCCTGCATCTTTGTTTCTTTTCACAAAAATCGACCAGATTCTCTGTATAATACCGCCGATACCTTTTCACCGCCTTTTGGCCGCAGAACGCAAAAAGGCAGGGGGCTTCCCCTGCCTGTCTGTTTTTACGTGATGCGCCTAACTCAGCCGCCCCACACCGGCGAGGGGTACTCCCCTGCCTGGGTCAGCTCCCGCAGAGCCTGGGCCACTGGCTCCCGGTCTACCCGGTAAGTAACGCCATACCACTTGCAGCCGGTCTCCAGCACCCGCACCTGGGCCTTGCCCGCCTCCACCAGGGCGTTCACCGCAAAGGGCAGGTAAAACTCCCCCTTCAGCGGATTCTTGGGCAGGTCCTCCCGGAAAAACCGGGCGTACTCCTGTTCCAGCTCCGGCGTAAACCCGGCCGTAAAGCCCCAAAGCTGCATAGACACCGGAGTCTCTGGCTCCAAAATGGTCCAGCTGGCTCCCTCGTCCTCGGTATAGCCAATGCGTCCGTCCTCCAGCTTGGATATCTTGGTGCGCTCCACCACCCGGGTGAGCAGTCCATCCTCCACCTGGCATACGCCCCGGGAGACCGCGCCGTTTTCCGAGACCGTGTTCTTCACCTGGTATCCCACCATGCACAGGTCCAGCTTTTCACCATCCTGGGAGTTTTTTAGGAACCGGTACACCTTTTCAAAGGCCTCCCGGCCATAAAAATCATCCGCGTTAATGACCGCGTAAGGCGCGCCGCCTACGGCCTTGGCTCCGGCCAAAGCCGCGTGGCCTGTGCCCCAGGGCTTCTCCCGGCCCTGGGGAATGCTCTCCCCCGCCGGGATATCGTCCATCTCCTGGAAGACGCACTCCGCCTGCAAATAGCCCTCCATGGGGGCCAGAATCTCCCGCCGGAAATCCTCCTCCATGCCCCGCTTGATGACGCACACCACCCGCCGGAAGCCGGCCCGCCAAGCGTCGTACATAGAAAAGTCAATGATCCGCTCGCCGCAGGGGCCCACTGGGTCCACCTGCTTTAAGCCGCCTCCGCCGTAGCGGCTGCCCATGCCTGCCGCCATGATTACCAATACCGGTTCGCTCATAATGAATTCCTCCTGCTCTATGCCCTTTTGGGCATGATTAGCCGAAAATGAACTGGTGCAAGTTCTGAACCATCAAGTCCTGGTCAAAGCGCAGGACCCAGCTTTCCTCTTCGTTGTAGGCCCCATAGGCCCCCTCCCCCTCGCCGGGGAAGGTGGCAGACTCCAGCTGGAAGCCCCCCAGGGCAAAGGGCATCAACCCGGCCAAGCCAGCCAGGTTCAGCGAGGTCTCGCTGTGGGAGAGCACCCCTCGGGCCATAGCGGGAAGCCGCAGAAAATTGCCGGGACGCACCTGGTCCATAAGCCCAGCCAGCACCTGGTGCTGGCGGCTGGTGCGCTCACCGTCGCCGCCCAGCTCCCGAATGCGGGCAAAGGCCACAGCCTGCCTGCCGTTGAGCTTCACCTTTTGACCCACATATTCTCCATCCACCATATTATGCGTGCCATCTGTGGCGGTAAAATAATCATCGTGCCGGATGCCAGAGTCGCCGCCCTCTTCCTCCACTTCCCGAGAGAGGTTCCACAGGTTCCGGTTCACCTCCAGCATCTCTTCGCCGGAAAGTTCCAGCTCCACCCCGCCAAAGGCGTCCACAATCTCCGCCATCTCATAAAAATTCACGGTAACATAGTCTTCAATATCCAAGTTAAAATTTTCATTGATGGTCCGCACCGCCAGAGAAGGCCCGCCGTAAGCGTAGGCGTGGGTCAGCTTGTCATAGCCATAGCCCTCAATGTATACCTCCGAGTCCCGCATCAGCGAGGCCAGTTTGAGCTGGCGGTTCCGGCTGTCGGCGGTAAGCACCATCATCACATCGGACCGGCCCTCATTCTCCCGTTCCCGGGCGTCCACGCCGAAAAGAGCGATATTCTTCACCCCAGCGGTTCGCACGGAATCGTTAACGCTTAGACCGCCCTCCAGAGGCTTAACCTGCAGGCCGGAGAAAATGTAGATTCCCACCCCTGCCAGCACAGCCAACAGCAAAGTCAAAACCCAGCCCAGAGCCCAGCCAACGCCTCTGCGCCGCCGGGGCGGCTTGGGGGCTCGCTCCGCCCGCCGCTGGCTGGACCGGCGCTTCTGCTCCGATGAGTAACTGGAAATGTCCTGGAACTCCTGCCGGACGCCGGGCTGGTCATAGGGCTCTTCATAGTAATAATTGTCCCGCAGCGGTTCCTTTCGGGTCCGGTTGGCTCCCGGGGCGCTGTGCCGCCCCCCTGAGGCCCGCCGGCCCGCTGGGGGCCTTGTGTCATTTTTTCTCATTGGCTTTTCCCTATTTTTTCGTTTTCCCACTGGCCGCGTTCTCGGTTTACGTAGCGTTATGATAAGGCATGGGGCTCTATGCAGGGCTTGAAGCGCCGCGGCTTACTCATCCCCGCCGGCCTCTCCACCGTCAGAGGGGGCCCCGCCGTTGAATTCTTCCCAATAAGGCGAACCCTCTTCAAACATAAAAGCGCTCATCCGCTTGGCCGCGCCCGAAAGGTCATAGACCAAATCATAGGCCACATCCCGCAGGTCCGTCTCATAGTCAATGTCTGGAATGGAGATGCTTTGAATGTCAAAATCCTTGGTTAAAATCGGCGCCATGCCCAGAATGTCGTCCAGCTCCAAATTGGTCTCGCAGTAGGGCATCAGCTTTTTGATCATATTGGGGTAACTGGTCACGCTAAGGGCCTTCACCTGGGCAATCAGCGCGGAGAGCACCTTTTGCTGGCGCTCCACCCGGGCAAAGTCGCTGCCAATGTTGCGGATGCGGCCATAGGACACCGCCTGGTTGCCGTTCAAATGATAGGTGGCCACATCATCCGTGGCGGACATATAGTCGCTTTCCACAATATTGGGATAGCTGCGCCCGTCATAGACGCCATTGGCCATATCCTGAGCCTTCTTTTCTTCCACTTCCCAGGTCAGGTTGTGCAGGTTGGTGTTGATCTCCTCCACCTCGGCGGCAGTCACTTCCAGGTCCACCCCGCCCACCGCGTCTACAATGGAGGCCATGTTTACAAAGTTGATGGTTACATAGTCCTCAATGCGCAGGCCAAAATTCTGGTTTAGGGTGCGCACGGCCAGCTCGGCCCCGCCATAGGCATAGGCGGCGTTGATTTTGTTGTTTTCATCGTAGCCGCTGCCCTCAATGTGCACCAGGCTGTCCCGCAGGACGGAGGTCATCTTGATGGAGCCGTGGCGGTTGTCCACAGTCAAGATCATCACCACGTCGGACTGGCCGGAAAAGGCGCTGGAACGGTTGTCCAGGCCGAAAAGGGCAATGTTTTTGATGCTGGTATCCACCACGGCCTCCTCATGGAAGCCCAGGGCAACCGGGTCCTTGGTGATGGTGGTGGTGGTCAGCTCGGCGATGATATCCGTGGATATGTATATCATCCCGGAGCCCAGAAGAATCAATAAAACGCAGACCACCGCGGCCACGCATTGCAGCGCCAGCCGGCCCCGGCGGTTTTTTTTGCGGCTTTTGTATTCTTTGGAGGACGAATAGCTGGAAACGTCCTCAAAGCCCTGTTCTTTTTTCCTTTGCGCCATGAAAACTCCTCCGAAAAGATAGTCTGCCCCGCCGGTTAGGGCTTGTTTGAAAATAGAGGAAGTACCAGGATTTTTGTTCCAAAGGGGGCGGTTTCCAGGCGGAAACCGCAAGAAATACTGTTCGAGGATTTCCAACACAGAAACCGCCCCTTTAGGGCAAAAAGACGGTGTTTACGATTTTTCAAACAAGTCCTAGGGCTGGGGGCCCTGCTTTTTGAACACAAAAAGCTTGCTGAACACATAGTTCGCGGCAATAATAATCCCGTTGGAGATCAGCTTCATCAGTTTGTCGTCAATCCGCAGCAGGGTGACGCCCAAGTACATGGCCGCCAGGTCCAGCACCAGGGAGGCCCCCCGGGCCCCGAAAAACTTTGCCATCTCCAGGGCTACGCCCTTCACGCCCCGCACCTTGCTCTCAAACACCCACCGGCGGTTGGTCACATAGGCAAAGAGGATGGACAGCACCTGGGCGATGAAGGTCGCGGCCATATAGTCCACATGAAGCAGGTCCGCCAGCAGCCAGTAGGAGACCCAGTTCACCAGGGTGGTGAGCACGCCGAAAACCACATAGAGGATTAGCTCCCGGTATTTGGCGCAGTATTTTTTTATCAAACCCATAACATTGGGGCCTCCCAACAACGTGACATTTCTTCACGCTTGATCTCACAGCAGCGGGAAAAGCCGCCGCGATATTCCCTATTATACCCGAAAATCCCTCGGAGCGCAAGAGCAAAAGTTTCACGGCTTTGCTGAAACGCCTCTTCGGCTCAGGCGGGAAAAACGTCCCGCCAGGCGGGGATAGGGGTCCTTGCGCTTAAAAAACTCATAGACCGAGCAGCCTTTGTCCACCAGCGTGACCACCGCGCCCTCCCGGTAGCGGGGCGGGCGCAGGGTTAAGGGGAACATGTGGGTGCGGATAATGTCCTCCTCCCGGCCGGTCAACGGCAGCTCCTTGGCGGCGTTGCGCCAGGCGATTTCCGGGTGCCGGGACCAGTGGCCCTTGTGGGCCGGGTCGCCATCCTGGGCGTCATAGAAAAAGTAGTCGTGAAGCAGAGCCCCCCGGGTCATCTCCCGCATGTGGAAGCCGCCGCCCAGCAGGGCCGCCACCCGGCAGCTGTAGTAAGCCACCGCCACGCTGTGCAGCAGGCGGCAGGTTGTGCCGTGCTGGGGATAATGGGCCATGCGTCCCAAGTTGGACGCGCCAACCGTTTCCTCATAATCGCGCCAAAAAGCCTCCGGGTTCCATCGTTTCAACATAACAGCGCCTCCGTTTTTATAATATCACCAAGACCCGCACCATAGAAGCGGGCCAAAAATTCTAAAAATGATCAGTTTATATTATACTGCAAAGCCCGCTTATTTTCAACCCCTGAATACCGGCAACATCTGGAAGCGCCTGGTGCGCGCCGCTCAGCGGCAAAATTAAAAGGCTCCCAGGAATTTCCCTGGAAGCCCTTATTCACGATGGAATTTAAACTGTCCCTTTGAAATCATTCATAGCCCATTGGACTTGTTTCCTTTTCCGGCACATCGTTACCGTCTCGCCAGTCCGCTTTCAAAACCCTCCTGGGCAAGCTTTTATAAGCCACATAAATAGCGGTGCTACAACAGATCCGCGCCTACTTTGATCCAATAGTTACGAAATTTCTTCAGATCAGCGACCTTCCTTTCTGTTGTGCCTCGTTTTGACGCAAACTAGAGAACGGATGGTACCATCTATATGAAGATGCGGGTCCGAGCCCGCCGGTCTATTGGAAGTGTTTCATTGGTGTCCATTGGACTCACCCGCCTTTCCGACTTATTCTTTCGAACCTCGCGAGTTTTCCGCCAAACATTTTACAGCTTTTGCTTTCTTCCTTTTTTCATTTGTCCGCTACTCGCCTAAGCGTTCGATTACTTAGGATTTCGCCGCGCATACCGCGCTGTTTCGTTTCGAAAGCGTTTCGCCGTTCTGTTCAGCCAGCCTTGCCTTTTCTTCTCCCCACCGTTTTCATCCCGGCTTTCCGGTTCAGCGTTTTTTTGGAAAGTCTTGCTTTTCTCCGGCGTTTCTCGTCCGCCTTCGGCTTCTCTCCCGCTGTTCTGGAATGCCGCTTACTTCCGGCCCCGCATTGTCTGTTCGAATGGTCTTCTCAGGATTTTTGTTTGTTCTCTCCTGTTATGTCTGTATTATACACGGGCCGGTTCTGTTTGTCAATAGGTTTTTTGAAAATTTTTGAAATTTTTTCTACAAATCTTCCAAGCCCCGTTTTTCCTAGGGATTCCCGGTCTTTTTTCGCTTTTTTCGGGCAAAAATAAAAATAGACGCAAATCAGATATTGACTTTCCACCCGGTTTTCGGTACAATAGACGTACAACAGCCCGACCTTGTGGAAAGGAGCGATCAAAACATTGGATAACGGTTTTGAGGCCGACCTGATCACCCTCATCGACGACGAGGGCCAGGAGCATGAATTTGAAATTATTGACGAGCTGGAAAACGATGATGGCCACTTCATGGCTTTGGTGCCCACCCAGCCGGACCCTGAGGACGCCTCCGCCGAAGCGGAGACCTACTACATCTTCGAGGTGGTGGACGAAGGCGGCGAGGAACAGCTTCAAGAGGTGGAGGACGACGCCCTTTTGGACGCTTTGGCCAATATCTTCGAGACCCGCTTTAACGAGGCTTTTTACGATGGGGCTGAATGAGCCCGCTTTTCTCTAAAAGATGATGAACTGTCTGCCCGATTCGCGGACTGTGCACATATAACCCTACACTCATCGATTTGGGAGCCCCCCTCCGCCTGCGGATTGCAGACCTCCCGGCCCGGCGCGCCCCGCGCTGCCGGGTTGGACGAAGGGAGCGTGAACCATGCGGGAGGGCACCCACCTGTCTTCCTTGTAGGCAGGTTATTGAGTTGCACATTACGGTCGGGCGGGCTAACTGAACAATCCGCCGCCGGGAAGCCCTGCGCTCCCTGGCGGCTTTTTCCTGCTCTTTCGCAGTTCGCCAAAAGGAACCGCCAGCTTCTGGGCCTCCCCAATGGCTGGCGGTTTTCTAATTGCTATTTGGTCCCTGGGCCCGCCAGTTTGGCGAACAGGTCCGTAAACAATGCGTCACGGTTGATGTGGTACACATAGCGCATGAGAGGCGCGTCAGGCCGCAAGGTATAGTGGCCGTCATAGGCGGGAAGATGGGTAGGAACCAGCCGGGACAGCATGAACCGGTCCCCCTGGTTCAGCAGCCAGGCCACCGCGGTAACATCCCAGACCGGCCGGGTCCAGGCCGTGCCTTTGGCGTAGCTCTCGGCTGCGGCAATGGTGTTCTCCGCCAAATAGTCTGCCAGAGGATTTTTCCCCTTCAGCCAGTATTCCAGCTCCGGCCGGGAGGTGGTGAACCCGCTGACCACCCCAAAGCAGGGCAGCTGCACAAAGGGAACCCCGCTGCCCATAACCACCCGGGCGGCAGCCACGTCCTGTATCATGTTGAACTCTTTGGCGTCGCCCCAATGGAGGGCATGGCCGCCCAGCCAGACCACCACGGTGTTTTCCGCCATTTTGGGCTCCAAAAGGAGCGCGGAGGCCACGTTGGTAATCGCCCCGATGGCCACCACATAGAGGGGCTTTTCCGGAGAATACTCCCTGGCCCGCCGGGCCAAATCCTCCGCCGCCGGAGAGCGAACCGGCGTGTGCTCGTCCGGCAGGTACCGGGGCGAGCCTTTATAAACCGGCAGCTCCTCCCCCAGCAGGTCCAGAATCTTGAAAATCTCCTGATAGCTTTTCTGCATCCCGTCCTCTGGGCCGGTGGAGTTCTCATTGAAAAAGGGTGCGGCATAGATGGCCTTGGGGCGCAGAACATCCTGAGAGCGCATCATATAAGCCAAGGCGAACTGGTCGTCAATCTCATTATAGGTATCCGTGTCCAGCACCAGGTCCACCGGACCCTGGGGCACGTTCAGGTTGCGGAGAAGCTTACTCAAAGTCCACCACGGTTCCCTTCTCGTCGGACTCCAAAGCGGCCTCCATCAGCCGCAGAATGCGCAGAGCCTCTTCGTTCTTTACAATCTGCTCCGCCTGGCCGTTGATTACGTCGCACAGGTTGGAGTACAGGGCGTTGCGGTCGTAAGCCAGGTCCGGCAGGGGCATGTCGTCCATGGTGTCCTGATTCCGGGGGGCCATGGTTTTGGAGAGGCCCTCGCCCATCAAAATAGGCGTGGCGTCCTTGTCCTCCCAGCTGCGCAGCAGCACCATGTGCCCCGGGTCCTGGAAGTCGTTGATAACCGCGGTGCCCTTGGTGCCAGCCATGTACCAGTGGGGCAGGTTGATGAAGTTGCAGGTGCCCACCTCCACCGTGGCGGTGACGCCGTTTTCAAAGGTCATATTCATAATGAAGCCGTCATCCACCTCGTCGTTGGTGACATGGGTCATCTTGGCATATACCTTTTTGATTTTGCCGGGGATCATCATGACCATCCGGTCCAGCAGGTGCACGCCCCAGTCGAACATCATGCCGCCGCCCATGGCCTTGATGCCCCGCCAGTCACCGGGAATGCCCCGGGAGCCGTGGTAGCGGGACTCGATGTGGAACACCTCGCCCAGGGTCTTCTCCTCATAGAGCTTCTTCATGATCAGGTAGTCCTTGTCCCAGCGGCGGTTCTGCCGGGGATAGAACACCTTGCCGGTCTCCTTGGCGACCTCCAGCACGTCCACCAGGTCCTGGCTGTTCATCATCACGGGCTTTTCGCACAGCACATGCTTGCCCGCCCGCATGGCGCGGATGGCCAGGTCCTTGTGGCTGTCGTTGGGGGTGGCTACCAGCACCACGTCCACCTGGGGGTCGTCCAGAATCTCCTCAAAGCTGCCATAGGTGTGGAAGCCCTGCTTGCGGGCCCACTCCTGGCGCTCCTCCTTCACGTCGAAGGTGCCGGAAAGGGCCATTTTGGTCTTCAAGTCGGTGTCGCCGGGCGCCAGCTCACGGCCTTTGGAGCCATCGGTCATCCACAAAGCCTGCCCGCTGCCAGTGGAGATCGCCACGGCGTGGCCGCCGCCCATGCCGCCGCAGCCCACTACGGCAACATTTATAATCTTTGCCATTTCATTTCCTCCAGTATTGTTTATTTTTTCTGTGCACGCTTCGGCTTGCGAAGCCCGCGAGTTGTCTATACACAGGGCATTGTAACATCCTTTTAAAAAATATGCAAGGGGGCTTGGGAGTTTTTTTCACGGGATTTCCAGGGCATAGAAAGGGAGGACTCCCAGGCCATTTGACAAAACACCCCGCCTGTGCTACACTTTTCCCCCGAGGGGACTCCGTGGTCGCCGCGCCTGCCCGCGCAGGCCGGCCGAAGATAGGAACCAGGTGCGCCTTTTCCCCGCCGCTTTGCTGGGGGATAGGCCATTCCTGGGCGAACCCGTCGCCGTGATGGCCGAGCCCGCGCCTGGAGGCATTGCCTCAGCCATTGGCGGAAGATTCCGCCGAGAAGGCAGGCGCAGACGCAGAACAGGCTCCCCCCGCCTGCTCCCAGGCCTCAGCCGGAAGACTTGCCCGGAGGGCCGCAGGATAGCTGCGGGACATCAGCAAGGCCTGCAGGAAAGCAAAATTGTCTGGCTTTCTTTATCCCCCGTTCCGGCGGGATAGCCGTTCCCTCCAGCATAAGGAGGAATTTTATGATGTACAAAACACGCGAAAACACAGCGCCTCTTTGCCGGGGCCTGGCCCTGCTGCTGGCGCTGGCCCTGCTGCTGGGAGCCCTGGCGGGCTGCTCCAGCGGTTCAAAGCAAAGCGAAGAGGCCGGGGTCAAAAGCATTACCCTGACGGTGGTGCACCGGGACGGGACCAGCAAGGACTTCCCCATTGAAACCCACAGGGAGATGTTGGGCGAGGCCCTACTGGACGAGGGGCTCATTGAGGGCGAAGAGGGCCAGTATGGGCTGTTCGTCACCAAAGCGGACGGCGAAGAAGCCGACGAGGGCCAGCATGAGTTTTGGAGCCTGAGCATTGCCGGGGAGATGGCCACCACCGGCGTGGACAGCACCCCGGTGGAGGACGGCGGCCAGTATGAGCTGACCCTGACCACCTACTGATGGGCTCCCTGCGGCGGCTCTGCGGCGTTTCCATGATGGGCGTGCTGCTGGTGGTCTCAAAAGAGGCCCTGGCTTTTCTGCCCAATTTCGAGCTGGTCAGCCTGCTGGTCATTCTGTTTACCCTGAGCTTTGGGGGGCGCATGGGCTTGGGGGCAGTGGGCGTGTTTCTGGGTGCGGAGGGGCTGCTTTACGGCTTTGGCCCCTGGTGGATTATGTACCTGTATGTTTGGCCCTTGCTGTGGGCGCTGGCCCTGTTGTTCCGCCGGATGAAGCGAAGATGGCAGTGGGCGCTGCTGTCCGGGCTGTTTGGACTGGCCTTTGGGTCGTTGTGCGCCCTCTCCTACCTGCCGGTGGGAGGGCTGAAAATGGCCTTTGCCTGGATGGTAAGCGGACTGCCCTTTGACGCGGCCCATGGAGCCGGGAACTTTTTATTGATGCTGGCGCTCTATGCGCCTTTGCGGCGGGCGCTGGACTATTTGGCGCGGCACATGGGGCAGGATGAAGGCAAACATGAAACCGCGAAGCTGTGATATTGGCAGCGCCGCCAGCGCGCGCCCTGCCTAATCGCGCTTTTTCACCCAATAAAAGCAGCGGACTCTTTGATGAGGCCAGCCCCAAACGGAAGGGCGCCCTCAAGGAGTCCGCTGTTTTCACTTTGTTGAAACGCTGGCCGCTAAATGCCCAGCACCAGCTTCGCAATATTAAAATAAATCATCAGCGCCACCGCGTCCACAATGGTGGTAATCAGCGGACTGGCTGTTACCGTAGGGTCCAGCCCCAGCCGCTTGGCCAGCACAGGCAGGCCGCTGCCCACTAAATTGGCCACTACCATCGCCGCCACCAGCGTCACGCACACCACCAAAGCCACAGCCGGACCCACCCGGTCAAAGCACAGCAGCTTTATGAAGTTCGCCGCCGCCAAAGTGCCGCCGCACAGCAGCGCTACCGAGCACTCTTTCAGCAGCACCCGGGGCACGTCCCGGTATTGAATTTCTCCCAGGGAGAGGCCGCGAATGATGGTGGCCGAGGCTTGGCCGCCGGAGTTGCCGCCGGTGTCCATCAGCATGGGGATGAAGCTGGTAAGCACCACGCTGGCGGCCAGGGCGTCCTCAAAGGACGAGATGATTCCGCTGGTAAAGGTGGCGGAAATCATCAAAAACAGCAGCCAAGGCGCCCGCTTGCGCCAGGTGGCCCATACGGTTGTTTTTAGGTAAGGGCGGTCCGAGGGGGCCATGGCGGCCATTTTTTCAATGTCCTCCGTGGCCTCTTCTTGAATAACGTCAATGGCGTCGTCCACCGTGACAATGCCCACCAGCCGGTCTTCCGCGTCGGTTACGGGCAGGGCCAAAAAGTCATAGCGGCTCAATTCCCGGGCGGCTTCCTCCTGGTCGGTGTGGGTGCGCACAAATTTCACGTTGGTCTCCATAATGTCGCGGATGATCTGATCCTTTTGGGCCAGCAGCAGGTCCTTGACCGTGACAATGCCCAGCAGCTTCCGGCGGCTGTCCGTGACATAGCAGGTGTAAATGGTCTCCTTATCCACGCCGGTGCGGCGGATGCGCTCAAAGGCCTGCTCCACGGTCATGCCCCGCTTAAGGTCCACATATTCCATGGTCATAATGCTTCCGGCGCTGTCCTTGGGGTAGTTGAGCATCTGGTTGATCATCCGGCGGGTTTCGCTGTCCACATGGCGGAGAATTTTTTTCACCACATTGGCGGGCATCTCTTCAATCATATCCACCGCGTCGTCCAAAAAGAGCTGGTCCATTACCTCTTCCAGCTCCCGGTCGCTAAAGGCCCGCACCAGCAGCTCCTGAGACTCGGGGGACATATAGGCAAAAGCGTCCGCCGCCAGCTCTTTGGGCAGCAGGCGGAAGAGGACGGGCTTTTTCTGCTCGGAAAGCTCTTCCAGCAGGGCCGCGGCGTCGGCGGGCATCAGGTCCTTTACGGCGGCGTTGGCCGCGGCAAAGTTCCGGGCGTCCAGCAGAGCTTCCAATGCTTCGCGGCTCTCAAAAATCACATTGTTTTCCATTGTGTACCACTCTCCTTTGAAATTTGTTTCAAAACGGAAGAAGTACACAGCGCGGGGGCTGGGGCCTGTTTGAAAAGAGAACCCAGAGCTTTCCAAAGCTCAACGCAGAAGCACTGGGTTCCAGGCAAGACCGCGTGCTGGATGTTTCAAAGGAGCCCCACAGTCTGTTTCGAAGCCAGCCGGTTTTTGCCCGGTTTCTCCGGGAAGGCAAACCGGCTTTTTTTCGAAGAGACAGGATAGCCCCGGCCTCCAAACCGGCCGGCGGGGAAAGGCGGGCCGGGCGAAGGGTTCTTGGGGGTCCGCGCTGTCGCTACTTCGGGGAACGTTCACCTGGCTCACCTCTTTTTGCTGTAATATTAGGAAAGGCTGTTGATTAATAGGGTAGACTATTTGCGGGAGTTTGTCAAGAGCGCGGCGCAAAAAAGGGAGGCGCCCAGCGGCGCTTTTGCCCCGCTACCCCGCCCCCAAGCTCCGGTAAAAATCCAGTGTCCCCAGCCGCTTTTGCAGCACGCTCACCGCGTAGGCCTCCGCCGCCTCACACAGCTCCCGCAGCGGCGCGCCCGTCAGGCGGAAGGAAAACACCTTTTCAAAGTCCGAATAAATAATGTGCCGCATCCCCGTCAGCGCCCCCGGCGAAAGCCCCACCGCCGGGCTGCCCTTGTTTAAGTAACAGTCCTGGCAGTAAATCTCCCCCCGGTTGATCCGAAAAAACATCCGCTCCGCCTCATAGCGCCCGCACCCGGCGCAGCCCACCAGGTCCGGCATATAGCCGGAGATGGACAGCATCCGCAGCTCCACAATGGGTTTGAGCAGGGCTTCGGGCCGGGCGTCCGCGCACAAAAAGTGCAAAGCGTTCAGCACCAGCCGCAAATATTCCTCCGACTCCACCCCCGCGGGCACCAGTTCGGCGGCCAACTCGCAAAAATACTGGCCCAGGGCCAAACGCACAATGTCCCGCCGCAGCTCGAAAAACACCTCGATGGGATAGGCCGCGTTGATTATGTACTTATCCCGCCCCTCATACAGCTCCAGGCGGGAATAGCACAGCAGGCTGGTGCCGGAATTTTTGCTGTCCTTATAATTTTTGGCCCGGCGGGCAAAGGCCCGCACCACCCCCTGGTCCCGGGTCAGCACCGTAACCAGCCGGTCGCTTTCGCCAATGGCTTGCTCCCGGATAATAAGCCCCTGGGTCTGGGTTTTTGTGCGCAACTTCCAGCCCTCCTTCCGGCGGGACGCCGCCGTTCCGTATCTGCGCGTAGCGAATGTAATCCTCCACCCTGCCCGACTGGGCAAAGCAGGCCCAAGCCTGTCCTTCGTTCACAGAAAACGCCTCCTTTGCAGCGTACCTACACAAGGAAGTATTCGCAGAAGGGCGGCGGGTATGAGAGGAAAAAATATCTTTTCCCGACAAGCTTCGCCGGACTTTTCGCCGGACATATGCTTGGTTCCAAAATCCATCTCTTATTTTAACGGGAATTGCCAAAACGCGCAAGGCTTTTCTGCGGGTTCTGGCCGGGGTATTTTTTCACCGGGCCTGTTAAAGTCTAAAATCAAATTCTTTCTGTAAATTATACTTGACTTTTTGCCGTTGATGTTTTACAATACAGGTGCAGCGGGCTGGGTGGGCCGGGGCAGTGGTCCGCCCCCGCGCGCCGGATGGAGGTGAAGCGTTGGGGAAAAATTTGAAAATGAAGGCCGCCCGGGCCGCCAAGGGCATGACCCAGCAGGACCTGGCCGCGGCGGTAGGCGTAACCCGCCAAACCATTGTGGCCATTGAGCGGGGAGACTACAACCCCACCGTGCGCCTGTGCGTGGAAATCTGCCGGGCCCTGGGCGTAACCCTGGACGGGCTGTTTTGGCCCGGAGACGAAGAATTTCACCCATGAATTGGAGGCAACCATATGAAATTTTGTTGGAACCATAACTGGGGCATGGACGAGCGCCAGCTGAAGATGCGGGGAAACGTCTTTCAGCACACCATGATCCTATATATGGCGGCGCTGCTGGCGGACGGCTTCTTGACGGACTGCCGCATAATCTGGGCTCCGGGCTTTCAAAAAAATCTGATCATCCTCTGGCTGGGCCTGGACCTGGCCCTGTGCGAGTATGTTTTGCGGGACATCGCCCCGGCTGGCGGACGGAACGATATCCTTTACATTCTGGAGGGCTTCTTTGGGCTGCTCCTGCTCTGCCTCTCGCTGTCAGCCCTTTTCAAGGGCAGGCCCCTGACCAACGGGCCCGCCCTGAGCAGGGAGGGCGCCCATTTGGCGGTCAGCCTTCTCATGTGCCTGAGCTTCTTTGTGTTCCTGTGCAAACGGGTCTGGGGCCGCTTCCACCAGGCGGAGGACGAGGACTGAGGCGGAGCGTGGAAGCCCCAAGCAAAAAAACAGGCCTCCCTGACAGGCTTCCCCAAAAAGCGCGGCGGAAAACCGCTAGAATAGGCTTGAAAAGCCAGAAGCTTTCGTGAAAACTCGCTTTTCACGGAAGCTTTTCTTTTTGCGTGGAACCCCCAACGGAAAGGAAGGAAAAAAACATGAGTGTGCAGCTCAACTATAAAGAAGGGGTCCTAACCGCCAAGCTCTCTGGGGAGATTGACCACCACAGCGCCCGGGAGATGCGGGAGGCCATTGACGACGCCGCCCAGAAGCTGAAGCCCTACTGCCTGCGGCTGGATTTTACGGAGGTGCCCTTTATGGACAGTTCCGGCGTGGGGCTGATTTTAGGCCGGGTGCGCCTGTGCGGGTTTTGGCGGGGGCGGGTGGTGCTGTGCGGCCTCTCCCCCAGCCTGGGCAAAATGGTAGAGCTGGCGGGCATCTCCTCGGTGGCCGCCATTGAAAGGAGGGCGGGATAATGAGGCCAATCAACCAGGCGCAGATCAGCTTTTCCTCCCACTCGGTCAACGAGGGCTTCGGCCGGGCGGCGGTGGCGGCCTTTTTGGCCCAGCTGGATCCCACTGTGGCGGATCTTTCCGACATGCGCACCGCGGTTTCCGAGGCGGTAACCAACGCCATTGTCCACGGCTACCGGGAGCAGATGGGCACGGTGTACATAACGGTAAAGATCTTTGAGGATGGAAAAGCCGTGGTGCGGGTGCGGGACAAGGGCTGCGGCATTCCGGATGTAAAGCAGGCCATGGAGCCCCTGTTCACCACCGGCGGCGAGGAGCGGGCGGGCTTGGGCTTTGCGGTGATGCAAAGCTTTTGCGACAGCGTGCGGGTCAGCTCCACCCCGGGCCGGGGCACCAGCGTGACCCTTGTGAAGCGTTTTGAACCCAAGGCCTGAGCCGCCGCCCGGCCAAAGGGCGGAGGGAAGCCCCCTGGTCACGGAAAACCTGGGGCTGGTGCACCTGTGCGCCCGGCGCTTTATGGGCCGGGGCGTGGAGTATGACGATCTGTTTCAAGCGGGCTGCGTGGGGCTGGTAAAGGCGGCGGAGCATTTCGATTTGGAACGGGGCGTGAAATTTTCCACCTATGCCGTGCCGGTTATTTTGGGCGAGGTCCGGCGGCTCTTCCGGGACGGAGGCGCGGTGCGGGTGTCCCGGGGCCTGCGGGAGCTGGCCCAAAAGGTCCTCAAAGCCGAAGAGGCCCTGCGGGACTCCCTGGGACGGGCACCCACTGTGGAAGAGCTGGCCAGAACTTTGGAAATTACCCCGGAAAAGGCGGCTCTGGCTTTGGGAGCCCTGCGCCAGCCGGTCTCCCTGACAGGCGGCGAAGAGGGGGAACAGCTGGAAATCCCTGTAGAGGCCCCGGAAGAGGCCATGACAGAGCGCCTGACCTTGCGGGGGATCATCCAAGGCCTGGAAGAGCGGGACCAAAAGCTCATCTACTACCGCTACTACAAGAGCATGACCCAAACCCAGACAGCGGATCTGCTGGGCATGACCCAGGTGCAGGTAAGCCGCCGGGAGAAGAAGCTGCTGGCCTATATGCGGCAGGAATTTGAGGGCTGACAGCAGGCCCCAGGGCGGCCGCAAATGTTTCGCGGCTTGGCGAAGTCAACGGTGACTTGGCGAAGCCAACGTCACAAGTTCCCCGCTTGCGCAAAATTCTCGTTTTATTCATAAAAACCCCCTTCCTCCGGACGGGGGTTTTGTGCTATACTATGCTTATAAATTGGGGATTTCCGCGCCGGTGGGTGTTCTCTGGCCGGGCGCTTTTTATATAGTAAACGCAGCGGCGTGGGTACGCCTGTGCCGCGAAGTTCAAAAGAGGCGTCACCTCTTTTGAACTTCGTTAACTATATTTCCACCTTTTGGGATACATTTTGACACAACGGAGGTATTTGCCGTGCATTTTATTGAGTTTGACAATGTGTGCAAGTTCTACCATATGGGCGAAAACCGCATTGCGGCCGCGGACCACATTAGCTTCTTTGTGGAGCAGGGGGAGTTCTGCGTTATTGTGGGGCCCTCCGGCGCGGGCAAAACCACCGTGCTGAACATGCTGGGCGGCATGGATACCTGCGATGAGGGCCGTATTTTGCTGGACGGTTCGGAAATCAGCGGCTACAGCCCCAAGCGCCTGACCACCTACCGGCGGCTGGAGGTGGGCTTTGTGTTCCAGTTTTACAACCTGGTGCAGAACCTGACCGCCCTGGAGAACGTGGAGCTGGCCAGCGAGATCTGCCCCAGCCCCCTGGACGCCGCCGAGACTCTGCGGGGCGTGGGGCTGGGCCAGCGCCTGCGGAACTTTCCCGCCCAGCTTTCCGGCGGCGAGCAGCAGCGGGTGGCCATTGCCCGGGCCTTGGCCAAAAACCCCAAAATCCTCCTGTGCGACGAACCCACCGGCGCTTTGGACTACAACACCGGCAAGGCCGTGCTGGGCCTGCTGCAGGAGACCTGCCGCAAAACCGGCCGCACGGTGCTGGTCATCACCCACAACGGGGCCCTGACCGCTATGGCCGACCGGGTAATCCGCATCAAAAGCGGCAAGGCGGTTTCCAACCAGGTGAACCCCCACCCCACGCCAGTAGAGGACATCGAATGGTAAGCCAGGGAGGGCGCTGACATGAAAAAGACCTATCTCAAATCCATTTTGCGGGCCATTCGCCACAGCCTCTCCCGCTTTGTGGCCATTTTCTCCATTGTGGCCCTGGGCGCGGGGTTTTTGGCGGGCGTGCTGGCCTCGCCCCTGGATATGCGGGTCTCCGCCGACCAGTACTGCCGGGACACGGAGATGTTCCACCTTAAGGTGATGTCCACCCTGGGCCTGACCGCCGCCGACATGGAGGCCCTGCGGGACCTGCCCCAGGTGGACAAGGTCATGCCCGCCTACGACACGGATCTGGTGCTTCTGTCCGACCAGGGGGACTCCTACACCACCCGCCTGCACAGCCTGCCCGAAGAGGGCTGGGACGCTTTGAACACCCCTGTGCTGCAGGAGGGCCGCCTGCCCCAAGCCCCCGGCGAGTGCGCCGTGGTGCTGACCCGCAGCTTTTTTGAGGACAACGGCTGGGTGGGCCGCACCCTGACCGTGGAGGAGGACCAGGAGGGCCTGCCCCGGGAATTTACCGTGGTGGGCACGGTGAAAAGCTCCCTGTACCTCTCCCTGGAGCAGGAGCACTCGACCGCCGGTACCGGCACCTTGGGCCTGATGGCCTACACAGTCCCGGAGACCTTTGACCAGGATTACTACACCGCCGCCTACCTGACCGTGGCCGGAGCCGAAGACTTAAACGCTTTCTACTCGGAATACGAAAACCTGACCGCCCAGGCGGAAGAAGCGCTGGAGCCCCTGGGCGGGGAACGCTCCCGGCTCCGCTATGAGGAACTGGTAGACGAGGCCAACGCCCAGCTGGCCGATGGCTGGCAGGAGTATGAGGACGCGAAAGCGGAGGCCAGCCAGGAATTGGCCGCGGCCCTTGCCGAACTGGAAGACGGAGAAAGGGAGATACAGGAGAACGAGCAGAAGCTGGCCGATGCCAAGCAAGAGCTGGAGGACGGACGCGGGGAACTGGCGGACGGGCGGGCCAAGCTGGAAACAGAAACCGCCAGCGCCCGCCAGCAGATTGCCCAGGGGCGCAGCCAGATTCAAAGCTACCAGACCCAGCTGGACAGCGGGCGAGGAGAAATAAACAGCGCGCGGCAGACCCTGCAAAAGGGCTACGCGGAGCTGGATGCGGGAGACACCCAGCTGGCCCAGGCCAAGGCCCAGCTGGATGAAACCCAGGCCAATCTGGACGGCATTGACCAAGGCAAGGCCGCTCTAAACCAGCTGGCCGTCCAGTTGGGCCTGCCTGGGGGAGACGGTTCGGACGGGGCCGCGCTGGCTCTTTTGAGCCAGCTGGAGCTGGCCGCGCCGGAAGCGGCGGCGCAGTTTGCCGGGCTCAAGGCGGGCCTGCAGGCCTTAGCGGCGCAAGGGACCGACTCAGCCGCCGCCCGGACAGCTTTGGAGGCCGGACGGGCGGAGTATGAGAAGAACCTGGCAAAGGCTCAAGAAGCCCGGGTCCAGCTGGACGCGGGCTTGGCCCAGCTCAACGCCCAGGCGGCGGAGCTGGAGAGCCAGCAGAACAATCTCAACGCCCAAAAAGCCCAGCTGGACCGCTCCCAGGCTCAGCTGGACCAGTCGGTGCGGGAGGCCCAGGAGAAGTTCGCCCAGGCGGAAGCGGACCTGGCCCAGGGCCAGCTGGACTATGATAAGGGCGCGGCGGAGCTGGCCCAAGGCCGGGAGGACCTGGAGCAGGGCTGGAAGGACTACCGGGAGGGCAAGACCCAGGCGGACCAGGAGCTGGCCGAAGCCCGGCAGGAATTGGAGGACGCGGAGCAGGAAATCCGCGGCATGCAGGAGGGCGAATGGCTACTCTTCACCCGGGAGGACAACGCCAGCTTTTCCAGCTACGCCTCCAACGCGGACAAAATCGCGGCCATTGCCTCGGTGTTCCCGGTGTTCTTCTTTCTGGTGGCGGCGCTGGTAGCCCTGACCACCATGACCCGCATGGTGGAGGAGGAGCGCCAGCAGATCGGCACACTGAAGGCCCTGGGCTACACCGCCGGGCAGATTGCCGGGAAATACCTGTTTTATGCCGCCGCGGCCAGCCTGCTGGGCAGCGTGGCGGGGGTGGCCGCGGGCATGTGGCTGTTCCCCACGGTCATCATCAATGCCTACAATATTATGTATGACCTGCCGGTGGTCTACACCCCCTTTAGCTGGCCTCTGGCTGGCTTCTCCACAGTAACGGCAACCCTGTGCACCCTGGCCGCCACCTTAAACGCCTGCTGGGCCGCTCTGCGGGAGGTCCCCGCCCGGCTGATGCTGCCCCGGGCCCCCAAGGCCGGAAAACGAGTGCTGCTGGAATACATCACGCCCCTGTGGAAACGGCTCAGGTTCACCCAAAAGGTCACCATCCGGAACCTGTTCCGCTACAAAAAGCGGTTCTTTATGACCGTTACCGGCATTGCCGGATGCACCGCCCTGCTGCTTACCGGCTTTGGCATCCGGGATTCGGTCTCGGACATTGTGGCGCTGCAATACAACGAGCTGTGCGGGTACCAGCTGATTGTGGGCCTGAGCGATGAGGCGGCCCTGGAGCGCCCGGAGCTTCAAGAAATTTTGGAGGACCCAGCCCGCGTTGCGGACTCTCTGCCCGCAACCCAGGAAACCGGACAGGTGGTCCCAGCGGGCGGCAGGCCCCAGGATGATATCACCATTTTTGTGCCCCAGGAGGTGGAGCGCCTGCCGGACTTCTTCCAGTTCCGCCACCGCACGGACAGCCAGCCCGTGGAGTATGGGCCCCAGGCTGTGATTGTCACCGAAAAGCTGGCCGAACGGCAGAAGCTGCGGGTGGGGGACTCCATCACGGTGAAAAATTTGGACGAAAAAGAGGCCAGCTTCGTCATTACCGGTATTTGCGAAAACTATGTGCACCACTACCTTTATATCTCCCCCGCCGCCTACCGGGAGGCCTATGGCCAAGACCCAGCGGTAAACTCTCTGCTGTGCCGCCTGCCCGAAGAGGGCCCCGCCGGAGGAGAGGACGAGCTCTCCACCCAGCTGCTCCAATGCGAAGATGTGGCTATGACCACCTCTACGGTGGAGCTGTCCGCCAGCTTCCAGAACAGCATCCAGAGCATCAATTATATTGTGGTGGTGCTGATTGTGTCGGCGGGCGCTTTGGCCTTTGTGGTGGTGTATAATCTCACCAACATCAATGTGACCGAACGGGAAAAGGAGCTGGCCACCATTAAGGTGCTGGGCTTTTATGACGGCGAAGTGGCGGCCTATGTGTACCGGGAAACCGCCGCGCTGACCGCCATTGGCGCCGGGGCCGGCCTGCTGCTGGGCGTGGCCCTTCACCAGTTCGTCATCCGCACGGCGGAGATTGACATGGTGATGTTTGGGCGCTCCATTTATGCCCCCAGCTATCTTTGGGCGGCGCTGCTTACCGTGGCCTTCAGCGTCCTGGTGAATCTGGTGATGTACCGGAAGCTGACCGGCATCCGCATGGTGGAGAGCATGAAGGCCCCGGAATAGCGCCCGCCGGAAAATGCGGCAGAGAGAAAAGCGAGGAAAATGGGATGAAGCATTTCATTGTTTCCGGGGTGCCCCGGGCTGGGAAAAGCACCCTCTCCCGGAACATTGCCCGGGAAATGGGCTGGCAGCATGTGTGCATGGACGCGGTCATCGCCGGGTTTGAGCGGTGCTTTCCAGAAACCGGCGTGGACACAGGACTAAGCGTCAACCAGGGCAAGGCCTCTTTGGAGATTCTGCAAATCATCAGCGGGAAAATGGCCCCTTTTCTTCAGGCCATGACCGACCCGGAGGAATACGACCAGCAAAACGGCCCCATGGTCATTGATATGTACCAGCTGCTGCCCCAGGACTATGTCCGCTTCCGCCTGTCAGACACCTGCCGGGTGCTCTATCTGCTTACGGGAGACGTGGAGCCGGAGGAGCGCTGCGCCATTCAAAAAAAGTACGACACGCCGGAGGACTATACCTATGAGCTCACCGGTGAAGAACGCCTGGAAAGCTGCCGGGAGCTGGTGGCCCAGAGCCGCCTGATGCGGGAGCAGTGCGAGGCCCTGGGCCTGCCCTTTTATGAGACCGCCCGGGAAAGAGAGCGGGTGTTCGCGGCCGCGGTGCGGGAAATACGCGCTCAAAGAAGCCTTTTCCAGTCATAAGGGCAAGCCGGGGCGCACAAGAGCGGGATCCAGCGGAGGCATACGCCCCTGACCATGGGAGAGCCAGCAGAAAAAATAACGGAGCGCGGCTGTTTTCGTAAAGTTATACTTGCAAACAGCCGCGTTTTGTTATACAATATTTGGTAGTAGGAACTGATTTTTTGGGAAGCTCCGCGCTTTCCGCCTAATTTATGTTCTAGGTAAAGGAGTGCTCTAACATGAACTATCTCAACAAGAAGACTGTGGAAGACATCGACGTTGCCGGCAAGCGGGTTTTGGTCCGCTGCGACTTCAACGTCCCCATGAAGGACGGAGCCATTACTGACGCCAAGCGCATCGTGGGCGCGCTGCCCACCGTAAAGTACCTCTCTGACCATGGCGCCAAGGTCATCCTCTGCTCCCACATGGGCCGTCCCCACAACATCTTCAACGAGACCGTGAAGCTGGACAAGAAGGAGAAGAAGAAGATCGACGCCATGCCCGAGGCCGAGCAGGCCGAGGCCACCGCCAAGGCTCTGGAAGCCGCGAAGGGCGATGTGCAGAAGTTCTCCCTGGCCCCGGTGGCCGCAGAGCTTGGCAAGCTGCTGGGCAAAGAGGTCGTTATGGCCAAGGACGTTGTGGGCCCCGACGCCAAGCAGAAGGCCGCCGCCCTCAACGATGGCGATGTGATGATTATTGAGAACATCCGCTTCCATTCTGAGGAGACCAAGAATGACCCCGCCTTTGCCAAAGAGCTGGCCTCTATGGCGGATATCTACGTCAACGATGCTTTCGGCACCGCCCACCGGGCCCATGCCTCCACCGAGGGCGTTTCCCACTATCTGCCCGCTGTGTGCGGCTACCTGATTCAGAAGGAGATCACCGTGATGGGCGGAGCCCTCACCGAGCCCAAGCGTCCCTTTGTGGCCATTTTGGGCGGCGCCAAGGTTTCCGACAAAATCGGCGTTATTGACAACCTGCTCACAAAGGTTGACACCCTGATCATCGGCGGCGGCATGGCCTACACCTTCTTTAGGGCCCAGGGCTACAGCATCGGCACCTCCCTGTGCGAGGAGGACAAGATCGACCTGGCCAAGGCCACCCTGGAAAAGGCCGAGAAGGCTGGCGTGAAGTTCCTGCTGCCCGTTGACACCAAGGTGGGCAAGGAGTTTGACCCCGAGACCGAGAGCCAGGTGGTAGACTCCACCGCCATTCCCGACGGCTGGATGGGCCTGGACATTGGTCCCAAGACCATCGAGCTGTTCTCTGGCGCCATTAAGGGCGCGGGCACCGTGGTTTGGAACGGCCCCATGGGCGTTTCTGAGTGGGAGAACTTCGCGGCCGGCACCATCGGCGTGGCCAGCGCAGTGGCCGAGAGCGGCTCTATCTCCATCATCGGCGGCGGCGACTCCGCGGCGGCTGTGGAGAAGCTGGGCTTTGCGGACAAGATGACCCACATCTCCACCGGCGGCGGCGCTTCCCTGGAGTTCCTGGAAGGCAAGGAGCTGCCCGGCATTGCCTGCCTCAACGAGAAATAATTGCCTGATTCGGGAGGGCGGGATAGAGTTTCCCGCCCTCTTTTCAGACTTACCGCGTAAAAGGAGGATTTTTCTATGGGCCAGGCTGACAAGCAATTCTGCGCTTTCTTGCGCGTTGTCATCCGCAGCTTGAAAAAGGCCATTGAAGAAAAAGACCCCGCAAAGCAAAAGAGCTTTTGAAAGAAATTTTATCCGATCTGCAACAATCATTGGAGGATTGATTACTATGAATAAAGCACTGCGCAAGGCCGTTATTGCCGGCAACTGGAAAATGAACAAGACCCCCGCCGAGGCCAAGGAGCTCATCGCGGCCATCGCCCCCCTGGTGAAGGACGCTGCCTGCGACGTGGTGGCCTGCACTCCCTTTGTAGACCTGTCCGCCGCCCAGGAGGCCGCCGCTGGCACCAACATCCAAATCGGCGCCGAAAACTGCCACTGGGCCAAGTCCGGGGCCTTTACCGGAGAGATTTCCGCCGACATGCTCAGCAGCATGGGGGTAAAAATCGTCATCATCGGCCACAGCGAGCGCCGCCAGTATTTTGGCGAGACCGACGTGACCGTTCACGACCGTGTCCGCGCCGCTCTGGACGCGGGCCTCACTGTCATCCTCTGCGTAGGCGAGACCCTGGAGCAGCGGGAGCAGGGCATCACCAGCGAGCTGTGCGCCATGCAGACCAAGATCGCCCTGGGCGGCGTCACCGAGGAGGAGCTCAAGCGCGTCATCATCGCCTACGAGCCTGTGTGGGCCATTGGCACCGGCAAAACCGCTACCGCCCAGCAGGCCAACGAGGTCTGCGCCTCCATTCGCGGCACCATTAAGGAGCTGTACAACGATGCCGCTGGCGATGGCATTACCATTCAGTACGGCGGCTCCATGAACGCTGCCAATGCTGCTGAGCTGCTGGCCCAGCCCGACGTGGATGGCGGCCTTATTGGCGGCGCTTCGCTGAAGCCTGCCGACTTTGCCGCCATTGTAGAAGCCGCCACCAAAGGTTAAGCCATGGGTGATACCGCGGTAAAATTCATCTGCACTCTGTGGGGAGCGGCAGTGGCGCTCATTGCCACCCGCTACCTGTGCGCGGCCATTCTCACCGCAGGCATGAATCCGG
>CAJUNS010000006.1 GCA_910587995.1 uncultured Oscillospiraceae bacterium | reverse complement strand
CCTGCGGCTTCTACGTCCCGAACGTAGCGCTCTACCAAACTGAGCCACACCTCGAAGATATGCCGCCGCTTTCGCGGTGGCTTTTTCATAAAAAAGAGAGCCTGGGCCACTTCGGGTCCAGGCCCCATCTTTGGCAGCGGTACCAGGATTTGAACCCAGACAAACAGAGTCAGAGTCTGCTGTGCTACCATTACACAATACCGCTTTCTGCCCCACCAGGAAGCTCTCATTCCTGGTGACAGCCATTATTATACCAAATTCTCGGAAAAAGTCAAGGGGTATTTGCAAAATTTTTTCTTTTTTTTCGCAAAGCTTAAATTGTCCCATAATTCGCCGGTTTTTAGGGCAGCTCCTCGCCCCCTTTAGCCCGCCGGACGCACGGGCACGCCCCGGCCCTGCAGGTACCTCTTCAGCTCCGGCACGGACAGCTCGCCAAAGTGGAACAGGGACGCCGCCAGGGCCGCGTCTGCCCGGCCTGTGGTGAACGCCTCATAAAAATGAGCTTTCTCCCCCGCTCCCCCAGAGGCAATCACCGGGATGCCCACCGCCTCTGACACCGCCCGGGTCAGTTCCAGGTCATAGCCGGTTTTTACCCCGTCCCGGTCCATGCTGGTGAGCAGAATCTCTCCCGCGCCCAGGGCCTCTACCTCCTTGGCCCATTCCAGGGCGTCCTGGCCTGTGTCCACCCGGCCGCCGTTGAGGTAAAGGGTCCAGCTCCCTTCCGGACGCCGCTTGGCGTCCATGGCCACTACCACGCACTGGCTCCCGAACCGCCGGGCCGCCTGCCGGATAAGCTCCGGGTTCCGCAAAGCCGACGAGTTGACGGACACCTTGTCCGCTCCCGCCCGGAGGATGGCGGTAAAATCCTCCACGGTGCGAATGCCTCCGCCCACGGTGAAGGGGATAAAAATGCTCTGCGCCACCCGCTCTACCACCTGGGTCAAAATGCCCCGGCTGTCCGCAGAGGCGTTGATGTCCAGCAGCACCAGCTCATCGGCCCCCTGGCGGTCGTATTCCACCGCCGCCTCCACTGGGTCCCCGGCGTCCCGCAGGCTCACAAAATTGACGCCCTTCACCACCCGGCCATCCTTAATATCCAGGCAGGGAATGATCCGCTTGGCGTACATAATCACGCTCCCCCTTTCGCCTTCCGGGCAAAGTTCCGCAAGATGCCCAGCCCGGTCTCGCCGCTTTTTTCCGGGTGGAACTGGCAGGCCGCCAGGTTTCCTTTTTCCACCGCCGCGTGAATATCCGCCCCATAAGCCGCCCGGGCGCTGACCACATCTTCCCCGGCCTGTAAGTAGTAGGAGTGGACGAAATACACATAGGGTTCCGGCTCCAAGCCCTCCAGCAGCCAGCCGGGACGGTCCACCGTCAGGGAATTCCACCCCACATGGGGAATTTTTAACCCGCTTTCCCTGGGCAGGCGGAGCACCCGGCCCTTTAGCAGCCCCAGGCCTTTTACGCCAGGGGACTCTTCGCTGCTTTCAAACAACACCTGCAAGCCCAGGCAGATGCCTAGGAAGGGCCTTCCGGAGGCGGCAAACTCGGCAATGGCCGGGACAAGCCCCTGGGCCTCCAGGCCGCCCATAGCCTCGCCAAAAGCCCCCACGCCGGGCAGAACAGCCCGTTCCGCCTCCAGCAGCTGGGAGCCGGTTCGGACCACCCGGCAGGAACAGCCGATGTGTGTGAGGGCTTTTTCTACGCTGCGCAGGTTTCCGGCGCCATAGTCAATGATTGCGGTCATATGATTTCACATCCCGGTTTAACTTATTAATGCAGTAAATTGAGTATAGCATATTCCGGCAAATTTGGCAAGGGGAAAATTGGGACGGGAAACACGGCGGGAAACGCCGGCCGCTCTTCTGTCCAACCGCCCGCATGTTTACAAAATATTCATGAAACCGCTGGAAGGCGGCGGTATAATTTTATGTGCTTATCTTTATCAAGCTTCATTCCACCTTGAGAGGAGTTTGTCCATGTTTTCTCGCTTCAGCGTCCGCAAGCCCCTGACCGTGCTGGTGGGGGTGGTCATTGCCATTGTGCTGGGCGTGGTGGCCTACACCCGCATGACCCCCGACCTGCTGCCCAACGTCAACCTGCCCTATGCGGTGGTGATTACCGCTTACCCCGGCGCCGCCCCCGAGGAGGTGGAAAGCCAGGTGACCCGGCCCATTGAACAGAGCCTGGCCACCTTGGACCATGTGGAGGAAATCACCTCCGTCTCCCGGGAGAACGCCTCCCAGGTGATGCTTCAGCTCACCGACGACGCCAATATGGACACCCTGGCCGCGGACATCCGGGAAAAGCTTAACGCTGTTTCCGGCAGCTGGGACGACATGGTGGCTACCCCTTATATTATGAAAATCAACCCCAGCATGCTGCCTGTGGCCGTAGCCGCCGTGGAGATGGAGGGCATGGATAACATCGCCCTGACCAACCTGCTGGATACGGAGCTTATGCTGAAGCTGGAGGGCATTGAGGGCGTGGCCAGCGTCTCTGCCAGCGGCAACGTGCAGGAAGAGGTCTCTGTGCGGCTGCGGCAGGATAAAATTGACGGGGTAAACGCCCGCATGAAGCAAAAGCTGGACGAGACCTTTGGCGAGGCCCAGCAGAAGCTGGACGACAGCGGCCAGGAGATTGAGGAGGGCCTCAGCGAGACCCAGGAGCAGTCTGACGCCCTGGCGGGCCAGAAGGCTCAGATTGAGCAGGGGCAGGCCCAGCTGGCGGAGCAGACCGGCCAAGCCCAGGGGCAGCTCATCTCCAAGAAGGTGGAGCTGGAGTCCGCCAAAGCCCAGATTGCCGCCCAGCTGACCACCATGGACCAGAACCAGAAGCAGCTGCAGGACGCGCTGGAGAAGCTGAACAGCCTCAAGCAGTCCCTGGCCCAGCTGAAAAGCCAAATCGCCTCCCTGGACCAGGCCATTGCCGGCCTGCAGGAGGCCCTGACCGCCTACAACAGCCTGACCGCCCAGCGGGACCAGCTGCAAGCTCAGATGGCGGAGCTGGATCCGGAGTCGGAGGAATACGCCCTGCTGGCGGCTCAGCTGGAGCTGCTGGCTCCCCAGCTGGCCGCTGCCGAGGCCGCCTTCGCCGCTTTGGGCGCCAGCCCGGAGACCGCCCCCGCCAAGCTGGAAGAGCTGAACGCCAGCCGCGCCGCCCTGGACCAAGCCCTTACCGAGGCCAAGGCCATGGCCTCCGCCGCTGGGGCCGACCCGGATAATCTGGATGGGTCCATACAAGAGGCTCAGGCCAACCTGGATAAGCTGGCCGCGGGCAAAGCCCAGCTGGAGTCCACCCGCTCCCAGCTGGAAAGCGGCGCGCTTACGGTGGACCAGGCCTTGCAGCAGCTGGCCCAGCAGCAGACCAGCGGCATGATGCAGCTGAGCGCCGGGCTCTCTCAGATTGTGGCGGGGCAGTCGGCCCTTAGCTCGGCCCAGGCCCAGCTGGAAGCCGCCAAAGAGCAGCTGGAAACCGCCCGGGAGGACTTTGACCAGCAGAAAAAGGCCGCCTACCAAAACGCGGAGCTGCCCCTTACCATGGACACGGTCTCGGGTATTTTGCAGGCTCAAAACTTCTCCATGCCCGCCGGGTACATCAACCAGGACGGCGTCCAGTGCCTGGTGCGGGTGGGCGATGCCCTGGAAGACCCGGCGGAGCTGGAAAATCTGCTGCTTATGGACACCGGCACGGAGGGCATTGGGAAAATCTACCTCAAGGATGTGGCCGATGTGGAGCTGACCACCAACGCCGGAGAGCTTTACGCCACCATCAACGGCCAGGATGGTCTGATGCTGTCCTTTACCAAGCAGTCCACCTACTCCACCGCCCA
This sequence comes from uncultured Oscillospiraceae bacterium, assembly GCA_910587995.1. GTDB lineage: Bacteria > Bacillota > Clostridia > Oscillospirales > Acutalibacteraceae > Acutalibacter. The sequence goes on along the minus strand of CAJUNS010000006.1, from coordinate 73,909 downwards.
GGTGTCCAAAAACATACAAAAGCGCTTCCAGGAGCTCTCTGAGAGCTACGAGGGCCTGGCCTTCACCACCCTCTCCGACCAGGGAGACTACATCTATCTGGTGGTAGACACCGTACTGCAAAACCTGGTGCTGGGAGCGGCGCTGGCCATTTTGATTTTGCTCTTCTTCCTGCGGGACCTGCGGCCTACCATTGTCATCGCCTTTTCCATCCCCATCTCCCTGCTGGTGGCCATTGTGCTTATGTACTTCTCCGGGGTGACGCTTAATGTCATCTCCCTTTCGGGCCTGGCTGTGGGCGTGGGCATGCTGGTGGACAACTCCGTGGTGGTGATTGAGAACATTTACCGCCTGCGCCACGAGGGCATGTCCTCGGCCAAAGCCTCGGTGCAGGGGGCTGTGCAGGTCACAGGGGCCATCATCGCCTCCACCTTAACCACGGTGTGCGTGTTCCTGCCCATTGTCTTTGTGGAGGGCGTCACACGCCAGCTCTTCTCCGACATGGCCCTAACCATCGGCTACTCCCTGCTGGCCAGCCTCTTTGTGGCCATCACCCTGGTGCCCGCCATGACCTCCACGGCCCTGCGGGCCAGCAAGCCCAAAGAGCACGGGGTCTTCGACCGGGTGCTGGGGGGCTATGGAAAGCTGGCCTCCCTCTCTCTGGACCACAAATGGTTCTGCCTTATCCTTTCGGCGGCGCTGCTGGTGGCCAGCGTCAGTCTGGCCTTGTCCCGGGGCTTTCTGTTTATGCCCGCCATGAGCGGCAGCCAGCTTGCCGTCAGCTTCACCCTGCCGGAGGAGGACCCCAGCTTTGAGGACCAGACCGCCATGGCCGGCCAGATTGTGGAGCGGGTAATGGAACTGGACTGGGTGGAGACCGTGGGCGCTATGGCCAGTTCCAGCTCGGAGGGAGCCGGGATGATGAACATGATGGGCGGCAGCGGCGAGGTCTCCCTGTATGTGCTTCTTAAAGAGGACTCCGGCCTGAAGGACGCGGAGGCCGCCCGGCTGGTGGAAGAGGCCTGCGCGGACCTGGACTGCCAGGTCACCGCCCAGGGCGCCATGGACATGAGCTCCTACATGTCCGCCATGAGCGGCTCCGGGGTGGAGATTAAGCTGCGCGGCGACGACATGGACGCTTTGATTCAAGCGGCGGACGAAGTAACGGAACTGGCCGCGGACGTAGAGGGCGTGGCCGAAGCCGCCAGCGACCTGGAAGACTCCACCCCCGAGCTGCGGGTGGTGGTGGACAAAAACAAGGCCATGGAAAACGGCCTGACCACCGCCCAGGTCTACCAGGCGGTCAGCGGAGCGGTGAAGGACTCCGCCACAGCCACGGACATGCGCATTGAGGGCTTTTTGGAGGACGTGGTGGTGGTCCATCCTAAGGAGGGCCATATGAACGAGTCCTATCTAAAAAGCCTGACCATCCCGGTCACGGACCAGAAAACCGGCGAAAAAGAAGAGGTGCCCCTGATCCGCATCGCCAAGTTTGAGGACCGCCAGAGCCTCAACGCCATCCGCCGGGAGAACCAGAACCGGATTCTTACCGTCAGCGCCGGGCTGGAGGACGGGTACAACATCAGCTTGGTAACCCAGAAGGTGGAGCGGGCCCTGGGGGACTACACCCCGCCCCAGGGGGTAACCCTGGAGCTGGCCGGTGAGAACGAGACCATTATGGAGGCCATGGGCCAGCTGGTGCAAATGGCCCTGATGGCGATTCTCATCATCTACCTGATCATGGTCATTCAGTTCCAGTCCCTGCTTCTGCCCTTCATCGTCATGTTCACCATTCCCCTGGCCTTTACCGGCGGCTTTTTGGCCCTGTACCTGTGCGGCATGGAGGTCAGCGTGGTGTCCATGATCGGCTTTATTATGCTTTCGGGCATCATTGTCAACAACGGCATTGTGCTCATCGATTACATCAACCAGCTGCGCCTGGAGGGCATTCCCCGGCGGGAGGCCATTATTCTGGCCGGGCGCACCCGCATGCGGCCCATTTTGATGACCGTGCTCACCACTGTGCTGGGGCTGGTGTTCATGGCCCTGGCTACCGGCATGGGGGCGGAGATGATGCAGCCCATTGCCGTGGTGTGCATTGGCGGACTGCTCTACGCCACCCTGATGACCCTTTTCGTAGTGCCCGCCATGTATGACATTATGGCAAAAAAAGAGCTGCGGAAGGTAGACGTATAAGGGGGTGACATTTTCAGCCACCCTGCTGCAATGCAAGAGAAAGTCGTGGAGCTCCAAAGCACAGATGCGCCCCCTGGGGAATCTGTCTCCAGGGGGCGCATTTCAGGCTTACTTGTCTCTTAGGGCGAGTTCACATAAGCGGAGCGGAGTGTATGGATTTTGAGCGAACGCCAGCCAGCTTCCAGACGAAAATCTGCGGAATTGCTTGCAGCTCTTATATCTCCCTTGTACTTCAAGAATTTTCAACACACAAACCGAAAGACCCGCGGGAACGCTCATGGTCCCACGCCCTCGCTGTTCGTCAAGCCATTTGCATATACAGTCAGTACGCCACTACACCTGCTGCAAAGCCCGGAAAACTCGATATAGCCCGCCCTGAAGCACGCCCCTCCCCCTGCGGCCAGATTGGAGGGGGCACACACCTTGATTATCATTCATTCTTCTCTGCACAGAAAAGGAGGCTCCCATGCCCGCCACATTTTCCTTTGCCCCGAAAAATGCTCTCGACGCTCTCCTCCCTCAGCTGTTCTCCATTCTGCGCACCAACATGACTGCCATCGCCCCCACCGGCGACAGCTATGAGGAGGACCTTGCCCTGTGGAAAGCGTACATTCTCCCCGCGCTGGGAGACAAGGACCGCCAGCTGGTACTCCTCCACTGGGAGGGCCAGCTGGCCGGGTACTTTCAATATGCTGTCCACGGCGACACGCTGATGATGGAGGAGATTCAGATCAAACCCGAATATCAAGGCACCGGCCTGTTCCGCTCCCTCTACCAATGGCTGGCCAAAGAGCTGCCCGCCGGTCTCGCCCGGGCGGAGGCCTACGCCCACAAAAGCAACCAGAAGTCCCAGGCCATTTTAGAGCATCTGGGTCTCAGGAAAGCTGGCGAGAACCCCAGCGGCAGCAGCTGGCGCTATCAGGGCGACTGCCAGGCCATGTGGAAGGTCCTCCTGTAACAAGTAAAAACCTGCCGCAGAGAAGCTTGCGCTTTTCTGCGGCAGGTTTTTTTACGGCTTCAGGCTCTTTCCGGCTCCCCCGCACCGCTCCTTCCACCAGCCCAGCAGCCGGAGGGCCAGCCAGCAGGCTCCCAGCCCACACAGCGTGCCCAAGACTGCTCCGGCCAGCACGTCCGTGGGAAAATGGACGAACAAAAACACCCGGGAAAAGGCGATAAGCCCCGCTAAAACCAGAGCCGCCGCTCCCCAGCGCCTGTCCCGGCAAAAGACCACCGCCGCTGCCGCGAAGGAGGAACAGCTGTGCCCCGAGGGGAAGGACCAGCCCGAAGGCGGCGGAATCAGCAGGGAAGCATAGCCGGGAAAGGCCGCAAAGGGGCGGGGCCGGCACACCAGGTTCTTTAGGCCCAGCTCCCCAATGAGCAGTCCGGCCAGCATGGCGCAGAGCATCAAAAAGCCCGTGGACCGCCAGCCGGACTTCTTGCCCAGAACCACCAGCAGCAGCGCCGCGGCAATCCAAAACACCCCGCCCTCCCCCAGGCCGGTAACGGCGGGAAAAAGCCGGTCGGCCCAAGGGCTGTGGCAGTGGGACTGCACCCAGGCCATGATGGTTTGGTCAAAGGCGTTTAATCCGCTCACGCGGAAACCTCCTTTCATATTTCCCCCGCCCCCAGCGTATAGATGTACCCAACCACTTAGGAGGGGGAACAGCTATGGAGCTCCACCACATCAACGTGCAAGAGGCCGCCCGGGCCCTGGACGCCGACCCGCAGCGGGGCCTGTCCCGCCAGGAGGTCCTGCGCCGCCAGGCCAAATATGGGCGCAACGAGATCCGCGCCGCCGGGCGGCAGAGCCTGCTGGCCCGGTTTCTGGGGCAGTTTCAAGACTTTATGGTGCTTATTCTGCTGCTCAGCGCCGGGGTGTCCTTTTGGGCCTCCCGGCTGCGGGGGGACAATGAGTATATTGACTCTATTATAATCCTTGCCATCGTAATTTGCAACGCCATAATTGGCACAGTCCAGGAGCTGCGGGCCGATAAGGCCATCGACGCCCTGAAAAAGCTCTCTTCTCCCCACGCCCAGGTGCTGCGGGAGGGCAAAAAGCGCACGGTGGAAAGCTGGGAACTGGTGCCCGGGGACCTGGTGGTGCTCAGGGCCGGAGACCTGGCCCCCGCCGATTTGCGGCTCATCCGCTCGGCAGACCTGCTGGCGGAAGAGTCGGCCCTGACCGGGGAGTCGGCCCCGGTGGAGAAGGACGCCGCCCTGCTCTGCCCCCAGGACGCCCCCCTGGCGGAACGGCGGAACACGGTGTTCGCCTCCACGGGCATTGCCTCGGGCGCCGGAGTGGGGCTGGTGTGCGCCACGGGCATGGACACCGCCATGGGCCGCATTGCCGGGCTGCTGGAGCAGGAGAAGTCTCCCGAGACCCCCTTGCAGCAGCGCCTTAAGCAGACCGGCAAGGTGCTGGGCCTGGGGGCCGTGGCCATTTGCGGGGTGATTTTCCTGCTGGGGCTTTTGCAGCAGGTCCCCCCCTTGGAGATGTTCATGATCGCCATCAGCCTGGGCGTGGCCGCCATCCCGGAGGGGCTTACCGCCGTGGTGACCATTGTGCTGGCCATGGGCGTGAAGCGCATGGCGGGGAAGAGGGCCATTGTGCGGCATATGCCCGCCGTGGAGACTTTAGGCAGCACTCAGGTGATCTGCTCGGACAAAACCGGCACCCTGACCCAGAACAAAATGACGGTAGCCGCCTTTGAGGGGGCCTTTGGTTCCGAACCCCTGGACGGGGCCAACGCCCAGTTCTGCCTGGAGCTGTGCACCTTGTGCAACAACTCCGAGGAGGAGGCCGGAGGCTATGGAGGCGACCCCACCGAAACCGCTTTTCTCCGGGCCTGCCGGAAGAAAAAGCGCCAGCTGGAGGAGGAATATCCCCGGGTGGGGGAAATCCCCTTTTCCTCGGTGCGCAAGCGCATGACCACCGCCCACCGGCTGCCTGGAGGCGGGTTCCGGGTTATCACCAAAGGCGCGCCCGATGTGCTCATCGCCCGGTGCGCCAGCCAGCTGCGGGGCAGCGGGTCCTCTCCCCTCACCGGCGCGGCCAAGGCCAAGCTGCTCTCGGACAACACCCGTCTGGCTGGGCGGGCCCTGCGGGTGCTGGCAGTGGCCTACAAGGATGTGGACCGCCTGCCGGAAGACGACCAGGAAATCGAGAGCGGCCTGACCTTCTGCGGCCTCATCGGCATGGAGGACCCGCCCCGCAAGGAGGCCCGGGCCGCGGTGCTGGAGTGCAAGCGGGCGGGCATAACCCCTGTGATGATCACCGGAGACCACGCGGCCACAGCCCTGGCCATTGCCCAGCGCATCGGCATTGCCGGACCAGGAGACCCTGTGGTCACCGGCCCGGAGCTGGACCGCCTCAGCGAAGGGGAGCTGGCCCGGAAGCTGGACAGCTGCCGGGTGTATGCCCGGGTGTCGCCCCAGCACAAGGTAAAGCTGGTGAAGGCCTGCCAGCGCCGGGGACTGGTGGTGGCCATGACCGGCGACGGGGTTAACGACGCCCCTGCCCTGAAAGCCGCCGACGTGGGCTGCGCTATGGGCAAAAACGGCACCGAGGTGGCCAAATCCGCCGCCGACATGGTGCTTACCGATGACAACTTCTCCACCATTGTCTCCGCCGTGCGGGAGGGCCGGGGCATTTACAGCAACATCCGCAAGGCCATCCATTTTCTGCTCTCCTGCAACATCGGGGAAATTTTGGTGGTGTTTGCCGCCTTTCTGCTGCGGGCTCCCGCGCCTCTGCTGGCCATCCAGCTGCTGTGGGTCAACCTGGTGACAGACTCCCTGCCCGCCCTGGCTCTGGGGGCCGAGCCCATCCGCCGGGATGTGATGGACCAGCCGCCCCACCGGCGGGACGAAAGCGTCTTTGCCGGCGGCATGGGGCTGGCGGTGGCCCTGGAGGGCTGTTTGGTGGGGGCTTTGGCCCTGCTGGCCTACACCATGGGCCGGGCCTGGTTCGACGCGGACCCTATGTCGCCCGCCGTTGGCCGCACCATGGCCTTCGCGGTGCTGAGCCTCTCTCAGCTGGTCCACAGCTACAACGCCCGCTCCCAGGGGCCGGTGCTGGAGCTGGGGCTTTTCTCCAACGGCAAGCTGAACCTGGCCTGCTTGGTGTGCGCCTTTTTGATGGTCAGCGTTATTCTGTTCCCTCCCCTGGCCGGGGTGTTTCAAACCGTGGCGCTGACGCTGCCCCAGTGGGGGCTGGTGCTGGGGCTTTCCGCCGCGCCATTGGCCGTGGTGGAGGCGGAAAAGCAGCTGCGGGCCAGGCTTTTGGATAAAAACCGAAAGTAAGCGGCCCACATATATCATATTATGTAAACCGATAAACGAAAGCATGTATCTTCGAACACCCAACATACCGATATCCACAATAGCTAGAAAGAGGCTCCCGCTGCCGGGAGCCTCTCTCTACCTCTGCCCAAAGGGCTAAAATCCGCGGAAAATCAAAAAAATTTTACGAAATTACCGCATTTTCTCTCTCATTCGACAATTTTCTGCTTCACAGGGATGGTATACTACATGTAGTGGAACGTTCAAGAGGTCCCTGCCGCCTGCAAACAGAGTTTGTCGGAGATCATGGCGATGAACTCGCTGTTGGTTGGCTTGCCGCGCGAATTATGTATGGTGTATCCAAAGTAGGAAGTCAGCACGTCCACATCCCCCCGGTCCCAGGCTACCTCAATGGCATGCCGGATGGCCCGCTCGACTCGGGAGCTGGTGGTGCTGTAGCGTTTGGCCACGCTGGGATACAGCTGCTTGGTTACCGCGTTGATGATCTCTGGGTCCTCAATCGCCATGATGATGGAGTCCCGCAGGTAGTGGTAGCCTTTGATGTGAGCTGGCACGCCGATCTGGTGCAAGATCTCCGTAACCTGCAAGCGCAGCTTGGGGTCCGCGGGCTCCGAGTCAAAATGCTTGCCCCGAAGGGAGTAGACAGAGAAGACGCGGTCGATCATTTCATCTTTTCCATAGGGGGAAAGGATGAAGCAGGAGGCTCCGGCGGCGGCTACCTCCCGCTCCAGCAGGGGTGTGGTGTAAGACGCGACCACCGCGAAGACCGGACGGTCCAGGTCCGGATCCTTTTGGGCGGCGCGCATTACGCCAATGGCGTCCAGGTTGGGCATAAAGAGCTCCATAATGACAATTTGGGGCGCCTCTTCCCGGATGGCCTTGAGGACCAAGTTCCCGTCTCTTCCCACCAGGACCGCCGTTGCGCCCCGTTGTTGAAACTTCTCCAGGGCCCCGGCGGTCCATTCGCCTTCTTCTGAACTGATTAGTACCTTTATTTGTTTTTCCATGTCAAACCTCCTTAGGTCTGATTTTTGTGAATAAATTTTACCATAACTTGGGAGTTACCGCAAGAGGTTCTGGGAAAATAACTGTAAAAATTTTTTGTAATCTTTTGTCGAACCCTGTCGTTTTTTTGTAAAAACCACAAATTCGACACCGTTATACAAGCGGATTTTTTGATACTCTTCATATCCCTTTCGAAACTTACCTTTATCTTTTAAGTATCAGAGGATAGAACACAACCAAGAAAAGAAGGAATGCCTTTTCTTAAATAGCTTATAAGCCAAGCCGTTCTCAAAAAAGTAAACGCTGCGCGGCTGGGCTTTGGGGCGAAGAAAACCCCCGCCAGCCGGAGCAGGAGGCGTGGGGGCGGACCGACCATACAAAAAGTGGGCAGAGACGCCAAACCGCTCTGCCCACTTTTTGGTTTTTATTCCAGACGTTTCCGTTACAACAGGGGCGCGGGAACTACTTGGCCCCCAGCGCTTGAATCTCCCGCCGGTACAGGCGCTGGTAAAAGACCAGGCTGGCGGCCAGAGAGAAGATCTCCGCCACAGGGAAAGCCCACCAGACCGCGCCCACCTGGCCGGTCAGCTGGGCCAAAACCCAGGCCGCGGGCACCAGCACCACCAGCTGGCGCATCAGGGACACCACCAGGCTGTAAGTGCCCCGGCCCACCGCCTGAAACAGGGTGGAGGACACAATGCCCAGGGCCGCAAACAGGAAGCAGGTGCAGATAATCCGCAGAGCGGGCACGCCGATTTCCAGAAGCTCCGGCGAGGCGTTAAAAATGCCCAGAAGCTTGTCTGGCAGCAGCAAAAAGCCCAGCATGCCGGCGGTCATAATCACCAAAGCGATGCCGCAGCCCTGGCAGAGGGCGGAGAGCAGGCGCTTTTTGTTTTTTGCGCCATAATTGTAGCCCATAATGGGCAAGAGGCCCTGGGTAAGGCCGAAGACCGGCATAAACACGAAAGACTGCAGCTTGAAATAAAGCCCGAACACCGTGTAGGCGGCTGTGGAAAAGCCGGAAAGGATGGCGTTCATGGCCATGGTCATGGCGGTGCCGATTGCCTGCATGACAATGGCGGGCAGGCCTACAGCGTAAATGTTTTTGATGGTCTCCCAGCTGGGGCGGAAGCCCTTAAAGCTGATTCGAATGGCGTGGGGCCGCAGGACAATGACCACCACGGCGAAGACCATGGAGAGAATTTGGCCGCCCACAGTGGCAATGGCCGCGCCGGTTACGCCCATGGCGGGCAGACCGAACCAGCCGAAGATAAACACCGGGTCCAGGCAGATGTTGATGAGGGCCCCTACCAGCTGGAAGATCATGGGCCAAAACATATTGCCCGTGGCCTGGAGGATTTTCTCCAGCATCATAACCACAAAACTGCCAAAGGAGAACACACAGCAGACGGAGATATACTCCACGCCCATCTGGACGATCTCCGGGTCGGACTCGAACATCTGGAAGAAGGGGCGGGTGAAAAAGCCGCCGTACACGGCAAAGGCCAGAGAGGTGGCCAGGCCCAGCAGAATGCCGTGGGAGGCGGCGGAGCAGGCCTCCTCATAACGGCCCTGGCCCAGGCGGCGGGAGATCAGAGAGGTGACGCCCACCGAGGTGCCCACGCCGAAGGCGATGAGCAGGTTCTGAATGGGGAAAGCCAGAGAGACAGCCGCAAGAGCCTTTTGGCTTACTTCGGAGACAAAATAACTATCGACAATGTTGTACAGGGCCTGCACCAGCATGGAGAACATGGCGGGCAGGGCCATGGAGAAGATAAGGGGCAGCATTTTCGCGGTGCCCATCCGGTTTTGAGATTGCGCGTCAGCGCTCATGGCAGCACATCCTTTGCGTAAAATATGTTATGTATAGAAAACATATTATTTTATCAAAAAATGGGAGAAAAGTCAAGAAAAACCCGGCCGAGGGTGTGTCCCCCCAACCACAGAGATAATCATTCGTGTTCCCCCGCCCGTAGGGCGGGGGAACACGAAAAGTTCTCCGAAGCGGACACTCACCCGGCGGTCCCGCATTTTGTGGGGCCAAAAGGCCATAGCTCTCCCAAACGCCCCGCCTGCCAGGGGCCCGGCTGGTGAAGCAAACCCCTGGGTCTTTGAAGAAATCGCGGTTTTTACAGCTTGTAATGGCGGCCAAAATGTGCTATTATACTACTAATAGCGCCTTTTGCCCGGCGAGCCGGGCCTGCCCGCAGGGCTTTTGCTGGCATAAGACGCGGAAACCCAGGCCAAACTTCAAGGGATGTTCTTAAAAGGCGGGGCGCGGGTTTTATCGTTAACACAGTTCAAAGAGGTGATACTCTTTTGAACCCGGCGGCGCAGGCGTGCCTGCGCCGGGAGTGTCCGTTTCGGAGAGCTTTTCCTGTTCCCCCGCGCCGCCCCGCTTGAAAATCAGTAAATACCGGTTTTCAAGCGCGTTTACTATAGCCCGCTTTTGCAATTATTTCGGATTTTCAATTCCATTTTCGGAAAGGATGCTGTTCCATGAGCCAAAACAAAGTCAATGAAATTCTGGGAGCCAGCATGGACAAAATCAAGCAGATGGTGGACGTAAACACCGTGGTGGGCGAGCCGGTCACCACCCCGGACGGCACCACCATCATCCCCATCTCCCGGGTGAACTACGGCTTTGCCGCCGGCGGCAGCGACCTGCCCTCTAAGGCCCAGCCAGCGGGCGGGCTTTTTGCCGGAGGCAGCGGGGCGGGCATCACTGTCAGCCCAGTGGCCTTTCTCTCCATCAGCCAGGGCAATGTGCGGGTTGTTCAGATTGAGCCCTATTTCAGTCCGGTGGACCGGGCTCTGGAAAAAATCCCGGACATTGTGGACATGCTCCAGGGCTTTTTCAACCGGGGCAAGGAAGAGGCCCCAGCTCCGGCTTCCGAGACGCCGGCCCCCGAGGCCCCCGCTGTAGAGGAGCCTGTGCCGGAGGCCGCCGCTGTGGAAGAGGCCCAGCTCTAACCGCATATCCCGCCGCCTGTCCGCATATGCATGGACCAAGGCGGGTGAAGCGGATTGAAAACGGTTGGAATTCTTTTAGTGATTATGCTGTGCGCGCTGGCTGTTCCAGCAGGCTCCGCACAGGCGGCGGAGGCGCCCGGGGTCTCCGCCCAAAGCGCTGTACTCATTTCCGGGGATGACGGGACCGTCCTGTTTGAAAAGGACGCCCGCCAGCAGCTGGCCATGGCCAGCACCACAAAAATTATGACCGCGCTGCTTACTTTGGAAGAGGCGGAGCGCTCTGGCGACCTGGCCCTGACCGTGACAGAAGAGATGGTGCGGGTAGAGGGCTCCTCCATGGGGCTGCGGGCCGGGGACCAGCTGACCCTGAGCAACCTGACAGCGGGCATGCTGCTGGCCTCTGGCAACGACGCGGCCAACGCGGCGGCCCTGTTTCTGGACGGAAGCCAGGAAGCCTTTGCCCAGCGGATGAACGCCCGGGCGGCGGAGATCGGCATGGAGGGAACCCATTTTGTCACCCCCTCGGGCCTGGACGATGAAGAGCACTACTCCACCGCCTACGACATGGCCCTGCTGGCCCGGGAGGCCCTGGACTGCCCGGCTTTCGCGGAGATTGCCGCCAGCGCGGTCCGGCAGGTGGAGTTTTTGGAACCGGCCCGGAAGGTAAGCTACAGCAACCACAACAAGCTTCTCCGGCTCTACGAGGGCTGCATCGGCGTAAAGACCGGCTTCACCAAAAAGGCCGGGCGCTGTCTGGTCTCCGCCGCCCGGCGGGATGGCACCACCCTCATTGCCGTCACCCTAAACGCCCCGGATGACTGGGATGACCACATGGCCCTGTTTGACTATGGCTTCAGCCAAGTGCAGACAGCGGACCTGACCGGCGGTCCCCTGCCGGAACGCCTGCCCGTGGTGGGCGGCACAGCGGAAGCGGTGTCCCTGCGGCCCGGAGAGGGCCTTACAATAACCCTGCCCAAGGACCAGGCCCAGAGCGTCACCCGGGAAGTGCTGCTTCCCCCCTTTCTCTACGCGCCGGTGGAGGCGGACCAGCCGGTAGGCCGGGTGCTGTACCGCGCGGGCGGCGAGACCCTGTTTGCCCTGCCCATTTACGCTGGCGAGGCGGTCTCCCCTCCCCCGCCGGAACCGGGATTCTGGGAAGGCCTTTGGGGCCGGATCACCGGGTGGTTTGCGGGAGAGCTGCCAGAGGCTTAGCGGCGCCAGAACTTGTCTCATGAAAGGATGTCAAAAGGATATGAAGAGCAGGCTTCAAAAACTCCTGGCCCAGGCGGGCGCGGCCTCCCGGCGAAAAGCGGAAGAGCTGATTCTGCAAGGACGGGTTGCCGTTAACGGCCGGCCCGCCAAGCTGGGCGACAGCGCCGACCCCCAGAAGGACCAGATTGCCCTGGACGGCCAGCGCCTGCGTCTGGAAGGCGAAAAGCTCTACTTGGCCCTGCACAAGCCCCGCGGCTTTGTCACCACCATGGAAGACGAACGGGGGCGGCGCTGCGTGGCCCAGCTGGTGGCGGACGTTCCCGGCCGGGTGTACCCTGTGGGGCGGCTGGATAAGGACTCGGAGGGCCTGCTCATCATGACCAATGACGGCGCCTTTGCCAACGCCGTCGCCCACCCCAAGTCCCATGTGGCCAAAACCTACCGGGTCACCCTGCGGCCTGGGGTCAATGAGGAACAGCTGGTGCAAATCAGCACAGGCATTCTCATTGATGGCAAAATGACCGCCCCGGCCAAGGCCCGGGTGCTGGAGCAGCAGCAGGGCCGGGCTGTGGTGGAGATCGTCCTCTACGAGGGGCGCAACCGGGAAATTCGAAAAATGTGCGAGGCCCTGGGCCTGGAGGTGGCCCGCCTGAAGCGCACGGCAGTGGGTCCGGTGCGCTTGGCTATGCTGCCCCAAGGCCGCTGGCGGGAGCTGTCCAAGGAGGAAGTAAAGGCGCTTTTAGCTGCCAGCAAGGCATAAAAAAGGAACCGGAGGCACAGGCTGCTTCCGGTTCCTTTTTTCTTTTAGCAGTAGAACTCCAGGGGATAGCTGGGGAACTGAATCTCGTCCAGCTCATCCATGGTGATAAGCCCCGCGGGAGCCCGCAGAACACTGGGAATGCGGTTGACGATGGTAGCGCAGGTGTGCTCCACGGTGGCGGGCTTCACCACATGGAACTCCGTGTTGGGCTCGCCGGTAATCTTCCAGTCGCACATGTCGCCATCCTCAGGCCCATAGACCTTGCCGATGCACTGGGTCTCAATAACCGGCCCCTGGAAGGTCTCGGTGGTGACCACCGCCGCCATGCCGATGCAGTTGCCCTTGGGAATGGTAGCGCCCATGGTCTCGGAATACAGGTCGCTGTCGTGGAAATAGGGCACGCACTTTTGGGTCTGGCTCTTGATGGTCCAGCCCATCTTGGCCGCCAGGGCCTCGTTGGAGTTCCACACGTAAGAGGGCTCCAGCACCTCGGGGTGGGCGATCTGCTTTTCAAACTCCTCGGGGGTCAGCATAACGCCGTGGGCCTTGGCCAGGGCCAAGCCGTACTCTTCTACGTTATAGCTGACCGCGCCCTCAATTTTTTGAATGGAATTGCAGCTGCCAGCCACCATGCCCACCATGTTCACCCAAAAGGTGTCCTCCATGCCGCTGCCCACAAAGGTGCAGCCGTTCTCTTTGGCCAGCACGTCCAGCTGGTTGGCCCGCACCGGGTCGGTGGTCCAGCAGTAGGTGGCCTCCTCGCAGGTGGTGATGACGTTGATGCCCCGGGACAGGCACTTGACATAGTGGCTGTAGCAGTCGCTGACCAGGCTGAACAGGGTGACGATGGCAATGTCCGGGTCCGTGCTGTCCAGCACCTCGTCGGCGTTGTTGCTGATGAGCACGCCGGTCTTCACGCCCAGGCCCGCATAGTCGCCCACGTCCATGCCGATGATTTCCGGGTTTACGTCAATGGCGCCTACAATCTGGGCTCCATGCTCATGCAGGTAGCGCAGGGTGTACTTGCTCATTTTTCCGCAGCCGTACTGTACTACTTTAATCTTCCCCATACTGTTTGGCCTCCTAAAGTTTGGTTTCGTCCCAGCCGGGACGGGTATGATAGTATTATAGGCCCCCGCAGTAGGAAAAGTCAATGGATTTTTACATATCCATGAAAAATACCGCGAAAACAAGAAATAATTCTGGCGTATTTTGCGGAAGCCTGTCAAAGCGGCTCATCCCCCAAAAAACGAAAAGACCCGGACGTCCGCATTCCGGGACATCCGGGTGGAAGGTCATGCAATTTCCTTTTTCCGGCTCTGTACGATCTGCTCCAGCTGTTCCAAGATCTCCGGTGTCGTCACGTCCTCCACCAAAGACTCCAGCAAATGGGGCACGGAATTCTCGCTGAACGTCATGCTGTTGCGAATCTGCATCACGGCGTAAGTGTCGGAGGACACGCAGGGAGAAAACGTACGCGCATAGTTCTTGGTGGTCTGCACAAAGCCCGCCACCTCAATGGCGTTCTTTTCCAGCAGCGAGTTCAGAAGGATGTGAATGGAAGAAGGCTTCCAAGAGCGCTCGGGGGTCAGGTCGATGATCTCTGAGCGTGAAAGCGGGTGTCCCTCTTTCCACATAAGCTCCATGATCTCGTTTTCAGACTTTGTTAATCTGAAGTAACGCTGTTTTGGATTTTTCATAATATTAGGTACCTCCCCTTCTGATAAAGCACTATCGTACCTTTTCATGAGTAAATAATAAGTGTTTTTGAATCAAAAGTCAATTCATTTCGGGAAATATTTTTCAAATTTTAAAACTTTTTTTCTCGCCCGCTGATTCTTTCTTTCAAAATCCCAAAAAAACTGGCACTTTGCCCTGTATTTCTAAGCTTTCCGGCGTCACCGCACAGCTGGCCGCCTCTACCCGGACGCCCCGTTGGGCCCCTTCCCGCAAGGCCTGGGCAAAGGCCGGGTCCGTCTCTTGGTTGGGCAGAAAGCGCCTGACGCCGTCCATTTGAACAACAAAAAGGACGCAGGCCCGGTATCCCTGCTCCAAACAGGCGGCCAGCTCCCGCAGGTGCCGGGTCCCCCGCTGGGTGGGCGCATCGGGAAACAGGGCTTCCCCGTCCCGCTCTAAGGTCACGCCCTTTACTTCCACAAACCAGCGCTCGTCCCCCGCCTCGGCGTAAAAGTCGAAGCGGGAGGCGCCGAAGCGGGTCTCTGGGCGCAGCAGGCTCAAACCGGGCAGCAGCGCGGGGAGGTATTCCGCCGCCACCCGGTTAGGGGCCTGGCTGTCCAAGTTGATCAGCCGCCCCGCCTTGTCCACGGCCACCAGGTCATAGCGGGTCTTGCGGGAGGGGCTGGGGCAGTCCGCCAGGTAGACCTGGGCCCCGGGCACCAGCAGCTCCCGGCAGCGGCCGGTATTCTTCACATGGCAGACCTGCACCCCTCCGGCTGTGCGCACATGGGCGATAAACCGGTTGGGGCGCTCCAGAAAAACGCCGGGAACAATCTTTGGGTAAGTCAAGGGACACACCGCCTTTTTGCGAGATGAGGGCCTACCGGGCCCAATATTTCCGGTCCAAGGTGCGGTACTGCACCGCCTCCCCCGCATGGGAGGCGTCCACCCGCTCCGCCCCGTCCAAGTCGGCGATGGTGCGGGCCACCTTCAGCACCCGGCCATAGCTCCGGGCGGAAAGGCCAAAGCGCTCAAAAGCCCGCTTCAGCAGCTGGTCGGCCTGCCCGGTGGGGTTGCACATCTCCCGCAGCTGGGCGGCGGGAATGTCCGCGTTGCAGGCATAGCCCAGGCCCTGGAAACGCTCCACCTGAAGGCGGCGGGCGGCGTTCACCCGCCGGCGCACAGCCTCCGAACTCTCGCCCCGGGCCGAAGAGGCGAGCTCGTCAAACTCCACCGGCGGCACCTCGATGTGGATATCCATCCGGTCCAGCAGCGGGCCGGAGACCCGGCTTAAGTAGCGTTCCACCCCCCGGGCCGGGCAGGTGCAGGGAACGGTAGGATGTCCAAAATAGCCGCAGGGGCAGGGGTTCATGGCCGCTACCAGCATAAACTTGCAGGGAAAGGTAGCGTTGCCCCCCACCCGGGAGATGGTGACGCTTCCATCCTCCATAGGCTGGCGCAGCACCTCCATCACCTGGCGGGAGAACTCGGGCAGCTCATCCAAAAAGAGCACGCCGTTGTGGGCCAGAGAGATCTCCCCGGGCTTGGGGGAGGTTCCGCCGCCGGAGAGCCCTGCCGCCGACACGGTGTGATGCGGCGCCCGGAAGGGCCGGGAGGCCAGCAGGGAGCCCCCTTCCGGCAGCTGCCCCGCCACGGAGTGGATCATGGAGGCTTCCAGAGCCTCTTGAAAGGTCATCTCCGGCAAAATGGAGGGCAGGCGGCGGGCCAGCATGCTCTTCCCCGCGCCGGGAGACCCCAGCAGCAGCACGCTGTGGCTGCCGCTGGCGGCAACCTCCAGGGCCCGCTTGACCTCGGGCTGTCCCTTTACATCGGCAAAGTCCATCAAAGGGTCCGGCGCAAAGCTGTGCACGCGGGGCTTGGCGGGAGCAATGGCCGCCCGGCCCCGCAAATGGGCCACAAGCTGGGGAATGTTTTCCACCGGGTACACCGCGAGGCCCTCAATGGCCGCGCCCTCCAAGGCGTTGACCGCCGGGACGAACAGCTGCCGGAACCCCGCCGCTTTGGCCCGCGCCGCCATGGGCAGCACGCCCCGCACCCCCCGGACCTCGCCGGACAGGGAGAGCTCCCCAAGAAAGACGCTGCCGCTCAGCTCGCAGGAAAGCTGCCCGGAGGCCATGAGCAGAGAAAGAAACAGCGGCAGGTCATAAATCGGCCCCTCCTTGCGCTTGCCGGCAGGAGCCAGGTTTATGGTGATGCGGCTGACGGGAAAATCGAAACCGCAGTTTTTCATGGCCGCCCGCACCCGGTCCCGGGACTCCTTTACCGCGGCGTCCGGCAAGCCCACCACCTCAAAGGCGGGCAGGCCGGCAGAGAGGTCCGTCTCTACCTGGACGGGAAAGGCCTCCATGCCATAGGTGCCCATGCTGTGGATTTTTGCAACCATACATATCGCCTCCTGATGATACCATCATAGAGGGTAGCGGGAAAATAGTCAAGAAAAAAGACGAAAGAGGGTGAAAAAAGGATGAGCCGCGCTTTGCGGCCCTGACCCACGGCTTTGCTTTCCCTTCTCCGCCGCTCTTGCATCTCCGCGCCAAAACTGGTATAATAAATTAGTAACCCATACCCTTTTAGGAGAACACTACCATGTATCAGGTCACATATTCCAGCGCTTTCTCCGGCGGAAACCTAGCCATGCCCGCCAGCAAGTCCGCCGCCATTCGGGCTATTTTGTGCAGCGCCCTGGCCCCGGGCGCGTCCCGGCTGCTTCACATGGAGGCCAACCAGGATATTGAGGCCGCCTTGAACGCCGCCCAAACCTTAGGCGCTCAGGTTGCCTACGACTCACCGGCCCGCACGGCCTCCCTTACCGGCTGCGGCTCCCTTCCACAAAAAGGGGCGGTCCACTGCGGCGAGTCTGGGGCGCTTCTGCGGTTCATCATCCCCATTGCCGCCGCTTTGGGCGGACCATGGCGCTTTACCGGCCAGGGCCGTTTGCCGGAGCGCCCCCTGGGCGTTTACGGCCAGCTTTTGCCCGCTCACGGGGTGGAATTCCGCACCCAGGGGGGCCTCCCCTTGGAAATTGAGGGCCGGTTGACCCCCGGCCGCTTCTCCCTGCCGGGCAATGTCAGCTCTCAATTTGTTACCGGGCTGATGCTGGCCCTGCCTCTGCTGGAGGGAGACAGCGAAATCGTTCTCACCTCTCCCCTGGAGTCCCGGGGCTATGTGGACATGACCCTGCAAACCCTGGCGGATTTCGGCGTGGAGGTTTTGCCCGCAAAGGAGGGCTGGCATGTGCCCGGGGGACAGCGCTGCAAGCCTCGGGACTATCCCGTGGAGGGCGACTGGTCCCACGCGGCGTTTTTCTTGAATCTGGCGGCCCTGTCCCCCACCGGGGCCCCGGTGCGCATCACCGGCCTGGACCCGGATTCCCTGCAAGGGGACAAGGCCTGCGTGGAGGTCTTTCGCGGCTTTGGGCTGGACATTGCCTGGGAGGGCGGCGCGCTTACCGCTCAGAACAAGCATCCCGGCCAGCCCTTTGGGGGCCTGCGGGGCCAGACCGTCGATGTATCCCAAATCACCGACATGGCCCCTGCCGCCGCTGTTTGCGCGGCTTTGAGCCAGGGCCAAACCCGCTTTGTCAACGCGGCCCGCCTGCGCCTAAAGGAAAGCGACCGCATCGCCGCCATGGAGGCCGCGGTAAACGCCTTGGGGGGACATGCCTGGTCAAAAGAGGACGAGCTGATCATTGAGGGCGTGGAGCGCCTGTCCGGCGGCACGGCCCAGGGCCGCAACGACCACCGGGTGGTCATGGCCTTGGCGGGGGCGGCCCTGCGCAGCGCGGGCCCTGTGCGTGTTACGGACGCTTGGAGCATCAACAAAACGTACCCGGGCTTTTACCGGGATTTGAAGCAATTAGGAGGTGGCGCGGATGTCGTCCAGCTGGGGTGAACGAATGAAAATTTCCATCTTCGGGGGCAGCCATACAGAGGCCATTGGGGTCAATATAGAAGGGCTCCCCGCCGGGGAGGCCATTGACTGGCAGGAGGTGCTGGCTCAAATGGCCCGCCGGGCTCCCGGCCAAGACCCTACGGCCACCACCCGGAAGGAGGCGGACCAGCCCCGGATTTTGTGCGGCCTGTTGGAGGGCGTCACCACCGGCGCGCCTCTGTGCGCCATCATTGAGAACAGCAACCAACGGCCCAAGGATTACAGCCAGCTGAAGGTTCTGCCCCGGCCCGGCCACGCGGATTACACCGCCTTTGTCAAATACGGCGGGCACAACGATGTGCGGGGCGGCGGGCATTTTTCCGGGCGGCTGACCGCTCCCCTGGTCTTTGCCGGGGCCCTGGCCCGGCAGCTGCTGGCCCGGCGGGGCGTGGCAGTGGCCTCTCATGTGGCGGCGGTGGCCGGAATCAAGGACCAGCCCTTTGACCCAGTGAACCCCTCCCCCGCCCTGCTGGAACGACTGAGCCGGGAGTACTTCCCTGTGATTGACCCCGCCGCCAAAGAGGCCATGCGGGCGGAAATTGAGCGGGCCCGCATGGACCGGGACAGCGTGGGCGGCCTAGTGGAGTGCGTGATTACCGGTATGCCCGTTGGCGCGGGCAGTCCCATGTTCGGCGGGGTGGAAAATAAAATCGCCTCTTTGGTCTTCGGCATTCCGGCGGCAAAAGGCCTGGAATTCGGCGCGGGCTTCGGGGCGGCGGAGCTGCGGGGCAGTCAGAATAACGATCCCTTTTACGTGGATGAATCGGGACAAATCCGCACCCGGAACAACCGGGCCGGGGGGATTTTGGGCGGCATCACCAACGGGATGCCCCTGGTATTCCGGGCGGCGTTTAAGCCTACGCCCTCCATCAGCCGGGAGCAGGACACGGTGGATCTGCGCACGGGCACGGACAGCAAGCTGGTGGTCACCGGGCGGCACGACCCCTGCATTGTGCCCCGCGCCGCCGCCGCGGTGGAAGCCGCCGCCTGTCTGGCTGCTCTGGAGCTGTTGGGAGACTGCGGGAAGCTGTAACCTTGCCAGCACTCCGCCCGTTCATCCCACCCGAGCGCGCAGCTGCCCAGCCAAAAACCGGGCGGGACGCCAACCCGCCGCACTCCTGTAAAGCGTGTAAAAGTTCTTGAAGATTCTTAAGAAACTTCTTGAAAGAAGTTTCTTAAGCTACCAGAGGCCAAAGGAAAGGAGTTCCCCCTATGCCCGACACTTTGACGCAGAAAAGCATCGACTTCTTTTGGGAGCTGGGGCTGCACAATGAGCGGCCCTGGTTCCAGGCTCATAAGGAAGAGTTTGTGGAGGTGCTGGACCGGCCCTTTAAGCGGCTGGCCCAGGAGACCGGAACCATTATGAAAGACCGCCTGCCCCAGCGGGATCTGAGCCTGCATGTGTCCCGCATTTACCGGGACGCCCGGCGGCTGTATGGCCGGGGGCCTTACCAGGACAACCTCTGGTTTTCCATCCAGGAGGGAGACGCCAAAAAGCAGGGCCCCATGTTTTGGTTCGAGCTGAACGGCGAGGGCACCTCCCACGGGCTGGGCTACTGGGACCGCAGCGCCCGTCAGGCCGGGGTTTTCCGCCGGATGATTGACCAGGACCCAGAGGCCTTTGTTCAGCTGGTGGAGGCTATGCCCCACCGGGAGCGCTCCCGGCTTTGGGGGGATGCGTACAAGCGCCCCAAGGGCTCCTATGGCCCGGTTATCGACCCCTGGTACAACCGGAAGCAGGCCAGCGTGGGCTGGGAGAATTTTTTTGGCCCCGCCCTGTTCAGCCCGGAACTGCCCGGGCTTTTGGCGGAGTCCTTTTTGGGGCTGCTGCCGCTGTATGATTTTTTCCTGCACGCTTACCGGACCTGCCGGATGGAGGAGCTGGAAGAAGAACAAAATTCCCTGTGGGGCATTCCAGGAGGAGACAATGGAGACGAAAGAATTTGAAGCCAGACTGGCCCGGGAGCGGGAAGCCATTGACCGGATCGACCGGGAGCTGCTGCCTCTGTTTATCGAGCGGATGCGCTGTTCGGAGCGGGTGGCGCGGATTAAGCGGGAGGCTGGCGCCCCAGTGCTCAGCGTCCAGCGGGAGCGGGAGATTTTGGATCGGGTCAGCCGGGAGGCCGGGGACTTTGGCGGAAGCGCCGCGGCCCTGTATCAGGAGATTATGGCCATCAGCCGGGCCCGCCAGCACCAGCTGCTGGACCGGGACTCTCCCCTGCGGGACCTGGAGCGCGCCGCCCGGCGGGAGCTGCCCCAGCCCTTGGGCCGGGTAGTCTGCCAGGGCGTGGAGGGAGCCTACTCCCATCAAGCCGCCCGCTGTTTGTTCGGCGGGGCCCCTGTGTCCTTTGTGCCCCAGTTCAGCCAGGTGTTTCAAGAAGTGGACCAGGGGGCGCTGGGAGTTCTGCCGGTGGAAAACTCCGCCGCTGGGTCCGTCACCGCTGTGTATGATTTGATTTTGCGGTACCGGTTCTTCATTGTGGGCGCGGTGGACGTGCGGGTGGAGCACTGTTTGGCCGCCCCGGAGGCGGGACCCGTGAAGCGGGTGCTGTCCCATCCCCAGGCTCTGTCCCAGTGCTCGGACTACATCAGCGCCCAGGGCCTGGAGGCCGCGGAATTTTCCAACACGGCGGCCGCCGCGGAATACGTGGCCCAGGAGCGCCCCCAAGGCACGGCGGCCATCTGCTCCCGGGAGGCGGCGGAACGCTGGGGACTGACCATTTTGGCCCAAGGCGTGCAGAATGTGAAGAACAACACCACCCGCTTTGTGGCCGTGAGCAAGGAAGCCGTGCTGCCCGAAGAGGCCAACAAGATCAGCCTGTGCTTTTCCCTGCCCCATACCACGGGGTCTCTGTATCATATTTTGCAGCGCTTTGCTGTGGGCGGGCTGAACTTGACAAAAATTGAGTCCCGGCCTATTCCCGGCCGGAGCTTTGAGTACGATTTTTACCTGGATTTCACCGGGAGCATCCACTGCCCCGGCACCTTGGAGCTGATCTGCGCCCTGCAGGCGGAGCTGCCCCGGTTCTCCTTTTTGGGCAACTACAGCGAGGCGGGGCAGGAGTAAAGCGGGGCCAGGGTGGGAGTATGGTCCGGTCAGCCAATATTTTACATAATGGAGGAAACAGATGGGAATCACCTGGAAAAAAGTGGAAACCCCGGAAGAGATCGCCGCTCTGTGCGCTGTGGCGGAACGGGTTTGGCATTTGACTTACGATGAACTGCTGCCCCCTGGGCAGGTGGAGTATATGGTGGAGAAATTTCAGTCCCCCACGGCGGTGAAGAGCCAAATGGCGGAAGAGGGCTACCAGTACTATCTGGCCTTGGAAGGGGACGCGGCTGGCGGCTTTGTGGGCTTCGCCCCCCGGTACCAGGGGCAGGATGAGGTGTTTCTCAGCAAGGTTTACCTGACGCCGGAGTTCCGGGGCCGGGGGCTGGTGCGGGAGGCCCTGGCTTTGGCCGAGGCGGCAGCCCGGCAGGAGGGCCTATGCGGCATCCGCCTGACTGTAAACAAGCACAACACCCACGCCTATGAGGTCTACCGCCACTATGGCTTTGAGACAACGGAGAGCGTGACAACGGACATCGGCCAGGGGTATGTGATGGACGACTATATTATGGTAAAACATTTATAACCGCAATGCAGATAAGCCGCTGAAATCCTTTCGTTCTGCCCGCCTTGCCCCGCTGCCTATGAATTCTCCATCCTGTCCTTCACAAGATATGGTAGACTTCTCTCCGACAATATGGTATAATAACAAAAAACCACTTGCGAAGGAGCAAAAACATGAAGAAAATCGCCAGCTTTACCGTTGACCATGACAAACTGGAAAAAGGCATGTATATCTCACGGGTTGACGGGGACGTGGTCACCTATGACATCCGCATGAAAAAGCCCAATATGGGCGATTATCTGACCAATGGCGCCCTGCACACCTTCGAGCACCTGTTTGCCACCTATGCCCGCAACACGGAGCTCTCCCCGCAGGTAATCTACATTGGCCCCATGGGCTGCCGGACCGGCTTCTACTTTTTGCTGCGGGACTCCGTCTCCGGCGGGCAGGCCATCCAGCTGGTCAAGGAGTGCTTCCGGTTTATCGCCGCCTTTGAGGGGAAAATTCCTGGCAGCGAGCGCAAGGAATGCGGCAACTACCAGGAACACGACCTGCCCGGGGCCCGGGCCGCCGCCCAGGACATGCTGGACGTGCTGGCCCATTGGACAGAAGAAAAGCTGCAATACGAGACCAATCGTTAACACAGTTGCCCAGCTTGAAAATCGGTATGTACCGTTTTTCAAGTGTGTTTACTATAATGCCCCCCAAACCCAGCCAAGCCGGGCAAAGGCGGCAGGTTCTGACCTCAATGCTTCAACAGACTTCACAGCGCCGGGATGATAAAATGAGAGCCGTTGGGCGTGGCAAGTATGTTTTGGCGGCCGGAACTGAATAAGCTTCCAAAAAATGGCAGATACTTTCCGCGTCACACCAAATAACCAGGGCGGGGCCTGGCAGGGCCCCACTGGCAAGGAAAGGAACGTGCCTCATGAGGAAGAGATTCATTCCGGCGCTGCTGGCGGCGCTGCTGCTGTGCATGCCAATGCTGGGGCTCCAGGCCTCGGCCAAGGGTCTTTCGGACTACATCACGGTCACCGGATTTGACCCTAAGCTGAACTATATGGTGGAGATGAAGCGGACGCTGGCCGACGGGAGCGCCTATGCCCTACAGGTGGGGGCTATTTATGAACAGCAGCGAAACTTGAAAATCCGCCAAGAGGGATCCGAATACCCGGAGACCAGCTACTTCACCGACTACACCACCGCGGCGGAAATTCTGGCGGCAATTGAGCGGGACTCGCGGCCCAAATACACGGACGAGGACCTGGACCTTTTGGCCCGCATCATCAACGCGGAGGCTGGCTGCGACTGGATACCCGACTGGGTGCAGCGGATGGTGGGCAGCGTGGTGCTTAACCGGGTGAACAGCGAGCACTTCCCCAACAGTATTCGGGAGGTCATCTACCAGCCGGGACAGTATGGGCCGGTGTACAATGGGTCCATTCACTGGACGCCCAGCCAGCGGGTTGTGGACAACGCCCGTTACCTGCTGGAAAACGGCAGCATCTGCCCCCCCAATGTAACCGGGCAGTGCGGGATGATCACCGGCAGCGGGCTGTACACCAGCTATTATGACTCGATACTGGGAACCACCATTTATTTCTGCTACACCTAACCATGACGGGGACCGCCCGCATAAACCGTGTGTAAGAAAATTTCCTGGCGCGCTCGCTTTGGGCCGCACAGGGAAACAGCCATGTTAGACCAATGAAAAAAGCCGGGGCCCTTCCAGGGTCCCGGCTTTTTTTACGCTTGATCGTTAACACAGTTCAAAAGAGGTGATACTTCTTTTGAACCTGGCGGCAAGGGCACGCCCGCGCCACCCTGCTTGAAAAGCAGTAGATACCGATTTTCAAGTGCGTTTCCCAACTTATCCGTTAAGCTGCTGATGAATGGCCCGCGCGGCGGTTTTGCCCGCGCCCATGGCCAAAATAACCGTAGCCGCCCCCGTGACCGCGTCTCCGCCCGCGTACACGTTGGGCCGGCTGGTGAGGCCCGTCTCTTCGTTGACGATAATGCCGCCCCATTTCTGGGTCTCCAGCCCCGCTGTGGTGGATTTAATCAGCGGGTTGGGGCTGGTGCCAATGGCCATAATCACACAGTCCAGGTCCAGCACAAACTCGCTTCCGGCCTTTTCAACCGGCCGCCTGCGGCCGCTGGCGTCTGGCTCGCCCAGCTCCATTTCCAGGCATTCCATGCCGCACACCGCGCCAGCCTCGTCCCCCAAAATTTTTGTGGGGTTGTTCAGCAGCTTGAAGACCACGCCCTCTTCTTTGGCGTGCTCCACCTCTTCCGCCCGGGCGGGCAGCTCGGCCTCGGAGCGGCGGTACACAATATATACCTCTTCGGCCCCCAGACGCTTGGCGCATCTTGCGGCATCCATGGCCACGTTGCCGCCGCCCACCACGGCCACCCGCCTGGCCCGCTGAATGGGCGTATCGCTGCCGTGCTGGTAGGCCTTCATCAGGTTGACGCGGGTTAAAAACTCGTTGGCGGAGTACACGCCCTTGAGGTTCTCACCGGGTATGTTCATAAACCGGGGCAGGCCCGCGCCGGAACCAATAAACACGGCCTCGAAACCGTCTTCTAAAAGTTCATCAATGGAGAGCGCCCGGCCAATGACCATATTGGTCTCAATTTTGACGCCCATGGCTTTCAAACCGTCAATTTCCTTTTGCACAATGGCTTTGGGCAGGCGGAACTCCGGGATGCCGTACACCAGCACGCCCCCCGCTGTGTGCAGGGCCTCGAACACCGTTACCTCATAGCCCAGCCGGGCCAGGTCCCCGGCGCAGGTGAGGCCCGAGGGGCCGGAGCCGATTACGGCCACCTTGTGTCCGTTGCTTTCGGGCTTGGCCGGGGCCTCGGTGGAGTGTTCGTTGTGCCAGTCGGCGGCAAAGCGCTCTAAGCGGCCAATGGCTACGGGCTCGCCCTTTACGCCCCGAACACAGTACTTTTCGCACTGGCTCTCCTGGGGGCAGACCCGCCCGCACACTGCGGGCAGGGCGCTGCTTTGAGCAATGACCTGATAGGCCCCCTCAAAGTCCCCTTCGGCCATTTTGGCGATGAAGTCCGGAATTAAAATGTTGACCGGGCAGCCGCCGACGCAGGGGCGGTTTTTGCAATTGAGACAGCGCTTGGCTTCATCCACAGCCTGTTCAGCCGTGTAGCCTAGGGCCACTTCTTTAAAATTTTGGCTGCGGATATGGGGCTCCTGAGAGGGCATTTCGTTCTTTTTCAGCGACATATTCGGCATTGGTTTTCATCCTTTCTAACAAAACAGGAAAGCATAAAAATTTATTTTTATACTTTTCCCCCTCTGAACAGATTGCAGGCCTCCTCATGGGCGTGGCGCTCGAAGTCCCGGTACATGGCGCTTCGGGCCATGGCCTCGTCAAAGTCTACCTCAAAACCGTCGAAGTCCGGGCCATCCACACAGGCAAACTTGGTGACCCGCTGGCCATTTTGAATCAAACTCAGGCGGCATCCCCCACACATGCCGGTTCCGTCAATCATAATGGGATTCATACTGACGGTAGTGGGAATATTAAATTCTTTGGTAAGCTTTGTGACAAACTTCATCATAATCAGCGGCCCAATGGCAATCACCCGGTCGTAGCGCTCCCCGCTTTCAATCAGGCGGCGCAGGGCGTCGGTCACCAAGCCCTTCTCGCCCCAGGAACCATCGTCGCTCATTTTGCAAAATTTGGTGCTGGCGGCTGCAAATTCCTCCTCCAAAATTACCAGCTCTTTGCTGCGGAAACCCACAATGGAATGAATTTGGCAGCCCTGCTGGTAAAGCTTTTTGGCCACGGGGTACGCAATGGCGCAGCCCACGCCGCCGCCTACCACAGCCACCTTCTCCAGGCCCTGGGTATGGGTGGGCACACCCAATGGGCCCACAAAATCTTGTATAAACTCGCCCTCTTGCTTGCGGTTTAGCTTTTCGGTGGTGGCCCCCACAATTTGAAAAATAATGGTGACCGTGCCCGCCTCCCGGTCAAAACCGGCCACCGTGAGGGGGATTCGCTCGCCGTTTTCGTCCACCCGCAGGATGATGAACTGGCCGGGCTCCGCCTTGCGCGCCACGGCGGGGGCCTCCACATCCATCCAGGTGACGGTGGGATTAAGGGGCTTTTTTTTCACGATTCGGTACAATGGCTTCACAACCTTTACACACAAGTATGATAGGGCGGGCCCTTCCCCTTGCAAAAGAGCCCGCCAGATTTCCGGAGAAAAGACTACTTTATTATACCACCGCAAACGCAGTTTGGCAATGGAAAAAATGCAAAAGGGAGTTTTCGGCACACATGGAAATTAAGGGAGTCTCTAAAGCGAAGAGTTTAAAAGCAAGGCTCCGGCGAACAAATAGTAAAAGTTTCGTCCACCTTTTCAAAGGTGGTGGGGTTTTTAGGGGTTGCTGCGTGCCAGCGGCACGCGTCCAGCAACCGACCGAGTCGGCAGGCGAGACCAAAGCCCCTTAATCGCCGAAGGCCAAAATTTCGTCATAAACTCTTCTTTGTGGATGCACCAGGAAATTAAATTCCTATTGCGTTTTGCAAAGGACTGTGCTATAATAGAGCCGTGAAGATGAGGCTCACAAATTCACACCAAAGCGAAACCCCGGAGAGTTGCGTTCTCCGGGGTTTCAATTTAAGGCTTACTTGCTCTTACGCTGGCTATCAAGCCATTTGCTTATTGGCAATGCAAAAACTGGACCGGTAAGCTTTGGGAAACCCAAGGGCCGCGCACAAAAAAAGAAACCTACAAAGCTGTAGGCTTCATTCGGGGGGATGTTTGTTTTGAGGATTAGTTCACATCGATCCAGTAAGGATCAACCCAGTATCCTCTGGTCTCGTTCCAGCGGCGGTATTGCAACCGGCCCTGATACATCCGCTGCTTAAGTACAATTACATCTGCGTGAGGCATAATTCCGTCCATTGTTATTCCTCCACTTTTATTTCAATGCCGCAAGAAGCGTAGACTTCAACAGTCTTATCGCTGATCGGGACTTTCTCGCCAGTTGCTAAAACCAACGTATATTTCCCGCTTTTTTCTTGCACAATATATTTCTCCAATTGTATCTATCTCCTGCACTGAGCTGTCTGTAAAGATATCCTCCACCGGAGGGTCAAAGGCGGACTGAAGCACAAAAGTATAGGAGAGCACAACCGCCGTTACGGCCAAGCTTAAAAACGCGCCCTGGCACACACGGCCCACCGGCCGCGCCTCTCTGGCCATCAGCTCGAAACGCTCCCGAATGTCGCCCCCGTTTTTCCGGCAAATCATTCCCGTTGCCAGGATGGAGGACGCTCCGGGGTCGGGGTCGTCCACGCCCTTTAAAACGCGGACAATGGTCAGCAAGTACTCCAGCCTCTCCTTTTTGCTAAAGCCTTCCGTGGCCTTCATGTCGCATTTAATCTCCAAAATCTGGGCAATGTCCCGCTTGAGCAGGTACACCGCAGGGTTCCACCAAAACACACAGCAGAACATCCGGACCAGAAATTTGATGAGTAAATCCCGGTTGCAAAAGTGAGCGTACTCATGCTTTAGGATGTAATAGGTCTCCTCCCGGGTATAGGCGGCGTCGGGCAGAAGAATCTGCTTTTGAAAAACCCCTATTCCCATGGGTACATCCAACATCGGGCAGACACAGAGGCTGACGTCCGGCTTGCGCCGGGACTCGCTTTTGACACGGGCCAGCACTCCCCCGGCAAAAGAGGTCGGGCTGCCGCAGCACCAGGACAGCTTTTGCGCCACCTTCTGGTTCATCCAGAAGAACTGAAGGATGAGGGTGGCCGCAACCACCAGCCACACGCCGCACAAAACCAGCGGCAGCCGGATGCTGGCGTCATCCACCTGCATGCGGGCGGACCACAGCGCCTCAAACGCCTGGCTGTAGGCGCTGCGCAGGCCCACCGGCAGGGCAAAGGGCAGCTCCAGCACCACCAACGCGCGGAAAAAGCACAGCGCGTATAAAAACAAAATGGTGTGCACGCCAAAGGAGCGAAGAAAGAAATCCCGGTTTCGCAGCACATGAATGGCCGCGATGAATATGGTGCTGAACAGAACCGACATGGCAAACGAAAAAATCGTTATGCTCACTTGGCGTCATCGTCCCTCCTCCGGTATTCTTCGATGATCTCTTCCAGCTCGTGGATGAGGGCATCCATTCCTTGCTGGTCGCCGCTGGCTGCCAAGGCAACCGCCTCAACCTTCACCATCTCGCTGGCGCTGAGGCCGCCGCGCTTTACCAGATGGGAATAGTATTCCTTTTTGGAGTAGGCCGGCTGAAAGCGCCTGGCATACCGGTTGCCCCGGCGCTCCAGGTTGCAGAACTCCAAGGCTTCCTTTTCTTCCAGAGAGTGGACAATGGCCCGCATGTAGTTGTCCTTCCATGTTTTGCCATCGCCATCCCAAGCCTCCAGCATTTCCTGCACGCTCAGCGGCCTGCCCTGGTCCCAAAGGAACAGCATCACCTTTTCCTCGGTTTTGGTAAGCGTAAACTCCCGCATGGTTTCACCTCCTTTCGCTCCCGACCTGCAGGGCAAAGCACTGAAGATAGAAGTTTCATCTCTATGCTTTATTATAAGTATAGACTTTTTTCTCCCTTTTGTCAAGAGTTTAGCGGAAGAAAGACGAACGCTTTTCCCGTGGGGAAGATTTTGGCGGCAATTTGGCTAACGGCGGGGCGCGCCTGGCTTTTTTGCCGCCTGGTTTTTGGGTGGCCGCGGCCCAAGGGACTATCCATTTCGAGGAGTTTTTCGTGTTTCCCCGCCCCAACATCGCCCTTGAATCTTTTCCCATTTTGCGGTATAATATCCCATATCCCTACCTATTTCCACGCCGGAGGAGGCCTCTGCCCATGTAAACCGCCACCCCGTCCCCTACCACCACTTTACCCCAGAAAGGATGGCTTGCTTTGCCTGATATGAAAACCGAAATCACCCGCCGCCGGACCTTTGCCATTATTTCCCACCCCGACGCGGGCAAAACTACCTTAACCGAAAAATTCCTCCTTTACGGCGGCGCCATTACCCTGGCCGGCATGGTCAAGGGCAAGCGCAACTCCCGCCACGCGGTCTCCGACTGGATGGAGATTGAAAAGCAGCGGGGCATTTCCGTCACCTCCTCGGTCATGCAGTTTCAGTATGACGGATACTGCATCAACATTTTGGACACCCCCGGCCACCAGGATTTCTCGGAAGACACCTACCGCACCCTAATGGCCGCGGACTCCGCCGTAATGGTCATCGACGCCTCAAAGGGCGTGGAGGCCCAGACCCGCAAGCTTTTTAAGGTCTGCGTTATGCGGGATATTCCCATTTTCACCTTCATCAACAAGCTGGACCGGGACGCCCGCAGCCCTTACGACCTGCTGGACGAGATTGAGAAGGAGCTGGGCATTGGCACCTACCCCATGAACTGGCCCATTGGCTCCGGCGTGGACTTTAAAGGCGTGTACGACCGGGGCAAAAACCGGGTGCTCCGCTTTGTGCCCGAAGAGAGCGGCGCGGGACGCCGGGAGGTAGAGGAAGAGGATTACTCTTTGGACGACCCCGGCCTGGAAACCGCCATTGGCCCCTATCTCTATGAAACCTTAAAGGACGATGTGGAGCTGCTGGACGGCGCGGGCTATGAGTTTGATTTGGATAAGGTCCGCCACGGCAAGCTTTCGCCGGTGTTTTTCGGCTCGGCTTTGACCAACTTTGGCGTGGAGCCCTTTTTGGAGGACTTCCTCCGGCTGACGCCCCCGCCTCTGGCCCGAAAAACCGCCAGCGGCGCGGTAGACCCCTTTGACCCGGCCTTCTCCGCTTTTGTCTTTAAAATTCAAGCCAACATGAACAAGGCCCACCGGGACCGCATCGCCTTTATCCGCATTTGCAGCGGCAAATTTGAAAAGGGCATGGAGGTGGAGCACAACGGCCGGAAGATTAAACTGGCCCAGCCCCAGCAGATTATGGCCCAAAGCCGGGAAATCATCGACGAAGCCTACGCGGGAGACATCATCGGCATTTTTGACCCGGGCATCTTCTCCATTGGCGACACCCTCTGCGCGCCGGGAAAAAAGCTGAAATTCGAGGGCATCCCCACCTTCGCCCCGGAGCTGTTCAGCCTGGTGCGCCAAAAGGACACTATGAAGCGCAAGCAGTTTGTCAAAGGCGCCAACCAGATCGCCCAAGAAGGCGCGATTCAGATTTTCCAGGAGATTGCCTCGGGCATGGAAGAAGTGATTGTGGGCGTGGTGGGCAGCCTGCAGTTTGACGTGTTCCAGTACCGCATGGAGAACGAGTACAATGTGGATATCCTCATGCAGACCCTCCCCTACTCCTTCATCCGGTGGATCGGCAATGAGGACATGGACGAACAGGCCTTGAAAAAGCTGAACCTGACCTCAGACACCAAAAAGGTCCAGGACCTGCGGGGGCGGTACCTGCTGCTCTTCGCCAACCAGTGGAGCATCAACTGGGCCCTGGAGCGCAACGAGGGGCTGATACTGTCCGAGTTCAGCGAGAGCTGAACTCAGGTGCAGCGAGTAGTGAGAGCTGAGTTCAGTGAAAGCTGACCGCGCGCAAGGTAAAAAAGCTCCGCGGCCCCCTAAGCGCGGCCGGAAAAGCTTATAAGGGCCGCGGCGTTTGGGGTTGAACGCCAGCCGCGTTACTTTCCAGAACATCCCGGCGCGCGCTGTGCGTTCCGGCTTGGGAGCAAGGGTCTTATTTTCTTAATAGAATGAGGGAGCGAGGGTATGGAACGAATTTTTGACATCTGCTGGGTGTGCTTTCCCCTGCGGGAGGGCCTGGACGGGCTGCGGGGCGAACTGGCCCTGGCCCGCAGGGAATTCCTCACCAATGGCCGCAAGCCGGTGCGGGCGGGAAAAAGCTCCACGGTAAAGGGTTTTTCCGGCAGGCTGCGGGGCCGCATCGCCCGCCGGAGTATGTTTTGGGAGAAAAAAGCCGCCGGAGCCGCCGGGGGCGGGGTCACCCTGGAAGAGGCTTTCCGCACCGGCGAGGGCTGGCTGGTGGTGGTCCGGGACCTGCACGGGGCCATTGTCAGCCGGATCTACTTTGACCAGGAGCAGCGCTGGCAGAAAAGCGAATATTATGAGCCCTGGAATTCCTCGGTGCCCCGGGTGGCTTTTGCCCTCAGCCAAGGTCCTGGCCTTATTGACCGGCTGGACTGGGACAACCAGCGCAAGGACTTCCACAGCAGCCCCCTCTACCCCGCCCCCTATCAGTCCGGCACGGCGGAGCAGAGCTTGGCCGACGCCCAGCTGGGCCAGCCCCTGCTGGTGCTTCTCACCACCAAGGGGGAGCTATGCTGCTGCCCCCAAAGTCAGGCCCAGGCCCGGCAGGAGGCCGCAGCCAACGGCACCGGCGGCACCATGGTGCTGATGCCCGCCTGGGAGATTAAGGAGGGCGAGCTGGTACAGGACGGAGACGCGAACATTACCTTTACCAGCTTGGAGGAATACGCCAAAATTCAGCCGGATCAGACAGCCCCGGAGTCCAAACCCGCCCAGGAGGCATCCGAAGCCCCACAGGCGGAGCCTGCGGAAGCCTCTGAGCCCACAAATGCGGCAGAGGCGGAGTCCACCGGCCCGGAAACGCCTGAGCCGGAAGAAGGGCCCGAGGAAGCCGGCGCTTCCTCAGAGCAGCTGGAAGAAGCCTCCCCCAGCTTGGCGGAGGACCCGCCTTTGGAGCGGGAAGAAGCCGCCTCCGGCCCGGACGGGGCTTTGGAAGAAATTTTGGCGGAAGCCCAATTGGCCGGGGAAGCCATACCCAGGGAAGCTTCCCAAGAGCCGGAAGCAGCCTCCAACCTCACCGGCCGGGGCCGCACCCAGCAGCCAGGGGGCCTCACCTCCTACGAGGGCGACTACCTGGAGGGCAAGCGCCACGGCTTTGGGGCCCATTACTATAAGGACGGGTCCCTGTGCTATGCCGGCTTCTGGAAGGACGACCGCCGGGATGGTCCCGGGGTGTCCTTTCGGGACAGCGACCACGCCATGCATGTGGCCCATTGGTCCAACGGCCAGCCGGACGGGCTGGTGGCGCTGTTTGACGCTCAGGGCAATCTGCGCTACAGCGGCCGGGTGGAAAACGGCAAAAAGGAAGGGGCCGGGGTGGTCATCAACGGCCAGAACGGCACGGTGTTTGTGGGGCAGTGGTCCGGCGGCGAGGCTACGGGCCTGGGCTCGGCCTTTGACCGGGAAGGGCGGCTGCTCTACTATGGAAGCTGGCAAAACGGCAAGCGCCATGGCCACGGCACACAGTTTGACGAAAATGGCGGCGTTGTCTTTGATGGAGAGTTCCGGGAGGACAAATATTACAACGGAGTCCTGTACCAAAAGCTCTCCCAGCCGGAGTGGGACCAATAAAAAAAGCGGGAAGCCTTGCCGCTTCCCGCCCTGCCCTTACGCCGCGCTCACTTGAGGATCTTTTCCATATCCCCGATGATGTTGCCCACGGTGTGGATGGCCTTGCTGGCGTTCTTCTTCATGTGGGCCGCCTTGCGGTGGCTGCCGTTCATGGCCTTGGTGCTCAAGGCCGCCACAGCCGCGCCGGCCAGAATACCCATGCCAACGCCCTTGGCTACGCTCATGGTCTGCTTGTACATTGCGTGACACCTCCCGAGTATCATTAGGAAATGAAGCAGCTTGAATACTGCTGTCAGGGTCATTTTTCCCGCCTCCTTGGGGGTTTATTCGTGGGGGATTCCGGCAAAGGCGCTTCTGCGGCGCTGGATGCTTGGGCTGGCTTTTTCGGGGTGCTTTTAAAGACTCTGCCGGTACCGGGGTCGGGACTTATGACGTTGGCTCCGCCAAGTCGCCCCGAGGGGGCCTGCGGCCCTTTTTATACGGTTTGGCCTCCGGCGGCTTAAGGCTCTGCCTTAAGAATCCGCCAGGTGCCTAACGCACCTGGACCGCGCACATTGCTTACTTTTAGCTGTCGGAGTAATATTTAAAATTTCAGGTGATGCTATGCCCTCTCTTAACATCGTTTTGGTGGAGCCGGAAATTCCCCAAAACACCGGAAACATCGCCCGCACCTGCGCCGTGACCGGCGCCGCCCTTCATCTGGTGGGCCCCATGGGGTTTCGGCCCGATGATAAAAAGCTCCGCCATGCCGGACTGGATTACTGGCGCTATCTCTCCCTCTTTCAATACGATAGCCTCTCCGCTTTCTTCCAAAAAAACACTGGCAATTTTTTCTTTTTCTCCACCAAAGCCCAGCTGCGCCACTCAGACCCGGTCTACCCGGACGGCTGCTACCTGTTTTTTGGCAAGGAATCCGCCGGCCTGCCGGAAGAACTGCTGGTGCGCCACCCGGAGCGCTGTGTGCGCATCCCCATGCTGGGCGGCGCGCGAAGCCTGAACCTGGCCAATTCTCTGGCCATTGGGACCTTTGAGGTGCTGCGCCAATGGGACTACCCGGCCCTGGAATGCCGGGGCGAGCTGCGGAACTATGACTGGGCCGCGGCAAAAGCGGAGTTTCCGGAATCGGAATATTTATAAAAACATCACGCCGGAGGGGCGGCCAGCCGTGATCAACGGCCGCCGCTCTGGACTTTTCATTTAGGAGGACCCACATGGAAACTTCATACTTTGAGGGAGAATGTTTCGAAAATCTCAGCTTCGTGGAAGAAAGCTGGCAGGGCCTGCGCTTTGTGGACTGCCAATTTCAGGGCTGCTCCTTCGAGCGCTGCCGCCTTTCCCACTGCTCTTTTTCCGAGTGCCGGTTCTCCGGCTGCAAAATCCTCGAGCCTGTGTGCGACCAGTCTGAGGTCCGCTTTTTAGAGCTGGACCACTGTGAGCTGACCAATGTGAACTGGAGCCTACTGCTGCCCATGAACGGCTTTGGCGAGCCCATTGATAAAATTGAAAACTGCCAGCTGAAATACAATTTCTTCACCGAGGTCCCCCTGCGAAAATTCTCCTTTTTGGGCTCCGCGCTCACCGGCTCCCTCTTCGCGGACTGCGACCTGACCGAAAGCAATTTTTCCGGCTGTCCCTTAGAGGGCACCGAGTTCTTTCGCTGCGACCTGCGCAAGGCCGACTTCCGGGGTGCTTCCGGCTACAAAATCGACGCGCTGACCAACAAATTGAAAGGCGCCCTGTTCCGCTACCCAGAGGTAACCAGCATGCTGGCCAGCCTGGGCATTGTGATTGAATAGAATCCGCGCCTCCGACTTTGAATACACGCAAAAAGCGGGCCTCCTTACAGGGGAGTCCCGCTTTTTCGCGTTCTTTCAGCCGCACTCGAAAAAATCAGCCGTACCGCTTTTTCAGCTTTCCGCACAGGGGAAAAATTACGCCGCCCACCCCGTTGCCCAGGGTCATCAGCACCATATACCAAGCCGCTTGGGGGCTCCAGGCCCCTCCGGCGGTGAAGTAGAACATGTTTGCCACACAATGCTCAAATCCTGCCGCCACAAACACCACCACACCTAAAAAAAGGCCTAAGTACTTCCCCAGTTGGTGGGGGTTGTTTTTGTAGCTTTCCACCGCGAGGAAAATCAGAATATTGCAGAAAACCGCCAGGAGAAAAATGCTTAATGGCCCGTCCGAAAGCTTGGTCTGGCTCAGGCCCGCCGCTTTTTCCACCGCTCCGGTCAGACGGGTCAGCCGCAGGGCCTGCCCCGCCAGCAGGGCCCCCGCCAGATTGCCCAGCCAGATCAGGGCACAGTCTCCGGCATAGGCGGGCGGGTTGTCGAACACGTAACAGATTTTGCCCGTGAACAGATTCAGCCCCAGGGTACACACCGCGAACAGCCCAACAGAAAACAGCGCCGCTCCCACCGGTTTGCTGTCGCTGGCCAGATTGACCACGCCCCCAATGGAGATCGCCACTCCCGCCAGCACCGCGTAGAGAAACACCACCAGTTTTTTCATACAGACACCCTCTTCCCTTTTTCCCCATTATAGTGAAAAACCGGAGGAAATGCAAGCCCCATTCCACCGGGGCCAGAACCGGCCTCCAAAAGCGCGGCGTCAGGCTTCCGCCTCCGCTTTGAAACCATTGGTTGTATTTGCACAAAACCACCTCGCTTGAATCCAACCAATGCTTTTGCTATAATACAACCAGAACACAAGAGAGGATGGTGGCCATATGCCAAGTATATTGAGCGAACGCATTGCCGCGCTGCGGAAGGAGCGGGGCCTGACCCAGGAGCAGCTGGGCAAGCTGTGCGGGGTATCTTCCCAGGCGGTGGGCAAGTGGGAGAAGGGCGGCGCGCCGGACGTGGAGCTGCTGCCGGTGCTGGCCCAGCAGCTGGGGGTAAGCATCGACGCGCTGTTCGGGCTGGAAAGCGGAGACCGGCTGGACGTGCCGGAAGTTGTGGGCGGCTGGCTGCGGGGTTTCCCGGAAAGGGAGCGGATGGCGCGGCTATGCAGGTTGGTATTGTCGCTGATTTACTGTTTCCTGCCCGGGAATCTGGAAATGCCAAAGCTGGAATATATCAAAAACTGCCAGGTCCATTACCAGGGGAAAACCCAGCTGATGTATACCCAGATCAGGCGCGAGGGCGGGAGCCTGCTGGGCGTGCAGGCGGAGAACATGAGCTTTGTCACCCTCTGGCCTGAGCCGAAGGAGGGCTACACCGCGTACCTTGCGCCTATGGAGGACTTCCGCAGGCTGTTTGGCCTCTTGGCAAAACCCGGCTATTTGGAGCTGATCGAGGAGCTTCACCGCAGGAAGCCCCAGTTCTTCGCGCCCAGCGTAGTGGCAAAACAGCTGGACATTCCAGTGGACGAACTTATTGAGAAGCTGGAGGAGCTGGAATCCATGAGCGTACTCCATTCCATGAAGATGGAGCTGGAGGATGGAGAGGTAAAGGTTTGCCAGCTGACAGAGCCCATCAACCTGGTGCCCCTGCTGCATGCCGCCCAAAGCTTTATGCAGACCGGAATAAACTACACCTATTTCTACGACGATGAGGTTCCCCTCTTGAGGGGCGAAAAATGGAAAAAACAGGAGGATGACAGCTATGAGAAAAACGAATGATGCCGCCGGGATGGCGTACTACTTAAAAAAACACCGCTGGCCGGTGCTGCTGGGGGCTCTCCCAACGCTGGTGGTCTGCGGCGGTCAAGCCGGGGCCAGCCTGGCCACAGCCCAGCTGTTCCAGGCTGTGTTTGAGGGGAGCCTTTCTGGGATGCTCCGGTGGGTGGTTCTGCTTGTAGGCATCTGGATCAGCCTGATGACTCTCGGCGTGGTGCTGGAAATCCTGCAAGCCCGGGCCATCCGCAAACTGAACAATGCCGTTAGGGGCGACATTGCCGCCGCCCTCCTGCACATGGACCACCAAGCGTACCACAGCAAGAGCACCGGAGAGTACCTCTCCCAGTTTACCAATGACATCAATCAGATTGAGACCTTGGCCTGGAGGCCTTTCTTTCAGCTGGTGGAAATGGGCGCCACGGGGGTGTTCAGCGTGCTGGCCCTCTTGACCATCCACTGGTCCCTGGTGCTGGCGGCTCTTGTGACAGCTGTGGTGATGCTCTTTGTACCCCAGCTGTTCAATAAGCGGATGGAGCGCCTGGGCACTGTCTGCTCCCAAGAGCAGGCAGCCGCCACCGGCAGCTGGAAGGACCTTCTCGCCGGCCGGGATGTGCTGCGGTTCTTCGGCAGAGAGGGCCGGTTCGCAGAGGGCTCCCGCCAAGCCAGCGAGCAAATTGAGAAGCCCCGGTTCCGGCTGGCCTATGTGAAGGGCTTTGTAAACTCTGGCGTGGGCTGTATCAATGTTTTTTGCCAGGTGCTGATCATCGGGCTGGTGGGCCTGCTGGCCATTTGGGGCTACACCCAGCCGGGCTCTCTAGCCGCGGGGGGCAATCTCTGCGGCATGTTCCACAACGCCCTGGGAAGCATCGCGGGCCTGCTGCTGTCTTTCTCCTCGGCAAAGCCCTTCTTTGAGAAAATCACCCTGCCCTCTAGGGAGGCTCCCGCCGCCAAAAGCCCGGCGTGTCCGGCTCCCATTCAAGATAACATTTCTGTGGAAGGCCTGTCCTTTCAGTATGAGGGCAAGCCTGTGCTGGAAAACGCCTCCTTCCAGTTTAAAAGGGGCGGCAAGTATGCCCTCACCGGACCCTCCGGCTGTGGGAAGTCCACCCTTTTGAAGCTGCTGCTGGGCTGGCTGCCGGAGTATGATGGCAGCATCCGCTTTGACGGCAAAGACGCCAAGGCTTTCACCCCGGAACAGCTCCAGCAGCAGATGAGCTACATTGAGCAGAACGTGTTCCTGTTCAACACCACCATCCGGGACAACATCACCCTGGGGGAAACCTTCACCCATGAGCAGATGGAAAAGGCCCTGCGGGACAGCGCCCTGATAGGCGACCTAGCCGCTATGCCCCAGGGCCTTGACACCCTTGTGGGCGAAGAGGGCGGCAGCCTTTCCGGCGGACAGAAGCAGCGGGTGGCCATCGCCCGGGCGCTGATTCATAACCGCTCCCTTCTGCTGGTGGACGAGGGCACCAGCGCCTTAGACCAGAAAAACGCAGACATTGTGGAAAAAAGCCTGCTGGCAAACCCTGAGCTGACTCTGATTCTGGTGAGCCATCACCTGACCCCGGAACGGAGGGAGCAGTTTACCAAGGTGTATGCTTTGGAGCCTGTAGCCTAAGAAAGGGCGGATGGGTTTGCATTCCCCCGTGGGCCGTGTTATAATAAAAACAGCACAGCTCTACACATTGATTTTTGGAAAAGAGGTATCCCCATGGATCGTGAATTTTTGAAGGACCTGCTGGCTACCCCTTCGGTCAGCGGGTATGAGGAAGCCATTCAGGCCAAGGCCCTGGCCTATGGCAAGGAATTCGCCCACACCCAGCTCACCGACCCCAGCGGCAACGCCATTTCCGTGGTCAACCCCAACGCGGGCTTTCGGGTTCTGCTTTGCGGCCATATTGACGAAATCGGCTTTGTGGTCACCCACATCGATGACAAAGGACTGCTTCACCTGGCCGCCGCCGGCGGAGTCCGGCCCCGGCTGTACCTGGGGTCGCCGGTGCAGGTTTGGCACGGAGAGCGCATGGTCAGCGGCGTAGCCGCCACCTCGGCCGCACTGCTGCGCAAGGAGAAAACCGAGACCGCCGACCTGCTGGTGGACATCGGCGCAAACAGCAAGGAGGAGGCCGCGGAGCTGGTCTCCATTGGCGACCCGGTGTGCGCCGACGCGCCCCTGCGGGAGCTGCTTAACGACCGCTTTACCTGCCGGGCCCTGGACGACCGCACCGGAGCTTTTGTGGTGCTGGAAGCCGCCAAGGAGGCCGCCCGGCAAGGGGCCCAGGCAGGCATTTACGCCGCCACAACCGTGGGCGAAGAGACCAGCGGCCGGGGCGCTTACTATGCCGCCGCCCGGGTGCAGCCCCACTGCGCCATTGCGGTGGACGTAACCTGGGCCAGCGACGCCCCCGGCACAGACCCGGCCGAGACCGGCGACATTAAGCTGAACGGCGGGCCCGTGCTGTGCCGGGCCTCGGTGGTGAACAAGCCCATGAACGCCCTGCTGGAAAAAACCGCCCAAGAGCTGGGCATAAAGGTGCAGTGGGAGATTGCCACCGGCCGCACCGGCACCGATGGCGACACCGTCAACCGCGCCGGGCTTGGCATACCCATGGCGCTGATTTCCATTCCGCTGCGGTATATGCACAGCTCTGTGGAGGTGGGCAGCTGGAAGGATATGGAGGACTGCATCCGGCTTTTGAGCGCCTTTTTGACCCGTCTGCCCGCCGAAGCCCAGGCCTTTGACTTTTGCGCCATCCATCCATAATTAAAGATAAAAACCAGAGGGACTTCCAAAAGGGAGCCCCTCTTTTTTGCAAAAAAGCACCCCGGCCAGAGGATTTGGCCGGGGTTTTTTCCTTTTTATGGGAGAACCGCCGGGCCTGGAAAAAAAGGAAAACAGCGAAAAAAGCCCGGGGTTTTGCAGGATATCGTACATTTTGGTAAAGGAAAAAATTGTTGGAAAAGCCCTTGAAAATTCCCAGATATTGTGATATACTGCTGGTTATAGCAAGGGTGAAAGCCCGTGCAATAAAGTACACTATTTTGTAAATTTTTGGAGGTGATGACACAGTGACGCTGGGCCTGGAGACGGACCAAGCGGCACGATGGGCGGCGGAAGCCAGGACTTTACTGCGCTGGAGCCCGATAAGGACCAAAACCGCCCTGCGGGGACTCCCTCGCGAAACGCACGTACAGCGTAGTTTGCATATTGAAAAGGAGGCTTTTAAATGAAGCGAAAAATCATTTCCGCTCTTTTAGCCCTGTGCATGGTGCTTTCTATGGTACCGTTTGCCGGGGCTACCGATGCGGAGACTCCATCTGGCGGCGGTCCGGTTAAACTGGACAAAGCGCCGGAAATCCTTCCCGCTACCCTTGGCGACACCGCCAACGTGGTGCCGCAGGAAGAATTGATGAACGG
Organism: uncultured Oscillospiraceae bacterium; assembly: GCA_910587995.1. GTDB lineage: Bacteria > Bacillota > Clostridia > Oscillospirales > Acutalibacteraceae > Acutalibacter. The sequence goes on along the minus strand of CAJUNS010000006.1, from coordinate 34,803 downwards.
CTACGATGTAACATTCGTGGGCGGCGCCGGCACAAAGGCCGACCCCTATCTTTACAACATGGAGCACCCGGGCCTGCGCGCCCATGCCAACGCACAACAGCCTGCCGTGGTAGACTATTGGGTTGGCATTTTCCTTCCGATTGAAATCGATAAGCAATTGGAAAACGGCTCTCAGGGCGGGTCTTGCATGAGCGACAAGTATATGTACTACAGAGGCTCCGCTGCCGACAAGCTGTATCAGATTGAGGGCGGCATGGCTGCTGCTTACATCTGGACCATAGATGAGAAGCCTTATTACCGCATGTACTTCAAGCTCTCCCCCGATGTCCTGAAGGACACCAAGGAACTTTGGTGCGCCATTGAGGACAAAAATTACAACACGACGAACGGCTGGAACACGGACTCCAACCATTACACCTCGCCCACCAATGCGGAGGACTGCGCCTGGATTAAGATTCAGCTCCTCCCCTCTGTGAAAATCAAGAATGACTTGGTTGAGGAGAAGACTGGTTTTACTTACAACAAGAACCAGGTTCCCACCGGCGTTTCTGGCATAACCAGCAACCAGACCATGATGTTCACCTTTGAGGACGCCCTGCCCAATGGCCTGGACATGTGGTTTGACATTACCGCCCCCGATGGCGCGAAGTACGGCGCTTCTATGACCGGCGACTCTACTACAAAGGTCAAAAACGTCAGCTTCCTGAACAAGAGCGACTTTGCCGTATGGCCCGCAGATGCTAAAACCGGCATGCAGGTGGGCGAGTACCAGGTTGACATCTACATCACCAGCACCCCGGCCCAGCAGGCCGAAGGTGACGCGAAAGCGCCTGACCTGGCAAAGGCCAAGCTGCTGCACAGTGTCAGCATCAACGCCACCCCCGGCCTGACCACCCTGTCTGGCGTAAACAAGCCCGTTGTGCCTCAGCACACCCTGGGCTACACCGCCATTGCCGACAAGACCGTGGTTAGCGACTGCATGGACCAGACCATGTATGTGCGGTTCGCTGATAAGCTGCCTGCCGACACCTATATGTGGTTCAAGATGACTGGCCCCGATGGCAAGACTTACGGTATTGGGGCCAACTCCGCAGCCGATGGCCAAACCGCCTCTTATGCCTGGAGCTTTATGAATCCCGGCCAGTTCGAGTACTCTGGCGACCTGCCCAAGGGCGATCACCCGCTTTACAGCAACGACCAAAACTTAGGCTCTGGCTTGACCAACAACCAAGACGGCCTGTACACGGTGGAAGCCTACCTGTGTGCCACTAAGCCTACCGGCACATTCCAGAGCGCCGACGCGCCCGCTGGCTCGATTAAGCTGTGGGAAGACACGGTGGAAGTGAAGAACACCGTTGCCCCCGTTACCCCGGCCAAGCCCTCTGTAGAGGTTGGCAGTGGCGTACCCCAGGCCGATGTTGCCAAGGTCACCGAGGCCGCGGAAAGCCTGGAGGACACCAGCGGCACCATGAAGGATCTGGTGGAACAGAGCGATCTGCCCGAGACCGCCGCTGGCTCTGTTGACATGGACAAAGCTGTTGCAGAGTTGAATAAACTGACTGGCGTCAGCGGCGCCACCGCGGAAAACACCCGTGTGGTCATCGTCCCCCGCATGAACGTTGCGGTGACGGAGTACAGCACCACCGGCGACGAGAAGAAGCTGGTTATGGACGTTACCGCCACGGCTGACATTGTGGTGACCAAGAAGAGCACCACTGTGGACGCCATTGAGACCTCTGGCGCCAGCCAGAACGCGGTTGTCATGAGCACCAAGCCCCTTACGGTTAACAAGCCCATCACCCTCACCCTGACCCTGCCTGTGGGCTTTGCCGCTGGCAAAGAAACCACTGACCCGATTTTCGTCAAGCGCGCAGGCGACCAGAACGTTTTGACCGCTGAAATCATCAAAAAGGACACCTCTCCCACGCCTACTCCGGCTCCTACTGCCGATCCCGAGGCAACTCCCGCTCCCGATGAGACTCCCGCTCCCGACACGACTCCCGCCCCCTCGCAGGATCCTGATGCTACGGGCGCTCCCGACGCGACCGCAGCTCCCGAAGCCAGTGTGAAGCCCACCGAGTCTCCCGCTGCTAGCGAGAAGCCTGCCACTTCTCCCGAGCCTGCGGAGAGCACCGCTCCCAGCACCGCTCCCAGCCCCGCTCCCAGCACCGCTTCTGTTCCTGTGAAGCAGGCGGCCCCGAGCCCGGATACTGGCGCAAAGGTGCGCTTTACCTCTCCCAACGGCCTGGGCGTGTTCACCTTCCTCACGGAGGACAACACCAGTGTGGCCGAGGTGAACGGACAGCGCTTCACCAACCTCCAGGACGCTTACAACGCGGTTGAGGAGAACGGCGTTATTACCCTGCTCAAGGACTGCGACCAGGACATCACCAACGTAACGAAGAGCTTTAAGATTAAGATTACAACCCCCGGCAAGCAGTTCAAGGGTAATGTCATTCCCAACTCTTACTACAACTGTGTAGTGAGCATTGGTGTTATGGATAATACTCTTGGTCAGAACGAGAGCTACATGATTTACACCCTGACCCGCAAGCCCTCCATCCCTGGCCCTGGCGGTCCTGGCGGCTCCACCGGCCCTGGCGGCACTGACCCCACGCCCACTCCCGGGCCCAGCACCTCTCCGGATCCCAGCGCTTCTCCGGAGCCCAGTACCTCTCCTGACCCCAGCGCCTCTCCCGACGTGAAGTTTGACGACGTGAAGGCCAAGGATTGGTTCTATGACGCGGTACAGTATGTGGTGCAGAACGGCCTGATGGCAGGCGTTGGCGGCAACAGCTTCAAGCCCAACGATCTGCTGACCCGCGCCATGATGGCTCAGATTCTCTACAACAAGGCTGGCAAGCCTGCCGTTACCGGCAAGCCCAGCTTCACCGATGTGCCCAACTGGGCCGCTGACGCGGTTAAGTGGGCCGCGGACAACAAGGTGACCGAGGGCATTGGCGGCGGCAAGTTCGGCTCTGACAGGCACATTACCCGCGAAGAGCTGGCTGTTATGCTGTGGCGCGACGCTGGCAAGCCCGCCCCGGCCGGCACGGCCATTAACTTCCCCGACGCTGGCAAAATCTCCAGCTGGGCCCAGACTGCCATGAAGTGGGCCGTGCAGAACAAGATTCTCAACGGCAACGACAAGGGCATGCTGGAGCCCCAGGGCAAGGCAAGCCGCGCCGTGGTAGCCCAGATGCTTATGAACTACCTGAAGAAGTAAACACCTCATTTATCGTTATATCTTAGTCTCTCCCTTTGTGACTCCCGCCCGCCAGGCGCCCACCTGGCGGGCGGGAGCCCTTTTTTCCGGCTGGCCCCCGGCGCGCCGGGCCCCAAACGGAGCGTTTTTCGTGTTTCCCCACCCTATGCGCGGGGAAACACAGATGATTATCTCTGCGGTTGGAACCGTCCAAAAAGCAAAAAACTATTGTCAATGGGACCAGCTTCGTGTATAATGAAAGTAAGATTGTAAATTCTTGGAAAGGCTTTGGCTGGCCGGCAATCCGCCCCCAAAGCCCCAAGCCCGCGCGGGAGCAATGGACAAGAAACCGGCCTGCCCGCCCCCATTCGGGGGCCTTTTGCCGCATAATTTTTTGATTACGCAGGCCTCCCGCCAGCGGGATAGTAAACGCGCGATTGCGCCGGAAGAGGAGTGTGCAAAAAATGGAGAAAATACTAATTGTGGACGACAGCGCCTTGCAGGCCGCCCAACTGAAATCCATTTTAAAAGATGAATATAAGGTCACGGCCGTGAACACGGCGGAGGAGGGGCTCCGTCAGGCCAGCGCCGGGGATTACTCCCTCATTTTGTTAGACGTGGTTATGCCCGGCATGGACGGCTTTACCCTGCTGAAAAAGCTGCAAGAGGAAATCATCACCCGCAGCGTGCCGGTTATTTTGATTACCAGCCTGGCCGACATTCAGCACGAGCAGCACGGCCTCACCCTGGGCGCGGTGGACTACATCACCAAGCCCTTTCACCCGCTGATTGTCAACGCCCGGGTTCACACCCACATCAAGCTGTACCAGTACCGCAAGCAGGTGGAGCGGCAGTCTATGACAGACCAGCTGACCGGCATTGCCAACCGGCGGCGGTATGAGCTCTACAGCGCGTCCAAATGGCAGGAGGCTGTCCGGCTGCAAATTCCGGTTTCCATCTGCATGTTTGACATCGACTATTTCAAGGTGTACAACGACACCTTCGGCCACCCCGCCGGGGACAAGGTGATTGCCGCGGTGGCCAATGTGCTTTCCCAGCGGCTGCGGCGCTCCACGGACTTTGTGGCCCGCTATGGCGGCGAGGAATTTGTGGCCGTGGTGCTGGGCGGCGGCGCTCCGGCGGTGTTCGAGCACATCCGCACCATCCGCCAAGAGGTGGAAAAGCTCCACATCCCCCACTCCCCTCAGGTTTCCCCCTGGGTCACCATCAGCGGCGGCGGGGTAACGGCTATTCCCAAAAACGGCGACGAGTACGGCGTGTTTTTAAAGATCGCGGACGCCATGCTCTATGACGCTAAAAAATTCGGCCGGAACCGGGTGGTTTGGGCAGACGAGAACCTAAAGCAGCTGCGAGAGCCCTAATGGCCAAGCCCCCACAAAAAAACCAGCTTCCAGAAGCTTTGCAAGAGCTTTTGAAAGCTGGCTTTTTTTCATGGAAAGCAGGGATGGAAGCAGCCCCGCTTTTTAACGCGCGGACTTTTGCGGCCGGTTCCACTCCTCTTCCAGCAGGGCGTAGGTCTCCGTCATCTCCCAGGTGACCCGGAATGGAAGAAGGGTCTGTGAGACGGGGTCCGGGTTCAGGCACATTCTCTGCCCGGCGGCGGGCAGCGTAAAGGCGCCTCGCCGGTTCACCGCGCCCCCTTTGGCGGTAAACTCTACCCCTCGCTGGTAAAAGAGCTTATAAAGCTGGCCCTCGTCCTTCAAGAGCTCCTCCCGCGTGGGGAAGCGCCCAGCGGAAAAGTCCGCCCGCATGGCCGCTTCCAGCTTTTGGCGGAAGTCCTTGGAGAACCCGGAGACCTTGCGGGCTGTGTCCCTGGGCCTATCCCCTTCGCTCCACACATAGGTATAGCCTTCCGCGCCCAAACGGGGGCTCTTTTCCACTTGGTCCAGGGCATCCAGGGCGTTTAGGGGGCACAGGCTGTTGATAAAATCTTCTGAGGTGAAAATTTCCTCCTGCAAAGCTTTAATCTCCCCGGCCAGCTCCTGGGCCCGCTGGGGCATTGCCCCGGTGTCCCGAATGGAAAAGTTGTACCAGAAGTCATCCCCCTGAACCAGACTATACTCCAAAAAGCCGGAGTCCTCCGTCCAGTTGGAGCTGCGCCCGGGCAGGTAGGGGAACTGAATGGCCCGCTCCATCTGAATTATCTTTTGCTGCAAGGCGCGTATCTTCTCAATGCCCTCGGGGCTGGTCAGGGCGGGCCAAAGGGGGTCGCTGCGCTCCTCCCACGGCTGCCGCTCTTCTTCCGGCTCATCCGTCAATTCGACGCTCCAAGCAAAGCGAATGTAATCCACTTCCTCCGGCATGCTCATACTGGCGGCAGCGATTTCCTCGGCGGCGGGCATGGCTGTGTCCAACCCCAGCCCGGTGGAAAGGGCCCCCAGCAGCGCGGCCATCACCCCCAAGGAGAGCGCCAGAGGCCTCCAATGGCGGCCCAGCTTCCGCAGGCTGTGGTGGTAAAAGAGCTCCGTGGCCAGCCACACCCCGCCAATGCTCAGGATAATGGCCCCCAGCGCCAGGGGCACACCCCAGGGAAAGGGAATGAAGTCCCAGGCGATGCGGTCCATGCCATGGCCCGCAAAGCAGGCGGCGGCCAGGGACAGCTCCACCCGCAGGAAGAGCTCCATGCCTTGGCAGCGCCGGGCCATGCCAGACTGTTCGCTGGGCCGGCGGCAGTAGAGCCGGTAGGCCAGGCCTGCCAGCCCCAGGGCCAGCAGGCCATGCCAGACCACCACGAAGCCAAACCCGCCATCGCCCTGCATATACATGGCAAAGGCCCAAGGCGGCGAGCCCGCCACCCGCATAAAGTGGTCGAAGAATCCACTATACCGCAAGCCCGGTATCACATTGTGGGCCAGAAAAATCAGGTACACCATCAAAAGAGGGTACGCCACTGTGAGCAAAAACGAGTTGAGGGCGTACTCAAAGTAGGCGCCGCTGGCCACAGCCGCCAGGGTAAAGAATATCAGCGCTGCCGTGCCCATTACCAGCATGGCTGCAATATGGGGGAAAATATCCGCGCTCTGGAACCCGCAGAGCAGCTCCCGCAGGAAGAGGCTGGGGGTTACCGGAAGCCATAGGCCCACAAGCGACGCGGCCAGAGTGGCCCAAAAATACTCCTCACGCCGGACCGGCAGGGCGTGGACCAGATCCGCCTGGGGGCGGCTGAAGCAGCCTCCCAGCTGAAGGGCCGGCGTCAGGAAGGCATAGACCAGCATGGCCCCCCGTATGGCCACCAGACGGTCGCCGACCCGATCATAGGGCGGCCAGAAGCAAACACCCAGCATGGCCGCCCAGTAAAGGACGGTAAAGGGCAGGCTCCGCCGGAACTGCCAGGCGAATACTGTCCCGCCCGGCTTACCCGAGAATGTTTTCCATGTCATAACCAGACGCCTCCATTTCGCAAATAAATACTTCTTCCAAAGACAGGGGCAGCGTCTCCCGGAAGCTGGGCGAAAAGCTGTCCACCGCCGCCAAAACTTCCTCCCGGCTGCCCCGGGCCACAAAGGTGCACAGAGAACCGGTGCTCTCCCAGCTGGCAAGGCATAGCTTTTGGGCCAGAGCCGCCCGGTCCACCTGGGGCGGAAACACCGCCTGGACCCGCTGGAGGTACAGGCTCATCTGGTCCAGCTCCCGCTCCAGCACCAGGCCGCCCTTGTGGAGCAGGGCCAATGTGTCGCAGAAATCCTCCATCTCCCGCAGGTTGTGGGAGGCCAGCACCACGGTCATGTTCCGCTCCGCCACCTCTTCGGCCAGCAGCTTTTTCACCAGCTTGCGCACCACTGGGTCCAAACCGTCGAAGACTTCGTCCAGCAGCAGCAGGTCCGGCCGGGAGGCCAGGGAGAGAATGAGCCCGGCCTGGCGGCGGTTGCCCTTGCTCAGGGCGCTGTAGCGGGCGGTTTCCTCCACAGGGAACATGCGGCACAGCCGCTCAAAATAAGCCGGATCCCAGCCGGGATAAAAGCGGGAGAGGGTCTTCCCCATCCGCTGAAGGGAGTCCTGGCCCGGCGCGTAAAATTCATCGGCCAGCAGGCGGACCCGGGCTTTTAGGCTGGGGTTTTCCCAGGGGCTCTGTCCATCCAGCAGGGCTTCGCCCGCCTCGGGCCGGTAGACGCCGGCCAAAATCCGCAGCAAGGTGGACTTTCCCGCCCCATTGGAGCCCACCAGGCCGAAAATGCTGCCCGGCTGCACCTGTAGGTCCACCTGGTTGAGGGCGGTTTTCTCCCCAAACCGTTTGGTCAACTGTTTGCATTCGATCATGGTGATTCCTCCTTTTTTCCCTGGACCATTTGGTCCAAAGCCTGGGCCAGCTCTTCGGGGGCCACGCCGCAGTCCAGGGCTTCCCGGACCGCCTGCCGCAGCTGGTCCAAGGCCCCGGCCCGGCGCTTTTCCAGCACGGCCTCGGGCTTTGCCAAAAAGGACCCTTTTCCCGGCACGGAATAGATGACTCCGTCCCGTTCCAGCATGGCGTAGGCCTTTTGGATGGTGTTGGGGTTCACGCCCAGCTCCCGGGCCACGGCCCGCACAGAGGGCAGCTGCCCCCCTTCTCCAAAGGCCCCCGCGGCGCCCAGCTTGACCACGCCGCGGTAGATCTGCTCAAAAATGGGCTGGCCGCTTTTGTAATCGATGGCGAACAAGAGCTCAACCTCCTTATCTGTACTATTTCGATTGGTACAGTTTGAGTATACACCTGAACGCGGCGTTTGTCAAGGGGATTGTGAAATTTGGATGTGTCCCAACCACAGAGATAATCATCTGTGTTCCCCCACCCGTAGGGCGGGGGAACGCGAAAAGCTCTCCGAAACGGCACGCCATCTTTCCCCGTAAAGGTTGACTTCTCCCCGCCCAAAAGTGTATAATTGGTACAAAGCCCTCTAACGGAAGCTGGAGAAACACGCAGCCAATCCTCATTGCGAAAGGAGCCCCACCCTATGGAAAAAAGATTTGCCCGCATCACCCTGGACCCTGACTTTCAAATCAGCCGCATTGACAAGCGCATCTATGGCTCTTTTATTGAACACCTGGGCCGCGCTGTTTATGGCGGCGTTTACCAGCCCGGCCATCCCTCCGCCGATGAGGAGGGCTTCCGCCGGGACGTGCTGGATTTGGTCCGGGAGATCGGCGTGCCCATTGTCCGCTACCCAGGCGGCAATTTTGTCTCCAACTATTTCTGGGAGGACGGCGTGGGCCCTGTGGCCCAGCGTCCCAAGCGCCTGGACCTGGCTTGGCGCAGCACGGAGCCCAACCTCATTGGCGTAAACGAGTTTGCCCGCTGGGCAAAAAAGGCCGGGACCGATGTTATGATGGCTGTTAACCTGGGCACCCGGGGCATCGACGCGGCCTGCAGCCTGGTGGAGTACTGCAACCACCCCTCCGGCAGCAAATACAGCGACCTGCGCATCGCCCATGGCGTGGCCGGGCCCCATAATTTTAAGGTTTGGTGCCTGGGCAACGAAATGGACGGCCCCTGGCAGGTGGGCCACAAAACCGCTTTGGAATACGGCCATCTGGCCAACGAGACTGCCAAGGCCCTGCGGCAGATCGACCCCAGCCTGGAGCTGGTGGTGTGCGGCAGCTCCAACACCGGCATGCCCACCTACCCCCAGTGGGAGGCCACGGTGCTGGAGGAAGCCTACGACAGCGTGGATTACATCTCCCTGCATACCTACTATGGCAACCGTTTGAACGACACCAACAGCTTTTTGGCCCAGTCGGACGACATGGACCGGTTCATCGGCACCATTGGCTCGGTGTGCGACTTTGTCAAAGCCAAAAAGCGGGGTAAAAAGGACATTAAACTGAGCTTTGACGAGTGGAACGTGTGGTTCCACAGCGACGCCGCCGACCAGGATGAAATGGCCAACCGTCCCTGGTCCGCGGCCCCCCACCTGCTGGAGGACCGCTACAACTTTGAGGACGCGCTGATGGTGGGCCTGCTGCTCATCACCCTCATCAAGCACTCGGACCGGGTGCGCATGGCCTGTCTGGCCCAGCTGGTCAATGTCATCGCCCCCATTATGACGGAGGAAAACGGCCCCGCCTGGAAGCAGACCATTTTCTACCCTTACCTGCATGCCTCCCAATATGGCCGGGGCGTGGCCCTAAACACCGCCCTGCGCTCCTCCCAGCACGACACCCGGGACTTCGGCCCGGTAACGGATGTGGAGTCCGCCGCTGTTTGGAACCCGGAAAAAGATGAGGTCACCATCTTCGCCGTGAACCGCAACCTGGAAGAGGACGTGGCCCTGGAGGCCGACCTGCGGGGCTTCCCCGGCTACCGGCTGGAGGAGCACATCGTGTTGGAGCATGGAGACTTCAAAGCGGTAAACAGCGCCCGAAGCCAGGCCGTGGCTCCCAAAAGCGTTCTGGCCCGGGACCTGCTGGACAGCGGCATGCTGAACAGCAGGCTGGCGGCGGCCTCTTGGAATGTAGTCCGGCTGAAAAAGGCGTAATCTCCCGCTCTTGGGCGGAAATACACGGAAATTCACAGAATCCCCTATATTTCTCCCAAAGACCGGTGTATAATGGAAGGAAAACGAAGGAGGTTATCCTATGGGAGCTTGGAAAGACGTTTCAAAAGCCGTGCGGGTCAAAACCCGCGCAACGGCCTATTATCTAAAAGAAAAGAACCACCGGGCCGCCGTGATGAACCGGCTGCGGGCGGTGATCCGCTGTGAGGAAAAGGCGGCGGAAAAGGAATATCTGGCCCTGGGGCGCTACTATTATAACGCCCTGCGGGACCCGGACAACCCTCTGGCCGAAACCCACTGCGCCCGCATCGACCAGATTAACGCCCGCCGGGACAGCGCCTTGGAGAACCTGGAGCAGCTGGGCCAGGAGGAGGCCGCTTCCATTGGGGTCATTGCCGGAAAGGACGGCCCCACAGCGGCGTACCGGGCCCCGGTCTTCCGTTTTCATAAGGGCCAAACCGAAATGACCGTTACGCCCCAGGAGGATGAGGTGGAAGAGGTGGACCTGTCTGACGTGGCGTGTTTTGACTACGACCCCACCCTGCCCCAGCCCTCGGCCCAGGAAGCGGAAGCGCCGGCAGTTCCCCAGGCCGCTGAAATTGAGGCCCAGCCCCAAGAGGGAACCTGCCGCCCCGCGAATGGCGGGACCCGGCAGGAGGGAACCATACGGCCCGCCGAGCTGGATGAGAATGACGGCCTGCTCTTTGAATAAGGCTGGCGGGAGGATTTGGGAATGGAGATCGTAAAGGATATCGTTTGTCCCCAATGTGGGGAAAGCCAGAAGTACCGCCTTTATACCAGCGTAAACGCACAGAAAAACCCGGAGCTTAAGCAAAGCATTTTGGATGAGACCATCTTCGACTGGCGCTGCCAGCGCTGCAACTATTTCGCGGCCATGGCCTACCCCTTTGTGTACATGGACAACCGGGCGGGCTACGCGGTGTGTCTGGCCCCAGGCGGAAACGGGAACCCGGTGGAGCCCACGGAGCCCCTGCGGGGCTATGTCAAGCGGCGGGTAAAGAATTTGGCGGAGCTCAAGGAAAAAATTCTGATTTTTGACAACGGCTGTTACGATGTGGCCATTGAGCTGATGAAAAACGCCTTGTGTACCATTATCCGGCGGGGTTATGACAATGCGCGGCTTCACGCCTATTTCAGCAAGGTGGAGGAGGGGAAAATGGAGTTTGCCATCTTCCTGCCCCGCACGCCGGAGCCAGTGTACCACTCCACCCGGGTGGAGGTGTACAACCAGTCCCAGGAGGTACTGCGAACCCTGGATTTTGCCGAGCCCAACAACTTTGCCACGGTGGACGCCCGGCTGGCAAAGCGGATCATTGAGGACTATCAAAATACCTAAGCAAAAAAAGAAGGCCGGAGCCTCCTAGGTGGGAGTCTCCTAGCCTTAGCCCAAGAACAGCCGCTCCACCCACCATTTGGTCAGAGAGGCCAGCTCCCGCCCGTAATATTGGGGGAAGAGCAGCGGATCGGTGCTGGCAGGAAGGCCATAGGCGGTGAAGCCCGCCGCTTTGGCCAATTGGACAGCCCGGAACAGGTGGAAGTTCTGGGTGACCACCACCACCTGGGTGTCCAGGCCTTCCCGCTTTGCCAGCTCCATGGCGTATTCAAAATTCTGCCGGGTGTTCCGGGACTTGTCCTCCATAAAAATCCGCTCCGGGGCAATGCCCATGCGGACCAGCACATTCTTTTCGGTAAGGGCCTCGGGGCAGGGCTCGTCCCTGCCCTGGCCGCCGGTGGTGATGCACTGGACCTCCGGGTTATCCCGCAAATAGGCGAAAGCCCGGTCCACCCGGCTGCTCAGGCTGGCTCCCATGCGGTCCTCGCTGTAGACCTGCGCGCCCAGCACCACCACATTCAGCCCCGGGGGCGGGGGCGACGCTTGGTAGGAAATCATCAGGCCCGTTAAAAAGGCCGTCCACGCCATGCCAGCGCCATACAAAACCGCCGCTGCCCGCGCCGCCCGCCTTTGCCAGCGGCCCCGGGCCGCAAACCAGCCATAGAAGAGCATCAGCGCCAAGCCATAGAGACAGATGAAGAGACCGAACACCGACCCTCCCGCAAAGCCGCCCCGGCAGATAGGCAGGCAAAACCATACCATACCGGCCAGGCAGAGAAGAGAGTAGAAGATTCTACCAATTTTTTTAAGCACAGGCCCACGCTCCTTTTTCTGTGAGATGATATCGTAAACGCACTTGAAAATCGGTAAATACCGATTTTCAAGCGGAGCGGCGCGGGCGTGCCCGTGCCGCCAAGTCCAAAAGAGGTATCACCTCTTTTGAACTGCGTTAACGATACCATTATACCCCAAGAGATTGGGAATGGCAAGAAATTTACAAAGGACCTCTCGTTCTGGCCTCAGTCCACTTGCTTTCCACCAAAAACCCCGGAGGACGTTCCGTCCTCCGGGGTTTCCTTATTTCCCCTACTCGCTCTCGCCGCTGAGCAGCAGGATGGGTTCTATCTTCAAGTTGCGGTTAACCAGCAGCGCCGCCAGCAGCAGAATCAGCACCAGCAGCGTCCCCGGGGCGGCCAGATAGATTAGGGCCTCCAGCTCTTGCGTCTCCCCGGCGGCAATGTCTTCCTCTGTATTCCGGCTGCGGGCCCACAGGCTGTAGCTGGTGTCAAAGCCCGCGTAATCCTCCGTCTTGATCTCCTGCACCAGCCCGGTGGGAGCCGGTTCCGGCTCTGGGGCCTGCGGGGGCTTCCAGTTCAGCAGCAAAGCTCCCAGCCCGCTGCCCAGCGCCGTGCCCAGCAGGGCCAGCACCATCACCCCGGCCAGCAGAGAGATTCTGCATTGGCGGCGGCTCATGCCCAGGCTGCGCTCAATGGCAGTGCGCTTCTTCTCCCGCACAATGAAAAAGTACAGCAGCAGGGCCACAATGGCCACGCTGGCCAGCAGGCCCACCGCGAACAGCAGCGCCGCGTTCAGCTGAGTCCTTTGCAGGCTGGCCATTACATCGCTGTAGCCGTTGTCCTTATAGGTCACGGTCAGGCCGCTCATGTTGGGCACATGGGCGTACAGCAGCTCGTTAAAGGCCGAGGCCGTGCCGTTCTCAATTTGGAAGGTGCAGTAATCCTTTCGAAGAGGCCCCACTCCCGTAATGTTGTTCTCATCAGAGGCCCCAACGGACGCGCTGGGAACGATGACGGTGTCTTTCGTCAGCTCATACACCCCGTCCTCGCCGGAGTCCGCGTCGTAGAACTGGTAAATGCCCACCACTTCATATTCCCCGTTCCAGAAGGGCTGATAAAATTCGCCTTCCGCGTTCAAGGGAGCCGGCACACTCATGCTGTACCAGCGCAGGCCCGGATCATATCCATATTCAGCATAGAGCATGGAAACGTTCATCTTGGCCCCTACGGTGATGGCGTTGCTCAGGGCAAAGTCATAAGACACCATGCACACCGGGGCTCCGGCCTGGAACTCCTCCGCCGTGATCTCCCGGCCGCTTTGCAGGTAGGTCTTTTTGTCGTGGTAGGCTGGCAGAAGCTGCAGGCTGTTGGTGGGAATAACAGGAATTACATTCCGGGTCCCCTTCTCCTCATACTCGATCTTCCGCTGCCAGGCCTCCCACATGCCGTTCTCGTAAAATTCCTCGTTGATCTCGTCCGCCCGGTAACGCTTTTTTCCCCCCAGCAGGCCAGACTCCACCGGTTGACCATGGGCGTCGCACTGGGTGGTGTAAGGGGCGTCCACAATGACGTATTCCACCACGTCCGGGGCCTGGTCGCAGTCCTTGGATATGGAGGACCAGCTCATAAAGTGGGCGATGTACCGGTGTCCGGCCTCAATGGGCGTAAGCCCGCCCCGGTCCGATGTGTTGTAGTGCTGGCAGATGGTGATCTCCTCGCCCACCTGGAACGCGTGATCCTCTTTGCCGCCGCCCGAGGTATAGACCGCCTCGAAATGGACCTTCTCCACCCGGGCCTGCACATGCTGGTCGGCCTCCTTCTGGTCCTCCAAGGCGGTGAACTCAATAATGTGGTCCGCACTGGATATGCCGCCGGTAATGCGTTTTCCCTCTATCTCGGACAGATAGTAGGGCCGGTTCTCCGGCGGTTGGATGTAATTGGCCCCCTCAAAGTTCAGAATATCCAGGGAAACCGGGTCGTCGTACAGCTCTTCGTAGCCGGAGTAGAAGCCGGTGCACTTATCGTAGTACATACTGTTCTCGGTTCCGGCAGAGACCTGCTCCACCGTGGCGATGGTGGTGAACTGCGCCTCCGCCGCATGGATCTTTTGGGTGGTCTGCACCAGCAGCTGGGCCCCGAAGATCAGCAGGGTGGTGGCCCCGGCCAGCAGCAGCACGAAAAGCAGGGCTTTGCCTGGGGTGCGGCGCAGGTGTTTCAAGCTTGTGCCAATCATAGCGCTCCTCCTTCCGTCAGTCAGCGGCCTTTTCCAGGCTGATCTCCCCATCCTTCATCCGGTACACCACATCCGCCTGCTGGGCGATGCCCAGGTCGTGGGTCACCACAATGACGCAGTATCCCTTTTCCTCCACCAGCTTTTTCAGCAGGTCAATAACCATCTGTCCGTTTTCCGAATCCAGATTGCCTGTGGGTTCGTCTGCCAAAATCACTTTGGCCTCAGAGGCCAAGGCCCGGGCGATGGCCACCCGCTGCTGCTGCCCGCCGGAGAGCATGGCCGGAAGCTTGCGGCCGTCCACCTCTCCCAGTCCCACAGCTTCCAACAGCTCCCGGGCCCGCTCTTTGGCGGCCCCCGGGGCACGGCCGTTAATGCGCATGGGGTAGGTTACGTTCTCCAAAATGGACAGGGTGGGGAACAGGTTGAAGCTCTGGTAGATGACGCTCACATCCTCCCTCCGGTGCTTCTCGCTGCCAATCTCCCGAAGGGACTTGCCCTCCGGACCGGCCAGCACCTGGCCCTGGGTGGGGACGCCCAGCCCGGCCAGCATGGAAAGCAGAGTGGTCTTTCCGCTGCCGGAATGGCCCACAATGGCGTAGAACTTGCCCTCCTCAAAGGAGCAGCTTACGCTTTTAAGGGCGTGGACCTTTTGATATTTGCTCTGATAGATGTAATCCACTTGATCCGCGGCTAATATGTTCATGGCAGAGTCTCCTTTATTTCTGTTATTGAAGGGGTATGGTGGAAATGGCTGGGCATTATCGTAACGCACTTGAAAATCGGTATTTACCGATTTTCAAGCAGGACGGCGCGGGCGTGCCCGTGCCGCCAGGTTCAAAAGAGGTATCGCCTCTTTTGAACTGCGTTAACTTTAGTCCACCTTTGTCAGCAGCGCCAGGGCGTCGAACCGCAGCAGCGCCAGCAGGGCCAGGGCTGTGCCCACACAGGCGCACAGCAGGTACATGCCCATAATGCTCAAGGACGCGCCAATGGGTATGCCGATAAGCAGCCGCATGACCGGAAAGGCCAGCACACAGCCTATGCCCTCCGCCAGAAGCGCCCCAAAGAAATGGGAGGCGGCGTTGAGCAGCTTCGGCCTGCCCAAGGAGCTGGCAATGGCCATCTCCTTCCGGCTTCCCCGCAAGATCAGGAAGGTCACCAGCGTGACGAGCCCAATGACCACCGCGAAGAAAGGCAGCAAAAAGCTGTGGTAGACCTCCAAGTTCTCCTGCAGCTCCCCCGCGGTCTTAATGAACATCTCATCCTCCACAGAAACCGCGCCTCCTGTGAAAGCGTCATCCATGCCCTCCAAGGGCTGCAAAAAGCCCATCTCCCCCAGTCCGGCTTTAAACTGGTTCAGCTCCATGGGGTTGTCCAGCACGCCGCTCAGGCTCTCATAGCTAAATGCCTCCCCCGCCGCTTCCGTAATCTCCCGCAGCCACTGGATGGGCACATACATGTCCCCGATGCCGGGGCCATCATAAATGCCCGCCACCTCTATGGCGTGCTCTCCCACCGGGTAATAGCCGTTCTCCATGTTCCCATAGAGGATGGTGTAAAGGGGCAGGGCAAACTGGTCCCCTGGGGCCAGCCCCTGGGCTTCCGCCAAGTTGGAGGACAACACGCACACCGGTTCATTTCCCTGGAAAAGGCTTACATCCCAATCCCCGGTGTAGTGGAAAGCGTCTGAGTTTACATCAATCAGCGCCCGAGGGTCGTTGATGCCCTGGACCCGCGTGTCGCCGCCCAAAAAGGGCTGGCTGTTTTGCACCTCTTCCGCCCAAGCCCCGGAGTACGTGGTGGAGGCCAGCACATCGTGCAAAGGACCGGCGGCCAGCGCGTCGTGGCGGGCCGGGTCAATGCGCAGGCCCGTCTGCTTGCCGCCGCTGAGGCTGACCACCCGCACCTTAACCGGAAGATTTTCCGCCAACTGGTCCAGCGCGGCCTGGTTGGCCTGGATGCTCCCCAGGTAGAAGGCCATGCTGCCCACCAGCATCGCCGCCGCGCACAGCAGCAGGGCCGTGCGGCTGGGAACCCGCAGGAGCCGGTATTTTATTTCTGTCAGCAAAAACATTTGAAAGCCTCCCAATGGTTTTGATAATTTTAGAAAATAGAGAATCAGCACATCCTCCCGCCGGCTGTAGACCAATGCGCAGCCGGGCTGAACCTGGCACTCCCGGCAGCCGCCGGCATGGCCCGCTTCCAGGGCCCCGGCGCTGGCCAGGGCCTCAATCACCTCCCCCAGGGCCTCCATGCGGCAGCCCAGGCGGCGGGCTCGAAGCAGGTCCCGCCGGAACTGACGGGAGGGAACAATCCGGCAGGGGCTCATTTCAGCAGGTCCCGCAGCAGGGCACCGGCGTTTTCGTAGCTTTGCAGCCTGCCCTGCTCCAAGTCCTCTTCCGCGGCCCGCACCGCGCCACGGGCCGCGGCGGGGCGGCTGGTGATTTCAAAGGGGATGCGGTTTTCCCGCACCACGGTTTTTACGAACAGGTTTACGGCTACCGAGGCGTTTAGGCCCACATCGCTGCAAAAATCATCGAACTTTTTCTTTAGTTCCTCGTCCATTCGGACGCTGAGGGTAGTTTGCGGCATAAGCAGCTTCCTTTCTGTATATATTTTGGAGAGTTTGTGTCAATATTGTAGCACGTTGTTGGTACGTTGTCAAGTAACCAGCCCAGAATTGTGAAGCTTTGGTTTACATTTTCTATGACAGCTCCTGGGCCTGAGGCACAGTCTGGCGGGATGCAAAGGAAAAACGCTATCGCAAACGCATTTGAGAATCCGTATCCACCCATCCTCAAATAGGCGGCATGGCCGCCAGCAAAAATAGAACGGCCCCCGGCAAAACCGGAAGGCCGTTTTTTCTATAGCAAAAGGGGCGGTCTTGAGCCAGGAGGCCGGGCCCCGCCGACTCTTCCCCCGCACCAAAAATGCCGTTCCCCTTCTCCCACAGAGGATAGAGGAACGGCAAGGAGTCTCTATTCTGTTTTAGCCGCCGGGGCTCTCTCTCACTCCGGCTTATGCAGGCCCGCGTCGATTAGCTCGTCCCATTCGGGCATAATCACATTAAGCATGGGCTTGTTGTAGGCCACCCGGTACTTTTTGCGGGTCAGCCAGCCCCGGTTCATCATCTCGTTGAGGGCCAGCTCCACCCGCTCCTTGGGCACCCCCTGGCTGTTGGACACCCGAGTTACCAGGCTTTGGTAGGTGGCGAAGGGGTTATTGTGGTTCATGGCGATGCGGTCAAAGTCGGCCACAATATAACGAAAGCACTCTGTAAGCTTCTCGTCCATTTGGGGAATCTCAAAAGACTCTGTAGCGGCCTCCCGCAGTGCCCGGCTCATGGTGGCCTGCACCCCGTAGACCTCCACCCGTTTGCCCAGGTCCTGGGTCAAATAGCGCACGGCAGGCTAAAGTGGCCGTCGCCGGTAAAAAGAATGAATGTGGGCGGCGACTTTTTCTTGGCAGCCCAGCGGTAGAGAAAGTCCAGAATAACCACGTCTGACATGTCCTTCATAAAATGGCTGTTGTTGCCGCACTGGGTCTCAATAATATCACAGCTCACCTCCCGGATGCGGCTGATCTCCTCCGGCAGGCCTCCCTGGAGAAAATTGGCAAAAAACAAGATGCCCTCCATCTGGTAATTTTCCCGAATGGAAGCACACCATTCCTTGATATCCGGTTTTGTGCTGAACCGGTTCTTTATAGAAACATACCAATATTCATAGTCAACAAACGCTATTGCTCTATTATCCTTTTTTTTACAAAAAAACACGGGCAGACCTCCTTTCCGAATATTATACGATAAAAAGCCCGGCCCGTAAAGACGGTAGTTTGCAATCAGCGTTTTCACCGAATTTTCGAAGCTTTTCCCAGCCCAAACGGGCAAGATTTTAACGGGGCCAAGCTCCTATCGTAAACGCAGGGCGGCGCGGGCCTGCCTGTGCCGCCCTGCGTTTGCGATACCATAAAAGCGGCCCTCCCTGTTGGAAAGCCGCTTTGCTGTATGTTTCGCCGGTTTTCATGCCAAGACTTACCGTGGCTTTGGCCGCGGGGCGGGTTTAGGCTGGCGCTCCATGGAGAAAAGCATGCCCGCTTTGCCGCCCGTCTCATCCCCCGCGGCATCTTGTGGCGGGCCCTTACGCCTTCTCCTTGCGCTGAAGCAGCACCGCGCCGATGATGATGGCCCCCTTGAACGCCGCGCTCAGATAGGGGTCCACGCCGATTAGATTCAGCAGGTTGTTCATCACCGCCACAATCAGCGTGCCCAGCACCGTGCCCACAATGGAGCCCCGGCCCCCAGACATGCTGGTGCCGCCTACAATGACGCTGGCTATGGCGTCCATTTCAAAGCCGCTGCCCGCGCTGGCGTAGTCCATGGAGCCAATGCGGGAGGTCTGAATGATGGCGGCCACCGCCACCAAAAAGCCCGTCAGGGCATAAACCCGGCGCTTCACCTTGCGCACGTTTACGCCGGAAAGCCGGGTGGTCCGCTCATTGGAGCCAATGGCGAACACATAGCGCCCAAAGGTGGTCTTTTGGGAAATGATGTACATGGCCACAGCCAGCAGGGCCCAGTACAGAATGGGCATCAGCTGCTGCCCCCCAATGCTGAACCGGGCAATGGACTTGTACGCATCGGGCAATTCGGTTTTTTGCGTCTTCATAAAGTACTGGGTGACGCTGCGCAGAATCTGCATGGAGCCCAGCGTGGCGATAAAGGGCGGCATTCTTCCATAGGAGATCAGCAGGCCGTTGCTCTCCCCCAGCAGGCTGCCCAGAGCCAAAGCCAGCAACAGGGCCAAAATGATGGCGGGAATTCCCCCCAAGCCCAGGCTGGCCAGCCAGCCGCCCTCGCCGGTGTTCAGCAGCACCATCAAAAACGCGCCTACCGTCACATAGACCGAGCCCACCGACAGGTCGATGCCTCCGGAGATGATGACAAAGGTCATGCCCAGGGCGATGATGCCAATGCCGGCGTTGCCCCGCAGCAGAGAGATCCAGTTTTGCAGCCAGTTCTGGAACCACTCGCCAAAGGTGCCAAAGCTGGAGTTCATGGCCAGCACCGCTGTCTGCACAATGACCATTACCACCAGCGCCATGCCGGTGCTGAACAGAGGGTTGGTCCGCCACAGGTCCCGCAGCTTTAAGAGGCAGCGGGGCATTTTGTTTGCTTCTGCTTTTTCCATTGTTCTAACCTCTTTCCTCCTCTTGCTATGGCACAAGTCCACGCATTGCGCCTGCGGGCGCCGCGTGTCTTATCCGCCATTGGGGCCTGTTTAGCTGGCCTTGGCCGCTCCCCCGGTGGCCAGGCTC
Organism: uncultured Oscillospiraceae bacterium; assembly: GCA_910587995.1. Classification (GTDB taxonomy): domain Bacteria; phylum Bacillota; class Clostridia; order Oscillospirales; family Acutalibacteraceae; genus Acutalibacter. Next base: position 15,410 of record CAJUNS010000006.1, on the reverse strand, counting down.
ATAATTTCCTGATCGTTCAGCTCCGGGCCGGAGAGCTCGCCTTGAATCTGCCCATGGTACAGCACCAGAGCCCGGTCGCACAGGCGCACAATCTCCTGGGCCTCGCTGGAAAGCACCACCACTGCCACGCCTTTTCCGGCCAGGTCCAGAATGGTGTCGTAAATGTCTTCCTTGGCCCCTACGTCCACGCCCTGAGTGGGGTTGTCGAAAATCAGCACCTTGGGGCCCGCGTTCAGCCATTTGGCCAGTACCACCTTCTGCTGGTTGCCGCCAGAAAGGCTGCCGATTAGGGCTTTGGGGCTGTCCATTTTGATCTTCAGCCCCTCCGCCTGCCGGTTAAAGGCCTCCCGGACCGCTTTCCAGTCAATAAAGCCCAGCTTGGCCTCTTTGGGCCAGGTGACGATGGAGCCGTTCTCCAGAATGTCCATGTCCTTGATGATGCCGTTCTCTTTCCGGTCCCGGGGCACATAGCCAATGCCCAGCTCTACCGCCTGAGGCGTGCCCCGCACCGAAACCGGGGCGCCCTCCACGTAGACCTGCCCCTGGTAGTGCCCGCCGCTGCCGAAAACCGCCTGGAACAGCTCGCTGCGGCCATCGCCCAAAAGCCCGGTAAAGCCCAGCACCTCTCCGGCCCGCACCTGGAAGCTGATATTCTGGAACCGCCGCTCCTGGCTCAGGTTCTCCACCCGGAGCACCTCAGGCCCCAGAGTCCGCTCCTGGCGCAGGGACTCGGTGCGCACCTCATGGCCCACCATGTGCCGGGCCAGCTCGTCCACGTTGGTGTCCGCCACCTGGCCCGAGGCCACCATGGCCCCGTCCCGCAGCACGGTATAGCGGTTGCACACCGCCATAACCTCCTGGAGCTTGTGGGAGATGAACACCATGGCCACCCCCTGGTTTTGGAGGGTGCGCATCATGTCGAAGACCCGCTCAATCTCCGGGCCGGTCAGGGAGGTGGTGGGCTCGTCCATGATGATAATGGAGGCTTCCATCAGCAGGGCCCGGGCAATCTCCACAATCTGCTTGTAAGAGGCGTCCAGCTCCCGGACCATCACCCGAGGGTCCAGGTCCACGTCCATGCGGGCAAAAACCTCCCGGCAGCGGGCGCACATCGCCTTGGCGTCCAAAAAGCCCGCCTTGGTTTTCAGCTCCCGGCCAATGAACATGTTTTCAAACACCGCTAAATCGTTGACCAAGTTCAGCTCCTGGTGGATGAAGCCAATGCCCGCCCCCAATGATTCCGCCGGGGTGCGGAACTGCGCCGGCTTTCCATCCAGCCGCATAGTGCCGGAATCCGCCGGGAGGATGCCCCCTAGGATGTTCATCAGGGTGGACTTTCCAGCGCCATTCTCGCCCAAAAGGGCGCAAATCTCGCCGGATTTGACGGAAAAGTCAATGTTTCGCAGCACATCGTTGGCGCCAAAGGACTTGTAAATGCCGCGCATTTCCAGCGTCATGCGCAAACCTCCTTTTCTCCGCTTTTTGGAAAAAGGCTATGACGGGTACGCCATAGCCTTTCTCATTTTGCTTTCTGCTTTTTCAGGTTTCGGGGCCCACCCCGTCCCCTGGACAGGCCTGCCGCTTAGGCCCTTGGGACCCTAGCAGGCAATGCTTTTAGTAGGGGGAGTTCTCGTCCAGATGGCTGTCGCAGTTCTCCCGGTCCACCACAGTGGTGGGGATGATCTTCTCCTGGTCCACGGTCTCGCCCTTGAGCAGGGAAACAGCCATGTCCACCGCGTCCATCACCATGTCCGGGCTGTAGAGCGCGGACTGGATCCAGATGTTCTCGTTCGCGGGCATCATCTTGAAGTACTCCTGGCATCCGCCGCCGCCGGTCACTACCTTGACGTCGGTGCGGTTGGCCTCTTCAATGGCCTGCAGTACGCCGATGGAGGTCTCATCGTCCATGGAGAACACCGCGTCGATCTGGGGATTGGCAGCCAGCACATCGGCAAAATCCTTCAGGCCATCCTCGCGGGTGAACTTGGTGGCATAGGTCAGCAGCTCCATGTCGGGGGCGATCTCCTTCATCTTCTCCTCAAAGCCCTGCTTGCGCAGCTCGGAGACAGAACCGGAAGAGGGAACCTCCAGCACAGCCACCTTACCGGTGGTGCCAATCTTGTCCACAATATACTGGGCGCTCTGGGTGCCCATGTCCACGTTGTCGCCAGCCACATGGTACACGCCGTCCACATCAATGACGATGTCGAAGTTAACCACCGGGATGCCCTCGTCAATCAGGCCCTTGATGGGGTCTTCCATGCCCTCCCACTGGGGGAAAGCCACCACGGCCTGCACGCCCCAGGTCTTGAGCTCGTCAATCTGGTTGGTCATTTCCTCGGCGTTTTCGCTGGTCAGCAGCTTGTAGTCCACTGTGTCGCTGAGCTCTTTGCAGCGGGCCTCGGCATAGTAGGCCACGCCGGCCACCCAGCCGTGGGTTACGGCGGGAGCCAAAATGCCTACCTTGAACTTCTCGCCGGAAGCGGTGGAGCTTGTGGAGGCCTCCTGAGAACTCTCGGAGCTCTCCGAGCTGGAGCCTTCGGAGCTGCTGGACTGGCTGCTGGAATCCGTGCCAGCCGCGCTGCTGCTGTTGGCGCCATCGCCGCAAGCCGCAAAGCAGCCCACAACCAGCACCAAAGCCAGCATCAATGCCAAAACTTTCTTCATGTCTGTTTTCCTCCTAATTGAGAAATATTTAACCTCATGCCGCGCGGTCCATAGGAACCAGCCCAGCATAGGGAGTATTATAGCAAAGACTTTTGGAAATTTCAAGTCTAAACCATGAATTCTTGGAAAAGCCTGGCAGAAAATTCCCGGCGCGGGCCTTAAAACTCCGCTGTGCCGGTGGTGCGGGGGAAGGGCAGCACGTCCCGGATGTTTTGAATGCCGGTGAGGTACATGACCAGCCGGTCGAAGCCGATGCCAAAGCCGGAGTGCACCGTGGTGCCGAACCGGCGCAGGTCCAGGTACCAGTACAGGTCCTCCTCGCCCATGCCCAGCTCCAGCATGCGGGCCCGCAGCACCTCGGCCCGCTCTTCCCGCTGGCTGGCCCCTACCAGCTCGCCGATGCCGGGCACCAGCAGGTCGGTGGCGGCCACGGTTTTGCCATCGTCGTTTTGGCGCATGTAGAAGGACTTGATGTCCTTGGGATAATCGGTGACAAACACAGGGCGGCCAAAGTGTTTTTCCGCCAAAAAGCGCTCATGCTCGGTCTGGATGTCCTCGCCCCATTTGGCCTGGAACTCAAACCCGCTGTTGTGCTCCTCCAAAATTTTCACCGCGTCGGTGTAGCTTACCCGGGCAAAGTCCGAGGCGGCCACATGGCGCAGGCGCTCCAAAAGACCCTTATCCACAAACTGGTTGCAGAACTCCATATCCTGGGGGCAGGTCTCCAGCACATAGTTGATCACATATTTTACTGTGGCCTCAATCAGGTCCATGTCGTCTGAAAGGTCCGCAAAGGCGATTTCCGGCTCGATGTGCCAGAACTCCGAGGCGTGGCGGGGGGTGTTGGAGCGCTCCGCCCGGAAGGTGGGCCCAAAGGTATACACCTTGGAGAAGGCCTGTGCCATGCACTCCACCTGAAGCTGGCCGGAGCCGGACAGGTACACCCGCTTGCCGAAGAAGTCCTCATGATAATCCACCGCGCCCTCTTCGGTTTTGGGCAGGTTTTCCTGGTCCAGCGTGGTTACCTGGAACATCTCCGCGCCCTCGCAGTCGGTGGTGGTGATAATGGGCGTATGGATGTATACAAAGCCGTTTTCCTGGAAGAACCGGTGGATGGCATAGGCCGCCGCCGAACGGACCCGGAAGGCCGCGCTGAACAGGTTGGTGCGGGCCCGCAGGTGGGGAATGGTCCGCAGGAACTCCACGCTGTGGCGCTTTTTCTGCAGGGGATACTCGGGAGCGGAGGCGCCCTCCACCCGAATCTCCGCGGCGTGGATTTCAAAAGGCTGTTTTGCCTCCGGCGTGGCGATGAGCTGGCCGGTAACCACCAGGGCCGCGCCCACGTTTTGGGCGGCAATCTCCTTAAAGTTGCCGATTTTGCCCTCCTCAAAAACCACCTGCACGCCCTTAAAAGCAGTCCCGTCGTTCAAGTCGATGAAGCCCAGGGTCTTGGAGTCCCGAATGGAACGGGCCCAGCCGCACACCGTCACCGTCTGGCCGGCGTAGGCGTCCAAATCTTTATAAAATGCCGCAACTTCATGATGTTTCATAGCTGTTACTCCTTACTATCAAAAATATATTGAAAACGCTTGGCTATTGCAGTTGAAAATTCCAATCTTCATAATGCCACTCGCCGCTGCCGGCAGATCCGCTTTTATGAAAATAGGCCAGCTCGCTCAGGCTGGGCTCAAGAAAAATCCGCAGGGTCTCTTCCATGCCGCTGGCAAGGTCCATATGAGGCAGATTATCTCTCTCCACCCAAAACACATCGCCTTCGTCAGACGGCCTCAGTTCGCCTTCAAAACGCCCGGCCTGATAGAGAAAGGAAATGGACCGGGAGCCATCGGGATACATCCACTGCTTGACTCCGCACAGAACGGGTTTATCAATGGTCAGGCCTGTCTCCTCATAAAACTCACGGATCACAGCTTCTGTAAATGATTCGCCCGGCTCCACATGCCCGCCCGGAAACGTAATCCCCTTCCAGAGTGGGTCCACTCGATTCTGCACAAGAACCTTTCCCCCGCAGCTCAGCATACACATATTAGTCAATTCAGCCGGTATGGCCATTGGCCCCTCCTTCCGCTATTCCAGCACGATCTGCCAGCCATCGTCCGGGTTCTCCCGATAGTAGCTCAGCTCGCTGATGTCATCCTCGAAAAACACCCGGAAGGTCTCCTCCATACCGCTGGACAGATTCATACTGGGCAGGCTTGCGCGCTCTGCCCAGAAAACCTCCCCTTCCTCCGAGGACTTCAGTTCCCCAGAGAATGTATCACATTTGTATAGAAAAACGATGTATCGGGAACCACCGTCATTCATCCAGTCCTTCACGCCGCACAGGCGGGGATGGGCAAGGGTCAGCCCGGTCTCTTCCCGGACCTCCCGGATCACCGACTGGGTGACGCTCTCCCCCGGCTCCACATGCCCGCCGGGAAAGGTGACCCCGGGCCAGCCGTGTTCCAGGCTGCGGCGCTGCACCAGCACCTTGCTCCCCTCATAGACCATGCACATATTGGTCAGCTCTACTAAAATCTCGCGAGACATGCCATCTGGTCCTCCTTGACATTGGCCTAATAATTTTACACAAAATAGAGAAAGAGCGCCGGAAAAGCTCCGACGCTCCTTAGTTGGCGGAGAGGATGCGACTCGAACGCACAATGCCTTGCGGCACACCACATTTCCAATGTGGCTCCTTACCAATTAGAATACCTCTCCGTATCCCGGCTTGTTTATTATAGCGGATTCCCTGAAAAAAATCAAGCCCTTTTTTCAATATTTTTTGATTTTCTTCTTCCCAGCCTCAAACCGGCCCTGTTTCAGGCTTTTGAGGCCCTTTTCCGCCCGCTGAACCGGCAGGGGCTCCTAACGTAAAAGTATTTCACAAAATACACTTCTCCATTGCGGCCGGTTTTTAAACATGCTATGCTTGGCCTATATGGATGGAATTTTCTTCCGATCCAAAGCTTTTTGTAAAAGGAATGCCGAACATGAGACGTTTTTTGGCCTTTTGGTTCGCCGCGCTGGTTCTTCTCTGGGTTCTGCCCCTGCCCGCCCACGCCGCCGGAGGCTGCACCGCCTCTCTGGACCGCTCCAGCGGCAGTCCGGGCAGCTATGTCCAGCTCTCCATCCGCTACAACGGGGCTCAAGGCGTGCTGGGCGCGCTGGAGCTGCACATCGGCTTTGACGGGGATGCCTTCGAGTTTTCCGGGCTCTCCCGTTCCGCTTACCTGCCAGAGGTATACCAGGCCCAAAGGCTGGACGCTGCCGGCCTGCGGGTAATCTATGTCGCCAAAAGCGGCGCGGGGCTGGGCTCCGGAGAACTGGCCTCCTGCCGCCTGCGGGTGCGGGAAAACGCGCCGGTGGGCAGCTCGGATATCCGTTTTCAAGTGGTGTCGGCTCTCACCGCCGATGCGCAGGAGCTGCCGGAGCTGAGCGGCGGAGAGCAGAACCTCCCCTGCCAGGTGGAGCCGCCGCCCAGCAGCGACGCCTACCTGACCGCCCTAACGCCCCCGGCGGGCCAGCTGGAGCCTGCCTTTGACTCCAGCATTACCCAATACTACCTGCGCGTGCCCTCTTCCGTGGCGGTTCTGGACTTCGCGGCGGTGGCCTGCCCAGGGGCCAGATGCCAGGTCAACCGGCGGAATCTGGGGGCGGCCGGTACCTCCACCGACTTCCTTTTCACCGTCACCGCCGCCGACCAGACCACGAAAACTGTCTATCGGGTTACCGTGGAGCGGGAGCCCCGGCCTACGCCCTCTCCCAAGCCTACGGCAACGCCCAAGCCTACCGCTTCCCCCAAGCCCACGGCAACGCCGAAACCTACCGCTTCCCCCAAACCCACGGCAACACCCAAGCCTACCGCTTCCCCCAAACCCACGGCAACGCCTAAGCCTACCGCTTCCCCCAAACCCACGGCAACGCCTAAGCCTACCGCTTCTCCCAAGCCCAGCAAAACACCCAAGCCTACCGCTTCTCCCAAGCCCACGGCAACGCCTAAGCCTTCCGCTTCCCCCAAGCCCAGCAAAACCCCTAAGCCCACCGCTTCCCCCAAGCCCAGCAAAACCCCTAAGCCTACCGCCTCCCCCAAGCCCAGCTCCTCTCCCCTGCCGGTTCTGCCGGTGGAGCCTCCCTCTTCCGGGCCGGGCGGCAGCTCCGGGCTCTTCTCTCCGGGCGGGGCCAGCCAAGGCACCGACCCTTTCCTCCTGGCCCTGCTTCTTGTGCAGCTTACTTTTGTAACCGGGCTGCTGGTTTTCCTGACGGCCCGCCACATCCGCATGCTGGAAAAAGCCCTGCGTGAAGCCCAGAAAAAGCCTCCCGCCCCCTCCCGGCCCACGCGCCGCAGGCGGTCCCGCGCCTCCCGGCGGCGGACCCTGGTCCGGGTGAAAATCAAAAAAAAGCCCTAAAAAAACCAATTTTTCCCACCGCGCAAAATGCCGCTTTCAGGGGGCAGACTACTTCTGCAAGACCCTTTTGGAAAGGATGAGCGCCATGGAAAACAATGGTTTTGACCTGCAAGCCCAAACCTATTTCGACTCTCTGCCGCCCCTGCTGCAAACCCAGATTGTGGAGAGCGGCGTCAAACTGCACACCCGTGAGGACCTGGAACAGTATTGCCGCAATGCCCTGGGGTCCTTGGGGGCCGGGAATCCGAATCCGGCAAACTATAGTAAACGCACTTGAAAATCGGTAAATACCGATTTTCAAGCAAGGCGGCGCGGGCATGCCCGTGCCGCCAGGTTCAAAAGAGGTATCACCTCTTTTGAACTGCGTTAACTATAAACAAAACAGCGCCGCGCAAAGCCTTTTGGCAGCTTGCGCGGCGCTGTTTTGTTGTTTGTTTTGCTGTTATATGATTGCGTGGCGGGGCGTCGTTCCGGGATTCTGCCTACCTCAGCGCCGCCAGAGATTCCTCAATCATACGGACCTTCTCTTTCAGCTTCTCGCCGTTGTCCCGCACGCCCTGCACCACCTTCTCCGGCGCCTTGCTCATAAAGGTCTCGTTGTTGAGCTTGGCGTTGACGGTGTCCAGCTGCTTCTGGGCCGAGGCCTGCTCCTTTTCCAGGCGGGCGGTCTCAGCGGCCTTGTCAATCAGGTCCTCCATGGGCAGGTAGGCCTTGCAGGCGGCGGTAACCACCGCCACGGCCCCCGGCACCTGGAAAGCGGGTCCAATCTCCACGCCGCCGCAGAAAGCCAGCCGGGCAATGGCGTTTTGCTCGGTCTCAAAAGCCGCCGGCTGGGCGGTCTCAATAAACAGGTGGGCCTTCCGGGAGGGGGGCACGTTCATCTCGCTGCGCCGGGTGCGGATGCCGGTAATCAGCTCCATCACCTTTTCCATCTCCGCTTCCTCCGCCGGGAAGTCCAAAGCGGGGTCAAACTCCGGCCAGGGGGCGGTCATCAGCGCCTCACTGGAATTGGGCAGGCTCTGCCAAATTTCCTCGGTAATAAAGGGCATAAAGGGATGCAGCAGCTTCAGGGTGTTCCCCAGGGTCCACACCAGCACCTGGCGGGCCTTTTGGGCACTGGCCTGGTCTTCGCCGTTCATCCGCAGCTTGGCAAGCTCAATGTACCAGTCGCAGAAATCGCCCCACAGGTAGTCGTACACTTTCTGCACGGCCACGCCCAGCTCAAACTTCTCCAGGTTCTCGGTGATCTCCCGGGCGGTGCGGTTAAAGCGGCTGACAATCCACTTGTCCTCCAGCTCCAGCTCCTCCGGCAGGGCGCAGGGCACGTTCTTCCCGTCAATGTTCATGTGGATGAACCGGGCGGCGTTCCAGATTTTGTTGGCGAAGTTCCGGCTGGCGGCCACCTTCTCGTCCGAGTACCGGGTGTCATTGCCCGGGCTGGTGCCGGTGATGATGGTCAGGCGCAGGGCGTCCGCGCCGTACTGGTCAATGACCTCCACCGGGTCGATGCCGTTGCCCAGGGACTTGCTCATCTTCCGGCCCTGGGCATCCCGCACCAGGCCGTGGAACAGCACCGCGTCAAAGGGCGGTTCGCCCATCTGCTCAATGCCGGAGAAAATCATCCGGGCCACCCAGAAGAAGATAATGTCATAGGCTGTGACTAGGGTGTTAGTGGGATAAAAATACCGCAGGTCTTCCGTATCCTCGGGCCAGCCCAAGGTGGAGAAGGGCCACAGGGCCGAAGAGAACCAGGTGTCCAGCGTGTCCTCGTCCTGGTGAAGGGCCCCGCCGCAGCGGGGGCACGTTTGGGGCTCGCCCTCGCTGACAACGGTCTCTCCGCAGCCATCGCAGTACCAGGCGGGAATCCGGTGCCCCCACCAGATCTGCCGGGAGATGCACCAGTCCTTGATGTTCTCCATCCAGTTGTAATAGACCTTCTCCATGCGCTCGGGGATGATCTTGATCTTTTTCTCCCGCACGGCCTCAATGGCGGGCTTGGCCATGGACTCCATCTTCACAAACCACTGGGTGGAGATCCAGGGCTCCACCACCGTGTGGCAGCGGTGGCACACGCCCACATTGTGCTTCATGGGCTCCACCTTCACCAGGCAGCCCGCCGCTTCCAGGTCCTCCACAATCCGCTTGCGGGCCTCCAGGCCGGGCAGGCCCGCGTACTTGCCGCCGTTCTCGTTGATGGAGCCATCCTCGTTCATAATGTTGATGACCGGCAGGCCGTGGCGCTTGCCCACCTCAAAGTCGTTGGGGTCGTGGGCCGGGGTAATCTTCACCACGCCGGTGCCGAAGTCCATCTCCACATACTCGTCGGCCACAATGGGAATTTCCTTGTTGACCAGCGGCAGAATGACGTTTTTGCCAATCAGATGCTTGTAGCGCCCGTCCTCAGGATGCACGGCCACGGCGGTGTCGCCCAGCATGGTCTCCGGGCGGGTGGTAGCCAGCTGGATGTATCCGGAGCCATCGGCCAGAGGATAGCGCAGATGCCAGAAAGCGCCCTCTTTCTCCTCAAACTCCACCTCCGCGTCGGAGAGGGCGGTTTTGCAGTGGGGGCACCAGTTAATTAGCCGCTCGCCCCGGTAGATGAGCCCCTTCTCGTAAAGCTTGACAAACACATGCCGCACCGCCCGGGAGCAGCCCTCGTCCAAGGTAAAGCGCTGGCGGTCCCAGTCGGCGGAGGAGCCCAAAAGCTTCAGCTGCTCGGTGATGCGCCCGCCGTACTTCTCGTTCCACTGCCAGGCCCGCTCCATGTACTTCTCCCGGCCCATGCCCTCTTTGGTCAGGCCCTCCTTGGCCAGGGATTCCACAATCTTCACCTCGGTGGCCAAAGCGGCGTGGTCCGTGCCGGGCAGCCACAGGGCGCTGTAGCCCTGCATCCGCTTCCAGCGAATCAGCACGTCCTGGGTGGTCATGGTCATGGCGTGGCCCACATGGAGCTGGTCGGTGACATTGGGGGGCGGCATCATAATGGTATAGGGGGTCTTCTTGGGGTCCGCCTCCGCGTGGAACCAGCCCCCTTTCAGCCAGAAATCGTAGATGCGGCCCTCTACCTCCCGGGGTTCATAGGCTTTGGCTAATTCTTTTTCCATTGGTATCAAACTTCCTCTCTATGGGGCGGCGGGCCAAGGGCCTTAAAAACCCCGCCCGCGCCCTAAATTTGGTCTTATACAATTGATTTAGACAGAGCGGCGATGTTTCACGCGGCGCCTCTCTTCTTTTTACGGCAGCCGGTCCAGCATAACCGCCGCCTCGCAGCGGCTGGCCGAAGCCTGGGGATTGAAGTTCCCCTTTTGGTCGCCCTTCACCAGACCCGCCTCATAGCAGGCGTAAACCGCGTCCCGGGCCCAGCCAGCAATGGCGCTGTCATCGGCGAAAGCGCCCCAGGTTTTCTCGGGCCGCGCCTGGCCCAGCACAGAATTGTAAAGCACCACGCACATCTCCTGGCGGCTGATGTTCTTGACGGGCCGGAACGCGCCGCCAGACCCCTGCATGACCCCGTTGGCGCTGGCCCAAGCCACAGCCTTGGAGTACCAGGGGCGGCCTTGAATATCCGTAAAATCGGCCCAGCCCGGGTAATTCTCCAGGTCCACGCCCTCCCGGTTGGCCATCACCGTGGCAAACTCCGCCCGGGTGATGTTCTTCATGGGGTTGAAGCGGCCGCTTTCGTCGCCCTTGAAGTAGCCCTGCTGGGCGGCGCTCTCCACCGCGTCATAGTACCAGGCGTCCCGGGTCACGTCCGGGAAGCGGGTGGGAGGATAGTCCTCTCCCAGATACGCGTAGGCCTCCTTGTTTTTGGTGGGGTACACCGCCCCAGGCACGTTCACGCCCTCCTCCACAAAGGGGCTGATCTCCTCATGGGATTCCTGCTGGTAGAAGGGCTTGCCCTGGGCTACGGTGTGGGAGCCCACCAAAAAGTAGGTGTCCACCGGCTCGCTGGTCAGGCCATCGTCCCAGGTCAGGTCCAGGTTGTACCAAAGGCCGTCATCCATTTTAATGTTATTCCACATGTGGGTGGGGCTGGAGACGCACAAGCAGGGAATATCCAACAGGCCGCACACCAGCTTCATGGCCTTGGAGTAGCCATCGCACACCGGCTCATAGGGATCGTCCGGCACCAGGGCGCTGTAGGGGCTGTGGGTCAGCATCTCCTCCATCTCCGACTTGGGCGTATGGTTGTACTTGGAGCGCAGGGCAATGAGGTCGTGGGCCTTTTTCAGCCGGGAATAGGTGTCGGGCTCCCGTCCGGCCTCATCGGCAATGGCCTGGGCGTGCTCCATCATCTCCTCACGCATCCGCTTTTCCCGTCCGCCATAGTCCAGGGTGAAGCCATAATACACGTTCTCCACCGTAACCGAGCCGGAGCCGGACCAGCCGAACAGCCGGACGCTGTACAGCACGCCGCCATCCAGCCACAGCATGTCGGGCCGGTCGTAATACAGGGCGATGACCGCCGCGTGCATATCATTATAAAGGGCGTCGTAAGCCTGCCGGGCGGCGCTGTCCGCCGGGTAGAAGCTCCCGCCGGAGATCTCTCCCCGCAGGGAGAGGTCGGTCATGCCCTTTACCTCCACCCCCACCGAACGGTAGCCGCTCTCTACCGGAGCGCTCATAATCTCGTCGATGCTGATATCCTGCAGGGCGTTGTAGCAGGCCTTCTGCCGGGTGTTCAGCCGGCTGTACAGGGAACCGTCAATCTGGGCGTTGGCCGGAGAGGCCAGCACCGGACCGCTGGCAATGCCGGAATCCTGGAGCTGTGGGGCTTCCAGCTGTACGGTTACCGGGCCCTCCGCCCCAAAGGCCGCCGCCGGGACAAGCCAAAGCGTTACCAGGGCCAGCAGGACCGCCGTCAGCCGGGCCCAGCCCGGAGCCAGCGGTTTTTTATGCTTTTTCACGAATATCCACCTCTTCCTGTATTTTCCGCCCCCAAAGGCCTTGGGAATCGGAACCATCTTCATTATCCCCTAAATCCGCCCGGATGTCAATGGGGAATTTTGGAATCCCCCGGCGGGGGGAACCGGGAAAATTCCCCGAAAAACCGGGGCCTTCCCCGGTTTCACCTTCTTTTCGAGATTGTGTATAGACCATGAACAAGATGTGAATTCTCGGAAAAGGCCTTGCAAATCTTCCGGATATGTGGTAAACTGTAACCGTTTTGTAACCATTCTGTTATTTGGTCCCGCTTTCTGGGGCCTTCCCCCGCAAAACGTTCCACTGGACTATGAGACTGAGAGGTAATTGAACATGAATAAACATGCAAAACCCACCCGGTTGCTCTGTATGCTTTTAACCCTGCTGCTTCTGGCCGCCTGCCTGCCCATGGGCGCGGCCTCGGCGGCCTCGACCCCCACCTCCCTGGGCTTGGCTGGGCACGGCCTCATGGCCTACAACGACGGCTGGGTCTATGTGTATGGGGCCAAGGGCCAGCAGTATGGCGACACCCGGGCCTCGGACTGCGCGGGCCTGCTGTACGCCTACTTTTCCGACCTTGGAGTAGGCGGCTGTGCTGGAGGCGCTACCTCCCAGGTCACCCAGAACTGCATCTTTTCCGACAGCATCTACAGCCCCTACGGCATCCCCCGCATCCACGGGCTGGCTGTGACGGTTTTTGACAAGTATGAGCCCGAGACCGGCATCTACGGCCACATCGGCATCTACATCGGCAACAACGAGGCGGTGGACAACTCCGACTACGGCACGGACATGGTCCGGGGTTCCATCTACACCCGGGACTGGGCCTCCTGGCACCTGTTCGACAACGGCGTGATGTACCCCAAGGATGGCTGGTATGAGTTCGATGGCAAAATGGTCCACTACACCGGCTATGAGTACGACATTGAGACCACGGTGGATGGCTATTACATAGGTTCCGACGGCTTTGCCCAGAATCCCGACGGCACCCCCGCCGCTGTGGTGGAGAGCATGATTTCCGACTACTATGTTCCCGCCAGCGAAGTGCGGGACTGGCTTTACGCCACTGGCTGGGACGGGGACGACACTCCCGACGCCCCCATTGACCCGGACAATCCCAACAATCCTGGCGATCCCGGCGATGACCCCAATGTTCCCGAAGAGCCTGTTGTGCCCAGCTATGACGGTGAAATCACTGCCAGCTCTGTAAACCTGCGCAGTGAGCCCAGCACCAGCTCCAGCGTGGTGGGCGTGCTCCACCGGGGGGACAAGCTCATTTTGCAGGAAGCTGTAGAGGGCGGCGAGGCCTCCAGCTCGGAGGGCAGCTCCACACTTTGGTACCCGGTGACCACCGAGTACGGGGAAAGCGGCTACATCTCCTCCCTGTTTGTCAAGCTGTCCCTTTCCGCGCCCAGCATTACCTCCGATGGCCAGAGCGTCATCATTCAAGCGGGCGGGGCCGATGTTTACTACACGGTGGACGGTTCTGACCCGGATTTAAACAGCATTCCCTACACCATTCCCATCTATATGCTGGGCTTCACCTACAAGGCCGTGGCCTCCAGGGCTGGCCTGGTCAGCGATGTGACCACCGCCACGGTGCTTTCCAACGGGGAAATCTTCACGGACTTTACTTATAACGACTGGTTCGCCGCCACGGTGGACAAGGCAGTCAGCTTGGGCCTCTTCAAGGGCGCGGGCAACCAGACCTTCTCCCCCAACAACCTGATGACCCGGGCGCAGTTCCTCCAGGTGCTGGCCAATATGTCCGGCGAGGACATTTCTGGCTGCGTCTATGGGGACGAGCCCCTGTACTCCGACGTTTCTCCCCGGGACTACTTCTATAACGCGGTGGTTTGGGCCACGGAGAAGGGCATTCTCAGCGCCGCCTCCGGGGTATGCAACCCCAACGCCAACATCAGCCGCGAGGAAATGTGCGTCATGCTGGGCCGGTTCATTCAGTCCACTGGCGAACTGCCCGAGGTGGACCCCACCAATCTGTTTACCGATGATTCCAGCATCAGCGGATGGGCCAAGAGCTTTGTGTACGCCCTGCGGGATATGGGCGTTGTCAATGGTTCCGGCAATAACATGTTCAATCCCAAGGGAACCGCCACACGCGCCGCCGCCTGCTCCCTGGTGATGGGCTATTACACCCAGCACTTGTCCGACAGCATTGCACCCGCCACGTAAACGAGGGGTTAATCATAATTTTTATATCTACCTTATTCAGAAAGAGAGGGCCTTGGGCCTTCTCTTTTTTTGCGAAGCTGGCCATCCTCCCGGCCCACGTCTCTCCCGCCTGCAACCAAACCTTGCGCCCCGCCTTAAAATCTGCTATAATATGAGGAAAAGGAGGCGTTATTATGGCAATCATTCAATGCAATTTCTTCTCCAAATCCCTGGCGCGCACCGTGCCCATTCAGGTGGTTCTGCCCACGGATAAAATGGTTTTCCCCGGCCAGCCCCAGCCTCCGGAGAAACCCTTTAAAACCCTCTACCTGCTACACGGCATCTTCGGCAACTACACCGACTGGGTGGCCGGAACCCGCCTGCAGGCCTGGGCTCAGAACCGGGATCTGTGCGTGGTGATGCCCAGCGGCGACAACAGCTTTTATGTGGACAACGTAAAGTCCGGCAACTTGTACAGCACCTTCATCGGCCAGGAACTGGTGGACTTCACCCGCAAGTCCTTCCCCCTCTCAAGAAAGCGGGAGGATACCTTCATCGGCGGCCTGTCCATGGGCGGCTTTGGTGCGACGGTAAACGGACTGCGCTTTCATGAGACCTTCAGCCATATTGTGGCCCTGTCTGCGGCCTATATCATAGATACCATCCCGGTGAACTATAAGGAGTACACCGACAATTTGTTCACAAACCGAGGCTATGTAGAGGCTATTTTCGGCGATCCTGATAAGGTGAAGGGCGGCGACTTTGACTACGACGTGCTGGCCAAGCGGGCCGCGGACGCGGGGGATAGGCCCCGGGTGTTCATCGCCTGCGGCACAGAGGACCAACTGATTCACCCCAGCCGGGAGTTTAGAGACCGGCTCAAGGCTCTCGACTACGACGTGACCTGGCAGGAGGGCCCCGGCGGCCACGACTGGGACTTCTGGGACGAATATATTTTAAAGGCTCTGGAGTGGCTTCCCCTGGGCCAGTCTGTGCAGGGAATCAGCTCCGGCAATGTGGGCGTGTAAGCGCCTTGGCATCCACCTATCAAAACAAAAGTGAGGAAAAATAATATGCGTGACGAAACCAAATGCCTGCACTCTGGCTACACCCCCGGCAACGGCGAGCCCCGGGTGCTGCCCATTGTACAAAGCACCACCTATGTGTACGACTCCGCCGCCCAGGTAGCCGCCATTTTTGCCGATCCCACCAAGGGCCTGTGCTACTCCCGTTTCGGCAACC
>CAJUNS010000005.1 GCA_910587995.1 uncultured Oscillospiraceae bacterium | reverse complement strand
TATTGCGATTTTGTTGATTTAGCTCAGCCTTTGCTATTTTTCAAACAAGCCCTAAACTTTTCTCTTTTTCTGCCGACTGTTTCTATATACCATAAATCAGAAAAGAGGGGTTTTTTATGAGCATATCCATCCACAGCCAGACCGGCAAGCTCTCCCCCATGGGGACCGGCCGCTGGGTGTCCTCCCAGACGGCGGGGAAGCCGGGGCGGGTTCCGGAGCGGGATCAGGCGGCCATCTCCCCAGCGGGGCGGGAGGCGTTGGAGGGGGCCCAAGAGCTGTCGCCCCTAGAGCGGGCCCTGCAAAACACCACCCAGGAGCAGGTTCAGGCTTGGATGGCGGACTGGTCTGCCCAGCACCAGCTGGAAGTGAACTGGGACGCCGCTGTGGATCCGGACCACAGCATATACGCCAAAGCGTATATGGACGGGCTGGCAAGCCAGATGGACCAATCCCGCCGGACCATTGAGGCCTACTACCAGGAAGGGCACCAGGAGAACCTGCGCTTTTCCAATCCCTACAACCACCTGGTGGAAAAGTACCAGTACTCTGGCTCCCCCTACTTCCGGGGTGATTGGAGCGAGGCCCAGCGGGCCATGGCCTTCCGCCAGGAGCGGGCCCTTTTGTGGGGCGGCCGGGTGGCTCTCAACGACCCCTGGGCCCTGGCGGCCAGCGGCGGCGTACCCAGCGGCCAGGCGGTAGAGTCCGCCGCACGCCAAGCGGCCCGGGAGGCGTTGGACGGGTTGATCGCCCAGTACAAGAAGGAGCACGAGGTGGAGTAGGCGGGCAGCGGCCTGTTTTGAAAGAATCTTCCCGGCTTTTCCCGCGCCTTGTGGTCTATTTTCCCTTTGCGCCGCTGAAAGGAGCGTTTATGAAAAAGTACGCGTATCTGCTGTTTACGGCTCTGTTTTTCCTGGCCTGCCTGATTCCCGGGCTGGCGATGCTCCCCTTGGGCCCCAGCTCCGCTGCGGCCAACGAGCACTTGGCCCCTCTGCCCAAAGCGGTCCAGCCGGATGGCTCCCCCAACTGGGACCTGCTCTCGGACGCGGCGGACTATTTTTCCGGCCATTTCGCCTTTCGCCAGGAGCTGATTACAGCGGACTCGGCCTTGAAAGCGGCGGTCTTCCGCACCTCTGCCCAGCCCAGCGTGGCCTTGGGCCGGGATGGCTGGCTTTTTTATGCCGAGACCCTGGACTGCTACACCGGGGCCTCCGCTTTGACGGAACGTGAGGCCTGCTGCGCCGCCCGCTCCCTGCGGCTGGCTCAGGACTATGTCCAGGAAAAAGGGGGGCGCTTCACCTTTACCATTGCCCCCAACAAGCTGTCCCTCTACCCGGAGCACGGCCCCCAGGGCTTGGAGCGGACCAGCGCCACCAGCGCGGACCGGCTTGTGGAGGCTTTGGCCCGGGAGGGCGTGGCCTACACAGACCTGTTTGGCCCTTTGGCCGCCCAGGAGGAGGCGATGTATTTGCGCCTGGACTCTCACTGGACCAACCGGGGGGCGGCTTTGGGCCATGACCTGCTGCTGGAAGCCTTTGGGCTGGCGGGCCATGCCTTTGACAAGCCGGGCTCCTACCAGGAGTCCCACCGGGGAGACCTGCATGAGATGCTGTACCCGGCCTCGCCCCAGTTGGACCGGCAGTTTGTGTTTTCGGAGGAGCTCCAGTTCGAATATGCCAGCAAGGTCCGGGGCCCGGACGATCTGCGCATCCTGACTGCCAGCGGCGCGGAAAACGGGCCGCTGCTCCTGTTCCGGGACTCCTTTGGCAACGCCCTGCACGGGCTTATGGCAGAGAGCTTTTCCCAATCCCTGTTCGTCCGGGCCACGCCCTATGACCTGGGGCTGATGGACCAGATTGGAGCCCAATATGTGGCTGTGGAGCTGGTGGAGCGAAATCTGGCTCAGCTGGCCCAAGCCCCGTTTGTGATGCCTGCCCCCAAGCTGGCCGGGCTGCCTTGGAATGACGAAGAGCTCTGCCGGCCGGAAAACCTCTCCGGCGCGCCCGCCCTGCTGGAAGTTTCCTCCAACGGCACTTACACAACGCTCAGCGGCACAGTGGACGCCCCCTGCGACCCAGACTCCCCGGTCTATCTGGTGCTGGCTGACGGTCCTTCTACCGCCTGGGAGGCTTTCCCCCAATGGGACGCCGAGGCGGGGCGGATAGCCTTCACCGCCTATTTTGACCAGGAAGATTCCATTGCTTTTGACATGGAGCTGGCAAACCGGTGGGTGAATGTGGTCTTCCGCTGCAACGGGCAATGGGTGCTGGCGCTCTGCGATGCGGTTTCCCACAATCCGGAGTATCTGGCCAGCAGGGGCCTTTGGGTGGGGGAGGAGGAGTAATATGGAGCTGAAACCAATTGCCCGCATAGAGAGCCCCTTCCCGGAGAAGTTCGGAGTGCCCCGGCAGAGCGGGCTTATCGGCAGCCTGCGGGCCTGGGTGGTGTTTGAGCCGGAGTACCGGGTGCGGGAGGCCTTTCGAGAGCTGGAGGGCTTTTCCCACATCTGGCTGTTGTGGGAGTTCTCAAAAGCCCGCAGGACTCAGTGGACCCCTACCGTGCGGCCGCCCCGGCTGGGGGGCAACCGCCGGGTGGGCGTGTTTGCCAGCCGTTCGCCCTTCCGGCCCAATCCCATTGGGCTCTCCTGCGTGGCCTTGGAGGCTGTGGATTGGGAGGCCCCGGATGGCCCCCGCCTGCTGGTGGGGGGAGCGGACCTGATGGACGGCACCCCCATTTTTGACGTGAAGCCTTACCTGCCCCAGGCGGACTGCCGCCCGGAAGCCGCTGGCGGCTATACGGACGAAACGCCCTGGCAGGAGCTTAGGGTGGAGATTCCCCCGGAGCTGTTGGAAAAGGTGCCCCCTTCCTCTCGGGAGGCCTTGGCCCAGGTTTTGGCCGCCGACCCCCGGCCTCACTACCACAAGGACCCTCAGCGGATTTATGGCATGGGCTTTGCGGGCATGGAGGTGCGTTTCACCGTGGACCAGGGTTTGCTGCGGGTGGTGGACGTGGCGCGCAAGGAAAGCTAGGGGGAGGGCCCCCGGCCGCGCCTCCGGCGCGGCAAAGGAAGAGACCGGACGCGAAGGCGTCCGGTCTCTTCCTTTCACTCCGGCCCCAAAGGGGCCGGAGCCGGGGGCCTGATCCCCGCGGGATGCCGCCCCGTTTGCAGGGGCTTCCTTTTATTCCCCCAGGTAGGTGAGCACCGCTGTGTGGGCTTCCATGCCTGGTCGAATCTCGATGCTGTCGCTTTCATACCGCTTCCAGGGGCCGCAGATCTTCAGAAAATCCTCCACCGGTCCAATTACGTCAAAGCCGAACCGCTCCGACCGGTAGTGCATGGGAATAACCACCCGGGGCTGGATGGCCTCCACAATGGCCTGGGCCTCCTGGGGCCCTACGGTGTAATGCCCGCCTACCGGGAGCATCACCGCGTCCAGGCCCTGCAGGCGCTCCAACAGGCTGGGTTCCGGCATGCAGCCAATGTCCCCTAAGTGCGCGGCCCGCACGCCGCCGCCCTCCAGCAGGTACATGGTGTTGGGGCCCCGCAGCTGTCCCCGCTCCCCATCGTGGAAGCTTTCCAGGGGCGTCACTTGAATGGGCTCCGCCCCGGTCTCCCGCAGGGCTACGCCCTCCACATAGTTGTGGTCATGGTGGGAATGGGTGCACAGCACCCGGTTGGCGGTCTCGTGAATGTCCCGGCATCCGGGCACGCTGCCCGGGGCAAAGGGGTCGATTATGATGCTGTAAGCGCCCCACTCTACCCGGAAGCAGGCATGGCCCAGCCAGCGCAGCTTCATCACAGTTATCATCCTCTCTTTTTTTGACGCTCAATCCTTTTTCTGTTCCGCCAGCCACTCCAGCAGGCTGACCTCCCGGCCCTGCCACTGCACGGGCTGGCCGTCATAGTCCACCCGGCAGTCGTCGTTGAGCATGGGAATCCAGGCAAAATGGCCAAGGTATTCAAAGGGTTCTCCATCCGGCCCCTTGAAGCCCTCGTGAATGTCCTCAATTTTATCCCAGAAGGTGAAATGCACGTTCTGGGCCCCAGCGGCCATCAGGCGCTTGTAAGTGGCCTCCACGGTTTCCTGGGGCTTTACCACCGGGTCGTTTTTGGCGTGGGTAAACCAGATGGGCTTCTCCTGGATGCGCGCAATGTCCTCTTCCCGGATGGTGTCGTCATAGAGAGCCTCGCACACCGGGAAGGCCGCCGCAAAGAGCTCCGGGTAGTCAATGAGCATCCGCATGGTCATAAAGCCCCCGTTGCTGTCGCCGCCAATGTACACCCGGTTCCGGTCAATGCCTGGGTTCCGGTCCAAAAAATCAACGATGCAGGCCTTTAGCGCCTCGCTGTACATGCTCCGGCCGGTGTGGCCGTACTCCCCAGAGCCATCGTTCATCCAAAAAGTCTTGGTCTGAGGGGCCAGCACATAGGCCCCGCCAAAGAGCTTCTGCACCTTGGGGGAGCTCAAGGCCACCACCTTGTTGCCTGTGTAGGCCACGGTGGGGTCCACGCCGCCCTCGCCCGCGCCGTGGAGCCAAATCAGCAGGGGACGGGGCCCGGGCTCCACGTTTTGGGGGATGAAGTACCCGTAGTGAATGGGCTCGGGCTCATAGCGGGAAGCGTCGTTCAGCCAGCCTGCCTGGTCTGGGGCGCTGTGCCCCAGAGGGAAGTCAAAGGTCAGGCCGGTCAGGGTTCCGCCCTGGCTTTCCAGGGGCTTGTTCTGGGTGATGGTGTAGCGCATGTTTACATAGACATTCAGCCCTTCCGGCGCGGAGATCATGGAAGAGAGCTGGTTGTTAGGGCCATAGGCCATGTCCAGGGCCACGCAGTCCCCCTCGCAGGCAGGGACTCCGTCCAGGCCGCAGGGATAGGCGGCGGTAACCGGCACATAGCCCTGGCTCAACTCCTTGTCGTCCAAAGCCATCCAGCTTTTGGGCAGCAGCAAGGGTTTGCCCTTGGGGTCCAGCCGCTGTACATAGACGGTGAACGCGTCCGCCGCCACAGCCTGCACCTTGGCCGGAAGGGGAAGGATGATTTTGGTCACATAGGGTCCATAGTCCGTGATGTGGGAGATGGTGTAGTATCCTCTGCTCATGAGTACCTCCATACAATAATAATATTACCGCGCAATGTGCGCAAAAGCAGCCCGGAGGCCAGCCCCGGGGAGTGTCCGTTTCGGAGAGCTTTTCGTGTTTCCCCGCCCGTAGGGCGGGGAAACACAGAGATAATCCCCAGCTCCGGCTACCGCTTGACCCAAAAATAGATTCCGTATCCAATCAGGCACAGGGAAACCAGGCACGCCGAAGCCGCCGCCCCAATGGCAATGGACGTATGCTGCAAGGGCCCGGCCACCATGCTTACCACAATGGCCGCCGCGTCGGTAAGAAGCAGAAATTTGTACAGCCTGCGTTCAATATCCGTCATGTTTTCATTCCACCCTTTCTTGTTTTCCCAGTTGATTGGCCAGCGCGGCGAACTGCTCCAAGGTCAGCTGCTCGGCCCGCGCGGCCGGGGGAAGCCCCGCTCCGGCCAACGCCTGTTCCACCAGGGGTTTGGGCAGGCCCAGGCTGGCCGAGAGGGAGTTTGCGGCTGTTTTGCGCCGCTGGGCAAAAGCCCCCCGGGCTGTCCGGAAGAGCAGGGCCGGGTCTTCCACCGCAACGGGGGGCTGGGGCCGCATGTCCAGGCGGATCACGGCGGAGTCCACCTTGGGCGGCGGCAGAAAGCTTCCCCGGCCCACCTGGAAGAGCACCTGGGGCTGGCAGTGGTAGTGCACGCTGACGCTGACCGCTCCGCAGGCCCGCACCCCCGGCGGGGCGCAGAGCCGCTGGGCCGCCTCCTTCTGGACCATTACCGTAATGGCGGTCAGGGGAAGCCCGGCTTCTAAAAGCCCCATAATAACCGGCGAAGTAATGTAATAGGGCAGATTGGCGCACACGCACACCGGCCCGCCCCCAAAGCGCTCCGCAATCAGGGCGGCCAGGTCCAGCTTCAGCACGTCCCCCTGCACCAGCTCCACATTGGGGCAGTCCGCCAGGGTCTCTTCCAAAACAGGGAAGAGCCGCCGGTCCAGCTCAATGGCCACCACCTTTTCCGCCGCCTGGGCCAGCTCCCAGGTGAGCACGCCAATGCCCGGGCCAATCTCAATCACCCCCCGGCAATGGCCGGCGCCGCAGGCCTGGGCCATTCTGGGGCAGACGCTGGGGTTAATGAGGAAATTTTGGCCCATGGATTTGGCCAGCCGCAGATCGTGCCGGGCCAAAAGCCCCCGGACGAAAGCCGGATCAGAGAGCTGGGACATACAGGAGACCTCCTTTATGAAGGGAAAAATGAAGATCAGCGGCAATTAGCCGCGCCTACCTCATGCGTAGCAAAAGCCGCCCTACTTGTGGTAGGGCGCTCCCCGAAGAATCTGCAGGGCCCGGTACACCTGCTCGCACAGCATCACCCGTGCCAGCTGGTGGGGGAAGGTCATGGCCGAAAGGGAGATTCCCCGGCCGGTCTGTTTCACCCGCTGGGCCAAGCCATAGGAGCTGCCGATGACAAAGCTCACCGCTCCGGGCGACTGCATGGCTTGGTCCAAAAGTCCGGCCAGCTCTTCCGAGCTTACCGCCCGGCCCTCCACGCACAGGGGCAGCGCCTGGCCGGCTAGTTTGGGGAGAATCAGCTCCGCCTCCTTGTCCAGGGCTCCGGCAATCTCTCCGGCGGTTGGGTTCTGGCTCAACCGCGCCTCGGGGAGCTCGAGAATTTGAAACTTGCACAAGGGGCCCAGCCGCTTTTCGTACTCCGCCACCGCGCCCCGCCAATAGGCCTCTTTCAGCCGGCCCACACAGACGATCCGCACCGAAAGCATGGTCCGCCTCCTTCTATTTCATCCGCCCGTGTTGTATGTATCTAACTAGAAAATCATCACATTGCCCTGGCTGTTTTCCACCGGGGCGGTTTCCAGCAGGTAGTCCACGTCCCGCACATACCCCGCCTGGGTCAATGCCGCCAGGCTGGCTTCCAGAGCCCGTTCCGGCGTGTTGTTGGTATCGCTTAAATGGCCCAGCACAAACCGCCGCACCCCGGACTGGACCAGAGTGGGCAAAATCCCCGCGCAGGCGTCATTGGACAAATGCCCGTGGCTGGACAAAATGCGCCGCTTTAGCTGGGGATGGTAGGGGCCCGTGCGCAGCATCTCTACATCGTGGTTGGATTCCAGCACCACCGCGTCGCAGCCCAGCAGGGCCTCTTTCACCGGCTCGGAGAGGTAGCCCAGGTCTGTGGCCAGACAGAACTTCCGCCCGTCTCCGGTCTTCACCCGGTAGCCCACCGGCTGGGCGCAGTCGTGGGAGATGGGGAAGGGCTCCACCCGCATGCCCGCCAGCTCCGCGCCGCCGGTTATGTCGATGAGCTCCACCCCGGCCAGCTGGCTGGAGATAGCGTCCAAGGTGCCCGGCGTGCCGTAGACCGGCAAATCGTACTTGCGGGCCAGCACCCGCACGCCCCCCACATGGTCTGTGTGCTCATGGGTTACCAAAACCGCCTGGACCGCCTGGGGCTCCACCCCGCATAGGCGCAGCATGCCCTCTACCCGGCGGCAGGAAGGGCCCGCGTCAATGAGTACGCCTTGGCTGCGGGAGCCGATATAGTAGCTGTTCCCTCCGCTGCCTGAGAACAGCGGGCAAAGCCTTGCCATAGTCCAACGCCTCCAAAATGGATCCCCGCCGCCTGGGGGGATCCACCTGTTTTTTCATTCCATGTTCAGCTTACATGATACAGCACCCGTTCCGGCTCGGACTGATAGCGGATGTCCGCGCCCAAGCCAGCCAGCTTTTCTACAATGTTCTCATATCCGCGCTCAATAAACTGGATATTTTCCACCTGAGTGGTGCCGCTGGCCATAAGCCCGGCCAAAATCATGGCCACGCCCGCCCGCAGGTCCAAAGCCCGCACCGGCGCGCCCTTCAGCTGGGTTACGCCCTCCACCACGGCCAAGCTGCCCTCCACGGTGATCTGCGCGCCCATGTTCCGCAGCTCGTCCACATATTTAAAGCGGCCGCCGCTGTAAATGTTCTCCGTCACCATGCTCATGCCCCCGGCCATGGTCAGCAGGGTGGTAATCTGGGGCTGCATGTCCGTGGGGAAGCCCGGATGGGGCTGGGTTTTCACATTGCACTTGCGCAGCTGCCGGTCGCAGGTGACCCGCACCGTGTCGTCGCCCTCCTCCACGGTAACGCCCATTTCCTCCAGCTTGGCGGAAATGGATTCCAAGTGCTTGGGGGTCACGTTTTTCACGGTGATGTCCCCTCGGGTGGCGGCGGCGGCCAGCATGTAGGTGCCGGCCTCAATCTGGTCGGGAATAATGCCGTAAGCGGCTCCCCGTAGCTGCTGAACCCCGTGAATTTTAATGGTGTCCGTGCCCGCGCCGCGAACGTCCGCGCCCATGGTGTTTAAAAAGTTGGCCAGGTCCACCACATGGGGCTCCCGGGCGGCGTTCTCAATAACCGTTACGCCCCGGGCCTTGACCGCGGTGAGCATGGTGTTCATGGTCGCGCCCACGGAGACCACGTCCAGGTAGACATGGGCCCCGAACAGGTCGTTGGGGGCGGAAACCGAGATCATGCCGCCATTGTCCAAGCTGTGCTGGCAGCCCAGGGCCTCAAAGCCTTTGAGATGCTGGTCAATGGGGCGCACGCCGAAGTTGCAGCCGCCGGGCATGGGGACCAGCGCCCGGCGGAAGCGGCCCAGCAGAGCGCCGATAAAATAGTAGGAGCCCCGCATGCCCCGGGCCTCCTCGGTGCGGACCATGTGGCCCTCAATGGGCCTGGGGTCGATCACCATGGTGTGGGGGTCGGGAGATTCCACCACAGCACCCAGTTCCCGGAGGATCTTGGCGGCGTCTTTTACGTCGGAAATATCGGGCAGATTTTCAATGCGGCAGGGGGAATCTGCCAAAATTACGGCGGGCAGAATGGCCACGGCGGCGTTTTTGGCCCCGCTGATGTTGACCTCGCCGCACAGCCGGCGGCCTCCGCGGATCACGTATTTATCCATATTTCCACTTCCTAAAACGGCCCGCAAAGGCCGGGTTTTGTTCTTCTCATAGTATGGGAGCTAACTGCTATAATAATACATCTGGGCAAAAAAGTCAATGGCTTCCCGGCAATAAGCGGCAGAAGAACAAAATTATGTCAACTTATTTCACGGAGAAATCCGGTCCCTGGTGTCCGTCACTAAGGCCGGGCGCTCCGGCAGCTGGGGGAAGCTTTCCGGCAGAATAAGCGGGTAAATGGGGTTCTGGCGCACTTCCTCCGGACTCAGCCAGGTGAAGAAATGCTCGTCCCCGTCCGTGTCGGCCAGGACAAAGCCCTCCCCCAGGCTTGGCAGAGATTGCCAGTCCAGGGAGGCCAAAAAGTACAGGGCGATTTCATGAACCCGCCTGTGGTTCAGCACAAAAAAGCTCTCGCAAATCCACAAGGGCCTGTGAATTTTTGCGGTGGCGCCCAGCTCCTCCCTGACCTCCCGGCACAGGGCCTCTTCCATGGTTTCGTGTAGGCGCACCCGGCCCCCGGGCAGGTAATAGTGGGCGATGTTGTCCTCCTTCATGGCCAGAAGCTTTCCCTGGTGTACAAAGACCCCGGCTACCCGGAAATTGAACAGCCCCTGATCTGACCAGAACTTGCAGTCCGGCCCCAGGGCGGCCTCTCCTTTGCGGGTGCTGGCAAAGGTTAGGGTTTCCGGCAGGTGGGGGAAGCTTTGCTGGACAAAGTTCGGGTATATGTAATCTGGGGAGTCCCCTAAAGCCAGCCAGCTGTAAAAATGCCGCCGCCCGTCTGAATCCAGCAGGGAAAAGGGACCGGTGAGGCTGGGCAGGGCTTCCCAGTCCAGCTCCGTCAAAAAGAACAGCTCCAGCCCGTGGTGGGGAGGCTGGTCCTGGGGGAAGAGGCCCTCCCACAGCCACAGCGGGCGGAGCACCCGGGCCTTGACGCCCAGTTCTTCCCAGATCTCCCGGAGCAGGGCCTCTTCCAGGGTTTCATGCAGGCGCACCCGGCCCCCGGGCAGGTAGTGGAACCCGCCGCCATCCTCCTGGTCGTGGACGCCCAAAAGCCTGCCATTGCGCACAATGACCGCCCCCACCCGGAGGTTGAAGCGGCCCTCGGGCGATAAAAAAGAACAATCCATAGCAAAACCCTCCTTGCTGGTGTTTCAGCGAGTGTCCAAACGCGATGTGGGGCCAACAAGTGCGTTTACGATACACCCCTGTTTTGAGATGGACTCTCATTATATCACGGCAAAGAGGGCAAAAATGTAAATTTTTTATTAACTTTTCACTTCTTGCTTTTGACAATGGGCTTCTCCTCGCCCCGCAAAAGCCTGCCGATGTTGGCCCGGTGCTTAAACAGCACCAGCCCGCCCACAAACAGCGAAACCCCAGTGGCAAAGAGCGCATGGCTCAGAGTGCGGCTGTGCTGGAGATAATCCAGGAAAAACGCGAACAGGAACACATACACAGGGTACAGCGCCGCGCTGGTGACGGAAGCCAGGGAGATAATCTTCTTCCACAAAAACACCAGCCCAAAGGTGGCAATCACCGCCAGAAACACCCGCCAGTCGGTAAGGGCCACCATGGCGGCGGCGGAGACAATCCCTTTGCCGCCCCGGAAGCCGTAGTAGAGGGGGAAAATGTGGCCCACCACGCTGGCCGCTCCCGCTAAGCAGCGGGCCGCCCAGAGGAACTCCCCGGCCGGGGAGACATCCAGCAGGGCCAGGAACAGCCCATGGAGAATCAGCTGGCTGAACAGCACCGCAGCCACGCTTTTTAAAAAGTCCCCCACAAAGGTCAGCAGGGCCGGAAGCTTCCCCACACTGCGCAGCACGTTGGTCATGCCCGCGTTGCCGCTGCCCTGGTCCCGGATGTCCTTGCGCTGGTAGAGCTTGGTGAGGATGATGGCCCAGTTGATTCCTCCCAGCAGATAGCCCGCGATAACCGATAGAACCAATCCCATGCACAAAACCGCCTGCCTTGACATATGCCTTCCCCCTAGTCTTTTTCGCTCTTTTTGTCCCGAATCATCAGCCGCACCGGGGTGCAGTCCAGGCCAAAGGTCTCCCGAATCCGGTTGACGATGTACCGCTGGTAGGAAAAGTGGAACAGCTCGTGGTCATTGACAAAGCACACAAAGGTGGGCGGCTTGGTCGAGGCCTGGGTCATGTAGTAAATTTTCAGTCTGCGGCCCTTGTCCGTGGGAGGCTGCACCCGGGCCGTAGCCTGGGCCAGCACATCGTTTAGGGCGCCGGTGGTCACCCGCATGGCGTTGCTCATGGCCGCCAGCTTAATGAGCTCAAACATCCGGTCCAGCCGCTGGCCGGTTTTGGCGGAGATGAAAATAATGGGCGCGTAGCTCATAAAAGAGAAATCCTCCGCCAGCTTCAGGCGCATCTGGTCCATGGTTTTCCCGTCTTTTTCCACCGCGTCCCATTTGTTGACGCAGACGATGCAGCCCTTGCCCGCCTCATGGGCAATGCCCGCCACCTTGCTGTCCTGCTCCGTAAAGCCCACGGTGCCGTCAATGAGAATAAGGCACACGTCCGCCCGCTCCACGGCCATTTCGGCCCGGAGATTGCTGTAGTACTCAATGGAGTCCTCGACCTTGGACTTTTTCCGCAGCCCCGCTGTGTCGATGAAGGTAAAGGTTCCGTGTGGGTTTTCGATGGTCATATCCACCGCGTCCCGGGTGGTTCCGGCCATGTCCGAGACGATGCACCGGTTCTCCCCGGCCACCCGGTTCACCAAAGAGGACTTGCCCACATTGGGCTTGCCGATGACAGCCACCTTAATGACCTCGCCTTCGGGCTCCTCTTCCTCCCCTTGGGGCAGGCTTTCCAGCACCCGGTCCAGCAGGTCGCCGGTGCCGTGGCCGTGGACCGAGGATACCATCACCGGGTCCCCCAGGCCCAGGTTATAGAACTCGTAAAACTCCGCGGGGGGCTCGCCCACGCTGTCGCATTTGTTCACGCACAGCACCACCGGGCGGCCGCTTTTTTGCAGCAGCTGGGCCACCTCCTGGTCTGTGGCGGTAACCCCGGAACGCAGGTCCGTGACGAAAATAATGGCGCTGGCCGAGTCAATGGCAATTTGCACCTGCTCCCGCATTTGGCTGAGCAGAACATCCTTCGAGGCGGGCTCCAGGCCCCCGGTATCCACCAGGGAGAAGGTCCGGCCGCACCATTCCCCGTCCCCGAAAATCCGGTCCCGGGTCACGCCGGGGGTGTCCTCCACAATGGACAGCCGCCGCCCCACAATTTTGTTGAATAAGGTGGACTTGCCCACATTGGGCCGGCCCACTATGGCTACAATTGGTTTCATGGCTCCTCCTCAAAACCGCGAGGCTCTTTCCCGCTTTCCGGCTCGGAACGGTCTCCATTGAAGCCCTCGCCTCGCGCGGTGCTTAAGAATCTTTTTGAAAAAAGTTTCTTAAGAATCTTCAAAAACTTTTACGGTTGGCTGGCAGCGGCGGCCTGCGGGGAAATTTTAGAGAGGCGGGGGTTACCGGTGCTCCCAGCTCCCCTCATAGGGGTTGTACCCGGTATGGGCTGGCTGCTCCCGGCCCAGAATGGCGCACAGCAAATCCTCGCCGCTGCCGCCTACCCGGCGGGCGGGCAGGCCCAGCCTGCGGCTCAGCTCTTCCAGCGTCATATCGTCCAGGAAAATATCCTCCCCAGCTCTCAGCATATTCCCGGCAATCAGCAGCTCGCCGCCCAAAGGACGGTCCGCCAGCTGGGCGCAGATGTCCTGGCCGGTCAGCAGCCCGGTGACATTGACTGTGCCGCCGAAAAAATGGTTGCGCACCGGAATCAGGTCTATCCTTATATTATCACATTTCTTCCGCAGCCCGTCAAGCATTTTATTCAGAAATTCGAAGCCGCACTCCCCGGTGGGAATGACCACCCGCCGCTGTCCGGCAAAGGGCTCCATATCTTCCAGCGCCCAGAGGAAGCCCTCTTCCAGGTCCCGCAGCATGCCCACCCCGTTTTCAATTTGGGGGAAATCCTCGTAAAACTCCACTGGGGGCAGCTCCCGGCCTGCCAGCAGGTACAGCTCGTCCGAGGCAAACACCTTCCGGGCTCCGGCGTCCGCCTTCATTTTGTCCCCCCAGCCTTCAATAACAGCCAGCGCCTTTTGGGCGGAATCCCGGTCAAAGGGGGTTAAGGGGTACAGTCCCTCCCGGTAGCGGGTGAGCCCCACAGGCACGCAGGCCACGCTTTGCAGAGCCTCCCCCAGCTGGCACAGGGCAGAGAGGGAGTGCTCCAGAGCCGCGCCATCGTTGAGGCCGGGACACAGGACGATCTGGCAGTTGAGCCGCGCCCCGCCCTGGGCCAGCCGGTAGAGGTGGCGCAGGGATTCCCCGGCAAAGCGGTTGTTCATCATTTTGCACCGCAGCTCTGGGTCCATAGTGTGAACAGAAATATTGATGGGGCTGATGTGCATCTCCAAAATGCGGTCAATCTCCGCATCGTCAATGTTGGTCAGGGTGATATAGTTGCCGAAGAGGAAGCTGAGCCGGTCGTCATCGTCCTTAAAGTAGAGGGTTTCCCGCATGCCCTTGGGCAGCTGGTCGATGAAGCAGAACACGCAGTTGTTCCGGCAGGAGCGCTGCCGGTCCATTAGGTAGCTGTCAAATTCCAGGCCCAGGCTGGCATACCGCGGCTTGACCAGCTCCACCGTGTAGGGTTCCCCGGCCCGGAGCAGCTCCAGCCGCAGCTCTCGCTCCGTCTCAAAAAAGCGGTAGTCCAGCACGTCCCGAATGCCGCGGCCGTTCATGCTCACCAGCACATCTCCCGGCCGCACCCCGGCCCGCTGAGCCCGGCTGCCCTTCTCCACACCAGATATTGTAACCATCATTCACACCTCTTTGCGTAATGCCAATGGGCAAACCCAACCAGCGGGCGAAAAACCTTTGCTGCCCAAAAGCTGCCGTAACCGTTTCGCCGCCCCGCCTGCCGCCCGCGTAGGCGAAAAAAGGGAGCGCCCCGTGACATTGGCTTCGCTAAGTCAACATTGCTTTGCCAAGTCCGCATTGGCATTGCCGCGTGCACGTTGGCTCTGCCAAAGGGGCGTTCCCTTTTTACACTTCGCAACCAGTTAGGCTTCCTTGTCTACCACTTTCCGGCTGTTGTAATAGCCGCAGGTAGGGCAAACCCGGTGAGGCGACTTGTAGCTGCCGCACTGGGAGCACCGGGCCAACGCGGGAGCCTGCAGCTTCCACACATTGGAGCGCCGCTTATTCTGCCGTGCGCTTGAAACTTTTCCCTTGGGTACCGCCATCCTCAGCACCTCCTTATACTAAATCAAAACATCACAAATTTAAAGTAGCTGCCGCAAAACCTCCAGCCGGGGGTCCGTTTCCGGCTTATAACAGCCGCAGGCTCCCTCGTTCCAGTTTTTGCCGCATTGGGGGCACAGGCCCTTGCAGTCCTCTTTGCAAAGGAACTGGCCCGGCATGTCCAGCAGGACGTCTTCCAAAACCAGCCCTTCCAGGTCCAGCTTCTCTTCCGGAACCGGAATCAGCTCGTCCGCATCCTCCCCGTTTTCCAGTTCCCGAACAAGAACATGGAAAAAATGTTTTTGGTACTCCCGGGCGACTTCCACCGCGCAGCGGTCGCAGGGCATGCGCAGGGTAAACCGCACTCCCAGCTCCAGCTCCACCGAGCCCGCAAAGCCTTTCAAACGGGCCTTTACTTCAACGGGCGCACAAAACGGCTTGACGCCGCCCAATTCCACCCCGGAAAAGTCCAGCCCCTGGCGGACGGTTTCTTCGGCCCCGTCCGACTGGAAAAATCTTCGCAAATCCATCGCCATAGTATACCTCATGCCGTACCGGTCCATTATACTGTACCGGCCCGGACCTTGTCAAGGGGATTTTTTACTTTATTTGAGAACGCAGTCGGAAACCGCCTCGGGAACGTCCTCGTTGGCGGCGGAGATGGACAGCACAAAGTTGGTGTCCGCGGAGGCGCTGAGCTTTTTGAGCTCGGGCACCAGATAAGAGCAGGCCTCGGCCCCGGTGCCGGTAATCTTCAAGGTGGAGTCCACAAAGATGTCGGTCACATCGTAGTTGCCGGCGCAGATGCCGCTGAGGAAGCCCAGAAGGGCCTCCTGGCCTTTTACATCGTAGGCGTCGGAGTCCACCAGCCGGGCGGAGTAGGGAATGTTGAAGGTCATCTGCTTGCCCTTCTCAATAACCACCACATTGCCGTTGGACTTTTCCAGGGCGGCGTTTACCATGTCGATGAGCTTCTTGGTCTTGCCAGAGCCTTTTTTGCCTGTTAAAAGAGTAACCATTTGAACTCTCCTTTTAATTTTTATTTATTTCCTGCGGACAAATGCCGCGTGGGTCCCGTGTGTTTCGCTTAACCCTTCAGCCGCTCTTCCAAAATGGCCTTCTGGTCCTCATAGCCGGGCTTGCCCAGCAGGGCGAACATGTTCTTTTTATAGCTTTCCACCCCAGGCTGGTCGAAGGGGTTTACCCCCAGCAGATAGCCGGAAATGGCGCAGGCTTTCTCGAAGAAGTAGATGATCTGGCCCAGGGTGTCCTCGGAAAAGTCCGGGGCGTGAAGGAGGATGTTCGGCACGCCCCCGTCGCTGTGGGCCAAAACCGTGCCCTCCATGGCCTTTTGGTTGATGAAAGCCATGGTGCGGCCTTCCAAATAGTTAAGGCCGTCCACATTGGCCGGGTCGTTGCCCAGGGTGACCTGGTGCTTGGGCTGGTCAATAAGCACCACGGTTTCAAACAGCTGCCGGCGGCCGTCCTGGATATACTGGCCCATGGAGTGCAGGTCTGTGGAGAACACCACGCTGGCCGGGAACAGGCCCTTTTGGTCCTTGCCCTCGCTCTCGCCGTAAAGCTGCTTCCACCACTCGTTCATCATGGCGTAGCAGGGCTCGTAGCTGACCATAACCTCCACGGACTTCCCCTTGCGGTACAGAATGTTCCGGATGGCGGCATACTTGTAGCAGTCGTTCTCCTCCAGGCAGTTGCTGCTGTAGGCCTGCATGGCCTTGCGGGCCCCGGCCATCAGGGCGCTGATGTCGCACCCGGCCACAGCGATGGGCAGAAGGCCCACGGCGGTAAGCACCGAGTAGCGCCCGCCCACATCGTCGGGCACCACAAAGGTCTCATAGCCCTCGGCGTCCGCCAGCTGCTTCAGGGTGCCCCGGGCCCGGTCCGTGGTGCAGAAGATGCGCTCCCGGGCGCCCTCCTTGCCGTACTTCTTCTCCAAAAGCTCCCGGAACACCCGGAAGGCGATGGCGGGCTCGGTGGTGGTGCCGGACTTGGAGATCATATTGATGGACACATCCTTGCCCTGGCAAAGGGTGACCAGCTCCTGCAAAGAGGAGGAGCTGATGGAGTTCCCGGTAAAGTAGATGTCCGGGGTATCCTTGGGCAGGGCGTTGTAGTGGTCGGATTTGAGAAACTCAATGGCCGCCCGGGCTCCCAGGTAAGAGCCGCCGATGCCAATGACGATAAACACATCGGAATTCTCCTTAACCCGCTGGGCCGCGGCCTGAATGCGGGCGAACTCCTCCTTGTCATAGTCCTCGGGCAGAGCGGCCCAGCCTAAAAAGTCGCTGCCCGGGCCCTTGCCCGAGGCCAGCAGCTCTCCGGCGGCCTGGACCTGGGGGGCGATGGCGTCGTACTCCTGCTGGGAAATAAAGCCTTTTAAATACCTGTCGTCTAATTTTAGCGGCATTTTCAAAACTCCTTTGCTCAAAACTATTTCAGCGGGCGGGGCTTGCCCTTGCTTCGTTTCTTATATTTTACAATAATCCCCGCTGATTTGCAAGGCAAGTTTCCAAAATGGAGAAAAAATCTTTCAAGTCCGCTCTTCACAGCCGCAAAAATCCCCACAGCAGGTACCGGAACGCCGAAGAGAAGGTGACCGCTTCCACGCTTCTGGCGGCGGTCAGGTCCACCTGGGCCACCTCCTTGCCTCCCACGCTGTAGGTAACCCGGCCGATCACGTCCCCTTCCTCCACCGGGGCGGTAAGGTTTTTCTTCCACTCCAGCTTTTCCTCCACCTGGCCGGCCTGCGCCGCCTCCATCAAAATTTCCGGCATGGCCCCGGCCCGGGCCTCCACGGTTTCCTCCATGCCCCGCAGCACCGGCACGGGGGCCAGCTCCGGGGCCTCCGGCACGGTGACGGACCACCCGGCGAAGCCATAGTCCAAAAGGGCTGCCGCGTCCCGAAAGCGGTCGTCCGTGCTGCCCGCCCCCAGCACCACGG
Organism: uncultured Oscillospiraceae bacterium; assembly: GCA_910587995.1. GTDB lineage: Bacteria > Bacillota > Clostridia > Oscillospirales > Acutalibacteraceae > Acutalibacter. The sequence continues at coordinate 67,430 of CAJUNS010000005.1, read as the reverse complement.
CGATGAGCCGCAGGCCTCCCCGCTCCGCCGTGGCGGCAATGCAGCTGCCCGCCTGAGAGGTGGTGCCTGTCTTCAGCCCGGTGATGCCCTTGTAGCTGCGGATGAGCTTATTGGTGTTCACCAGCTGGGTGGCCCCGTCCCGCACCGAGTCCATCCAGGTCAGGGTGTAATCGGTGATTTTTTCATATTTTATCAGCTCCCGGCTCATCAGGGCCACATCATAGGCGCTGGTTACATGGCCCTCTTCGTCCAGGCCGTTGCAGTTTTTAAAGCTGGTCTCCTTCATGCCCAAAGCCGCCGCTTTTTCGTTCATCCGGGCCACAAAGGCCTCCTCGCTGCCGGCCACGTTCTCCGCCAGCACCACCGCCGCGTCGTTGGCGCTCATAATCACCGTGGCCTTAATCAGGTCGTCCACGCTCATCTGCTCCCCCTCCTTCAGCCAGATGTCCGAGCCTCCCATGGAGGCCGCGTGGGCCGAGGCGGACAGCTGGTCCTCCAGGCGGAGCTTTCCCTGCTCCATGGCCTCAAAGGTCAGGCACAGGGTCATCACCTTGGTGATGGAGGCGCAGGCCCGCACCTCGTGGGCGTTCTTTTCAAAAAGCACCTGGCCGGTTCCGGCCTCCATCAGCACCGCCGCCGGGGCGGAGACTTCCAGCTCCTCCCCATGGACGGTGAGTCCGGGCAGGCCCAGGACCGCGGCCAGCAGGGCCAGCAAAAGGGCGAGTTTCTTTTTCATGCAGTAATCATCCTTCCTGGTGGGGTCTGGTTCTTTCTTCTCAAATATATATGCCGGTTTTGGCGGACATAAAACAAAAAGACGGGCTTTGGCGCTGTGCGCAAGCCCGTCCTTTTTTATGTTTCCTTTTCCGCGCGGCGGCTACCGCGCCTGGATTTCCCACTCCAGGTGGGCGGGCAGCAGCCGGTCCAGCATGCGCTGGGCCTCCTGGGCGGTTACCCCTTGGTATTCCTCCAGGGCCACCAGCAGCTTTCCGTCCTCTTCCCGCAGGCTTCCCCGCACCCCGGCTGCGGCCAGCAGGTCCTGCATGGCCTCCAGATTGGCGGGGCGGTTCCAGGCGGAAAATGCCTGAACCAAGGCCCTCCGCCGCTCTTCCAGGCTGGCTTCAGAGGCCTGAGGGCGCAGCAGCAGCTCCCAGCGCTCCAGACGCTCCCCCGGGGCGCTGGACAGGAAGAGCTCCGCCTCCAGGGCTTCCAGGGCGGCGTCCGCCTGGCCCAGGCCCGCCTGGTAGGCGTCCACCTCCCAGTCCACTGGCGAGCGGCCTGTCAGCCGGTAAATGCCCGTGGCCTCCAGCAGCCGCCGGATGTTTTCGCCCCCGCTCATGCGCTGTTCCCCAGGGCCACGCTGCCCAGCACCGGCACCACGCCCGCCGCGCCGGGCACATCCTTGGTCACCGCCGCAAAGGTCACCCCGCACACCGCCGGGTCCCGCAAAAGCACCCGGCTCAGGTCTCCCAGGTACACCGGGTCCCCAATCCGCCGCTGGGCAAACCACTCCGCCAAAGCCTCCTTGGCCTTAGCCTCGGCCCCGGCGTACACAGCGCCGGGAAGCACTTTGATAAAGCCCCCGATGTTCACTTTTTTGGCTGCGGCCGCTTTTACCGATACGGCCGCGCCTACCTCCCGCAGGGCTTCCAGCTCCTGGCTCAGGCTGTCCAGAAGCTCCTGGCTGGGCGGGCCCCCAGGGCCCCACACGTAAACGCCCACTGTGCCCGGACCGTTCTCCCGGGGCACGGCCTGGGCCGAAGCCACCTCTGGCCGGGCCAGGGCCAGCTCTTCATAATAGGCGGCGTTGCCGCACTGGACCACCCGGCCATAAGCCGCCAGCATCCGGCGGCGGTAGGCCTCGTCCTCTTCCGGGTCCGCGCCGCCGGTAAAGGCCGCTGGGTTGGTCACCGCGTTCACTCCCGGCAGGACGCTGGCCAGCGTGCCGATGCACCCGGCCGCCGCGTTGCCAGCGGCTCCCGCTTCCAGGGCCTGAGCGGGAATGCTCACGCTGGTTTCTCCCGCCGGAAGGACCCTCTCTTCGGTGGTCTCATATTCCACGGCCCCTTGGCCGGAGGTGGCGCACAGAGCGCCTTTGGGAATGGCCAAGTCCCGCTCCAGCGGGATGTAGCGGGAAAAAACCAGAGTTCCCCGGGCCCGCAGGGCTCCCCGGCGCTTGACGCCCCGCTGGGCCCCGTGCAGGTCCAGCTGGACGCCGCGGGCGGTGTGGGGAAAGGCCTGCCGTTTCAGCCAGTCCAGCTTTCCTTGCAGCCGGTACAGCTCCCCGGCCAGAATTTGCAGCCGCAGGCCCAGGTCCGAGGCGTCTTCCGGCGGGCTTCCGCTCTTTTTCTCATATTCTACGCGCATCCGTTCCAAAATGGCCTCATAAGTCTCCAAGCGTAATCTCCCCCTCTCCTAAGGGCGTGGCCACGGAAAAGACCAAGCCGCTGTCCACAGCCCGGGCCGAGACCGCCCGCACGCCTCCCAGACCCTGCAAAGCCTCGTTGGCCAGGGCCAGGGCCCGGTCTTCCGCCCGGTCCTCCTGGGGGCTCCACTGGTACAGGCCGCTGCCCAGCTCCCGGTTATAGGGCAGGGAGCCCCGCCGGAGGGTCAGCCGCAGCCGTGCGTACTGCAAAAGCTCTTCCAGGCCCTCCACAGTTTCCGGCAGGCCGTTGGGGCCCAGCACAAAGCCGCCGTTTTCCACCCGGGTGTCCATCAGTCCGCCTCCTTTCGGGGAAAGCTCTGGCCGTTGATGACCACCGAGCCGTCCCGCTTGAGCAAAATTTCCGCGCCCCCCGCCGAGTAGAGCCGCACCTCGCCGGGAGCCAGCTTCTGGTCCGGGGCGCTGCTCAGGCCCGCGCAGTAACCGTCCAGCATCACCGCCCGTCCGCCGGGCTCGGCCAGGCTGGAAAACCCATAGGGCAGCAGCTGTTCCGGCCGGTCGTACCGGCTCTCTCCCTGCACCGCGAAGCCGCTCTCGCTCTCCACTAGGCCGCTGTGCAGCCGCACGCCGCCCTCACCGGCCAATTTCCGGGTCAGCCACATCCGCCGCTCCTCCTTTCTCCAAGACCAGCCGGGTCCGTTCGCCGTTTTTGTCCCGGCTGTACACCGCCCGCCGCACGGGGCAGTTTTCATACCGCCCCGCCAGGGGGACGGTTACGCTGGCCAGGCCTCTGGCGGGCCACCAGCTTCCCGCGCAGGTTACCGTGAGCCGGAAGCTCTCCCGCGCCGACTCCTCCAGCAGCTCCCGGGGGCGGGCGGCGTTCTCCATGCTCAGGTACCGCCGCCGGGGAATTCCCGCCTCACCGGCGCTGTACAAGGTGTCGTACCCGCCCAGACAGCCCTGCTTCCACAGGGCGCTGAGCCTGCGGCAGGGCAGCCGGGCAATCTCCGCCGAGACCACCTGGCCCAATTCCAGCCGCCGGGGCTGGGGTTCCTCCCAGTGAACCACGCCCTCAAAGTCCACATAGGGCTTCGTGCCCAAATAGTCCCGGCAAAAGTCCGCCAGCACGGTCCAGCAGGAGGTCCCCTTCTCAATGAACAGGCTCCCCGCCGCGGGCTGGAGCCCGGCCCCAGGCCGCAGGCCCAGGGGCTCCAGCAGCCGCCGGCTCAAGGCCTCCGCGGAGGGGTTCCGGATGGTTCCGGGCTCCGCCTCGTTGTCCAGCAGCAGGGCCTCCCGGCTCCGGCACACCAGCTCTACCGAAAGGCCGGAGCCGGTCAGGCGGGTGTTCTGCTCGTCCACAATGCCCCGAAACACCCCCTGGCCCTCCCGGTAGGCCAAAACCTCCGCCAGCTCCGGCCAGACCCGGTCCGCTGGGAAGACCGCCTTCAGCTGGTCCGCCGGAGCCTCCCGGTCATAGGAGAGCACCGCCTCCTCTGGGCGGCCCAGCAGCAGCTGTTCGCCGTTTTGCAAGACGCCCCAGTAGATCATGGGGAACGCACCTCCTCTCCTTCTTTCAGGTCCGCGATGTCGCGAATGTGGGGATTGGCCCGGCGCAGGGCCTCCATGTCCCAGCCGTGGCGCCAGGCGTAGTCCCACAGGCTCTCTCCGGCGGCGGCCCGGCGGACCTCCTGGCCCCGGTAGGGCTCCCCGGCTTGGTGCTCGGTAAAGCCGAAGCTGTATTTTACCAGGTCCTTGCCCGGCTCCCCCAGCAGCTTCAGGCTGTCCATCACCGCCCAAAAGGGCTCCTGGCCGGGCAGCTGCAGGCTCCCCGCGCCGCCCTGGGCGAACAGGGCCTCCAGCGCCCGCCACTGGTCCATGCAGTCCGGCCCGGTAAACCAGCCCTGGCCGGTGACCCGGCGCTTTTTAGGGCCCAGGTCCAGGGTTTTGCCTGGGGCGAAGGGCAGCAGGGCCTCCTTCACGTTGCGCTGGCAGTCCACGTTCAGCTGGCTGGGGTTCACCCTCCAGGTGAAGTCTCGAAAGCGCATGGCCATCAAATTCATAAGGGGCCTCCCTTCACAGGGCGCCGGGGTAGCGGCGGCTGTCCCGCTCGATTTCCCGGCTCAGTTCTTCCGCCCGTTCCATGCTTTCCACGGTCATTCCTCCTCCGTTTTGGTTTCCGATTGAAACACGCCCCCTCCGTTTCCAGAGAGGCTCTTCCACCGGCAGTTCCGGTAGACTTCCGGCCTGCCCGCCAGCTGGGCGGAAAATCCGTCTCCCAGGGCTTGGGCTCCGGCGCTCAGGCCTTGCAGCTCCACGGTATACGTCCGGCCGCCGCTGTAGGCGAAGGGCTCGTCTTCGCCGGCAGCCACCAGGGGCCTGCCGGTTTCTCCGGCGCTGAGCTTCCAGCCGGAGGCGGAATAGGCCCGGCCGTTGAGCAGCACGGTAAAGCCCTTGCCCCCCTTGCCCTCCCCGTCCTTGAGGCTCACGGACAGGCTGGCCGAAAGCCCGCCCAGGGCCTTTTCCGGGGAGGCCGGACCCCGTTCCACAGCGGCCAGGGGGTACCGGGCCAAAACCCGCTCCCCAAAGCGGTCCAGCAGGGAAGAGGCCGTTTCCCCCGTCTGGCCCTGGGGTAGGTACAGAGTAAAGCCCAGTTTAGCTTCCCAGACCTCTCCGGCCCGGCGCTCGGTTACAATCCGCCCCGCCACCAGGGGCCGGGAAATCCGGCGAGAGGCGGGCTCTTGGGCATAGGATTCCCGCACGTCCGCCTGGGGCGCGGCCTCTTGAAAATCCGCCAGCAGCGCCTCCAAGGCCTCACGAGCCCGCATCGTCCAGCCTCCTTTCCATGACCAGCCGCAGGCCCAGACTCAGAGAGCCCAGAGCCAAGGGCTCTACGTTCAGCACCGTGTAGGCCGCGCCGCCCTGTTCCAGCCGGTCCCCGGGAGAGGCCTCTTCCAAGCCGCCGGTAAACACGTAGAGGGGCTGGCACAGGCATCCGGCCTCATGGGGCAGGGCCCCGGCATGGTCCGGAGCCTTTTGGCGGGCAACCAGGCCCCGGCAGGGGATTTGAGTCCCGTCCGCCCGGGTCAGCACCGCTTGCTCCAGCTGGCGGTACAGCTCTTTCGCAATCTTTTTCACCGCGTCCTCCCTTCTCTAGGCCTGGCCAAAATAAAAATCCTCCCGGGCCAAAATCCGCCCGCAGGCCTTGCGCTTTTCCGCCCGCAGATTGGCCGCGTAGCGGGCCCGGTCCCCCAGCCGCACCTTCAGCTCCGGGGCGCTCACCGCCTCCGGTCCGGCGGACTGGTCCAGCAGGGCCAGCTGGTAAAAGGCCTCGGCCGCCGCCAGGCTCTCCGCCCCGGAGGCGGCGCTTGGGGGCGCCTCCGGCCTGGCCTGCTCCTGGACCCACTCCGCGCATTCCTGGCAGAGGGCCCGGCACAGGCCGTCCCGCTGGGGCTCCGTGCCATTCAAATCCTCCCCGCTGTACAGCTGAAATTTTTTCACCACATTTTCCTGGTTGATCTCCACAGCTTCCTCCTTTCTGCCGCGCCTGACAGCAAACCGCGGCCCTGAGCCGGTCCGGGGGGCTTTATGCCCCGGCGGAGCAGTCCAGCCCAACGGCGGCGTCCTCAAAAATGCGGGCGAAACCGCAGATGACGCTGATGGCCGCCCGCTCCAGCTGCCGGTCAATGAGCCGGTCCACGTCTGTGCGCACCTCGCCGGATTGGATCATCTCCAAGGCGCAGTTTTTGTCCAGCACCAGAATTTTATCCTCCGCCATGCCCGGCACATGGATGAGCTTGGCCCCCAGGGGCGTGCACAACCGCCCCGTGCCCTGGAAGTTCATGCCCGCCTGGGCGTCCTTAAACTCGGGGATGTTCAGCAGCTTTTGGATGGCGGCGGTGCCCGCCGCCACGGTGTTCAGCTGGTAGGGAGCCAGCTTGGCCCACAGGGCGGTGAAGCCGGCGTAATCGGGGTTGCCCCCCTCTATAAAGGTGACGCCGGGCTTGCTGCCATCCCCGTTCAGGAGCACGTCCACCGCGTCCTTAATCTGGACCCCGGCAATGTACGCGCCAATCTGGCGCAGGGTGACGGTGAGCAGGTCCAGCTTCTGGAAGCGCAGGGCCTCATAAGAGCTGACCAGCATGCGGCCCCGCTTTTTCAGGTTCACCAGGCTCTTGTTGGTGCGCAGGACCGTGCTGGGAAGTTCGGCCCCCTCCTCCACCGGCTCCAGGCCCGCGTTGGCAGAACCGTCCTCCCCGCTGGCGCTGGCCGAAATGGGGCGGTAGTCCAGGGCGTCGATTTTGGTCACCGTGGCCACCAGGTCCTCCACCTTGTTGGCCTCCTCCATGCCCAGCTTTACAGCCCTGGCCACATATTCCGGGAACAGCGCCGCGCTGGAGCCGCACTGGAAAAAGCTCTCCACGCTGCCGGATTCCGGTCCGCCCACCTTAATGTCAAAACGCTTGAGCTGGCGCTGGTAGGCGTCCAGGCCCTCTAAAGGGGTGCCCCGGTAATTTTCGCTGTGGTCCAGCTCTTCCAGCACCTGGGTGAAGCTTTTGCCCGGCACATGATACATGCCCTTCTCCAAAGAAATATTCTCAAAGTATGCCATAGCCCTTACTCCTTTTTTTGAATTTTTATATAATAAACGAACCGTTCACAGTGGTTCCCCCGTCCCGCTGGGGGGCCAGCTGGGGGGACAGAGGCAGAGCTTTTTCCGCCATTTGGCGGTAGGTTTTCTCCATGTCCCGCAGCTGGTCCAGGTCCAAGCCCTTTACGGCGGATTCCATGACCGCCCGGGGCATGGCCGGCTGGACGATGGCGCTGTAGCGCAGCGCTCCGGCTTCCAGCTCCTGCCGGTAGGCGCGGCCCCAGCGGGCCTGCTCGTTCAGCTCCCAAAAGCGCTTTCCAATCTCCCGGGCTTGGCTTTTGGTCAGCAGCAGGTCCTCTTGGGGCGGTTCTTCCAGCAGCTTCTCCAGCTCCGCGCCGCTAAAACGCTTCACCACCCCCGCGCCCCGCTGGGCGGGCACCGCCACAAAGGAGCACTCGTACGCGTCCGTGGGCTCCAGCAGCACCCAGTGGGCGGGCTTGCCGCCGTAAGATTCCCCCATTTTGTGCTGGCAATGCTCCTTGCCGCACAGGCTGCAAACCTTCCGCTTTACGCTGCAGCTGACGCTCACCTCCTTGAGGATGCCGCTCTCAATGAGTTCAATTACCTCCTGGCTGCCGCTGGTCCGGGGCAGGTAGGCCCGGGCGGTCAGCCGCACCAGCTCTTCGCCAGCCTGGGTGGTCTGGCCAGGGCAGCGCTCCAGGCCGGTGCGGTAGATGCGGGCTGTCTGGTTGGCACTTTTGCGCTCGTGGTCAAAAATGCAGGTTTTGCCCAAAAACAGTTTCCGCAGGGTTTCCAGGCTCTCCACCGCAAAGCGCTCGTTGTCCCGGTCCACCTGGTTGTCGCAGAGCACCAGGGAGAAGGCGTAGACCTCCTCGGGCTGGTAGACCCTGCGGGTGTATTGGTTGATTTCCGCCATCTCTTCGGGCCCCAGCCCCGCCGGGGCCTTTTGGATCTGTCCCTCTTTTTGGTTCATGCAAGTTCTCCTTTCTGTAATATGGTTGACGCGGCTCAAAAGAGGCATGGGCTGGCTTTGGGGTGTTTGCCGCCGCCATGGCTTCTCCGGGCTCCCGCAGCCAGCACGGCCGCTGGCCCCAGCTTCGCTGGGGCGCGGGGCTTTTTGCCCCGCCTTCCGCCTGGGGCGGAAGCAGCGGCCTTTGCTCACCCCGCGGTCCGGGCGCTGTCCTCTTCCAGCTCCCGCTCCAGCTTCCGGGCCCGGGCGGTCAGGTACCGGGCGTTGGCGTGGTCCACCTCGTCCTGCATGGTGATCTCGTCCCACACCACCCGGCACTGGGCGGGATACCCCGCCAGCGCCAGCCAGGTCCGGCAAATCTTCCGGGCCACCGGCGCCAGTACCCGGCGGTAGGCCTCCAGCTCGCTGGTCAGCACATCCGCCTGCTGGCTGGACATCCGCTCGGTGGAGGACCAGGACAGCCCCAGCAGAAAGGGCGGCAGGCCCAGCTTTGCCACAATCTGCTCCAGCATCTGCCGCACCGGGGCCTCGCTCTCCATCACCTGCCCGTTCGCGCCAATGGCCTGAATGGCCACGTCCCCCACGGCAATAAAGTCCCGGGGCTCCCGGCTGCCCATGGCCGCCTTCCACTCTTCCGCCATCTGGCGGGCCCGTTCCTCCGCGCCCCCCGAGCCGTCCGCGCGGCAGGTCACCGCGAAGCGCACATTGCCCATGCGCTCCCAGTTGACCCCCAAGGTGCGGTAGATTTTCAGCAATACGTCGCTCACCCCCGGCAGCCCCCGCAGCAGCGAGACCCCCCAGGGGGACCCGGCCTCCGGGTTCAGCGCCGAAACCAGCAGCAGCTCCGGATAGGGGCAGGCCCGCCGCCCCTCCCGGTCCAGCACCGAAACCTTTACCCCCAAGGCCCCGTCTTCCTCCAGCTCCAGATTTTGCAGCCCCGCGTTGTACAGGGCCGCCACCTGCCCCCCGGAGAGCACCATTTCCCCCACGGCGCTGCCATAGGTAATCAGCTCCTCCAAATAAATGCCCAAAAACTCGTGCACTCCGGCCCCGGCGGCGTTTACCTGCACGCCGGCCAAAAATTCCTCCAGCTCCTTCTGGGCCTGGGGGTCCGGGCATTCCACCCGAAACTCCCCAATCAGCCGCCGCAGCTTGTAAATGGCCGCGTCAATCACCGGCACCGCCCGCCGCAGGGCCCGGTACAGCTCCCGTTCTCCCGCGCCCAGGGGCAGGGCGGCCCGTGGCCCCGCTGGGCGGGTCTGCACGCTTACCGCCGGCCCGGCGCCCTTCTCCGCTTTTTTTCGAAACTCGAACAAGTCCGTTCCTCTCCTTTCCCAGGCTTTTGTTTCCTCGGTTCCGTCCTTACTTGCCGCCATCCCGTCCGTGTTCCCGGGAAAACCTCCTTTCATATACCCCTTAAAAAACGGAAAAATTTGCCCTCTAAAAGGCAATTTTTTAAGAAAAAACCGGATTTTTTTAAAATTTTTTCGAAAAACCCGCCCAAAGCCCTTCAAATCCCTTTCAAGTAATTAAGAATCCCTTACTTTTCCTTCGCCCCTCTTGCGCGGCCGCTGGGTTCATGGTAAGATAGGGGCAAGGTCAAGATACCGGACCGCCTTACACTTAATGACGCGTGAAGAAAGGAACGTGGTTCTCTCATGGCAGATTACAATAACAACGGCTACCAGCCTCAGGGCCAGCAGCCCATGTACAATCCTCCCCAGTACCAGCCCCAGGCGGGCATCGATCCCCCGCCGGGCTACACCCAGCGCAGCCGCATGGCGGCCGGGGTTTTGGCCATTCTGCTGGGCACCTACGGCGTCCACAGCTTTTACCTGGGCAACACCTCCCGGGGCCTGATGCAGCTGCTCATCTCCCTGCTCACCTGCGGCTTTGGGGCCATCTTCATTATGATTTGGGGCATCCTGGAAGGCGTTAAGCTTCTGGATGGCCGCATTAACACCGACGCTAACGGCGTTTTCCTAAAAGACTGACCGGCCCGCCCTTTGCCCCCACACTTTTTGAAAGGAATGATTTTTCTCTATGAGCGATCTGGAAAATAAAGACCTGAACCCCCAGCCAGCGGAAGCTTCCGAGCCTTCCGCCCAGCCTCAGGGAGCCCCTTCCGCCCAGGAGCCCGCTCCTGAAGCCGAAGGCAGGCCTGTGCCCCAGCTGACCCTGGAGCCGGACCCGCCCGCTCCCGCCATCCACTTCCCGGACCCGCCCCGGGCCCCGGAGCCTCCCGCGCCCCAGGCGGAGCCCGCTCCCCAGGGCCAGTACAGCTACAGCGGCAGCCAGGTTCATCAGGACCCGCCCTACCAGCAGCCGCCCCAGCAGGAGCAGAGCTACCAGCAGTCCTACGGCCAGTCTTACCAGGCCAACTACCAGCCCCCCAATTACACCGCCCAAAGCTACCAGCCCGTTCAGCCCCAGCAGCCCAAATACACCACCCCGCCGGTAGGCTACCAGCAAAAGAGCCGCTTGGCGGCGGGCCTTCTGGCCATTATGCTGGGCGTTTTCGGGGTGCACAACTTCTACATGGGCTTTAACAGCCGGGGCACCATTCAGCTGGTGCTCAGTTTGGCCGGCGGGCTTCTCACCTGCGGCCTGGGCACCGTAGCCGCCGCTGTGTGGGGCCTTATTGAGGGCGTGATGCTCCTTTCCTCCAACGGTCCCCGCTTTGATGGGAACGGCGTTATCATGCGGGACTAACCCTCTGTCAAGACCATGGATTGTCCCAACCACAGAGATAATCATCTGTGTTCCCCTGCCCGTAGGGCGGGGGAACACGAAAAGCTCTCCGAAACGGACACTCGCGCAAAGCCCCGGCCTTTTTGGAAAAGGTCCGGGGCTTTCCGGGGCTTTTTATTTGTTAGAAAGGAGTATGGCATGAAACTGCACTATCATGGAAAATACAACCAGGACCCAGCCTCCATTCCCCACGGGGAGCACCGCCCAGGAGCGGTTCCCTTTCGGGAGTTTCAAAGCGCGAAAAGCCTAGCCATTGCCGCAAACCTGGCTTCCTTTTTCATTGTGGCTCTGCTGCTGGTCCCCGCTGTCTTTCGAACCCCCTTTTACGGGCGCGGGCCCCAGCTGATTTTGGGATTTACCACTCCCTTGGCGGCCCTGGTTCCCCACGAGCTGCTCCATGCCCTCTGCTTTAAGGGGGACGTGTACTTTTATACCAACCTATCCCAAGGCATGCTCTTTGTCGCCGGTCCGGAGGATATGTCCAAAAGCCGCTTTGTGTTCATGTCGCTGCTGCCCAACCTGGTCTTCGGCTTTGTCCCCTACCTTTTGGGGATGCTCTTTGGCGTCCCCTTCCTGCTGGCCTTTGGGGCCCTGTCCGCTGGTATGGGCGCGGCGGATTATTTCAATGCCTTCAACGCCTTAACCCAGATGCCCAAGGGCGCGCGGACTTATTTATACCAATTTAATTCCTTCTGGTACCTGCCAGAATAAGCGCTTCTGGCGCAGCCCCTGCCCTGGGAGTGTCCGTTTCGGAGAGCTTTTCGTGTTCCCCCCGCCCGTAGGGCGGGGGGAACACGAATGATTATCTCTGCGGTTGGGACACTCCCCTGCCCTTCCCGGCTTGACATGCCCCGTCCCGGGGTTTATAATCACCCTATACCCATCACTTCTCCTTAAGGAGGTTACAACGTGTTTTCATCTCTCGATACCGTCAAACCGGCCCTGCAAAAGCTGGTTTCCGCTCTTTCCGCCCATTTCTCCTACGCCTCCGTTCTGGCTGTGGAGGATTCCTGGCGGCGCTGGTCCGTCTCCCGCTCCGGGATCAGCCTCAGCGCCTCGGGTTTTGGCGGCGGCACGGGCTTTGTGGTCCGGGTCTTCGATGGCGCTGGCTGCGCCGAGTATTCCTTTAATGAATTTTGCCAGGAGGACATTCCCTGCATTGTGGCCGTGCTGACCCAGCGTCTGGCTACGCTGGGCGGCTTCGAGCCTCTTCCCACGCCCATCCCCGCCGACGAGCCCGCCCAGCTGAAACGTTCCACGGCCTGCAAGGTCGATCCCAGAGACCTGGGCGACGAGGCCATTCTCGGCCAGCTTCGGGCCATTCGGGAGAAGGCCCTGGCTGTGGACGGGCGCCTGCTGGACGCCTCCCTCGGCATGGCCTACCGCTCCTGCCGCAAAATCTTCCTCTCCCCCCACCGGAACCTGGACCAGACCCTTACCTGGACCACCTGCGGCCTGGTGATGCTGGCAGCCCGGGGCCAGGAGCTGAAATCCAGCTACCGGCCCTTCTCCGCCCTGGGCGGGGCCGAGGTGCTGGACCAGGTGGAGGCGACCGTGCCGGAGGTTGCCGCCCAAACCCTGGAGCTGCTGGACTCCCAGCCCATTCCCCCCGGCGAGTACGAGTGCGTCTGCGACCCGGACGTAACCGGCATGATCGTCCACGAGGCCTTTGGCCACGGGGTGGAGATGGACATGTTCGTTAAGGACCGTGCCCTGGGCCGGAGCTATGTGGGCGAATATGTGGCCAGCCCGCTGGTGACCATGCACGATGGCAGCGCCGTGGAGGAGGCCGCCACCATGTTTTTTGACGATGAGGGCGTCCTTACCGGCGACACGGTGGTCATTGACAAGGGCGTGCTGAAAACCGGCATGTGCGATGCCCTCAGCGCCGCCCGCCTAGGGGTGAAGCCCACGGGCAACGGCCGCCGGGAGAGCTACGAGCGCAAGGCCTACACCCGCATGACCAACACCTACTTTGAGCCCGGCACCCACAGCGTGGAGGAGATGATCGCTTCCATCCAGTACGGCTTTTTGCTTCAGCAGCCCAGCTCCGGCATGGAGGACCCCAAAAACTGGGGCATCCAGTGCATGGTGGACGTGGCCCGGGAGATTAAGGACGGTAAGCTCACCGGGAAAATTTTCTCCCCCATCGTTCTGACCGGCTATGTGCCGGACCTGTTAAAGTCCGTAAGCATGATGGGCCGGGATATGAAGCTCTCCGGCAGCGGCTTCTGCGGCAAGGGCTACAAAGAGTGGGTCAAGGTCTCAGACGGCGGACCTTATATGAAGGCAAAAATCCGGCTGGGTTAAGGAGGTAAAGAAGATGATAGACCGTATCAAGCAAGCATTGCAGGACTGCGGCGTGGACCTGTGGCGCATTAACGACGTCACCGAAGAGAGCGCCGAGCTGTTTTTCGTGAAAAAGCAGCTGGATACCCGCCGGTTTAAAGATGTGCGCAAGTTCGAGGTCACGGTGTTCCGCGACGTGCGGGACCCGGCGGGAGGCCCGCCCCAGCGGGGCTTTACCAGCGTGGTGCTGCTGTCCTCTATGCCGGATGGCCAGCTGCGCCAGGAGCTGAACTCCGCCTACTACGCGGCCCAGTTTGCGGCCAACCCCTACTTCGACCTGGCCGATCCCGTTCAGGCCCCTTTGAAGAAGAAGACCGGCCCTCTGGCCCAGGAGCCTTTGGCGGACAGCGCCCAGCGCATGGCCCAGTCCCTTTTCGCGCCGGACGTGCACGAAGACGCTTTTCTAAACTCGGCGGAAATTTTCATCACCCGCACCCAGCACCACATCCTCAGCTCCAATGGCACCAACGTATCCTATACGGACGCCAAGGCCAACGGAGAGTTTGTGGTTCAGTGCCGGGAGCCGGAGGATGTGGAGATTCACAACACCTTCTCCTACAACGAGCTGGAGGGGGAGGCCCTCTCCAAAAAAGTGGCGGGAGCCCTCTCCTTTGTCCGGGACCGGGCCCGTGCCCAGCGCATCCTGAAAAGCGGCCGGTACGATGTGGTCCTCAGCGGCAACGCGGTGTCCACGGTGCTCCACTACTACATGGACCGCTCCGCCGCCTTTATGGTTTACCCCAAATACTCCACCTGGCAGGTAGGCGAAAAGGTCCAGGGCCAGGCTGTGGCCGGCGCCCAGCTGAACTTGGACCTGTGCGCCACCGCGCCCTACAGCGAGGAGGGCATTCCCATGGTGGACCGGCCTTTGCTGCGGGCCGGCGAGCTCCAAGTCATCCACGGCCCCAACCGTTTCTGCCGCTACCTGGGCGTAACCCCCACCGGCGGCTATCAGAAGCTGCGCTGCGAAAACACCGGCAAGCCCTTTGAAGAGCTGAAGGCGGGCCCCTGCCTGTGGGCGGTTACCTTCTCCGACTTCCAAATGGACTCCATGAGCGGCCATTTTGGCGGGGAGATCCGGCTGGCCTACCTGATTGACGAGAACGGCAAAGCCACGCCGGTGACTGGGGGCTCCATCAACGGCAGCCTGTTCGAGGCCCAAGAGGACTTGGAATTCAGCTCCGACCGCTATGAGACCGTGGACTACTCGGGACCCTATGGCATGAAGATCAAAAACGTGAGCGTGGCGGGCGTGTAGAGCGCCCTCTAAGGTGCTGCACATCCAAACGAGGATAGGATATAGTATAAAAATCACAAACAGGGAGAGGCCCGCCAAGAGCCTCTCCCTGTTTCTTTGTCCTTTACCGTTTCCCCTGGGCGGTCCGTTTGCTTAAGGCCACCACCGCCGCGTCCAGCAGTTCCTGGTAGCTGCCCCGCTTTTCTCCCGAGGCCCCCGCGGGCAGAATGTGCTCAAAAATGCACAAGTTCCCCAGGGCCTTCGCCCGCTCATATTCTTCCAGGCTCCGGATGGTCCAGCTTACCTCCTGCATGCCCAGCAGGTTCCGCACCGCCCACATGGCCGGAATGTCCCGGGTGTGGATGTCATAAGCCTCAAAATGGGGCCGGGTGTACCAGTTGGTCAGCAGGTTCCGGGCGCAAAGAGCCTGCCAGGCGGTCATGCCGCCATCGCCCTTGCGGAAGCGGCACATCAGCTGGCCCCGCACCAGCTCCGGCCGGTTTTGGCGGAACCACCGGACAATGCGGGGGTCAAAGGACTCCACGCAGTAAAGGCCCCGGCAGTTTTCCAGCTCTTTCATGGTCAGGGCGCAGAGCTCCGCCGGGTCGTTGTAGTCTTTCAGCTCAACAATCAGCGGTGTGCGCCCGTCCAGAGCGGCCAGCACCTCCCGCAACAGGGGCACCGGCTCTTCGGTGCCAAACAGCCGGTACTGGCGCAGCTCCTCATAGGTCATCTCCGAAATGTTCCGGTCCGCCCCGCAGCTGCGCTGAATGCTGTGGTCATGATGCACTACCACCTGCTTGTCTTTGGTCAGCTGCACGTCAAACTCCATGCCATACCCCGCCAGCTCCGCTAGGGCCAGGGCCCGCAGGGAATTTTCCGGCACGCCGTTTTCCAGGTTATGCAGGCCCCGGTGGGCATAGTCAAACCGGCGGAACTCCCGGATATCCGGTTTTTTTCTCATTTTTGGGCCAATCAGCCAAAGCCAGCCCGCCGCCAAAACCAGCGCGGCCCCAAACACCCAGGCCCACGCCGGAAGACCCGCAGCCGGACCGGTCCCCCTTGCCAAACACTGAAACACCCCAACAACCTCCCAGCTTTTTTCGTTTTCCCTATCATACTCCATTCTTCCGCCTTTTGCAAGCCCCGGGGCGCATCTGGGATTGTCCACACCATCTGTGTCCCCCGCCCGTAGGGCGGGGGACACGAAAAACTCCCCGAAACGGGCTCCCCTGGCGCATCTGCCCGCCTGGGAGAGAAGACAATTGACACTGACACGGAGCCGTTGGGCTGGCGGCGTACATTATTTTACGGAATAGGAGCGGCATTGATTTGAAATGGGCAGGCGCTGTGCGGTGCTCGTTCTTTTAAAGAATATAGCACTAAAGCTGAAAGGAGCTGCCTCCACAGGCGTTGCGTGGAGGCAGCTCTTTTGTTAGTCAGGGATCACATTAGTATACCGATATTCTGTGCCGGACTCAATCGTCTCGAAAGAATGTCTGCCAGCAATGTTGCTCGAACTGGCACGAATTCCCACACAGGTGTAGTCCTGTGCGTTTGTTAACACAATTCCCCAATTATTTATCCGGTTGTGGATTATTCGGCTGGCCTTGGCGGATAGAGGCGCAGGTAGCTTTCGTACCACTCGGTGGGGAAAAGCTCGGAGAATTCCGGGATTTTTTGCCCGATTTCCCCGCTGCCTTTGCTCACGTAAGCTTTCGCCCCATCCACAGCCCAGCCATCCTTGGCCACTGTGGAGATCACCTTCATTCTGGCCCGGTCTATGATGGCCTGGGTGTCCGGGTCCGCAGCGTCGTAATCCATGTAGGCGTAATATTCCGCCCCGTCCTTCTCGATCGCCGTTTGGACCGCCTCCTGGGAAATGACGGGCTCCGCTTGTTTTTTGCCGCCTCCCCATACGAACAGAAGAGCCAGGCCTGCCAGCATCAAAACGAGATTTCGTTTCTGAAACATGTTTTCACCTCCTTCCGTTTTGTCTTTTGGCGCAGATTTGGGAAATGTGGATCTTTTACTATTTATTGTAATATGTGAATTTTATTTTGTCAATGCTTTTTCATAAAATCATTTGCGCCAATGCACAGGCGCGCCCCGTGGCGGGAGAGAAGACAATTGACACTTCTTTCAATGTGTGGTAAAATAATCCAAAGACACAAAGCCGTTGGGCTGGCGGCGTACATTATTTTACGGAATAGGAGCGGCATTGATTTGAAAATGAAAGTATTTGTAAAAGGGCCCCAAAAAGCCCGGCCTGTCATGGAGGGACCCGCCCATGCCTAGCGACAGCCGCTTTGCGGTGCTGATTGACGCGGACAATGTGTCCGTGCGGTACATCAAGCTTATTTTGGACGAAATCTCCAAGGACGGCGTGGCCACCTACAAGCGAATTTACGGCGACTGGACCAACCCGGCGCTGGTTTCCTGGAAGTCGGCCCTGTTGGATAATTCCGTGCTGCCCATTCAGCAGTACAGCTACACCAGCGGAAAAAACTCCACCGATTCCGCCATGATCATCGACGCTATGGACATCCTCTATTCCGGCCAGGTGGAGGGCTTCTGCCTGGTCAGCTCCGACAGCGACTTCACCCGGCTGGCCGCCCGGCTGCGGGAGTCGGGTATGACGGTGATTGGCATGGGGGAGAGCAAAACGCCCAATTCCTTTATTGCGGCCTGCAATAAGTTTAAATATTTGGATATTCTTTCCGCCGCCGATGAAGAAGAGCCGGAGGAGCCGGTCAAGCCCGAGCAGGCGAAGAGGCCCCAGCCTAAAAAAGCGGCCCGCAAAACACCCGCCAAGCCCGCCAAGCCGGAGCTGCCCAAGGAAGAGGATCCGGAAGAGCCCAAAACCAGCCTGCGGACCATCCGCCGGGCTTTGCGCAGCATTGTGCGGGAGAACTCGGACGAAGAGGATTGGATTTTCATTGGCAAGGTGGGGAATATTTTAGGTAAGCGGTATCCAGATTTTGATGTGCGGAACTTTGGCTTTTCAAAGCTGACGCCTTTTTTGGATTCGCTGGATATGTTTGAGATTAAATCCCAGCGGAAGGACGGAAGCGCGTCGCCGCAGATGTATGTGCGGCTAAAGGGCTGAGGGGGCAAGAACCGCCAGGGGCGCGGCTGGGCTGCCGCCGCTATACTTAAATAATCTTAAAGTGAGGGATGCTTATGCCGGCTATTATGGATCAGATCCAGTCCTGCGTCAGCGCCATCCGGCAGGCCACCAGCTTTGTGCCGGAATCCGCCGTGGTTTTGGGCTCCGGCCTGGGAGGCTTTGCGGAAAAGCTCCAGGTAGAGGCCCAGGTTCCCTATGCCAGCCTGCCGGGGTTCCCGGTGTCCACAGTGGCGGGGCATGCGGGGCGGTTTCTTTTTGGCTATGTGGATCAAAAACCGGTTGCGGTGATGCAGGGACGGGTGCACTACTATGAGGGGTATTCCATGGAGCAGGTGGTGCTGCCCATCCGGGTGCTGGGGGCTCTGGGGGCCAAAGAGCTGCTGCTCACCAACGCCGCCGGAGGCATCGGCCCAGAACTGACCCCAGGTTGCCTGATGCTTCTAACCGGGCACATCGCCAGCTTTGTGCCCTCCCCTTTAACCGGCCCCAACGAGGAGGCCCTGGGGCCCCGTTTTCCGGACATGTCGGAGGTGTACGCCCTGCCCCTGCGGGAGCGGGCAAAAGCCGCCGCGGCGGAGCTGGGCATTCCTCTCAAGGAGGGGGTTTACCTGCAAACCACCGGACCCAACTATGAGACCCCGGAGGAGATTAAGCTGTACCGGATGCTGGGTGCGGATGCGGTGGGCATGAGCACCGCCTGCGAGGCCATGGCCGCCCGGCACATGGGGATGCGGGTCTGCGGCGTCAGCGTGGTGACCAACCTGGCCGCTGGCCTGGGCGGCAAGCCCCTCAGCCACCAGGAGGTCCAGGAGGTGGCGGACCAGGTGAGCGGACAATTTCAGCGGTTGGTCTGGCGGTACCTGAGCAAGTGAGGGAGGCTGGCCGGGCCTGGATAAAAAGAATGAGGCAGCGGCGCTTTTGGGCCGCTGTTTTGTTTTTTGAGGGAACGTAGCGCCATAGCCGGAGGCCTCCTTTTCACCCCGAAAATCCCATTGACAAAAGCTGGAAACTAGTATATAATCTGTGTTTGAATAGAGGATGGAACAAGCGCTGACTACAGGGAGAAGGGGTTACTCTGGATGATACCAAAACGCGGATTCTTTTCGCGGCGATGAAGGCAGTGCGCCGATATGGCCTTGAGGGTGTGCGCATCCAGAATGTCAGCGAATTCGCGGAGATTTCCCCTGGCGCGATCTACCGTCATTTTGAGGGCAAGGAGCAGCTGCTGGTGGAGTGCTTCACGTATGTGGACAAACAGGTGGCGGCGATTTTCGAGGGCATGACCCTAAACCCCTTGGCCATGCTTGCTAACCCCATGGGGACGGTGAAAGGGCTGTGGCTGCCCTACTTCCGGTTTTGGACCGCGCGTCCGGATGAGACCATTTTTTACCACCGTTTTCGGGATAGCAGCTTCTTTCCTAAGTATGACAAAAGCCGGGACGTGACCTATTTCAACACGTTTATCGGGATGATCCGCGTCTTTAAACGGGTGTTTCCCAGCCTGGACCGGATCAACCAGGACCTGCTGTGGCTTCATGTCCTTACCTCCACGGTTTTGTACGCCAAATATGTGGTGGAGGGGACGCTTCCCAACACGCCGGAGACAGAGGACACGGTGTTTCAGCTGCTGGCCACTGGGTTAAGCGGGTACCTGAAACCGGAGCGCCGCAAGAAAACCAGAGGATAGGGAGAGTGGTTTCGGTTTTAACGCTTTGCGAATAAACATTTATTTACATAACCACATAACAGTCCCTACAGCCGGGACAATGGCCCGCTGGCGGACTGCCTGCGCGGACTTGGCGGAGAACAGCCCCGCGTTCCGCCCCCTTAGAAAGCGGGCGGAACGATGCCGCGCCGGACGCGGTTCCGCCTGGAGGCCAATCCAAAATATTATAGAAGAAAAAACATGCTGCGAAGGCAAGATAAACTCTTTTGCCCCCAAAACAGAATAGGGGGCCGTTTCAAGCCGGTTCCGGCCCGCGCGTGGAACCGGCGCGGGCTCTCAGTAAACAAAACGAGGAGTGCGGATATGGAAAAAATTCTGATTGTTGACGACAGCGCCCTACAGGCGGCGAAGTTAAAGTCAATTCTGGACGACGAATACCAGGTCGCCGTGGCGCAGACAGCGGAGGACGGCCTGTACCGGGCCAGCACCGAGGACTTCTCCCTGATTCTGTTGGATGTGGTGATGCCGGGGATGGATGGCTTTACGCTGCTGAAAAAGTTGCAGGAGAAGATTGTTACCCAAAATGTCCCCGTTATTTTGATCACCAGCCTTTCGGACGTGGAGAACGAGCAGCGCGGGCTGGTTCTGGGGGCGGTGGACTACATCGTAAAGCCCTTTCATTCCCTGATTGTAAAGGCAAGGGTCAACACCCACATCAAGCTGTACCATTACCGCAGGCAGATCGAAGAGCAGTCCATGACCGACCAGCTCACCGGCATTGCCAACCGGCGCAAATATGACGGTTACAGCATCACAAAATGGCAGGAGGCCGTCCGGCTTCAGGTCCCTTTTTCCATCTGCATGTTTGACATCGACAACTTTAAAAAGTATAACGACACCTTCGGCCATCCCGCTGGCGACAAAGTGATTGCCGCCGTGGCCAAGACCGTCTCTTCTCATTTAAACCGCAGCACAGACTTCTTCGCCCGCTATGGCGGAGAAGAATTTGTGGCAATCTTTATGGGGGATACTTCGGAGCAGCTGTTTGAGCACCTTAAAAAGATCCGCCAGTCCATTGAGGACCTCCACATTCCCCACGCCGCCTCTGTGGCAGAGTGGGTCACCGTCAGCATAGGGGGCGTCACGGTTCTTCCCCCAACGGAAAGCCCCTACGGCGTGTACTTGAAGATCGCGGACACCATGCTCTACGACGCGAAAAAGCACGGCCGGAACCAGGTCGTCTGGGCCGATGAACAGCTGAAGCAGCTGTGGGAGAAATAATGGTTCCGCGCGGGCGCGTTCACATAAAATAGGCATGAGGCGGAACAGCGCTTGTCACGCCCTAAATGGTGAAAGCGGGAGGTTTTATATGAGACTATTCAATCTGTTTGGAAAAAAGAACGAGAAGCAGCCGCCCAAAGAGAGCGGGCAGAAGAACGCAGCGGAAGAACGGGAGATTTATTCCGGCATGCGGGTAGAGGTGACGGACCAAAGCGACAATATGCTTTTTGTGGCAAAATTGCAGGGCCTGCGGGGAGACCAGGCGGAGCTGCACCAATATTCGGAGTCCGCCATAGACCGGGAAGAGGAGGAGCCCCTTCCCGTCAAGATTCGGGGCTACAACGACCACAACCGCAAGGCTGTGTATATGGAGGGCGTCATTACGCCTAAGCCGCAAAATATATGGTCCGTGGCGGAGCTGAATGTGTGCAAAGTGGGAAACGACCGGGCCTTTTTCCGCCTGGAAACCAATCTGGAGGCCAGCGCGACCATGTTCACCGGCCTGGAAATGGGGGAAAAGCCCTGCCGGCTGCTGAATATCAGCGTGGGCGGGGCCCGCATCACATCGGAGCGCCGCTACCACGAAGGCGATAAGTTTTTGCTGAAAGTCAAGCTTTTGGAGGACCGGCCGGAATCGGCCATGTACAGCCAGGTGGTGCGTGTTTTAGAGCGGGAGGACGGGAAAACGGAGTATGGGTGCCGCTTTTTAGAGCTGACCGAGGAGGACCAGGAGAGGATTACGCAGAATATTTTCGCAGCCCAGCGCCAAAAAATGGGGCGGGGCTGAAAGGAAACCGCGCGGTGATGTTCCGCCGCGGCGCCCCCAAGAGCCGGGATGGCTTTGGGGGCGCAGTTTTTTTCGGGCGGGCCGTTTTCCCCTTTGGGAAAATCTCAAGTTTCAATCTTGTGCACAAGGGGGAAATATGGTATACTTAGGAAAGTTCCAAGCGTTTTAGGCGCATGGATGAATTTTACACCGCAAAAGGCCCCTTTTGGCCTATGATAAGGATTTTCAATGGATACCATAAAACTCAAAACCACACTCACCCGTTCCGCCGGAGAATGCATGGCCGCCCTGCTGCTGGTGCAGCCCCTTTTGGACGTGCTCTCCTACTTTATGCAGAACCTGGGCATGACCGCCCTGACCACTGCCCTGCGCACAGTGCTGCTGTTTGCCGTCAGCCTCTACGGCTTTGCCATTTCAGACCGAAAAAGGCTTTACGGCCTGCTTTGGGGCGTGGCGGGGGGCTTTTGGCTTCTGCATATGCTCAACTGTTTCCGGCTGGGCTACCAAGACCCGGTAGGGGACGCGGCGGAGTATCTCAAGCTGGTGCAGTTTCCCCTGTGGACAGCGGTATTTCTCACCTTTTTCCGGCAGCGCCCGGGCCTGGACCTGCGCGCCGCCGCCCTGCTGGCCGGAAATTTCGCCCTGATTCTGCTGGTCATCGGCCTTTCCTACCTGACCGGCCGCCCGGCCTATACCTATGACCTGCCTGCCCGGGACTTTCAAAAGGGCCTGCTGGGCTGGTTCGGCGTACCCAACGCCCAAAGCGCCATTGTCTCCATGCTGGCTCCAGGGCTGCTGCTTTGGGCTTGGCGGACGGAGCGGCTGTGGGTTTTCTCCGGGGCCTGCGGGCTGGGGCTGGGCCTGCTGTATTTTACCGGCACCCGTCTGACCTACTACTCGGCGGTGCTGGTGGTCCTGGGCTTTTTGGTGCTGTTGGGCCTGGTGGTCTTGGGCGGCGGGGACTGGAAACGGATTTTGCTTTTCTGCGCCCCCCTGGCGGTGATGCTGGTTCTGGTGCTGGCCTTCCGGGGGCAGTCGGTGATGGCCCAGCGGCAGGCGCTGACAGCGGACGCTTACGCCAGTTATCAGGCTCAGACAGACCGGATTTTGGGAGAAGGCTGGACCTATCAGGGCGGCGAGCCCTCCCAAGAGGAGCTGGAAAAAATCACCCGGGTGTATGAGGAAATCTACACCCAGAAAAGCGTGGCCAATACGCCCCTTTTGGGCGGCCTGCTGGAGCGCTTCGGCGTCCAGAGGGTGATGGAGCAGTACCACTATTCCACGGAGGCCTCCACCTTGTACAACAGCCGGACCAAGAAGCTGGCCGTAATGGCCCTGACCTGGCGGGAGCAGGATTGGATTACCAGGATTTTCGGCTTTGAATACGCGAAAGCTACCATAAACGGCGTGAATTACGACCCGGAAAACGACTTTCCCGCCCTGCCCTTTTTTTACGGCTACCTGGGCGCGGCCCTGTATCTGGGCTTCACAGCTTATTTCCTGCTGGCGGTGCTTTGGGGCTGCGTCAAGAATTGGCGGACCCTGCCCGGCTTTTTGACGGTAGAGCTGGGGGCTTACTCCATGCTGTACTGCCTGGGGCTGTGCTCGGCCCAGTTTTCCGGCCAGGCCCTGCGCAAGCCCAGCGTCACGGTGTATCTTTCTTTGGCGGCGGCCCAAATGTACTGGCTCACCCGCCCCAACCGGGAGGGAAAGCTCTTTGCCAAATACCGCCGCCGGAGCGCGGTGGTGATGAAACAACTGTAAAGGAGGCGGCCATGTTGAAAAAGCTTAAGGGAGCCTTAGAGTCCCGGCTGGGAGGGATTGTCCTGGCGATTGTGGCGGTACAGCCCGCCCTGGACGTGTTCTCCTACTTTTTGGGAGAGATGGGCAGCAACACCGTCTCCACCCTGCTGCGCTTTGGCATGCTGGCGGCTGTGGCCCTGCTGGGGTTTCTCCTCAGCGACGCCAAGCGGTTCTATTTCATTCTGTACGCGGCGGCGGGGCTCTTTTGGCTGGCCCATATGCTCAACTGCTTCCGCATTGGCTACCAGTCCCTGTTCAGCGACGCCAACAACATGCTGCGCACCTTGAATTTCCCCATCTTCGCCTTGACCTTTATCACCATCCTGACCAAAAGGCCCGAGCTGCGCAGGCATTTTTACACGGGCGTGGCCATAGCTTTTGGAGAGATCCTTCTCTTCACCGCCCTGCCCTGGCTTACCGGCCACCCGGTGTATACCTATAAGCCCCCCATACAGCTGGGGGTGCTGGGCTGGTTTGCCACCCCCAGCGCCCAAAGCGCGATTTTGGTGCTTACCGTGCCCTTCTTTCTCTACTGGGGCTACGCGGTTCGAAAATACTGGGCCTACCTGGCCAGCTTGGTTTTGAGCGTGGGCATTCTGTTCGTCACAGGCACCAAGCTGGACTTTTTCTCCATTTTCATTATTCTGGGGGCCTATATCTTCCTGTTCCTCCTTCAAATGGGGAAAAAGTCCCTAAAATACGTTTTGCCCGCCGTGGCCCTGCTGGCGGCGGTAACGGCTTTCCGCTCCCAGTCTCCCATGGCCGCCCGAGACCGCATGACAGCCTATTCCCAGTCCCTTTACGGCGACATGGTGGAGGACAGCGTGAAGAGCAACAGCGACAGCGTTTTGGACGAAGGGGAAATCAAGCGGCTTCCGCCCTTGGAGCGGCAGCGGGAGAAGCTGCGCCAGAGCCTGATGGGCGTGTACACCGATGAGGAGGTGTACGGCAAGCTGATGAAGAACCTAAACCAGCGCTTTGGCATTTACAATGTGATGGAGTCCTTTGGCTACACCACGGAGACCTACCTGCTCTCAGACACCCGGGTGCGGAAGAACAATTTCGCCTCCATGGTCTGGGATGAAAAAGACACGCTGACCCACTTTTTGGGTTTTGAATACAGCGATTTTTTGGCGGGAGACGGCATTTACGACCTGGAAAATGATTTTCCGGCGGTGTTCTACACCATGGGGTACCTGGGCTTTGCCCTGTACATGGCTTTTCTGGCGGTCTTTGCGGCCCAGGTGCTGCGGGCCTTTGCGGGCCAGGTGGACCAGGGCGCGCGACTGGCCCGGCAGGAGGGCCGGCAGGGAGCGCGGGTTGCCGCTGTGGGCTTCTGGCGGGGGCTTAAGGGCTTTTTGACCGTGGAAATGGGCGCGGTAGGCATGAGCTTTCTGCTGGCGGTAATCGCGGCCCAGATTTCCGGCAATGTGCTGCGCCGGCCCAATGTCACCATTTACTTTGCGCTGGCGGCGGCCTGCCTATTCAGCCTGACCCGGGAGCTGCCCGGCCCGGAGCGGGGGAAAAGCTCCCTCAAGAAGCGCGGGAGCCGCGGCTCCCCCAAGCCCGCCGCCTAAAGCCAGCCCAGCTGTTTTTGGGTAAGCGGCTTTCTGGGCTTGGAGGGCCTCTTGGGCCAAACAATTTCAAGTAAAAAGCAGCCCACAGGTTTTTGGCCTGTGGGAAAGCTTGCCTCAAATAGGCAAAATAATTATAGTTCCATCACGAAGAAATTGGAAGCGTCTAAACAAAAATGAGAGGCGAGGTGAAAGTCATGCTGCACGGAACCGCGGTGTCAGAGGGAATCGGACTGGGCAGGGTGATGCTCTTGGAAGAATGCAGCTTGGTATACCGGGAGGAACGGACCAACGGCGCCCAGGCCGAGCGGGAGCGCTTCCGGCAGGCGGCGGAGGCTTACCGCCGGAAGACCCAGGCGCAGATGGAACATCTGAAGCGTTCCGCCGGGGAAGAGGACGCGTGGATTCTGGAGGCCCATATGGCAATGAGCGGCGACCCCAGTCTGCTGAGACGGGTGGGAGAGCGGATTGACCAGGGCAAAAGCGCCGAGGCGGCCTTGCAGGAGGTGTGCGGAGGCTACATTGAGGTGTTTTCCGCCAGCAGTGATGAACTGACCCGCCGCCGGGCCGAAGATGTTCGGGAGCTGTGCCGGGCCATCCAGCGGGAGCTGCTGGGGGTGGAGGAGGCGGACGTGCGCCATGCCCCCAAGGGTACCGTGCTGGTGGCCAGGGAGCTGAGCGCCGCCGTGATGGCGGGCATCGACAACGAGAACATCGCGGGCATTGTCACCGAGGGCGGGGGCATGACCTCCCATTCATCCATTCTGGCCCGGGCCATGGGAGTCCCGGCGGTGTGCGGGGTAAAAGGGGCGGTCTCCCGGCTGGCGGACGGGGCCTTCGTCATTGTGGACGGTACCCGGGGCGATGTAATCTTCACCCCAAAGCCAGAGGAAATTGAGGCCTACCAGAAGCGCCAGGACGCCTTTTTGGAAAAGCGGCGGCGCATCCAGTATTTTTTGCACAAAAAGACCCAGGCGAAAAGCGGGGAGGAGTTTAAGCTCCTCTGCAACATAAGCATGCCCAGCGGCGCGGCCCGGGCTTTGGAGGCTGGCGGCGAGGGCGTGGGGCTGTTTCGAACGGAGTACCTATTTATGAACCGCCAGCATCCGCCCTGCGAGGAGGAGCAGTACCAGGCCTATGCCCAGACCCTGCGAGACCTAAAGGGCCGGCCCCTGACCATCCGCACTTTGGATGTAGGCGGCGACAAGGAGGCGGCCTGCCTGGAATTGGCCCAGGAGGCCAACCCCTTCTTGGGGCTGCGGGGCATTCGCTGGTGCCTCAAAAACCGGGAGGTCTTCCTCACCCAGCTGCGGGCCCTGCTGCGGGCGGGCGTGCTGGGGGACCTGCGGGTGATGCTGCCCATGGTGTCCACCCTGGAAGAGCTGCGGGAGGCCCGGGCCCTGCTGGACCAGGCCAGAAGCCAGCTGAAGGCCCAGGGGCTTCCCTGTGTGGGAAACCTGCCGGTGGGGATTATGATCGAGACCCCGGCGGCGGTGCTGACAGCGGCCGCGCTGGCCCGGGAGGCGGACTTTTTCAGCATTGGCACCAACGACCTGGTGGGTTATGTGATGGCCTGCGACCGGGGCAGCCCCCAGGTGTCCGGGCTCTATTCTCCCATGCAGCCAGCGGTGCTCCACGCCCTGCGGGAGGTCATCCGCCTGGGGCGGGAGAGGAACATACCGGTCAGCCTGTGCGGCGAGGCGGCGGCTGACCCCCGGCTGACGCCCCTGCTGATCTCCTTTGGGCTTAGCGGGTTCAGCGTGGCGGCGGCGTCCGTGCTGGCCGTGCGGGCGGCGGTGGCCCGGTGGACCAAAGGGGCGGCGGACCAGGTGGCGGAAGCCGCGCTGGCCATGGGCACAGAGGCCGAAGTGCAGGCCTACCTGCGTCAAGTGGCGGTAGAGGCCTGAAAAGGCGCGGGTTTTTCCAGGTGATACGGGAGAGGAGTCCAAAGGCCCAGGGCCTCTGGGCTCTCTCTGCTTCCTGAGGCAGGTCAAGGGGTTTATGGAGCAGCAGGGAGCGGCCTCCACCGCCCGCCCGGCCGCCGCGAGAGGAATGTCCGTTTCGGAGAGTTTTTCGTGTTCCCCCGCCCGTAGGGCGGGGGAACACGAAAAATTGTCTCTGTGGTTTGGACACTCCCGCCGCGAGATGGGGCTTTTCAAAACCGGAGCGGCGTGGTATAATAATCATTTAGAGAAAAGGCTAAGCATAAGAAGCCCCAACGGAAAGGAATGGAAACAATAGGATGGGAACTCGAAACAACCTGCGCAATGTGGCAATCATCGCCCATGTAGACCACGGCAAAACCACTTTGGTGGACCAGCTTTTAAAACAGAGCGGCATCTTCCGGGAAAACGAGGCTGTGGCGGAACGGGTGATGGACTCCGGCGACCTGGAGCGGGAGCGGGGCATCACCATACTCTCCAAAAACACGGCGGTGAAATATAAGGACACGAAAATAAACATTGTGGACACTCCCGGCCACGCGGACTTCGGCGGCGAGGTGGAGCGGGTGCTGATGATGGTGGACGGGGTCATTCTGCTGGTAGACGCCTTTGAGGGCTGTATGCCCCAGACCCGCTTTGTGCTGAAAAAGGCCCTGGGCCTGGGCAAAAAGCCCCTGGTGGTGCTGAACAAGATCGACCGCCCCGGCGCCCGCCCTGCCGAGGTGGTGGACGAGGTGCTGGACCTGTTTATTGAGCTGGGGGCCAACGACGACCAGCTGGAATTTCCCGTGGCCTACTGCTCCGCCCGGGAGGGCTGCGCCAGCTTGGACCCCAATGTTCCCGGCACGGATATGGAGCCTCTGTTTGAGATGATTTTGCGGGAGGTCCCCGCGCCCCAGGGCGACCTGGAGGGACCCACCCAGGTGCTGTTCTCCAACATCGACTACGACGGCTATGTGGGCCGCATCGGTATTGGCCGGGTGGAGCGGGGCCGCATTCAGTCCGGCCAAACCGTGGCTATTTGCGGTGGTGGCGAAGAGGGCCACAAAAACGCCAAGGTCAGCAAGCTTTACCAGTTTGAGGGCCTCAAGCGGGTGGAGGCTTCCTCCGCCCAGCTGGGGGATATTATCGCGGTCTCCGGCATTACGGATTTGAACATCGGCCAAACCGCCTGCGACCCGGAGCACATTGAGCCCCTGCCCTTTGTAAAGATTGACGAGCCAACGGTTTCCATGATGTTCAAGGTGAACGACTCCCCCTTTGCCGGGCGGGAAGGCAAATACGTCACCTCCCGGAACCTGCGGGACCGGCTCTTCAAAGAGGTGGAGACCAACGTGGCCATGCGGGTGGAGGAGACGGACAGCATGGACACCTTTAAGGTCTCGGGCCGGGGCGAGCTGCACCTGTCCATCCTCATTGAGCAGATGCGCCGCCAGGGCTACGAGTTCCAGGTGTCGCCGCCCACGGTGATTTTTAAGGAGAAGAACGGCCAAAAGCTGGAGCCCATGGAGCTGCTGATGATTGAGACCCCGGACAACTATGTGGGGGCGGTAATGGAAAAAATCGGCGCCAGAAAGGCGGAGCTTATCAACATGGGCACCCGGGAGGGGGGCATGACCCATATGGAGTTCAAAATTCCCTCCCGCTGCCTAATGGGCTACCGCTCGGAGTTTCTCACCGACACCAACGGCAACGGCATTATGAACCATGTGTTTGATGGCTATGAGCCCTATAAGGGAGACGTGTTCCAGCGCCAGCAAGGCTCGCTGGTGGCCTTTGAGGCGGGGGAAGCCACAGCCTATGGGCTGTTTTACGCCCAAGACCGGGGCCGGATGTTCATAGGGCCCGGGGTGGAGGTTTACGAGGGTATGATTGTGGGCGCGAACCCCAAGACGGAGGACATTGTGGTGAATGTGTGCAAGAAAAAGCACGCCACTAACACCCGTTCTTCCGGCGCGGACGAGGCCTTGAAGCTGACCCCCCATTCGGTGCTGAGCCTGGAGCAGTGCCTGGAGTTTATCACCGGGGACGAGTATGTGGAGGTGACCCCCAAAAGCGTGCGCATGCGCAAGGCGGTGCTCTCCCACGAACAGCGGATGAAGCAGCAGAGCCGCAAGAAGAACCAGCGGTAAGGGGACCAAATCTTGGGCCCTCCCGCCAGCATCAAAAACCGCCGCCCGCGGGCGGCTTGGAAAGGAGGCGCCGGGCTCTATGGAATTTGCCATATTGGACCTGGAATGGAACGCGGCCTACAGCCGGAGGCTGAAAGGATATATCAACGAGATCATTGAGTTCGGTGCGGTGAAATGCGGGCCGCGGCTGCAGGAAGAGGACGTCTTTTCCTGCTTTGTGCGGCCCCAGGTGGGCAAGCGGCTGAACGCGGTGGTGGCGGACCTGACCAGCATCACCGAGGAAAACCTCACCGGGGGCCTGAGCTTTATGGGGGCGGTGAGCCGGTTCCGCCGCTGGCTGGGGGACCGGGTGCTGGTCACCTGGGGCTCTGCCGATATTTTGACTTTGATTGTGAACTGCCGGTATTTCAGCGGCAGCGGCCAGGTGCCTTTTCTCACCCAATACTGCGACTTGCAGCGGTACGCCGAGGAAAGGCTGGGCCTGGGCGTTCGGGAACAGGCGGGGCTCTCCAAAGTGGCGGAGCTGCTGGGGCTGGACCTTTCCCAGCGGGCCCAGCACCGGGCCCTGGACGACAGCCTGGTGACTTTGGAGGTTTTGCGGCGGATTTACGACCCGGAGGCCATCCGGCCCTACATCGAAACATGCGGGCCGGAATTTTATGACAAAATGACCTACCGCACCAGCTATGTAACAGACCTGCAAGACCCCCTGGTCCGCCGGGAGTACTTGGAATTTTCCTGCCCGGCCTGCGGGGCGGGCTGCCGCCGGACAGGCCGCTGGGACCAGCGAAACAAAGGGTTCCGGGCGCCTTTCCAGTGCCGCGGCTGCGGCTACCGCTTTTTGGGGCGGGTCATCATCAAACAGAAATACGAGGGGCTTATTGTGAATAAAAAAACATTTCCTGTACCCGTAATCGAAGCGCCCAGAGAGGCCGTGCCCGGCCCGGTGGGCGGCATGGAGCTGGAGGTGCGGGAGGGGGTGGGCCTGCTGCGCTTTCCCCAGTGGAAGGGCCTGCCCGTAACCCACGCCTTTTCCACCCGGCTGGGCGGCGTCAGCGGCGGAGAGTTCGCCGCCATGAACCTGGGCTTTGGCCGGGGGGACAGTGAGGAAAAGGTCAGCGAAAACTACCGGCGCTTCTGCGCGGCGGCGGGCTTTGACCCCGAGTCCTTGGTGTGCGGGGTCCAGGTGCACAAGACAGATATCCGCCGGGTGGGCCTGGAGCACAGGGGGCAGGGCATTTGGCGGGAGAACAGCTGCCAAAGCGCCGACGGACTGTGCACCAATGTGCCTGGGGTCACCTTGGTGGTCTATGCGGCGGACTGCGTGCCCGTCTACTTTGTGGACCCGGTGCGGCGGGCCATCGGCCTTGCCCACGCGGGCTGGCGGGGAGCCGCTGCCGGCATGCCACAGGTCATGGTGCGGCGGATGGCCGAGGAGTTCGGCTCCCGCCCGGAGGACCTGCTGGCCGCGGTGGGCCCCTCCATCTGCAGGGAGTGCTTTGAGGTGGACGAACCGGTGGCCCAGGTGTTTTTGGCCCTGGCAGGTTCCGAACACTTTGTGTCCGGACCGGTAACCACTGGCTGCGGTGAGGAAAAATACCATGTGGACCTGTGGGAATGCTGCCGCCGTTCCCTGCTGGCGGCAGGCATGCGAGAGGAGCGCGTCACCCTGGGGCGGGTGTGCACCATGGAGGAGAGCAGCCTGCTCTTCTCCCACCGGAAGACCAGGGGCCAGCGGGGCAGCAACTGCGCCATGCTGGCCTTGAACCCGTGAGCCCCTATCAGTGCCGCCAGTGCCCCCGCCGGTGCCATGCGCCCCGGGACGGTCCCGGCGGCATGGGCCGGTGCAAAAGCGGCCGGGAGATGCGCATTTCCCGGGCGGCCCTGCACCATTGGGAAGAGCCCCCCATCAGCGGAACCAGGGGCTCGGGGGCGGTGTTTTTTACCGGCTGCTCCCTGGGCTGCGTCTACTGCCAGAACTATGAAATCAGCGCCGGGGAAAAGCCCGGCCGGCCAGTGACGCCCCAAGAGCTTCATGAAATTCTGCTCCGGTTGGTGGAAGAAGGGGCCCACAACGTCAATCTGGTCACAGCGGGGCACTACGCGGACAAGCTGCGGGAGGCCCTGCTGATCCAGCGGTTGCCTGTGCCGGTGATTTACAACAGCTCCGGCTACGAGAGCGTGGAGACTCTGCGAACCCTGGAGGGGCTGGTGGACTGCTATCTGCCCGACTTCAAATACGCCCAGCCCTCTCTGGCCGGGGCGCTGTCCGGCGCGCCGGATTATCCGGAGGCGGCGCTTGCGGCCATTGGGGAAATGGTGCGTCAAGTGGGGCCGCCGGAGTACGGCCGGGACGGGCTTATGCGCAGGGGCGTGCTCATCCGGCACCTGATTCTGCCGGGGCACACCAAAAATTCCATTGCCGCCCTAGAGCGCATTGCCAAGGAATTTCCCGGCATACCGGTGAGCCTGATGGCCCAGTATACCCCTTGGGGGCGGGCTAAGGAGCCGGGGGGCCTGCCGGGCTGTCCCGAGCTCTCCCGGCCCATTACCCGCCGGGAGCTGGACAAAGTCCAGGCGGCCCTCTTTCAGCTGGGGCTGGATGGCTTTGTGCAGGACCGCACAGCCAAAGGAGCCCAATTCATCCCCCAATTCTTTTAGCTGGCCTCCGGCGGGTTAAGAAACTTCTATACGCTTAGGCGGGTCGGGAAGGGGGTGTGTCCCAACCGCAGTGATAATCATCTGTGTTCCCCCCCGCCCTGCGGGCGGGGGGAACACGAAAAGCTCTCCGAAACGGACACTCCCGGCGGGAAGAGGAGGCTTGACGCCCGGTTTGGGGCTGGGCTGGTAAGGTTGACATGTGCGCCCCTGGTAGGTTCCTTGAGCCCCCTTCACGCCCTAAGAAGCGGCTTTCATTTTCCTGTTAACCCATATTTTATGAATAAGGACTGATACCAATGTGGTTTATATTCGCGCTGATTACCGCCCTGTTTTGGGGCGGGTCCGATCTGTTTTCGAAAATGGGCACCGATCCCCGGGACAAGTACAGCCACCTGCGCATGGTCATTATGGTGGGCGCGGTTATGGGGATTCACGGCCTGGTGATGTTCTGCCTGAACTACCAGGAGTTCGACCCCATGAGCATTGTCAAGTACCTGCCTGTTTCCGCCTGCTACATCGGCTCCATGGCCATCGGCTACATTGGCCTGCGGTATTTGGAGCTCTCCGTGTCCTCTCCGGTGTGCAATTCCTCCGGAGCGGTGGCGGCCATTCTCTGCTTTGTGTTTTTAGGCCAGACCATGAACGGCCTGCAGCTGGTCTCCGTGGTGCTGGTGGTGCTGGGCGTTATTCTGCTCTCGGTCTTTGATATGAAGGACGAGAACAAGGCCCGGCGCTTCCGGGGCGAGGTCATTGAGGAGAAATACGCGGTCAGCGCCCTGGCGGTGAGCATCCCCATTATTTATTGTATTGTGGACGCCTTGGGCACTTTTGGCGACAGCCTGGTGCTGGACGCTTGGGCCCTGATGAGCGAGGAGGAAGGGGAAATTGCTTACGAGTTCACCTTCTTCCTGTGCGCGGTGGCGGCGTTTATTTTCCTGGTCTTTGTAAAGAAGCAGAAATTCTCCCTCTGGGAAGAGCGGGAGAAGGGCCTGGGGGCCATCTGCGAAACGGCGGGACAGTTTTTCTACATATACGCCATCGCGGAAAACGGCATTATGGCGGCGCCGCTGATTTCCAGCTACTGCCTGTTCTCCGTGGTTCTGTCCCGCATCTTCCTTAAGGAAAAGCTGACCCTGCGGCAGTATGGGGCCATTGCCATTGCCGGCGCGGGCATCATTTTAATGGGCGCGCTGGAAGGGGCCTAACCCCTGCCGGGAGATTCCCAGCAAAAAGAGAGAAACGAAAACCGCCCGCCCAGCATGTAAGGCGGGCGGTTTTGAAAGGAGCGGCATGTGAAAGGTTTTTCCCGAGAGGACCAGCGGGTGGCCCTGTGCGGCCTAAGCTGCGGGCTCTGCCCCATGAGGCTGGGCGGCCATTGCCCCGGCTGCGGGGGTGGAGCGGGGAACCAGTCCTGCAAGCTGGCCCGCTGCGCCCTGGAGCGGGGCGGGGTGGAATACTGCTTTCAGTGCGCGGACTACCCCTGCCAGCGCTATCAGGACTTTGACCGGTACGATTCCTTTCTGACCCACCAGCGGCGGGCGGCGGACTTGGAGGCCGCCCGGGAGGATTTGGAAGCCTGCCACAGCCGCCTGCGGGAGAAGGAGGCCATATTGGCTTTTCTGCTAGAGCGCTGCAACGATGGCCGGAGAAAAAGTTTTTACTGTCTGGCGGTCAACCGGCTGGAGCTGGAGGACCTGCGGCCCATTCTGGCCCAGCTTTCCCAGGACGCTCCAACGGATCCAAAGACCCGGGCCGGGACGGCGGTTCAGGCCTTGCAAGAGGCGGCGGAGAGACGGGGCATAGAGCTGAAGCTTCGGAAAAAGCCCGCGAAAAAGGGGAAGGCCTGAGCAAGAAGGAGAGAGGACGCGCCTTATGCCCTTGCCCTGTGCCGCATCCACAACAAACGTCCTTATAAGGAGGAACAGCAGTGACAACCAAAGAATACTTGGCCCAGGTGGCCCGGGCGGAGGCCCTGAAATGCTGGCACGGCGCGGTAATGGGGCTCAAGTCCAATATCCAGCCCATCATAGAGCCCTGGGCCGGGAACAAATGGACCCTGAAGGAGGCCGACGGCCTGTGGTGCGCGGCCTTTGTGTACCACTGCTGCCGGACCGCCGGGTATGATTTTCCCATCCGGCCCAGGGAGTGCGCCAGCTGCAATTTGGCTGGCTGCGGAGCCTGGGAGGAATGGGCCAAAGAGGATAACCGCATCGGCTGGCGCGGCCCGGCCTGCCAGCCCCAGCCAGGAGACATTGTATTGTTCGACCGGGTCTTTGCCAATAAGGTCCACGATCATATAGGCATTGTGCTGGAAAACCGGCCCAATTCCCTGATTACGGCCGAAGGAAACCTGGGCAATGTGTCCGGCGTGGTAGAGCGGCCCAAAGACGGGCATATTCGGGGCTATATCAGCCTGCCAGACGGGTTTGTCTATTAAGGGGGGAAACGCATGAAGAATCCGATTGTTCCCATGACCCACGAGCTGGCGGCGCAGGTTGCGGCCTGGCGCTATCCGGCGGAATACGCGGTGTACAATTGGCAGGAGGACGAGCCTCTGGACGAGCTGCTGGATGGCAGCTCCTATGGCCTCTTAAACCGCAAGGGAGAGCTGGTGGGGTTCTACCAGTTTGGGGAGCACGCAAGAATTCCCACCAGAGAGCCGGAGCCTTACGGCCAGGGCCCTCTGGACGTGGGTTTGGGCCTGCGCCCGGACCTGTGCGGCCTGGGCTTTGGACCGTCCTTTTTGCTGGCTGGGCTGGACTTTGCCCGCAATGAGCTGGGGGCCGGCGGCTTCCGGCTGACTGTGGCGGGTTTTAACCAGCGGGCTTGGCGGGCTTATGTCTGCTGCGGCTTCCGGGCCCAGCGGCAGGTGACCCATAAAGCCACTGGCGAGGCTTTTGTCATTTTGGCGGGGCCGGACCCAGCCGGACGCTTGGAGTACCGCGGCGCCATAGAGCCAGAGGAATACTGCCGCCTGCGAAAAGCCGTGGGCTGGAGCGCCATCCGCCTGGAACAGGCCGCCCAAGGACTGGCGGGCTCGGCCTATGTGGCCGGGTGCTATGAGGGTGAGGTGGCGGTGGGCAGCGCCCGGCTCCTTTGGGATGGCGGCTACACCGCCTACCTGACCGATGTGATGGTGCTTCCGGCCTACCAGAGCCAGGGCGCCGGAACCCGCATGGTGGAGGACTGCCTGGCCTTTCTCCGGGCCCAGATGCGGCCAGGGTGGCGGTTTAAGGTCCACCTGCTGGCGGGCAGGGACAAGGAGGGCTTTTACCAGCGCTTTGGCTTTTGCCAGCGTCCCAATGAAAACGCGGGCCCGGCCATGGATATGTGGCTGCAATGAAATGCCCAGCAGAAATGTTTCATCATCATACGCAAAGAAGGGATAAGCATGACCGATCAACTGACCAACCGGCTTTTTGACTTTATTCAGAGCAGCCCCAGCCCCCTGCACACCGTGCAGACCGTGCGGGCTATGCTGCTGCAAGCAGGCTTTATGGAGCTTTTGGAGACGCAGCCCTGGCAGCTGGCCCCGGGGCAGGGGTACTTTACCACCCGGGGCGGGGGCTCTGTCATGGCCTTCCGCTACCCCAAGGCAGACTTCCGGGCTTTCTCCATTGCCGCGCCCCATGGGGATTCTCCCACCTTTAAGGTAAAGGGCGCGCCGGAGATGAAGGTGGAGGGCCATTATGCCAAGCTGAACACCGAGGTCTACGGAGGCATGGCCCTAAACCTCTGGCTGGACCGGCCTCTCAGCGTGGCCGGGCGGCTGGCGGTGCGCACCGAAGAGGGCGTCCGGTCCGTGCTGACGGACGTGAGCCGGGACCTGCTGGTGATTCCCAGTCTGGCCATCCACATGAACCGGGAGGCCAACAACGGCGGCAAGACGGACCCCCAAAAGGACACCCTGCCTCTGCTGGGCGGCACGGAGGCGGACCTGCTGGCCCTGGCGGCGGAGCGGGCCGGTGTGCGGAAAGAGGACATTCTGGCCCACGACCTGTATCTCTACCACCGGGCCCGGGGCACAATATACGGGGCGGACCGGGAGTTCATAGCCGCGCCCAAGCTGGACGACCTGGAGTGCGTCTTCTCCGCCGTTACCGCCTTTTTGCAGAGCGAGAACCCAGAGCACTGCACGGTCTGCGCCATTTTTGACAACGAGGAAACCGGCAGCTCCACCCGCCACGCGGCAAACTCCACCTTCTTAAGCGATGTGCTGGACCGGATCTGCGCCGCCGCCGGAAAGGATGGCCAGCAGCGCCAGCAGGCGGTCCAGGGCGGCATGCTGCTCTCGGCGGACAACGCCCACGCCGTGCACCCCAACTACCCGGAAAAGGCCGACCCCACCAGCCGCTGCTATCTGAACAAAGGCGTGGTGGTCAAGCACAGCACCCGCTATGCCACAGACGCCATGACCGCCGCCCTGTTCCACCGCATCTGCGAAAAGGCCGGCGTGCCCACCCAGGACTTCTACAACCATTCCTCCAACCCCGGCGGGGGCACCTTGGGGCTGATTTCCGGCTCCCATGTGTCCATCCCCACAGTGGACATTGGCCTGGCCCAGCTGGCCATGCACTCCCCCTATGAGACAGCGGGCCGGGAGGACCTCCGGCACATGACCGCCGCCATGACAGCGTTTTACAGCAGCGTCTTCGCCTGGGAGGGCAACTGCTGCCGCGTTGGCTAAGAGGACCGCCTTATGCTGCAATACCGTATGGACCCCGGCACGTCCCCGGAGAGCATCTCAGCCCTCCGGCGGGCGGTGGGCTGGGGCGGCATGGAGGCAGAGCTGAGAAGCCCCGCCATGAACGACTACCTGCGCGTCGCCTGCTATGACGGGGATAAGCTGGTGGGCTTCCTGGGGGTGGTCAGCAACGGGGTGACCGACGCCTACATCCAGGATGTGATGGTCCACCCGGACTACCAGGGCAGGGGCATTGGCGCGGGGCTGATGAACCGGGCCATGGAGCGGCTGAAACATGACCGGATCTACATGATATCCGTGATCTACGGCGGGGAAGAGCTGCGGCCGTTTTATGAGAAGTTTGGGTTCCGCACTATGCTCTGCGGCCAGCTGGAGACCCGCCCCGAACGCTGAGAAACAGACGAAAGGAAGAACAATCATGAGCGAAAAGCAAGTGGTCCGCTTGAAAAACCAGCCTGGCTGGCAGAATTCCGCCATGTTCTACCAAATTTATCCTATGGGCTTTTGCGGCGCGCCCTTTGAGAACGACGGGAAGCCCCAAAGCCGCATTCTGAAAATGCTGGACTGGGTGGAGCATCTGAAAAAGCTGAACACCGGCGCGGTGTACTTCTCCCCGGTGTTCGAGTCTGACACCCATGGCTACGACACCCGGGACTATAAGAAAATTGACGCCCGCCTGGGCTCGAACCAGGATTTTGCCAGTGTGTGCAATGCCCTGCATGAGGCCGGCATCCGGGTGGTGCTGGACGGAGTCTTCAACCATGTGGGCCGGGGATTCTGGGCTTTTCAAGATGTGCTCCGCAACCGGGAAAGCTCCCCCTACAAGGACTGGTTCCACATTAACTTTGGGGGCAACTCCAACTACAACGATGGCCTGTGGTACGAGGGCTGGGAGGGCCATTTTGAGCTGGTGAAGCTGAACCTGCAAAACCCCGCGGTGGTGGACCATATTCTGGAATGCGTGGCGGGCTGGATGGATCAGTTTGCCATTGATGGCCTGCGGCTGGACGTGGCCTACCTGCTGGACGAGAACTTTTTGCGGCGGCTACACCAGTTCTGCAAGGGCCGGGACCCAGGCTTCTTCCTGCTGGGCGAGATGATCCACGGGGACTACCGGCGGATTATGAACCCGGACATGCTGGACAGCGTCACCAATTATGAGTGCTACAAGGGGCTTTACTCCTCCTTTAACGACCAGAATATGTTTGAGATTGCCCATTCTCTTAACCGGCAGTTCGGCAGCGAGAACTGGTGCCTCTACCGGGGGGAGCATCTGCTGTGCTTTGCGGATAACCACGATGTGTCCCGCATCCACACCATTCTGCGGGACAAGAACCACCTGCCGGGGCTCTATGCCATGCTTTACTGCATGCCGGGCATCCCCTGCCTGTACTATGGCAGCGAGTGGGGCGCGGATGGCGACAAGAAGGATGGCGACCCCAGCCTGCGCCCCTGCTTTGAGCAGCCGGTGGAGAACGAGCTGACCCAGTTTATTGGGCGGCTCAGTGAAATCAAGCTGCACAGCAAGGCCCTGAGCGAGGGCGGCTATAAAAACGAGACTTTGCTGAACAAGCAGATCGTCATCCGCCGGGAATGTCAGGAGGAGACGGTGCTGGTGGGCGTGAACACCGATGGCAGCGGGTTCAATATTAACGTGAACTACCACGGCCCCGCCGTGGACCTGTACACCGGCCAGGAGACCAGCCTCAACGGCTGCATGGAGCTGCCTCCCTATGGGGTGAAGCTCTACCGCCTGGGCCCCGCCCGGCCGGAGGACAAGCCCACCGGCGCGGATTTTGTCACGGAGGCCGTGGCGGCGCCCGCCCTGGAAGAGCTGGTGGAGCAGCCCGCCCCTGTTCGCGGGCCCGACCCGATTCCCACCCCTCCGGCGGAGGAAGCGCGCCCCGCTCCCGCTCCGGAACGCGAGTCCGTCCAGGAGAGCGCGTCCATACCGGAACTCGAGCCTGCGGCGAAGCGCGAACCCCAGACGGAAGCAAGGCCCGCTCCCAGCGGCAAGCTTCCGGAATACCGGGCCATTGCCGAAGGCGACCGGGAAGACGTTATCGCTTTCCTTCGGGAGCGCTGGTATTCCACGGTGATGGTGGTCCACGGCGCGGAAGTGGACATGGCTCGGGCGCGGGGCTGCGGGGCCTTCCGGGATGGGAAGCTCATCGGCCTTGCCACCTACGCGGTCTATGGGGACCTGTGCGAGATCCTCTCCCTGGACTGCCTGGAGCCGGAGCTGGGCATGGGCACCCGGCTGGTGGAGCGGGTGAAGGCCGCCGCCAAGGAGCGGGGCTGCCGCAAGCTGGCCGTTACCACCACCAACGACAATCTCTCCGCCATGGGCTTCTACCAGAAGAAGGGCTTTGACATGGTTCGCGTCTATCACAACTCCATAGAGCTGGCCCGCCAGGTGAAGCCGGAGATTCCGGACTTCGGCGAAAACGGCATTGCCATCCGGCATGAGCTGGAGTTTGAGATGGAGATTTAATATCTACAGGATGTTTAAGCCAATTCCAGAAATAGAAAAGGACCCGCAGCATTCCGCTGCGGGTCTTTTTTTAGCGAGAGGGGATTGCTTGCGGGCTAGCGGCCCGCGCTTACCCGCCTATACCGCACAAAGCCAGCTAAACGTCCAGCTTCATGTCCCCCGGCTTTACCCAGCCCAGCTTCCGCAGAACCAGGTCAAAGGCAAGAGCCAGCGCCGCGGGCAGCAGGAAGCAAATTAGCAGCAGTCCGGCCCAGTCCATGGGGGTGATGCCCGGCTTTACGCCGTTGGCCACATCGCTGACCCAGCCGGAGTACACGCCGATCTGCCCCACCAGCCCGCAGGTCCCCATGCCCGAGGCCACGCCTCCAGAAGGGTCGTTCATCTCCAGACGGAACAGGCAGGTGGCAAGGGGGCCCGTCACTGCCGCCGCCAAAGTGGGGGCAATCCAGATGCGGGGGTTCTTCACAATGTTGGGCACTTGCAGCATGGAGGTGCCCAGGCCCTGGGCCATCAGGCCGCCCCAGCGGTTCTCTCGAAAGCTGATAACCGCAAAGCCAATCATCTGGGCACAGCAGCCTGCCACAGCGGCTCCGCCAGCCAGCCCGGTGAGGGCGAAGGCGGCG
The DNA here is from genome assembly GCA_910587995.1 of uncultured Oscillospiraceae bacterium. Lineage (GTDB taxonomy): Bacteria > Bacillota > Clostridia > Oscillospirales > Acutalibacteraceae > Acutalibacter. The sequence continues at coordinate 28,332 of CAJUNS010000005.1, read as the reverse complement.
CACAGGGCGGCGGAGGAGATGGGCAGGGTCAGGGCAACGCCCACCAGTACTGACACCACAATGCCCATCCAGAAGGGCTGAAGCAGGGTGGCGTCTTTGATGAGCTGCCCAAAGGCATGGGCCGCCGAGCCCACCGCCGGAGCGCACAAATAGGCCAGCAGCGCACCGCTGCCAATGGTAACCAGGGGCGTAACCAGAATGTCTACCGGGGTCTTTTTGCTGACCAGCTTGCCCAGTTCCGCCGCCGCAATGGCAATGAGCAGAACGGCCAGAGGCCCGCCGTCGCCGCCCAGGGAATTGGCGGCCGCCCCCACGGCGGTGAGGGAGAAGAGCACCAGGGCCGGGGCCTTTAGGGCGAAGCCGATGGCAATGGCCATGGCGGGCCCGGCCATGGATTTGGCGAAGCCGCCCACCTCCACCAGAACCGGCAGGTTCAGCTGGGCGCCCAGGGTGGAGATGATGGTGCCCACCAGCAGGGAGGCGAACAGGCCCTGGGCCATGGCGCTCATGGCGTCCACAAAGTAAAGGCGCAGGTAAGACTTAACTGCCTCCCAGCCCGTTTTTTGGGCGGGAGCCGCCGGAACCGGCGGTTTTTTTGTTTTTTCGCTCAAAGGGAAAACTCCTTCCGAAGCCGGAAGGTGCGCCGACAGGGCGCGGCCCTCCGGCAGTGATGGTTTATGACAGGTGGAAAAATTTATATTCGCTATGTTGCCCGAGCCAGGCGGCCGCGTTGGCTCCAGGGGATCGCCGCCGGTCTTTCCCGGCATTCTGGTCGTCCCCCGGCGCTACTGACAGTTTCCCCCCAGCCTGGGCCGTGTTAGGTTTTGGTACTATTATATCGAATACAGCGGGATTGTCAAGAGGCAAAGGGCGTTTTCCAGGAGGAAGCCTCCACGCCCGTCCAATTCGCGCCCCATCCTGGGCGTTCCGGATGGCCCGCTCTCAAGAAAACTGCATAAATCAAACCAAAACCTCTCTGGCGATGCCGGGGAGGTTTTATGACGCAAAAGCCCTCCACCGGATTTTTGACGTTCAAAAAAACGAGGAACATTTCACAAACAGAGCGAAATTAGTGAATCTGCTTAATATTATTGGAGCAAATGAAAGATTTGTTACTGTTCGAAAAGGAGATGGAATGTTATACTTTTTTCAAATACTGGAACGCCATAGCCGGAAGGCCTTGCAAAGCGTTTCAGACTAAAGAAGAGGAGTGTAATGATTATGGCGGTAAGGTATAATCCGAACCCAGTCAGAACGCAAGAGCCCTTGTGCCAGGTGAACACTTGGGATGAAGTGGAGACGTCGTCCCTGTACACCGTGGAATGCAATGGGCAGGCCCAGACCGTTTACCACACGGACAGCTTCGATTATGTGATTCCCGTTGTTCGGGACGATTCGCCGCTCCAGGTAACGGTTCAAGTACATAAGCCCTTTGAGGAGGCGGTGGTGCGGCCGGCCAAGGCAGGAATCCTTCCCAAGCGTGAGGGGGAGAGGCTGAGCCTGTCCCTTCCCCGCCCGCAAAAGCTTACGCTGGAGCTGGACGGAGACCTGAAAACCCCCTTATACATCCTGTGCACCCACTGGGCCCCCAAGCCCGAAAAGGTGGACCATCTCTTTGAAAGCGGAAAAATATACAATGTAGGCGTGCTGCATGTAAAAGCGGGGGAGACGGTCTATCTGGAAGAGGGCTGCATGGTCTTTGGCTGTATCGACGCGTTCATCGCCGACGGCATCCGCATTTTAGGCAACGGCGTGCTGAACGGCTGCGTGTGGCATCCCAAAGAGGAAAACGGCGGCAAGCCCATGATACGCATGGTGCTGTGCAATCACATTCAGATTCAGGGGATTACCGTGGTAGATGGCGGCCAGTGGCATGTGCTGCCCGGGGCCTGCCAAAACGTGGAGATCGACGATATCAATATTATGTCCCGGGTGTGTACTGGAGATGGCATTGATATTGTGGGCTGCGAGCATGTTGCGCTGCGCCATTCCTTTATCCGGGCCTCGGATGACTGCGTGTGCATTAAGGCCGCCAGCCATCCGGACCCAGCGGCCAACCGCGATGTCAGGGATATTCGGGTGGAGCACTGTGTTCTGTGGAACGCGGAGCCGGGCAACGCGGTGGAAATTGGCTATGAGGTGCGCTGCGACGAGGTGTGCGATATTCTATTTAAGGATATTGATATTGTGCACTGCGAATATGAGGGCAACCAATCCGGCGGCGTGCTCACCATCCACAACGCGGACAGGCCCTATATTCACGATATTGTCTACGAGGACATCCGCATTGAGGACGCCCAGGAGAAGTTTATTGATATCAAGGTGCTGGATTCCAAGTATTCCCTGGACCGGAAGCGGGGCAGAGTAGAGAAAATATACTTTAAGAATATTGAAATTCTCAACGGCGCGTTCCCGGTGTCCATTATCCGGGGCTTTGAGATGGCCAATGAAATGAGCCGGCCCCAGGACTTTTACTTTGACCATGTGGTCATTCTGGGCCAGGAGATGCGCTCGCCCAACGAGATGCGCATGGTAGTTGAGCTGGCCCACAACCTGCACTTTGGGGAGCAAATATATTCGGCAAGAAATCCGTTCTAAATGAAACAAGGAATGCGGGCAAAGCATCAGAAAAGGGCTGCGGTTCTGATGTTTTGTCTTGCTTTTATTATTTGAGAATGGGTAAAAATAAGCTTTGGCGCCTGCTGTGAACGGGTGGAAGGCGGCAGGGAAAGGGTTTTCGACGATTGAGAATGGGACCGAACGATTACCAGGGAAAGAAGGGGAAGGCATGTGGAAAACAGTAATGATTGACGATGAGCCATGGGCGTTGGAGGGCTTGGCTGAGATAATTGATTGGCAGGCCGCGGGGTTCTCCATTCAAGGGCGCTTCACAGACCCCCAAGAGGCCTTTGCGTTTCTGTGCGAAAGCTGGCCGGATGTGGTGTTTACCGATATCCGTATGCCGGGGCTCTCGGGCGTGGACCTGATCTCTATGGCCCGGCAGAAGGGGATTGACTGCGAGTTTGTCTTAATCAGCGCCTATGAGGATTTTAAAGCCGCGCAGCAAGCCATTCTGCTGGACGTCTGTGGATATGTGCTGAAACCCTACGACAGCGAGGAGATCCACAAGGTGGCGGAAATCCTTCAAAGGCACTTGGAGAAGCGGCGGGGCGCGCCGCAGCTGGACTGGCGGGAGCCCCCGGAGCTTACCCGGCGGAAGGCCGCCTCCTGGCAGGAGAAGCTTCCCTGTTATTCCGGCGGCTTTTTCTGCCTGCATGAAGAGCCGGACCAACGGCTGCGGCCCTGGGAGGGAGTGGAGCGGCTGCCGGTGTCCGTTAAGGGGGCGGGCAGTGGGTTTCTGGTGCTCTCCAATGACGCCCGCGCGGCCCGCGCCGCCTTTTTGGACCAGCCCGGCAGCGAGGGCTGGGGCGTGAGCCAGCCCCATGCCTTGGCGGAGGAAGCCCTGCCGGTCATGCTGCGGGAGGCATGGTATTCGCTGCGGTGCCGTTTTCAATATTCTGTTAAAGACCTGGTGGGGGATATCCAGCTGTATTTGTGCGAGAACATGGGGAAGGAGCTGGTTTTGGGCCAAATTGCCCAGCGGTATCATTTTTCCGAGCCCTATTTCTGCGTGCTGTTCAAGCGGGGGTCAGGGGTTTCGGTGATGCGGTTCATCCAGCTGGTCCGGGTCCATTACGCGGCCTATCTGATCCGCACAACCACCAAGCGGCTTCAGGATATTTCGGAAGAGGTGGGGTTTAATAATTACAGCTATTTTGGCAAGCTTTTTAAAAAGTACCAAGGGGTTACTCCGGAGAGCTGCCGGGAGTAGGGCCCATTCCCGGCGGGTTGCGGGGAATTTGGAAGTGCACGGACATGTAATGCCCCTGTGCGGAGCGGATGGAGAACTGAAACCCCTCCCCGTAAAGCAGCCGCAGCCGCTGAACGACATTGTCCAGGCCAATGTGTTTGTTTTGCGCCACATTGCCTTTCTCCTGCAGGGCGCTTTGAAGCTGGGCCAGGGCCTTGGGGGACATGCCCTGGCCATTGTCCGTGACGGTTAAAAGGAGGGCGCCGCCTTGGCCTTTCCGGCCTTGTATCAAGATGATGCACGGGCCCTTTTTTTGGCAGAACCCATGCTGGATCGAGTTCTCAATCAATGGCTGAAGCACCATGGAAAGGATGCCCTGGGCTTTCGCCTCCTGGGGCACATGAATCCGCAGCTCATAATGTTGGGGAGCCCGCATATCCATCACGGTAAAATAGTGTTTGGTGTGGGCCAGCTCCCGCTCTAAGGGGACGATCATATCGCTGCGCAGGCTGTACCGAAACAGCGCCGCCAAAGAAGTGAGCATGGCCTCCAGCATGGGGGCCTTGTAATGGCGGGCCATGCTGCGCATGCTTTCCAGGGTGTTGAAGAGAAAATGGGGGTTGATCTGGTTGCGGTAAGCGTTTAACTGGGCCTGCTTTTGGGCCAAGGTGGTCTGATACAGGCGCAGGGACATTTCTTGCTGGCGGAGATTGGCGGCCTCCAAAACCTCCAGAGTCTCGTTTACGGTGTAGGCCACATACCGGAGGTCTTTCAGCCTGGGCAGGGCCATACGCTTTTTCCGGCCTTGCTGAATCTCCTGCATATCCGTTACCAGCCGCTTGATGGGGTTGGAGATCTCATGAATAATCAGCTCGGTAAAAACCGTAAGCAGAACGCAGACAACCACCATAGCCAAGACCAGAACATTCCGGGTGGAGTTTATGTCCCGCAGCAGGCTGCTTTTGGGAACCAGATCAATCAAGGTCAGATTGATCTCTTCTAAAGGCACGGTGTGCCGGATGTATTCCACATTGCCCGAGTAGAGCTTGCCGCGGTCCGGCTCGCGCAGCATGGCCAGCTCCTCCTCGCTGGCCTCCCGGCTGGTATATACCACATCGTCCTGGTAGAGCAGGGCCTTCATCTCGCTTTCATAGTCCCCCGCGCCCTTCAAATTGACCAGCTGGTTTACATCAATGCGGGCCACGCCAATGGCGTATTCCTCCATCAGATATCCTTTCCGCTGAATGCTGTTCACCCGAAAGCAGTAGATCAGCTGGGGAAGAGGGGAAGAGCTGTCTGGCAGAGTGCGGAAAAACGAACCGGTAAAGCCGCCGGATTCTTCCCGAATGGTTTCGATCAGCTGTTTATACTGGTATTTTCCAGTGGAGCCGGAGAAGAAGGAGTGGCCCAGGGGGCTGTCAATCATAATTTCCGCGATGAGGGGGGCGGACTGCCGGAGATAGTCCAGCAGCTGGTTGCAGCCAGAAATGTTTTGCAGGTAGACAATGGGGTCTTTGCTGAACAGAATTTCCTGCATGTTGGAAAAATAGGTAAACTGGCGCATGGTCTTTTCAACCCCTTCCAGCTGCAGGTCCAGCTGGGTTTCTATATTCTGGGAAAAGGCCTGAAAGGATTTGGCAAACTGGCGCTGGGAAAAGCGGTAAGCGAAAGCAAAGGTTACGCTGGATAGGACAACAACAAACAGCATCATCATGGCCAAGAAGATTTGCAGCATCCGCTTGGTAGAAATTTCCCGCAGATTTTTGCCCATGGGACCCCCTCCAATAAAACAGGTTTTCTCATAGTATACCGGAAGGCCGCAAAAAGGAGAAGAGACAAAATTAACGAATTGCCTCTCCCCGCAAAGAGGGCTGGGGCAAAAACAAATTCTGTTATATTAGAGCAAAAACCTGTTTCTGTGAAAAATGTTTTGGCTCTGTTATCATGTTGCTATAGGTTTTAAAGAGAAGCCAAAACAACTTTATGTAACACGCACAAGGCTTTTTCGAAAACCACGGAAAGGGGAGTTTAACATGAAAGGCAGGACGGAAACCGTGAAAAAGAAGGATTCGGTGTTTCGGGAAATATGGAAAAACAAGGCGGTATATATGATTATGCTGCCCGGTATCGCGTGGTTTGTTATATTTGCCTATGGCCCCATGTCGGGATTGCAGCTGGCCTTTAAAGAGTACAGCGCCAAGCTGGGCATTTGGGGCAGCCCCTGGTGCGGCTTGGAGAACTTTACATACGTGTTCCGCGACCCATCCTTTTTGCGCTCGGTGGGCACCACCCTGTGGATTAACGCGGGCCGGCTGCTGTTTCAGTTCCCGGTTCCCATTCTTTTGGCGCTGCTGTTTAACGAGCTGCGGCTGAAGCGGTATAAAAAAGTCGTTCAGACCGTGCTCACCTTTCCCCAGTTCCTGTCTTGGGTGATTGTTGCCAGCATTGTAATCAATATCCTCTCTTACGACGGGCTGGTCAACAGCATCATCGCAGCGTTTGGCGGCGAGACCATCAACTTTATGGGCAGCGCCCGCATGTTTCAGCCTCTTTTATACATAACGGAGGGGTGGAAGTCTGCTGGCTGGGGGGCGATCATCTACATGGCGGCCATATCTGGCATTGATGTGGACCAGTACGAGGCGGCGGACCTGGACGGAGCGTCCCGGCTGCAAAAGATTTTCCGCATCACCATTCCCAACATTCTGCCCACCATCTCTGTCATGTTTGTGCTGCAAATGGGCAACCTGATGTCCGGCGGCTTTGACCAGGTGTTTAACCTCTCCAACCCGGCGGTAAAGGATGTTTCGGAAATTTTGGATATGTACATCTACAACATTTCCTTTGGCTCTACCCCCGATTTCGGGTTTTCCACCGCTGTAAGCTTGTTCCGTTCCGTAGTAAACTGCGCCTTTTTGGTGGTGGCCGACCGGGGCGCTAAGGCGCTGGGCGGCAGCGGGCTGTTCGCGTGAGAAAGGAGACTGCCATGAATCAAGATATTGCGGGAAAAAAGAGAAGAATAGACGGAGTGGATGTTTTCGTCTTTGTGGTGCTAACCCTGTGGACGCTGTTGATTATTGTTCCGTTTCTCAACGCCGTTTCCATCTCCTTTGCCACCCAAAAGGAGTATGTGGACAACCCCTTAATGCTGTTTCCCTCTCAACCCACCTTCCGCAGCTATGAAATGCTGCTAAACGATTACCGGATCTGGACCGGCTTTCGCACTTCCTTCCTCATTGTGCTGCTGGGGGTGCCGCTGAACATGCTGCTGACCATGGTTCTGGCCTACGGCACCAGCCGGGGCAGCTATCCGGGAAAGAAGATTATCATTGGCGGCATTCTGTTTACCATGCTGTTTAATGGCGGCATCATTCCCCTGTACCTGCAAATGAAGGAGATGGGGCTGACCAATCACCTGTGGTCGGTGCTGCTGGCAGGGTCAGTCAACGTGTTCTATTTTGTGATTATGCGCAGCTATTTTCAGTCTCTGCCCGATTCCCTCATCGAATCTGCCCGGCTGGACGGCGCGGGGGAGTGGAGGGTGCTTTTCCACATCATACTGCCGCTGTCTAAGCCCATTATCGCCACCTTAACCTTATTTTACCTGGTGGACCGGTGGAACGAGTGGTACCATGCCTTAATCTTTATTCGAGACAGCAATTTGCAGCCTTTGCAGCTGGTTTTGCGGTCCATTGTAATGGAATCCAGCATTGTCAATAATGTAACCAGCGCGGCGGCCATGGAGAATATGCAGAACTTTGATATGGGGGTAAAAATGGCGGCGGTAATCGTCACCATCCTCCCTGTGATGTGTATTTTCCCCTTTCTGCAAAAGCATTTCGCCCAAGGCGTCATGGTAGGCGCGGTAAAGGCATAAATCTGGGCCGCGGATTCAAAAAAACGGGAACTTTTTGGAAAGGGGGTGGTGGCCCCAAACCATATGCCGCCTAAACATTCCGGGAAAAATATGAAAAAGGAAAGGACAAGAAAAATGAAACTTGGAAAACGAATTCTTCCCTTGCTTTTGGCCGTGCTTCTGGTGCTTGGCATGACCGCCTGCAATGGGGACAGCGGCTCTTCTCAGCCCTCCTCTTCCTCCGCGCAAAGCAGCGCGCCGGCCCAAAGCGGCTCAGAGGAATCCAGCGGCGCGGCCTCCCAGCCCGAGGCCAATGACAGCGGCTATGAGAACCAAGTGGAGCTGTCTTGGTACAAAGAGGGAATCACCGGCCAGGAGATCAACTATGAGGGCGACGCCTGGGGCCAGTTCTGGCAGGACAAGTTCAACGTGAAGTTTGACCTGACCGCCGCCACCATGGACGACTCCGACTGGAATGAACGCCTGCGCATCTGGATCAACTCCGGCGACATGCCCGATGTGGCCCACTGGGGCTTCAACTACGGCGAGCTGGCCGACTATGCCAACCAGGAGGCCATCTACCGCTTCCCCGATGACTGGAAGGAGCGCTGGCCCAATGTGGCCAAGACCCAGTCCTTTGTTCCCGGCGCGGCGGTTGCCGAGGAGAACCTGGGCGGCACCTATGTGCTGTTCCGCTCCATCTTTGTAAACAACCGCCCCGCCGAGCGCCTCAGCTACCATGCCTTGCTGTATATGCGCAAAGACTGGATGGAGGCCTGCGGCGTAGAGATCAAGGATACTTACAGCCCCTCTGAGCTGGAGGCGATTGCCAAGAAGTTTAAAGAGCAGGACCCCGGCGGCGTAGGCAGCCAGCTGGTGCCCATCAGCATCCGAACCTATGATGTTCCCAAGATCTATCCCGGCACAGTGTTCCCGGAGTCCATTAATATTGGCGACGGTTATTACAAGGACGCGGATGGCAAGTTCCAGTGGGCTCCCGCCGACCCCCGCACGCTGGAGGGCCTGAAGAAGTACCAGAGCTTGTATCAGAGCGGCCTGCTGGACCCCGAGTTCTATACCCTGACCCGTTTTGAGGGTACGGAGAAATTCTACATTGGCGGCACGGCTGGTATTGTGCTGGATGATGGCATGGGCTACATGGTCCAGAGCCGGATGCAGCACGGCCTGCAGACCAACTTGGGCCTGGACCCCGAGAAGTCCCTGCACATTGCCCAGCTGGTTGGCGAAGACGGGAAATACTATTACCGGCAGGACATGAATTTCTATGGCGCGATCATCTTTTCTCCCAACATTACCGAAGAGCAGTTTGAACGGGCCATGGATATTCTGGACTTCTGCTCCACCCCCGAGGGCCAGGAGATCTGCAACATGGGCTTTGAGGGCGAGGACTGGGAAAAGGACGCCCAGGGCGAATACGTCAGCCTGCTGCCCAACGAGATTACCGGCAACGCCAAGTCCATTTTGGGCAGCAAGTATCCCAGTGCGGACACCCAGTTCGGCGGGGTCATTCTGGGCGATGACTTCCAATTTGTCACCCCGAACTACACCAAGGAGACCCGGGACATCATCAAAAAATTCTATCAGCTGCGGGATGAGATCAGCGACGACAGCTCTTTGCTGCCCAGGGAGTACGACTATGAGTTCTTCAGCTCCCGAACCAAAACCCAGGCCAATATGAGCCTGGACGAGGAATATGCCCAGCTGATTCTCAAGGAAGGAGACCTGGAGGCCAACTGGAAGGCGTGGGTCCAGGAAAAGATGCAGCTGGTGCAGCCCCTTTTGGATGAACTAAACGCCAATTAACGATTGCGGATTTTGCCCCAGCATGCTATACTTGTAACAAAAGCGGGAAAATGGGTGTGGGCCGGCCCCTGCGTGCGCATCTACGCGCGGCGGGCCGGCCCTCGCTCCATGATGGGGCCGGAGGGGCCCGCCTGTTTTCCTGAGATTGGGGGTTGCCATTATGAAAACATATCAACTGTTCGCCAGCGGCTATACCGCCAGCCAGCCGGGAGAGGGCGTGGTCCTTTTGGAGCTCAGCGGCCCGGAGTTGAAAAAAGTTTGCGGCTGGAAGGGGCTGATCAATCCCTCCTATGTGCTGCCCGTGGGGGACTGCCTTTACGGCGTGGAGGAACGGCCTGGCCACGCCTCGGTGGTGAGGCTCTCCCTAGACCCTCCCCATGGAGAAGTCCAGCGGTTTTCTGTGCCGGGTTCCGGGCTCTGCCATCTTTCCAGCCAGGGCGGGAATCTCTATGCCGCTGGGTACGCGGGGGGGACGCTGACCGGCTTAAAGGCGGAAACCGGCGAGCTATGCGCTTTTTTACAGCACCAGGGACACAGCGCCAATCCGGCGCGCCAGGAAAAGGCCCATGTGCACTCGTCCCTGCCCTCGCCGGATGGGAAGGAGCTCCTGGCGGCGGACCTGGGCCTGGACCGGCTGTTCCGCTACCGGGTGGGAGAGAACGGGGCGCTTGCCTTGAATCCGGCGGAGCCCTGGGCGGAGGTTCCCCCTGGGCAGGGGCCGCGGCACTTTGCCTTTCATCCCAGCGGCCAGTGGATGTACCTGGTGAATGAGCTGGAAAAAACCCTCTATGGGTTCCGGTACCAGGGGGCGGAGAAAAAAATTCAATTTATTGGGGAGTATGATATTAGCAAGCCAGCGACCGAGGGCTCTCTGGCGGCGGACGTGCACTTTACGCCGGAGGGCAGCTGGCTTTATGCCTCGGTTCGGGGCACAGACCGTATTTTTTGCTTTCATTGGCAGGAAAACGGGGCGTTGGAACCAGCGGGAGATTTTTCCAGCGGCGGGCGGGGCCCCAGGAGTTTTCACATCAGCCCGGACGGCCGGTTTCTGGCTGCGGCCAATCAGGCGTCCGGAAATATTGTAGTGTTTCCTTTGGACCAGCACACCGGGGCGCTGGGGGAGAAAGCGGCGGAGTTTTTCTTTCCCGATGTGTCCTGCGTGAAGTTCCGGGGAACACAGGTTTAGGAGGGATCGCGTATGGAACGAAAAAAGGCGGTTGTCACTGGGGCCAGCCGGGGCATTGGCCGGGGCGTCGCAAGAATTCTGGCAAGGGAGGGCTATGACCTGGCAATCTCTTATTCCACCAAGCGGGCGGAAGGAGAAGCGGTCGCGGAGGCCCTTAAGAAAGAGTACGGCGGGGAATGCCTATGCTTCCAGGCCTCGTTAGAGCGGCCGGGAGCCGGGGTGGAGCTGCTGGAAAAAAGCGCGGAGGCCCTGGGCGGGCTGGACCTGCTGGTGAATAATGCCGGAGTCACCCGTTTTGAAAATATTCTGGATATGACGCCGGAGGTGTTCAGCCTGCTGTTTCACCTGGACTTCCAGAACTATATTTTGATGATGCAGGCGGCCGCCCGGCATATGGTCAAAAACCGGGTGCGGGGCAGTCTTATTAACATTACCTCCACCCGGGGGGAGCGGGCCTACGCGGGAGATTTTCTTTACGGCGGCTTAAAGGCGGGGCTGAACCGGGCGGTCCAGTCCATTGCCCTGGACTTGGCCCCCTATGGAATCCGGGTGAACAACGTGGCCCCTGGCGCCACCAGAATCCGCACAAAGGAGGAGCTGGACGCGGAGGGTAAGCCGGATTTTTGGAGCGAACTGGGGAAGAAGATTCCCTTGGGGCGCTGTGGGACGCCAGAGGACATTGGGGAGGCCGTGGCCTTTTTGGCCTCGGAAAAGGCCTCCTACATCACCGGCATGACCATTAAGGTGGACGGGGGCCTGATTCTGCCCGGCATGCCGGAGTATGTGCCCCAAGGAGAGGACCCCAATGGCTGGAGCAAGGCTGGGTCCAAATACGCGGAGCAGGTTTTAAACCAAAACGGAGAGGAGTAAAACAATGGTAACCATTCGAAACATCAAAACCATTTTGACAGCGCCCCGGGGCATTGACCTGGTGGTCGTTAAGGTAGAAACCAGCGAGCCGGGGCTGTACGGCCTGGGCTGCGCCACCTTTACCCAGCGCTATGAGGCGGTGGCCACAGCGGTGAACGAGTACCTAAAGCCTTTGCTGGAGGGCCGTAATGTGGAGGACATTGAGGATATCTGGCAAACCGCCATGGGCAGCTCCTACTGGCGCAACGGGCCGGTGCTGAACAACGCTCTTTCCGGCGTGGATGAGGCCCTGTGGGACATTAAGGGCAAAATGGCCAACATGCCTGTGTATGACCTGTTCGGCGGAAAATGCCGCCAGGCCGCGGCTGTTTACCGGCACACGGACGGAGCCACCCCAGAGGAAGTGGAAGAAAATGTCCGCCGGTATATGGAGCAGGGCTACCGGTACCTGCGCTGCCAGATGGGCGTATATGGCGGCCAGATGGGGAAGGGGAAGCAGCGCATTGTCTCCCCGGAAAACAGCAAGCCCGGCGCGTATTATGACGCCCATCAGTACTGCGAAGGGGTGGTGAAGCTTTTCGCCCATTTGCGGGACAAGCTGGGGTATGAAATTGAGCTGCTCCACGATGTGCACGAGAGGCTGACGCCCATTCAAGCCATTGGCTTGGCCAAGCGGCTGGAGCCCTACCAGCTGTTCTTCCTGGAGGACGCTCTGCCTCCGGAGCAAATTCAGTGGTTCCAGACCATGCGGGCCCAAACAGCGGTGCCCATTGCCATGGGCGAGCTGTTCAACAATCCCCTGGAGTGGCGGGAGCTGGTGGCAAAGGGGCTGATTGACTATATCCGGGTGCACCTAAGCCAAATTGGCGGGCTGACCCCGGCGCGGAAGCTGGCTGTTTTGTGCGAGGCCTTCGGCGTGCGCACTGCCTGGCATGGCCCTGGCGATTTGTCCCCCGTCGGCGCGGCGGCCCAGCTGCATTTAGACCTGGCCAGCCCGAATTTCGGCATCCAGGAGTTTGCCGGGTTCTCAGAAGAGGAACAAGAGGTCTTCCCCGGCTGTCCCGAAGTGCGGGAGGGCTATCTGTACGCCAACGGCAAGCCGGGCTTAGGGGTGGATATCGACGAGGCAAAGGCTGCGAAATATCCCTGTTCTTATCGGGAACCCGGCTGGCTTTTGGCAAGAACCACCGATGGCACGGCGGTTCGCCCATGATGAAAGGAAAAGGAGACGTTTCTATGAACGGTTGGCAGAGAACGGGAAACAATCAAGAGCTTGCCTGGCTGTGGCGCAAAGGGGAGGGAGAAGAAAGAAAGCCCTTAGCGGTCTGCCTGGCGGAAAGCGAAGCGGCGGCGGAGCGGTGCCTGGACCAGCTGGAGAAACAGGTGGGGCAGGCTGTCTTAGCGGCCGTGGTAGTGCCAGAAGAAAATATGGATGCTTGGGAGGAGAGCCTGGGCGACCTGATCTTCTCCTGGAAGGGCTGCGGCGAAATAGAAGAAACGCGGATTTCCCTGACAGGCACAGCGGCCCGCGCCGATGCGGTGTGGCGGTTGGGAGCCCATTTCCCCCAGTGGTTTGCGGCGCTGTGTGTGGTAGGCGGCCACGCGGACCCCTATGAAGCCCGGCAGCTGAACCAAGTGCCCTTGCGGGCCTATGCGCTGGCAGGGCAGGACTGCCGCGTGCGGGACGGGAAGGTGTACGCGGATGTGGCGCGCATGGTAATGGGAATGCGCGTTGCGGGCAGCGAAACCGTTTGCTGCCTGGAGGCGCCGGAAGGCCAGGAGGGCGAAGCGGCTTGGGACTGGGCGTTTGGCAGTGGAGAGGCCGCGAAATGGATGGTGGCTCAGGACAGAAAAAAGCAGTTTCAAGTATACAGCTTGCAGCCAGGCGTGTGGAGGATCGACGACTTTTTTACCTCGAGCTGCTACCTGATTGAGGGACGCGACAAAGCGCTGCTGGTGGATACCGGCATGGGGCAGGGAGACCTGCCAGGGCTGATAAGCCGCTTAACCCGCCTGCCCGTGGAGGTGGCGGTGACGCATCCGCATGGAGACCATCTGTATAGGGGGGAGCGGTTCTCCAAGATTTACCTGCACAAAAACGACATTGCCCGGCTGAACGAGCACCCGGAGAAATTCCCCGCGGCTTTTGGAGCGGAAGGCAAGCGGCCGGAGCTGGCGCCCATTGAAGAGGGCAGCCAGATTGACTTAGGAGGCGGGGTTGTCATTGAGACCCTGGAGCTGGGCGGGCATACGCCCGATTCGGTGGTGTTTGCCGACAGCGCCCACAAATTGCTGTGTACAGGCGATGCCATTGGCTCGGGGTACATTGCCCTGATGATCTGTCCGGAGGATCAGCTGATTCCCTATATTGAGCGGTACCAGAGCAATCTCAGGCAGTTTGCCAGGCATCTGCCCCGGCTGAAGGACTATGCCTGGCTTGGGGGCCATGGGCTCCAAGAAAATGGCTGCGACATGCGCCGGCAGCTGGATTTTCAAAGTGGAAGCTCCACGTACTTTAACCCCATCCGCCCCCAGGTTGTGGAGGACATGGCGGTTCTTTGCGGAAAAATACTTTCAGGGGAAATCAGCCGGGAACAGATTATGGCCGCAAAGGAGCACTATTGCAGCTATGGCAGCGCTGGGATGTTTTTTTCCTTCCGTCCGTAAAGCGGCCGGTTCGAAGCAAGACGCCCCTTGCGGGAACCTCTGGGGTCCCCCCTTTTGGCGCGATCTGTCATAAGTACCGCCGGTAGAATTCTCCGCCGCGGTTTTGCGGTCTGCACAGGCTGGGGATGCTTGGATTTCTCCACCGTTGCCTGTGGGCCAGCGGCAGAACACCGCAAACATCTGTGGCGCGTTCCCTTATATACCGCGGACTTGCATGGAATAACAGAACATGATATAATTTGGGTAAAGATTTCCCGCACATAGCCTCAAAGGAGGATTATTTCACATGATAAACATTGATTTTCTGGTGGCCGGGTGCAATACCCACTGCCGCCACTGCTACGTGAATGGCGGGCCCGGCCCTATCATGCCGGTGGAGGACGCGCTGATGTGTATAGATAAGCTGGACGCTCTTGCCGCTTGCTTACAAGATGAAGTCAGCTTTACCCTGGATCATGAGCCCATGAACCATCCGCGGATTGACCAGATTCTTTCCGCGGCCTTCCGGACCGCTCATATACAGAATTATCACCACGGCATGACCTCCGGAGTGGGATTGATGCGCCGGGAGGACCGTCAGCAGGTAATTCGTACCTATTTTGACTGCGGTTACCGGGATTTCGGCATTACCATTCATGGAGCTCCAACTCATCACGATGAGATTACTCGTCGAATCGGTTCTTACGAAGCCGCGGTCAAGGCTGGGGACGTTCTCAAATCAGAGGGCGCGGAGCTTAGTGTCTCGCTGATGCTGAACCGTTTCTTTGTGGAGGATGCGGACAGCATCTCCGCTCTTCTAAAACAGCTCCATCCCAATTATGTCTATTTTGCCATCCCCATTTACACGCCCCACCGAAATATGCCGGACTTTGAGCCATACCGCGCCTCGCTGGGGGACCTGGAGAGCCTGCGGCCCTATCTGGCGGAATGGGGGCAGGATGAATCCGAAATTTTGGAAAAAGCGCAGAGGGGCACAATTGCCTATGCGATTGACCGGCTGGCACACGGACTTGATTTGCCGGCATTGTTTGCGGAAAATCAAGAGGAATTATACCTGTCTCTGCATCAGGATTGCAAGCTATATGTTGGGAACTCCGGCAGTGAAACTCTCTGTATGGGAGATTTACGCAGCCTGGATTTGGAGGCTGCGGCAGAGGTTATCGCCGCGCTGCCGGGGAACCGGGACTATGGGGCCTTTTATGATCTGGCGGCCTTGCCGTCCGAAAACGACCTGGTCAGGGCATTGTCGGATTTACCCCAGGACACGCTTTACGGTGACTGCCCCAGTGTAATCTATCGCGGACTCAGTGAAATGAATGTTCCAACAAGGCTTATGTTCTAAGATGTACCGCAAAAAACGGGGGCACTCCCTATCGGAGTGCCTCCGTTCCTATCTCCTTGCCAAAGCCAAGGTCCTTACAATGCGGATCTCCGGGGCCTTCTTCAGCTTCTCTGAGATGCCAATGAGCCTGTTCACTTTCTTCCAGTTCCCCCGGTTCTGCTTTATATTTTGCCATAAATGGACACAGGCTAATGTTGACGCTTTGTATGTAACATGGCAAGAACGGCTTGCCTGCACCTTTCTGTTGTGCTATACTATAGTTAACGCAGTTCAAAAGAGGTTATCCCCTCTTTTGAACCTGGCGGCACGGGCACGCCCGTGCCGCCCTGCTTGAAAATCAGGAATTACCGGTTTTCAAGTGCGTTTACTATACAAAATGAAAGGAAAGCCGCAAGGACTCAAAATAAGCAAAACGGGGATGAAGGAAAAATGAGATATGAAAATGTCTTTTTTATAAACGGAACCGCATACGCGGGAAAGTCTACCATGGTGAAACAGCTTGCCCAAAAATATCATGGCATTGCCTGCGAGGAAAATTACCATGACGCTCTCTTGCCTCAACTGGATCCATCTCAATTTCCCTGCCTGTCCTACACCAGAGATTTGCGGGACTGGCGCAATTTTATCAGACGGACGCCGGATGAATATGAAGCCTGGGTAAGAGGCGTTTCAAAAGAATGCGAAACCCTGGAGCTCCAAATTCTTGACAGCCTAAGCGCCGGGGGCAGGGCCGTGTTTGTGGATACCAACATATCCATAGAAACGCTGAAAGAAATATCGGATTATGACCATGTGCTGATTATGCTGGCCGATCCCAATCTGTCCGTAAACCGGTTTTTTGACAGGCCCGATAAGGAAAAGCAGTTTCTATACCAGCTGCTTTTGGAGGAGGAGCAGCCGGAGCGGGCAATGGCTAATTTCAGGCAGTGCTTGCAAAGAGTCAACTCGCCGGAGATATACGAATCGTTCCTTTCATCCGGCTTTCGGGTCATGGTCAGGGACGAGAGCCGGAGCATTGAGGACACACTCGCTTTGGTAGAACAGGAATTCGGCCTGCGGAACTAGGGCTCGTTTTTTGGCGGTAGGATGGCCGCGCCCTGCGTCTATTCCGGCCAAATCTGGACGCCGTTTTATCAAAAGCCGTGCCAGTGGGTTCTCTGGGAGCAACAGGCGGCTGCGGGTGGCAAGAGCCTGGCCGCTCCTTTTAGGATGCAAAAAGGCCCGTCCCAGGCTGGGGCGGGCCTTCCAGCCAAGAAATCATATAGGGGGCCAGGAAGGGGAACCTGGGGGGAGTGTCCATTTCGAGGAGGTTTTCGTGTTCCCCGCCCGTGGGGCGGGGAACACAGAGGGTTCTCTCTGTGGTTTGGACACTCCCGAACCTGAGAAAACACTTGCGGATTTCCAGGCTTTCGATGTATAATAGTAAAACATCCGCTAAACCACCGTTTAGAAGGGAGGCGCTCCCCTGATGCCCAAGCACGGCAAGAAGCAGGAACCCAAGGTTATTCAGCTTAAGGACTACCAGGAAAAGCACGCTGGCTGGCAGGAGCCCCAGGCGCTGTATGAATATGAAGACTCCGCGCCAGAGGACGGGCTACAGCCTCCCACGCCGGAGGAAAAGGCCAAGCGGGAGCGCCGGGCCATCCCCAAAGCGGTGTACACCGTTTGTTTGGCGCTGGTGGCGGTCATCATCGGCCTGGGCCTGTGGATTAACCGGGAGTTTCTCTCCTGGGACAATCTGCGGGAATGGGCCAAGCTCCAGGTGTTGGGGGAGGAGGGCGGCGACGGCTTTCCTGTGGATATCACCGGCTCCACGGTGTATGACTCCAATTTTTTGGCTTACAATGGCGCGGCGGTTATGCTCAGCGACACCGCCTTGAGCATGGTAGGCGCCCAGGGCGAGGAGGCCCTTTCTCTGCGCCACGATCTGAACCAGCCTGTGCTCAAGGCCGCTTCCGGGCACTTTCTCATGTATAACAACGGCAGCACCGGCTATACCCTGCTGGCCGGTACTCAGGTCACGGCCTCCGGCGTGGCGGAGCAGGACATCATCACCGGGGCTGTGGCCGCCAATGGGCGCTTTGCCCTGGGCTTGGCTGGGGAGTATGGAGCCTCCCACCTACAGGTTTTTCTGGAAAACGCCGGGCTACAATATGAGTACGCCTTTGCCAACGACTACATTACCGCCATCGCCCTGAACCAGGATGCCTCTTGGGGGGCGGTGTGCACGGCCCGCAGTGATAAGGGGGAGATGGTCTCCCGCCTGACAGTCTTTGACTTTGCCCAGCCCGAGCCTGTGGTTCAGTATGAGACCAGGGACAACCTGCTGCTGGCGGCCTGCTGGAGCGAAAACGGGGTCATCTATGCCGTGGGGGATAAAGCCCTGGTTTCCGGGCGGGCCTCGGAGGGGAATTTTACGGAATACGACTACCAGGGGCGTCAGCTTACGGCCTTTCAGCTGGCGGCCAACCGGGCGTTTTTGTCCATCTCCGCCTACGAGCACGCCGGGGCTAGCACGCTGATGATTCTCAACGGCGGCGAGCCCTATGGCGAAAGCAACCCCCTGCGGGTGGAGCTGGACCGCCGGGTGGAGTCCATCTCGGTATACGGCGGCACTGTGGCCCTGCTGGCCGGAGGCGAGGCGGTTTTTTGCGACTACAGCACCGGCCAGGAGCTGGCCCGGGCGGACGCGGGGGCCGACGCCAAAAGCCTGGCCCTCTCCAACGAAAGCCATGCCTATGTGCTGGGGGTCAGCGAGGTGCGGACCATTGAGCTGCGGTAGAGTCTGTTTTAAGACAGACTCTCGAACCAAGGCGCTCTATAAGTTTGTAATGGGAATGAAAGAGAACTGTAAGGGGTTGGGCCTTGTGAAACGCCGGGAAATATGTTACAATAGTCCCCAGCGCGGGTAATTCGGCCCGCCCTTTGCAAGGAAGCTTGCCAGAAAATTATTACCAAGGTCGGTGGTCATGTTGGGTTATGTGTTGGACGGCGTAATTGCCGGGATCTGCCTCATCTTTGTGCTGGTGGGGGTGCACCGGGGCTTTATCCGCTCGGTGGTCCATTTTTTAGGGTCCATCATCGCGGCGGTGCTGGCCTCTGTGCTGGGCGGCGCTTTGGCCCAATGGGTTTTCGACGCCCTCTTCCGGGCGGCAATGGTGGAGAAAATTCACACCACCGTTCTGGCCTTGGGGGCGGACAACGCCTCCGGCGCGGCCCAGCAGATCATCGCCTCCCTGCCGGACTTTTTGGTCCGGGCCCTGGAGCAGGCGGGGGTTACCGCCGAGACCATCAGCGGCGGGGTCAAGGCCCAGTCCGCCCAGGCGGCGAGTATGATCGTTGACTACATCTCCCCGGTTTTTGTGGGATTTTTGAAGGTTCTGGCCGTAATCGTGCTGTTCTCTCTGCTGATGACCGTGGTGCGCCTGCTGGCCTCGGTGGTAAGCGGCCTGCTGCATCTGCCGGTTCTGGGGCAGGTGGACGGTCTTTTGGGAGGGGTGTTTGGGTTTTTGCTGGCTATCTTCGTGGTCTGGGTGGTCATTGCCGCCGTGCTGGTGTTCCAGCCCATGCTGGACCAGAATACCCAATACCAGGTGGAAAGCGCCCTGAGCAGTTCGCTGATTGTGGGGAAGTTCGTCTCCATGAACCCCTTGGGAGGGTTGTTCGGGTAAGAGGCGGAAGTATGAATAAAAACATAAAGACCAGGTAAAAACAAATGGATATGGAGATTCAAAAAAGAAAGGGAACGCAAATGGCCCAGCAAACCCAACCCACAAACCGGATATTGACTGTACCCAACGCCATGTCGGCGGCGCGCATCCTCATCGTGCCGGTGTTCGCTGTCCTGTACCTGAGGGATCACTTGGTTTGGGCGGCGTCGGCGCTGCTGGCCTCGGGGTTAACGGACATGCTGGATGGCTACATCGCCCGGCGCTTCCACCAGATTACGGACTTGGGCAAGATGCTGGACCCCTTTGCCGACAAACTGACCCAGGGGGTGGTGGCCCTGTGCCTGGCCATCAAGTTTCCGGCCATCCGGCCCCTGCTGCTGCTGTTCATCCTAAAAGAACTGCTGATGCTGTGCTGCGCCCTGCTGCTGCTGAAAAAGCACAAGCGCCCCTGCGCGGCCCAGTGGTATGGCAAGGTGGCCACGGTGATGTTTTACGTGTCCGTGGCGGCTATTGTGACCATGGACGGACTGGGGCTGGCACAGCCCCACACCATCAACCTGTGGGCCTATGGCCTGCTGGGGGCAACCGGCCTGATGATGGCCTATGCGGCTTTCCGGTACTTTCAAATTTTCCTCTCCATCCTGCGGGACGGGGAGGAAGAGAAGAAGCCCCAGGCCCCGCGCGGGAGGTGAGGCGCATGGAGCGGCGTCTGCTGGGGTTTTTCAGCGGCTTTCCCAGCCGCCGTTTTCCCCGCTCTGTGGCCGGGCGCCTTGCCAGAGGCATGGCATGCCGGGAGAGTTTGGTTTTTGTCAGCGCGTGGCCGGAGGATTACAGGAGAAACGACAGCGACTCCGCTGGCATGTATGAGATGTTTTTGGAATATGGCATGGATTTTTCCCAGCGCCATGTGGTGGACAGGCGGATGGAGCCCGAAAGGGCCGCGCGGCTGGTTCGGGAGGCCTCCTGCGTGTTTCTCATGGGAGGGCACCCTGGGCTGCAAATGAAGCTGATTCGGGACGCGGGCCTGGACGCGGCGATATGGGATTCCGCTTCGGCGGTGCTGGGCGTCAGCGCGGGGGCGATTAACATGGCCAAGCGCTCCCTGGATACCAAGGAATCGCCGGTTCCCTATGAGGGCCTGGGCTTGGCCGGCATTACGGTCAAGCCTCACTTTGTACCGGGGGACCAGGCGCTGCTGTCCCTTTTGCTGTCCATCTCCATGGAACTGCCCATTTGCGCCATGGAGGACAACAGCGCCATTTTTGCGGCCGGGGAGGAAATCACGCCGGTGGGGAGCGTTTATTGGATTGCCCAGGGCGAAATCAGCCCTTTTTCACCCCAAAACCTGCTTTTCTAGCCAGAAAAACCACTGGCGGAAGAGAAATGTTAAAAAGCTGTTAATGAAATGACGGTACATTCGTGGTATAATATTGGCGGAATGCCAGAACGGCTGCGGTAGGTTCCAGGGGAACGCGGGATTGCCCGTGTTCCCCTTCTCAGGATAGTTGGACCGGCCCCCGCGGCTGGCGAATAGGGAGGATATTTATGATGATGCTGTGTACCAGATGCCACAAGCGGCCCGCCACGGTGTTTGTTTCCCAAACGGCCGACAGCAAGGATATAAAGGGCTATTGCTTTGTATGCGCCAAAGAGCTGGGAATCAAGCCCGTGAACGACCTGATGGATAATATGATTGACACCCTCAAGCGCCAGACCGGCATGACCGAGGAGGAGTTTCAAGAAGCCACGGAGCAGATGACCCAGATGATGCAGATGGACGCCCAGGAGGCTGGGGAAGAGGCCGCTGGGCTTTTCTCCCCTGGCGGGGCGGCCACTTTGCCCAACGGCATGATGCTGGGGGGCCAAAGTGGCGGCTACCAGGGCCAGAACGTCCGGGAGCGCCGGGAAAACCCTCACAAAAAGAAGCGCAAGCACATCCAGAACTTCTGCACCGACCTGACCGGACGGGCCCGGCGGGGAGAGCTGGACAACATTGTGGGCCGGGAGAAGGAGATTCAGCGGGCTATCCAGATCCTCTCCCGCCGGACCAAGAACAATCCCTGCCTGATCGGCGAACCCGGCGTGGGCAAAACCGCCGTGGCCGAGGGCTTGGCCCAGCGCATTGTGCGGGGCGATGTGCCCGCCAAGCTGCGGGAAAAGGAGATTCAGCTGCTGGACCTGACCGCTTTGGTGGCAGGCACGCAGTTCCGGGGCCAGTTTGAGAGCCGCATCAAGGGGCTCATCGATGAGGTGAAGGCGGATGGCAATGTGATTCTCTTCATCGACGAGGTCCACAACCTGGTGGGCTCTGGCGACGCGGAGGGCAGCATGAGCGCCGCCAACATTCTGAAGCCCGCCCTGTCTCGGGGAGAGATTCAGGTGATTGGCGCCACCACCTTTAACGAGTACCGGAAATACATTGAAAAAGACGCGGCCCTGGAGCGCCGCTTCCAGCCCATCACCGTCAGCGAGCCCTCCATTGAGGACGCGGTAGAGGTGATTTTGGGCATCAAGGGCTACTATGAAGAGTACCACCGGGTTACGGTTTCGCCGGAGATGGCCCGGCGCATGGTGGTGCTGGCCGAGCGGTACATCAACGACCGCTGCCTGCCCGACAAGGCCATTGACCTGCTGGACGAGGCCTGCGCCTGCGCCGCCCTGCGGAACAAGCGCCTGGAAGAATATGACGAGATGGAGACGAGCCTGAACCGGGAGCGGGTGCGGGAACAGGACCTCTCCAACCCCAGTTTGGTCTCCGTGGACTATGAAGAGCTGGCAAAGACCCATTACCGCATCGCCACCTTGGAGGAGGGTCTGGACCGCCTGCGGGGCCAGGGCGTCTTCGCCCCGGTGGAAGAGCGGGACCTGGCCTATGTCATTGAGCTGTGGACGGGCATTCCGGCGGCTAAAATCGAGTCGGGAGACCTGCAAAAGCTGGCTGGGCTGGAAACGGTTCTGTCGCAAAAGATCATCGGCCAGGACGAGGCGGTCAAGGCGGTTTCCGCCGCTGTGCGCCGCAGCCGGGTGCAGGTAAGCCCCCGGCGCAGGCCGGCCTCCTTCATCTTTGTGGGCCCCACGGGCACGGGCAAAACCGAGCTGGTGCGGGTGCTCTCTCAAGAGCTGTTCGACACCCCGGAGACCCTTATCCGGCTGGACATGTCGGAGTTTATGGAGAAGCACTCCGTGTCCAAAATCATCGGCTCCCCGCCGGGCTACATTGGCTACGACGAGGCCGGCCAGCTGACGGAAAAGGTGCGCCGCCGGCCCTACTCGGTGCTGTTGTTTGATGAGATCGAGAAGGCCCACCCGGATGTGATGAATATTTTGCTGCAAATTCTGGACGAGGGCCGCATCACCGATGCCCATGGGCGTTCCGTGAGCTTTGAAAACACGGTGATCGTCATGACCTCCAACGCGGGCAGCGACCGGAAGGAGGGGGCCCTGGGCTTTGCCAAGTCCACCGGGGACCTGAGCCGGGAAAAGGTGATGAAAGCCCTAAGCGATTTCCTGCGGCCGGAATTTTTAAGCCGCATTGATGAAATTGTCGTCTTCCGCCCCCTGGACGAGGCCGATTACCGGGCCATTGCCCAGCTGATGCTGGACGAATATGTGGAGTCCCTGGAAGAAAAGGGGATCGGGTTCCGCTACACCGGCGAGGCCTGCGCCTTGTTGGCGGAGAAGTCCTTGGGCGGCAAGTCCGGGGCCCGGGACCTGCGCAATCACATCCGCCGGGAGGTGGAGGACCGCATTGCCTCCCTGCTGGTGGAGCGGGGCGAGGGGGCGGTCTCCGGCGTGGCACTGACCGCGGCCGGGGGCGAGCTGCAATTGGAGGCGATCTGAAATATGAAGCTGCGAAAGGCCGGCGCCGCAGATGTGGAAGCCATGGCGGCGTTGTTTGACCAAGCCCGTGCGGCCCTAAAGGCCGCTGGGGTGGACCAGTGGCAGGATGGCTACCCCAACAGGGAGGACGCGGCCCGGGACGTGGCGGCGGGCACAGCCTATGTGCTGGAAGAGGCCGGGCAGGTTCTGGGAACAGCCTGCATCGCCTTTGGGGAAGAGCCCACCTACCGGGTGATAGAGCAAGGAAACTGGCAGGGCCAGGGAGATTACGGCTACCTGCACCGGGTGGCGGTATCGAACCAGGTGAAGGGCCGGGGGGCGGCAGGGCTGTTCTTCGATGAATTGAAGCGCCAGGCGGTCCAGCGGGGCGTGTTCATCCTGCGGGGCGACACCCACCGGGACAACCAGCCCATGCGGCGGGTAATGGAAAAGAATGGCTTTTCCTACCGGGGCGTTATCCATTTGGAGGACGGGGCGGAGCGGCTGGCCTTTGAGGCGCTGCTGAACGTGCCAGCCATTCCATAAGCGCCGCGCGCGGCAGGAGAGGTTACAAAGGCGGCAGGGGGATCTCCTATGCTTTCCAAAAGGACCTTTAAAGCCCCCTCTCTTCGTCTCCCCAAGAAGCTTTCTATTAAGAATAAACTTAGGAGGGAACAAAATGAAGCACAAAAAGTTTTATGTGGGTTTTCTTAGCGGTTTTCTCTGCTGCCTGTTGGCGGCTGGAATCGGCCTTCAGGTTTGGGGGGCCAACCGGAACATCACCATTAACGACAGCATCAATGTGGAGTTTAATGGCCAGGCATTCACCCCCAAGGACGCAAATGGCCGCCCGGTGCCGGTTTTTACCTATGAGGGCACTACCTACGCGCCCATTCGGGCCCTGTGCGAGGCGGCGGGCATGCAGGTGGACTATGACGCCGCCACCCGCACCGCCAAGGTGACGGCGGAAGCCGCACCCGCCCCGGACCCTTCGTTTGAGCCCCAGCCCACGGACCCGGGCCCGCTGGTGGACGCACCCTGGGGAGGTGGGATGATCACCGAGGCTCAGGCCATCCGGAACGCCAAGCAGTACGCCATGGAGAACGGGGCTCAGGGTGAAATGTCTCTGGCCACGGCCGAGCTGGACGTGGAAGACCGGGAGTATGAGGTGGAGTTCCTCTGCGGCGGCAAAAAGTATGAGGTCCATGTGGACGCCCTGGGCGGCATCAACGGCTTCAGCGTAAGTAATGTGTACCAGCCTGGTCCTACCACTGGGCCAGACCTGACGCTCACCTTAGAGAGCGCCAAGAAAATTGCCCTGGATCATGCGGGGCTGGCTGCGAATGATGTAACCTTCACTAAGTCCCAGCTGGACAGAGAGGACAACGAGTATGAGATTGAATTCGTCTATGGAGATATGGCCTATGAGTACGATGTGGATGTGACCACAGGGGCCATCCGGTCCTATTCCCACCGCCAGCTGGGGCCTGAAAACACCCCAGCCCCAGGCGCCAGCCTTACAGCGGCCCAGGCTCAAGAGGCCGCTTTGGCCAAGGCGCCCAGTGGCAGCGTGGTAGTCAAGTGCGAACTGGAGCGGGAGGATGGGCGGCTGATTTATGAAATCGAGCTGCGCAATGGCTGGTCCGAGTACGAATGTGAAATCGACGCCCAAACCGGCGAGGTGCTGAAGTGGAAGCTTGACGCTTGAGAGGCCTTGACAGCAGCCGCACCGGGAGGGGGCCTGCCTGAACAGATATCGCCCAGGCTGCAGAATAGCAGAAAAGAATCCCCCCAAGTTTGGGGGGATTTCTCTATTTCCCTTATTCCAGGCCCTCGATCAAATCGGCGGTAGATTCCAGCCAATCGCCCTCGAAGAGCTCGATGACACCCCGGTCGCAGGCGGAGGCCAGGGTGGGATCCATGGGCAGGCGGGCCAGCACCGGCAGGCTGTACTTGGCGGCGACTTCGTCCAGGTGGCTTTCCCCAAAAACCCGCAGCTCCTTGCCGCAGTCCGGGCACTTAAAGTAGCTCATGTTCTCCACCAGCCCCAGCACGGGAACCTCCATCAGCTTGGCCATCTCCACGGCCTTGGAGACGATCATCCCCACCAGCTCCTGGGGCGAGGTGACAATGATCAGCCCATCCACAGGCAGGGACTGAAACACCGTCAGGGGCACATCACCGGTACCGGGAGGCATATCCACAAACATATAGTCCACATCGCCCCAAACCACATCGCCCCAGAACTGCTTAATGGCCCCGGCGATGACCGGGCCGCGCCACACCACAGGGGCGGTCTCCTCGTCCAGCAGCAGGTTGATGCTCATTACTTTGATGCCGGTCTTTGTCTCCCGGGGGTAGATGCCCTTCTCATCGGCCGTGGCCATGCCTTTAAGGCCAAAGCATTTGGGGATGCTGGGACCGGTAATGTCCGCGTCCAGAATAGCCACGGAATCCTCCCGGCGGCGCAGGCTGGTGGCCAGCAGAGAGGTGACCAGGGATTTGCCCACGCCCCCCTTGCCGCTGACAACGCCAATCACTTTTTTGACCGCGCTGAAATCATTCAGTTTTTCCAGCATGCTTTCAGGCGCGCCGTTGGCTCCCTCCTGGCGGGAGGGGCAGTCCGCCCCGCAGGTGGAGCAGTCGTGGGTGCAATTTTCGCTCATGGGTTTATTTTCTCCTTTGCGTATATAGTTTAGGATATTGAAAGCAGTAACATGCCTCCGGCAGCTTAGGAAGGTCTTCGAAAGAAGACGCTCCACGCCGGGGCTTTTTCTTTTCGGTTAGTGGGCGTCCGGTTTTACAGTTAACGCAGTTCAAAAGAGGTATTTACCGATTTTCAAGTGCGTTTACTATAGCTTTGCTTGTGGCAGGGCGGTTATGCGTTTTTTAGAATCGAAAATAGATAAAGGGATTGAACTGGCTTCCGGCCAGATTCATCACGCACAGCAAAAACAGTACCCCCGCCGCCACATAGGAGCCAGCCCGCAGCAGCTGCCCCTTTTGAGCCCAAGCCCGCAGCCGGGGCAGAATGGGCAGGGAAAAGACCAGGCAAAGCGCCAAAATAAACAGATTATAGGGGGTCAGCATGGCCCGCAGCAGGGCCTGGCTTTGGACCGTGGCCGTAAAGCCTGTGAACATCTTCCCATAGAGCATTCCGGCAATGGGCAGGGTGTCCGCCCGGAAGAGCACGAAGCCCAGCAGCACGGCCAGCAGTGTGATAAGATGGGCCAGAGGCTTAGGCGGGCGGCGCTTGGCAGGGGTCAGATCCTCCAAAATAATGAAGGCGCCGTGCCAAAGCCCCCACAGCACAAAGTTCCAGGAGGCCCCGTGCCAGAGGCCGGTGCAGAAAAACACCAGACACTTGTTCAGCTCTGTGCGCAGCTTTCCCTTGCGGTTGCCGCCCAGGGGGATGTAGAGGTAGTCCCGGAACCAGCTGGACAGGGAGATGTGCCAGCGCCGCCAAAATTCCTTGATGCTGGCGCTGACATAAGGGTATTGGAAGTTTTCCAAAAAGTGGAAGCCAAACATTTTCCCCAGCCCAATGGCCATATCGGAATAGCCGGAAAAGTCGAAGTAAATTTGAAGCATGTAGCACAGCGCCCCCAGCCAAGCGGAGCGGGCGTCCAGCTGGGCCGCCGGAGCGGTAAACACCAAGTCTGCCATTTGGCCCACCGTGTTGGAAAGCAGCAGTTTTTTTGAGAGGCCCAGAATAAACCGGCGCACGCCCGCGGCGGTCAGGGCGGGGCTGGCCGCCCGGCTGTCGATTTGCAGGCTCACATCGTGATACTTCACAATGGGCCCGGCGATCAGCTGGGGGAAGAAGGAGATATACAGCGCCAGCTTCCAAAGGCTGCGGCTCACCATGGACCGGTCCCGGTACACGTCCACCACATAGGAGAGGCCCTGGAAGGTGAAAAAGGAGATGCCAATGGGCAGCGCAATGCCCGGCAGAGGCAGAGAAAGCCCCAGCAGCCGGTTCATGGCGTCCACGGCAAAACCGGCGTACTTGAACACCGAGAGCAGGCCTAGGTTTAAGGCCACCGCCAGCCCCAGCACCAGCTTTTGAGGCAGGCGCGGAACCGTCAGCAGGCGGCCGGCCCCATAGTTAAGCAAAACCGAGGCCAAAAGCAGCAGCACATAGAGGGGCTCGCCCACAGCGTAAAAGAGCAGGCTTGCCAGGGTGAGGAAAAAGTTTTTTCCCTTCACGCTGGGCACCAGCCGCTCCAGCAAAAAGGCGGCGGGCAGAAAAACAAACAAAAAGGCCGGGGAGCTGAATACCATAGCCTTACCCTACGTCCAGAATGCGTTCGCCGCTTTCATCCTTGTAGGTATACACCGTGAAGCTGTCATAATAGAGCACGCCATCCTCGCCGCTGCCCAGGCAGCTGGGGCCATAGTCGGCGCCGTTGGGCTGGCCGAAGACCGCGTACAGGGCGCTGACGTCCTGGTTAATAAAGTCCGAGGGATTTGCCTGGGGCTCTTCCGGCTCGGGCTCCGGTTCGGGAGTGGGTTCAGGCTCCGGCTGGCTGTCGGGCTCTTCCACAGGATCGGGCTCGGAATACTCCGGCTCCTCCTCCGGGCTCTCGGGCTCCTGCTGAGACTCCGAAGCGGAGGATTCCGGTTTTGACTCCGGCTTTTGGGTGGGTTTGGCCGTGGGGGAGGCGCTGGGCGCTGCTGTGGGTGAAGCCGATGGCGAGGCGCTGGGCACAGGTGAAGGGCTGGGAGTAGGCTCCGAGGAGGAGCTCTCCTTGCCGCCGCAGGCGGAAAGGGAGACCAGCAGGGCCAGAGCCGCGGGGAAGAGGAAGCATCGCAGGAAATTTTTCAATTTTGATCCATCCTTTTGTCAACGCAAATTTTGCCGGAACAAACCGGCATATAGTATAAGAATACCATAGATGGTGCATCAAGTCAAGCATTGCGCAACATTGGGAAGTGTCCCAACCACAGAGATAATCGTCTGTGTTCCCCCGCCCGTAGGGCGGGGGAACACGAAAACCTCTCCGAAACGGACACTCCCCAACATGGGCCTCCGGCGGCTTAGAAAAATTTTGGAAAAAAGTTTCCTAAGAACCTTCCAAACCCTTTGCCCGCTTAACGGGAGTGGGCAAAGGGGGCGGGCTTTTGTTTTTTGGCTGGGAGCGCGTATGGTGCGCGGTCTTTTTCCTTTTTCTGGGAGAAATGGAAATCTCCGCCGCAGCCGCCTATTCCCCAAATAAAAGGACCGCCGGTTTGAACTGCCCCCCATTTGTTAGACAAGTATGGTATACTTAAACTAACGAATGG